>JAEZNB010000058.1 GCA_023441965.1 Bacillota bacterium
TTTGCCTAATCCTTTCTTCAGATTCCACCTCACGATGGACACCCTTGGCTTTGGCTGTATCCTTCCCACTGCCGGGCGGATTGGGGACTTTCACCCGTTAGAACGTGTGCCCACCGGGCACACAAGAACCGGGCTCTCGGAAGCAAAGGCTTCAGAGGACCCGGTTATATACACTAGCTCCGGTATAGCAACATAAGACTACATGGAATCTAACAGCTCCCTCACCAGCTGATTTACTGCTGCCGGGTCTGCTTTACCCCTCATTTCCTTCATGGTTTGACCGACGAGGAAGCCCATCGCCTTTACCTTACCACTCTGATAATCCGCTACGGATTGAGGATTTTCTGACAAGACCTTCTGAATGGCAGTACGCAGGAGGCCGGAGTCTGCTACCATACCCAATCCATGCTGCTCCACATATGCTTCAGGATCTGCATTCTCCTTGAAGATTTTCTCAAACACTTCCTTGGCAACCGTCCGGTTGATCTGATTGCTATCCACCATCTGAATCAGCTTCGCCAGCTGGGCAGGACTGAAGGTGATCTCCTCCGCATCCATTTCTCCTTCCTTCAGGAGCCGCATGGTCTCTACCATCAGCCAGTTGGATACCTCCTTGGGCTTACCGCAGAGGGCAGTTGTTCCTTCAAACAAATCGGCCAGATGCTTGGAGGATGTAATGATCGATGCATCATAAGCAGGAATCTCGAATTCCTTCTGATAACGGAGCATCTTCTCATCCCTAAGCTCCGGCTGTCTCTTCCGGATCAGATCCAGCCAGTCATCACTGATTTCAATCGGAGGAAGATCCGGTTCGGGGAAATAGCGGTAATCCTGTGCATCCTCCTTGGAACGCATGGCGAAGCTGGAATCCTTATTATCATCCCAGCGCCTGGTCTCCTGAATGACCTTCTTCCCAAACTCCAAGAGCTCTATCTGACGCTTTCTCTCTCCTTCGATTGCTCTGGCAATCGCCTTAAAGGAGTTCATGTTCTTCATCTCTGTCCTGGTTCCGAATTCCGCTGCTCCCAGCTCCCTGACAGACAGGTTGATGTCCGCACGAAGAGACCCCTCCTGCATCTTACAGTCGGATACCCCCAGATACTGTAGGATCAGCTTCAGCTTCTCCAGATAGGCCACTACTTCCTCAGCAGACCGCATATCCGGTTCACTGACGATCTCGATCAGAGGCACCCCACAGCGATTGAAATCCACCAGGGTACAGTCCCCCCAAGGATCATGAATCAGCTTACCGGCATCCTCCTCCATATGGATCTCATGAATTCTTACCGTCTTCTTCCCGGCCATCGTTTCAATCTCAATGCCACCGTCTCTTGCGATCGGCAGATAGAGCTGTGAGACCTGATATGCCTTAGGAAGATCGGGATAGAAATAGTTCTTACGGTCAAATTTACATTTCTGGGTGATCGAACAATTTAATGCTAAGCCTGCCGCAATGGCATACTCCACCACCTGCTTGTTAAGGACGGGAAGGGTTCCGGGCATGCCGGTGCATACCGGACAACAATGGGTATTCGGTTCTCCCCCGAATTGGGTGGTACAGGCACAGAAGATCTTGGACTTCGTTGCCAGCTCCACATGAACCTCAAGGCCTATGACAGTTTCATATGTTTTCATATCCTTCCCTCCTTCCTGTCCGAGAAGTCCTGTCTCTGATCAGGAAAACCCCAAGGACGGGATTGTTCATAGCTGTAAGCGGCCCGTAGGATATCCTTCTCACCGAAATGTCTGCCGATGAGCTGAAGTCCGATCGGCAAGCCCTTACTGTCCAGTCCGCAGGGCAGGCTGATCGCGGGAAGGCCTGCCAGGTTGACGGATACAGTATAGATGTCCGCCAGATACATCTTCAAGGGATCTGAAAGACTCTCTCCCAGCTTGGGTGCGGTAGAAGGCGCAATCGGTCCAAGCAGGATATCATATTTTTCAAAGGCCCTCTGAAAGCTCCGGTTAATCACTGCGCGAACCTTCAGCGCCTTATTATAAAAGGCATCATAGTAGCCTGAGCTTAGCACAAAGGCTCCGATCATAATTCTTCGTTTTACTTCTTCTCCGAAGCCCTCGCTCCTGGTTTTCTTATAGAGCTCCTGCAGCCCTTCATACTCCTCCGTACGAAATCCGTATTTCACACCGTCGAAGCGGGACAGATTGGAGCTGGCTTCCGCACAGGCGATAACATAGTAGGAGGGAACCGCAAAATCCACTGCCTTCAGCTCAAATTCCTCAACACTGGCTCCCTGACTGCGTAGCTGGGCAGCAGCCTTTAGGATGGCAGCCTTCACTTCCTCATTCAGTCCCTCTCCCAGATAATCCTTCGGAATACCGATTCTTAATCCCCTGACATCCTCCTTCAGGGCTTCTGAATAGGCAGTATCCTTATGGGCTACCGAAGTGGAATCCATGGAATCCTGTCCGGTAATGATCTCCAGAGAAGCCGCACAGTCGGATACATTCCTGCCCAAGGTACCGATCTGGTCCAGGGAGGAAGCATAAGCAATCAGGCCATATCGGGATACCGTACCATAGGTAGGCTTTATACCGGTCAATCCGCAGTAGCCGGCAGGCTGGCGGATGGAACCGCCGGTATCGGAGCCCAGGGCATAGAAGGCCTCTCCCGCAGCCACTGCTGTGGCTGATCCACCGCTGGAGCCACCCGGTACATGGTCCGGATTCCAAGGATTTCTGCTTACTCCGTAGCAGGAGGTCTCTGTTGTACTTCCCATGGCGAATTCGTCCATGTTTGTCTTACCGAGCAGAACTGCTCCTGCCTTCTTCAGCTTAGTCACCACTGTGGCATCATAGGTAGGTACAAATCCGCTTAAGATCTTGGAAGCGCAGCTGGTCTGCACACCCTTCGTACAGATATTGTCCTTGATTGCCATCGGAACTCCGGCCAGAGGAGAATCTGCCAGCTCTCCTGCATCCAACTGCTTCTGAACCTCCGAGGCTCTCTGATATGCCTCTTCCTCCAGCAGGGTGATATAGCTATGGCAGGTCGGTTCCTGCTCCTTGATTCTATCGATCTGGGCTCTGACAGCTTCCGCAACGGATAGTTCCTTCTGCCTGATCCGTCTACCAAGCTCCAGCGCCGTCATTCTTGTGATATCCATAGTCACCTCCGTATATATAACCTCATCTTATTCCACTGTTTTAGGAACAACGTAGCTTCCGTCCTTCTTCTCCGGGGCATTGAAGAGTAAGGCTTCTCTGTCCTCCTGATTGGTAACCACATCCTCCCGGAACACATTACTGATCGGAAGCACATGGGACATAGCTTCCACTCCCTCCGTGTCCAGGCCGTTCATTGTCTCGATATACTCCAGGATGCGAAAAAGCTCCTTGGCAACCTTGGCCTTCTCCTCCTCTGATACCGAAAGCTTCGCCAGTGCCGCTACATAATCTACCGTCTTCTCATTAATTTCCATTCCGGCTCCTCCTTATTCTCTCTTATGGCTCCAGTCTGGAGACATCCCTCGGGAAGAGGGTGGTCTCCCTGACATTCTGTTCTCCGATCAGTCTCATGGTCAACCGTTCCAGACCAATTCCCAGCCCGCCGTGGGGTGGCATTCCATGCTTATGAATCATCAGGAAGCTGGTGAACTCCTCCGGATCCATCCCTCTGGCCCTCATCTTGGCTACCTGCTCCTCATAATCATGTATTCTCTGACCACCCGTGGTAATCTCCATACCCTTAAAGAGCAGGTCAAAGCTTAAGGTGAACTTCGGGTCTGAAGGATCATCCATCGCATAGAAGGGTCTCTTCTTAGAGGGATAATGGGTTACAAATACAAAATCACTGTTATATTCATCTTTAAAATACCGTCCGATCAGCAGCTCCTCTTCCGGCTCCAGATCATAGGGATTTCTGATTTTACGGTCATATTTCTCTGCGACCAGCTGCTTTGCCTCGTCAAAGCGTACTGAGGGGATTCCGGTGATTTCGGGAAGTGTTACCTCCAACTGCTTCAATTCCTTCTCGTATTTCTCCTCCAGCAGCCGGAAGACATAACGGAGCATCTCAGTCTCCATATCCATGATGTCCTCAAAGCCGCTGATATATCCCATCTCAAAGTCCAGACTGGTATATTCGTTCAGGTGCCTGGTGGTGTTATGCTTCTCAGCCCGAAATACCGGAGCCGCTTCAAATACTCTGTCATATACCCCTACCATGGTCTGCTTATAGAACTGGGGACTCTGTGCCAGGAAGGCCTTCTTACCGAAGTACTCAAGCTTGAAGACATTCGCTCCGCCTTCGGCATTTCCTGCCACCAGCTTGGGTGTACGAATCTCTGTAAAATCCTGAGAAAACATGAAATCACGGAAGCCTCTGACAATACCCTCCTGAAGCTTAAAGATCGCTCTTTCCCTAATATTTCTTAAGGCTACGGGCCGATAGGACAACTTCGTCTCCAGGGATGTCTTCATCTTCCATTTGCTGATCGGTACCGGCATCATACTTCCTTCCTTGGGGGAAGACAGGATGGCGATGCTTGTAAGGCAGATCTCAAAGCCCTGAGGGGCCCTTTCCTCTTCCCGGAGGCTTCCCTCCACCACAATGGCCATACCCTCCTTCAGCTCCTTTAAGGAACATCCGGTCTGTGCAGCAGCCTCATAAACACATTGAACCAAGCCCTCTCTCTTTCTTAGAACGATGAAAGCAAATTCACCCATATCCCGGATCGTGTGTATGGTACCGTTCAGCTTAACGTTACCGTTCAGCTCCCTCCCTACTATGTCTTTGATTTCCAGTGTATCCTTTTCTCTGATACCGGTAACGAATTCCATAATATTCCCTCCTTTATAGTATCATATATTTTTATTTTTGATAGGGCAAATTGCTTTGCCCGGAGCAGCTATTCACGAACCCTTTAAACTGCTTCGCAGTTTACGGGTCGTGGGCGCGCTCGCTTTCTCTCCCTTCTCACAGAACTTCTGTACATACATCGTATGTCCTTTAGATGAGAAAGCTTTCCTGCTCCCTGGCAATTGCTTTGCCCGGAGCAGCTACTCACGAACCCTTTAAACTGCTTCGCAGTTTACGGGTCGTGGGCGCGCTCGCTTTCTCTCCCTTCTCACAGAACTTCTGTACATACATCGTATGTCCCTCAGATGAGAAAGCTTTCCTGCTCCCTGGCAAATTGCTTTGCCCGGAG
Source organism: Bacillota bacterium (assembly GCA_023441965.1). GTDB lineage: Bacteria > Bacillota > Clostridia > Lachnospirales > Lachnospiraceae > Mobilitalea. Next base: position 5,169 of record JAEZNB010000058.1, read on the forward strand.
CAGCTAAGCTTTCTCATCCTGAAAACCTATGGTTTTCAGGTTCTGTGAGAAGGTGGGTTGCTCACTTTGCCTTCACGAAAAACGTCCCGGAGAACTCTGATGAAAATCAGAATTCTCCGGGACGAGATAAAGTTCAAAGCTTTGATCCGCTCTGCATGCGGATACCCGTGGTACCACCCGAATTGGAAGCAAAAGCTCCCCGCTCTTATGCCTGTAACGTGTGCAACGCGTGGACCTACTCTTCCTTCGGGCCACGGGCTCCGGAGTGTTCCGTATCCTGCTTATCACCATGGGCATGCTCTCAGTCGGTGGCTTGCCCTTCCTGTCTTAAGGCTATTCGGCAGGATAAAGTCTCCTTCTTCGCCGATATCTCTATTCTATTGCTGTTCTATATTGTTCGTTTCATTGCTTATGTTTGTAAAAAAACAAAGATGTGACCTGTTCTTCAAGCCCAACATCTTTGTTGTTGACTTATATTATCATATATTATTTCCGGATGCAAGAGAAAAAATTATTTTTCTTATAGCTATTCCTTATGAAGCCTTATTGAAAATCCTCAGGAAAGTTCGGAAATAAGGAACGGTAGTAATCCTTCTTCACGATGGCCTCCGACACCATGAACTTATTCTTTATGGTCTTATTGATATTCTTGATATAGTCCTCCGGCAGGGCTTCGTCCGTCATCGGAAGGATTTCACCTGTCTCGGAATTATACTTCACCTTGTCCGTAATAAAGCTCCTGTTGCTTAAGATGACCAGAGGCTCCGCATCCGAGAAGATATCCCGTCCCATCAAGAGTCTGGAATCATAGGGCAAACCCCAGAGATTCGATAAGGTCGGAAGGATATCCAGACTGGAGCAGGGCTCCTCCACTACTACCTTCTCCATCCCGGGATTCCAGAGTATGAAATGGTTCTTATACACTTCAAAGACCGGGTCAACCTCATGCCCCGCGATCTCGTCCAGCTTCTCCTTCTCCCAGCCATAGGGATAATGATCGGCACTTAGGGCGATGACGGTCTTATCCGCTACTCCTGCCTCCTCCAGCATCCTGATCAGCTGCTCCAATGCTCTGTCCAGCTCAATCTGACAGGCAATATAGGCCTTGCAGTCAGAGGATAGGGGCAGGTCCTTTACCAGGTCACGGTTCTTATAGGCCATACTGTTTCCAACAAAGGTATAATTCATGTGTCCGCTTACCGTGAGGTAATATACATGGAAGGGGTCCTCATCCGTATATTCCTCTACCGTATGATTGATCATTTCCAGGTCGGACTCCGGCCAGACATCGGATTCCAAAATCAGGCCATTCCCCTTCGCCTTGAATAGATACCCCAGATTTGGGTGAGTCTTATTGCGCTGATAATAGGTGTGGGTATGATTGTGATAGGCCTTACTTTCGACTCCAAGCAGGTTAAACTGATGGCCTAAGGAAAAGGGCATCAGATTATTCCTGGTGCGAAACATACTTCTGGTTCCGACCGGTATCAAGCCGGTCATGGCAACATATTCCCCGTCACTGGTGCTGGTCTGCCACAGGGCGGTATAGAAATTCTTGAAGATAAAGCCCTCATTTGTCAAACGGTAGAGGGTAGGGGTCAGCTCTTCATGGACGGCATAAGGCGAAAAGCCCTCTGCTGTTATCATAATCAGGTTATAGCCCTTGAATTTGCCGGTATATTCATTCTTCCTTGTCGGTGCCGCTGTTGCAAAATACTGATGGAGCGTTTTTATCGTTATGTCCTTTTCCTTCTCCGCCAACTCTGTAAAGTCTATATTCATCACATTCGGTGAGGTATCGATCGGCGTTGGTGTAGGCAGAGGAGATGGCGTCGGTGTGGCATTCGGTCTTCCCGGTTTAGGGGTAGCTGTAGACTTTGACTCCGGCTTCACTGTCGGTTTAGCAGTCGGTTCCGCTGTCGGTGCCACTGTAGGCTCCGGGACCTCCCAGAGGATGGCATCTCCGTCCGTCAGAACAAGCTGCTCCTCCTCCGTTAGCAGTTGGGCCAGATCAAAGCGCATCAGGGTAAGGATCCCAAGCTGCTTACCACAAAGCTCCGGCACCTTGCTATAATGATACAGATCATAGGGGGAATAATCTGACTTCCCAAATAAGAGCAAGGTCACAAGCGCAAATAGCTGCAGAGTAACCATAACAGCTGCCAGGATACCCTGCTCCTTTAGCTTCCTCTGTTCACAAAGGAAGAAATTATGTAATAAAACAGCCAGTACCGGTAAGGGAAGAAAGATCAGAATCAACCCCGGCAGATTCTGAAGGATGGCTGACAGGGTTTCAGATTTGAAATCCTGCACCGCATCTCCTGCGATCCCAAGGGTTTGAAAAGAAAAATAGGTCTTAAACACATCATAATAGACCAGCTGAAGCGCAAAAATCAGGCAGGTAAGAGTGGTTAGTACCCATAAGATGATCCGGTTGACCTTTGGCGGAAGGAAGCCGGTTAGTATCGTCAGCAATATCCCGACAGGGATCGCAAATAATACGGGATAGATCAGCTTCCCATCCATGGCTCTGTAGCTTAGCAGATGGAATACGAGCTCCAGATAAATCAGCAGCCCTGTAAAGCAAAACAAGGGCCCAGTAACATTGCGGATCGGAAGCCGATCCGACTTCCGACCCAGGCTTTGTAAACGGGACTTCATCCTCTTTCTTAATGTACACTTTGAAGAGGATTGCTCCGGGTCTTCCTTTATTGTATTCTCCGGTCCCTGATCCTCCTGTTCTGTCTTACTCTTTACTTCTATCATACTCTCTTCTTCTGTCTTACACTCCTCTTCTGTCTTACTCTCTTCTTCTGTCTTACTCTCTACTTCTATCATACTCTCTTCTTCTGTCTTACACTCCTCTTCTGTCTTACACACCTCTTCTGTCTTACTCTCCTCTTCTGTCTTGCTCTCCTCTTCTGTCTTACTCTCTACTTCTGTCTTACTCTCCTCTTTAGGGGCTTCCTCTATCTTATTTTCCTGCTGATCCTGAACACCCATCCTTATGGTAACCTACCTTCGCTCAATTTGAATACTTCCTTTACCGCCTATGCTTCTAATCTCTGCCATCGCCCCGTTTACCATGGCAAACTGAGGTGGTTTATGTCCAATATCTGCATCCAAGATGATGGGTAATCCAAGCTCTCCCAGTATGGTATCTACTGCCTCTTCATAGCTGGTATCCGTATAGGACTGAAACATCGCCGGTCTGCCGAAGATGAAGCCTGCCGCATGCTGAAACCAGCCTGCCTCCCTAAGCTGCCACAGTCCCCGGACCAAGGCTTCACTGCCCAGATCAAAGCTTTCCAGGAACCATAGGATACCGTCCTCCTGATATCGATTGATAAATTCCAGCGTTTTATCATATTTGGTACCGATCAGATTCAGTAAAACGTCAAGACAGCCGCCCAGCAGCCTGCCCTTGATGACCAGTTCCTCTCTGTTACCGTTCTTACCGTAGATATTCTTCCATTCTACCGGCTGCGTCAGATCAAAGGTCTCCAAACCGGTCACCTTCTCCAGGTGCCCATCCTGATAACGGTCAAAGCTATGTTGTACGACATCGGTACCCTCCATGATTTTCACGCTATCCTCCAGAGACCGATGCCATGGCTCCATCCCGAAGGTGCTGAAGTTATAGGAATAGATGGTAGCGATATCCAGATTTGTCGTGATGGTAAAGGTCAGCCCTGTTGTATCGGAATAGCCCTGAACCCATTTCGGATCTGCTTCCAGGCCTCGAAAATCCATGTAAGGCAATAGCTCGCAAAGATAATCTCCTCCACAGGCAGCAAATACGGAACGGACCTTATGGTGATCAAACAGGTCCATCAGCTGCCTGGCACGGGTGGCTCCGTCAGAGCTCCTTCCCTTATAGGCCGTATATACATTATCTGTTACCAGAACCTCATATCCTCTTTCATTAAAATGTCTGATTCCATTGGCTAAAGCAGCCAGATCCGCCTCCGACTCATACCCTGCTGAACATGCCGTCACACCAATGGTACTCCCCTTCTCAAGCTTACTGGGATATCTCATTCTATGCCTCCTATACCGTAAAAATCAAGTTAATCTCTAACGGCTAGTATACCATTTCAGGGAACATTTATCAAGATTTCCCGATGGTGGATAGATCGGAATTAACTATGCAAAAAGGCTAAACGATACTTACTAATCCTGATGGAAGTCGTTGATTCCTTTGCCCAATGGTATACAATATATCCCAATAGCAGCTTAGTATCACAGAGGTCCTAATAAATGCAAAGCGCATGATTGATTTCCAAAAATTCTTCAGAAATAAATCACACGCTGTTTTAAGTGTAGCTTTATCATTTGGATAGCTTGTCTACGATATTCCGAATCTCAACCAGCATCTCGGCAGTATTACCGGTCTCTGCTGCCTCCTTCACACAGGAGTCAATATGGCTATGAAGAACCTCCAGATTGACCTTCTTTAAGATCGCTTCCGTTGCCATAATCTGATTGGATATATCGATACAATAACGGTCCTCCTCAATCATGTTGAGAATACCGTCAATCTGACCTCTTGCCGTCTTTAATAATCTGCTGACCTTCGCTTTATCTGCTTTCATGATATCCTCCATGATGCCTCTGACATTGAATAGGTACACACCCTAGGGGGGTGTTGCTAATCTCATCTTATAATAAGAGACAGCTCCTGTCAATCCCATTTATTCCGGCATCAGGGTCGGCATCATCAGGGAACTATAGGGTCTTGATTCTTTCGATAGCTTCTAAGGTACTCTCATAGGAGCCGAAGCCGGTAAGACGGAAATAGCCCTCTCCCTTGGGTCCGAAACCGGAGCCGGGCGTTCCCACGACATATACCTTATTTAACAGTAAATCAAAGAAGTCCCAGCTGGACATTCCCTTGGGAGTCTCCATCCAAATATAGGGTGCATTCACACCGCCGGATACTGTATAACCGGCAGCAATGAGTCCTTCTCTGATGATTCTGGCATTGTTCATATAATAAGCAATCTGTTCTCCTGTCTGCCTTCTGCCCTCTTCCGTATAGACAGCCGCACCGGCAGCCTGAACGATATAGGGTGCTCCGTTAAACTTTGTACCATGACGTCTTGCCCAGAGACTGTTCAGGGAGACATCACCGCATTTCAGCTCCTTCGGGACTACCGTAAAGGCAAGTCTGGTTCCTGTAAAGCCGGCACTTTTGGAAAAGCTTCGAAGCTCAATGGCACAGGTTTTCGCTCCCTCACATTCATAGATGGTATGAGGCACCTGCGGCTCAGAAATATAGGCTTCATAAGCAGCGTCATAGATGATGACGGCTCCCACCTGATTGGCGTAATCCACCCATTTCTGGAGCTCCTCCTTGGTGACTGTGGCTCCGGTCGGATTATTGGGGAAGCATAGATAGATCAGATCCGGCTGCTCCTTCGGCAGCTCGGGAGCAAAATTATTCTCCTTGATACAGGGCATATAGATTACATTGGACCATTTTCCCTGCTCAGACAGATATTCACCGGTTCTTCCGGACATGGCATTGGAGTCCACATATACCGGATAGACAGGATCACAGACGGCAATCCTGCAGTCTGTATCAAAGATCTCCTGAATATTGCCGGAATCGCTCTTGGCACCATCACTGATAAAGATTTCATCAATCGCAATCGATACCCCTCTGTTCTTATAATCCTGCTCTGCGATTGCCTGACGCAGGAATTCATAACCAAGGTCCGGTGCATAACCCTTAAAGCTTGCCTGATCTGCCATCTCATCAACCGCCGTATGCAGGGCATTGATGATTGCAGGTGCCAGAGGCAGAGTTACATCCCCTATCCCCAGCCGAATGATTTTCTTATCCGGATTCGCTGCGGCAAACTCCCTGGTCTTCCTTCCAACCGTAGAGAACAAGTAGCTTCCGGGCAATTTCAAATAATTCTCATTAATTTTTACCATACTTTCTACCAAGCCTTTCCCTATATCATCCTATGATAGCAGCTTTTCCATAGGCAGCTGCAGCACCTGATGGTTCCCATTTGTAAGCGGTCTTACAAAGGATAGTCTCCTTCAAATACTGTTACGGCCGGTCCGGTCATATAGACGGTATTTTCCTCCACATCATACCTGATCTTCAATTCTCCTCCCAGCAAGGCAACCGTAACCTCAGCGTCCGTATAGCCGTTCAGATAGGCGGCCACTACACTGGCACAGGCTCCCGTTCCGCAGGCTAGGGTCTCTCCGGAGCCCCTCTCCCAGACACGCATCTCTATTCTATTTCTGTCAACCACATGAATGAACTCTGTATTTACCCGCTCGGGAAATGCGGCATGATGCTCGAACAGGGGACCAATCGCTTCAATGGTCACAGCCTTCGTATCAGGAACCGGGACCACCGCATGGGGATTGCCCATGGATACACAGGTCATCTTATATTCTATACCGCCGACTGTTATGGGCTCATTGATTATCCTGTCCTTCTCTGAAACCACAGGAATCAGGGAGGGCTTCAGGATCGGACTCCCCATATTGACGGTAACGAAGGTAACTCTGCCGTCCTCTGTCGTCAGCTCCAGCTCCTTAATCCCACCGAGGGTCTCGATCAGAAGCTGCTTTTTATCGGTCAGTCCCTTATCATAGACGAACTTTGCTACACAGCGGATTCCGTTGCCACACATCTGTGCCCTGGAACCATCGCTATTGTACATGTCCATAAAGAAATCTGCTTTTTCAGAGGGCCTGATCAGGATCAAACCATCAGAGCCAACACCAAAATGCCTGTCACTGATTCTTCTGGCCAGCTCCGGAATGTCTTCCATCAGCTCCTTCGTGCAGTCAACATAAACATAATCATTACCGCAGCCCTGCAGCTTCGTAAACCTCATACCATCCGTCCTTCCACGTCTATATTATGCCGGATACTCACTGTTATCCTACCTTCCGTAATCCGTTCCTCCACCCTTATGGGTAATACATTCTCAATATCATCTCAGCCATCTCTACCATATTCGTACCGCTATCCATACTATGCTTCTGCAGATATCGGTGGGCCTCCTCCTCGGTCATATTGTTGCGGTTCATCAGCACCAGCTTCGCCTTATTGATCAGAGCCTTCTCTTCCTCCGTTCTGACCTTTGGCTTATCCTTTTCCTTCTTCTTTCTCCTCTGGTACTGATAGGACATCATCTGCAACGTATTGATCAAATCATGGGGCCTTAGTGGCATGGGCAAACAGACGATGTTGTTATCCAGACAAAACTCCAGCTTCTCCGGAGATGCTATCAGCAGCATCTCAAAGCCCTTGGGTAAATATTGATTCAGTTCACTGTAATGCATATCTGAAAACCGGTATCCACAGATGACAATCCCTTCGTCCAGGTTATTCGCAAGCGTGATAATCTGCGAACCTAGAGTGCAGGGGTCACTGACCTGAAAACCGGATCTGGCTACCACATTTCTTATGCCTGAGGCATCCTCCAGTTTCGGAAAGCCCACAATGATGCTAAACATATCTGTTCACCTCCGATCTTCCTTATTCTCAAGTAGATTTCGTGCTTTTCTTGACCATTAATGTTTAGTAAGGGTTTCAAATCAGAAGATGTCCTTCCATCCTTGCATAGCAATTATGATCTGCTTTGGAATAAAGCTTAGATACGGTGCAGATACTGGTCTATTTCCCATTGGGTTACCTGAGTACGGTAATTACCCCACTCCTGTTTCTTCGCTGCAATATATTTCTTACTGATATGCTCGCCTAAAACCTCCTTGACAAAATCACTCTGCTCCAGGTAAGTGATGGCTTCGATCAGATTCTCGGGTAATTTCTCTAAGCCAAGCTCCAGTCTCTCCTCAACGGTCAGATTGAACAGATTCTTATTTACACTGACAGGAGGTGTCAGCTTATTCTTAATACCATCCAGACCGGCAGCAAGACATACTGCCAGGGTAAAATAGGGATTCGCAGCCGGATCGGGGCATCTTAGCTCTAATCTGGCGGAGTCGCCTCTTCCCGCAGGAATACGGATCAGAGGACTTCTGTTGGAGGCGGACCATGCAATGTAAACCGGGGCCTCATAATGAGGAACCAGTCTCTTATAAGAATTGACAAGGGGGTTTGTGATTGCAGTCATACTCTTCATATGCTTTAATATGCCTGCAATAAAGTAATTTGCTTCCTTACTTAAGCCCAGTTCCCCCTGCGGATCATCAAAGATATTCTTGCCGTCCTTCATTAAGGACATATTAACATGCATACCGGAGCCGTCCACACCACACTTGGGCTTAGGCATAAAGGTACAATGAAGGCCATGGCGTTTTGCTATGGTACGGGCGATCAGCTTAAAGGTCATGATATTGTCGGCTGAAGTGAGAGCATCCGCATACTTAATATCCACCTCATGCTGAGCCGGTGCAACCTCATGATGGGAAGCTTCTATACTGATTCCCATTTCCTCTGAGGTGAGTACCATATCTCTTCTGGCATTTTCTCCAAAATCTAAGGGGCCCAGATCAAAATATCCTGCTCTTTCATGGGAAGTAGTAGTGGGCTGTCCATTCTCCTCCAGATGGAAGAGGAAGAACTCCAGCTCAGGACCTACATTAAAGGTATAACCCATCTCTTCGGCTTCCTTGACTACCTTCTTCAGGACATATCTGGGATCTCCCATGAAGGGCTTACCCTCCACATCATAAACATCACAGATCATTCTGGCTACCCTACCCTGCTGAGGTCTCCAGGGAAATGTCACATAGGTATCCAAATCCGGATGCAGATACATATCAGATTCCTCGGTTCTTACGAACCCTTCGATGGAGGAGCCATCGAACATGCACTCATTATTCAGCGCTTTTTCCAGCTGACCGGTTGTTACCGCCACATTTTTCAGATTTCCGAACATATCCGTGAACTGAAGGCGGATAAATTCCACATCATCCTCCTCCACCATACGGATAATATCCTGCTTCGTATAACGCTTCATATCCATCACTCCCTATCCTTATAATGTTGAGCATATGACTGCTCTAAACTCTTTCTTAGTGCGCTGATCCACTTTGATCAGATGAAATCCTACGCACGAATCGGTATCCATGGAACGTATTATTCCTATCGAAAGAAGAACCTATCACCTTCCTTGATATGAAAAAGAGCAAAAAAGTACCTTCAGGTACTCCTTTGCCCATGTCATCATGATAATACCCTATGGACCGCTTCTTTGTCAACATGAAAAATACCCTTGTACAATCAAGTTATGCCATTATTATACAGGTTATTCTTCCGATGTCAATACAAAGCTCGGTTATGGGGTAAACCATCCTTTGACGATTTTATGCATTTTTAGTTGAATTTTACATAATAATGTTTTATACTTATGCTAGAATGTAGCGGAGGTGCAGCCGTGCAGATTGATGAAATTACCAAAGGCAATAGTATAGAGCTTGAAGTCAAATACAGCGGGCATACTATGTCCTTTCGCAGTAATGTCCTTGCTGTAAGAAACAATTCTATTCTGATAGCTCCTATCAAGGTAAATGATCAAACCATAGGCTTTTCTGAGAAATGTCGCCTTAACTTTTTATACAAAACTGAGGGAAAAGTATTCATATGGACCAACGTGAATGTAAAGTTAGTAAAGTATGAAGGGGAGATCTGCCATAAGATTGATCTTTTTGCAGAAGGCAAGCCTTATAACCGCAGGGATTCCTACCGAATGTATATCGGTGAGGATATGCCGCTGTATGTGAACACCGCTTCAGGTCCTACCGCTTTAACCGTCTTGGTGAAAGACATCAGCGAGACCGGAGTGGCTTTTATCACAAAAGATGAGATTGATATTGACCGCACAATCAAGCTGAGGCTGAAGGATAATGTTACCCTCATCAGCTTGTCCGGTGTAATCGTACGCAGGGAATTCCTGCAGAACCTGAATGCCTATCTTTATGGCTGTAGGTTTAACGAGAAGAATGATAAACTAGGCCGGTATATAGCAAAAAGACAGGGTGAGCAGCTTCGTAAGAAGGTCTCAACGCCTGCCTTGGCCAGAAACCGAAGAATCTAGCCGAATACACTTCTGCTATCTATATCCAGATCGGTCGGAGTCAGTAAAACTCTCCGAAACCTCGCCCGGGCGGAATAGGCTCGGGCCGGTTACAGGTCGAAGTCATCTGATAGAGCTGATTATCTTCTGCCTCCCAATCAAAGCTCAATAATGCTTCTGTCACATGATAAACCAGTTCTTCATTGGTCCTATGCTGTCTGCCATCTGTCAGGGCATAGGCCATATCCATGATACCCAGTCCTCTCATATATTCCAGTGGCTCTTCATAAAGCTGCGGAAGCTCCTGCAGCTCCTCATAACGGGTAGAATACGGTCTTTCCTTCCCATCCAGAGTATCCCGGTTTAAGGAATCCAATACCTTCTCCTTGCGGAAGATTTTAATCCTGCCTCCGAACATATTCGGATCCGGGATCAGTAAGGTACCCTCTGTTCCGTAGATCTCCAGCTTCGGTAGGGTGGAATGCCAGGCATCAAAGGTCATGTTGATGTTCCCGTGGACTCCGCTCTCAAACTGAAGGATACCGGTATAGGAGGTAGGAACCTCCACCTCTATGGTCTTTCCCCGTAAAGGGTTGCTGTATATCGTTCTGCTGTCTCTTCCCCTGCTCCGGAAACAGGCTGTCTGGCGGATGGGTCCTAGAAGGGCAACCAAAGCGGTAAGATAATAAGGTCCCATATCCAGCATCGGTCCTGCCCCCTTCTTATAATAGAATTCCGGAGCAGCATGCCAGGTCTCTGTTCCATAGCTGGTCATATTGGCAGTAACCATGACCGGTCTTCCGATCCAGCCATCGTCCAAAGCTTTTCTACAGGTCTGGAGGCTAGCTCCCAGAAAAGTCTCCGGAGCACAGCCGACTCTTCACTTCCTTTCCTTGGCTAGGGCCAGAACTTCCCTTGCTTCCTCTAAGGTAAGGGCAAAGGGCTTCTCACAGTAGAGATGCTTCCCAGCCATCAGAATCTGCCGGTTAATCTCAGTGTGGACTGCCGGTGTGGTCAAATTGATGACCAGCTCGATCTCAGGATCCCTAAGAAGCTCCTCAGTAGTTAAGGCCTTGGGAATTCCATACCGGGCGGCTACTCCTTCTGCCTTCTCCCTGGTGGTTGCAGAGCAGGCCACAATCTCCAGCATAGGAAACAGAGCCTTGATATTTGTGATATAGGTGTGACTGATCACACCACAGCCTATGATGCCAAGCTTTACTTTTCTCATCTTCTCAACCTCCACATGCAGACGAAGTCAAATAGCTACTCCTATGGTAACCACCGCCGGTATGGAATGATATATTTGCCTATATTCAGATCTTTCTTCCGGTCAGCTCCACAGCCTGCAGCTGGGCCTTGACGGAGAGCTCTGCTGCCTTAAAGGCATGCTCCTGCGTCATGGCATTCTCGGTACGATTCATGCAGTCTAAAATCAGCTGGCCGAAATAAGGATATCCCACCTGACCGGTTACGTCAAAATAATATTCTCCCTTTTGATTGGCAAGGAAGACATGGTTGCCCTCCTTCGAAGCACCAATGTTGATGTATTTTCTTAATTCGATATAGCCCTCTGTTCCCATGATGATGGTTCTTCCGTCTCCCCAGGAGCCGAGACCGTCAGGGGTGAACCAGTCAACCCGGAAGTAATTCGTCACTCCGTTGTCACCGACGATATTACAATCACCGAAGTCGTCCAGCTCAGGATAATTCGGATTGTTATAATTACCGATCTGGCTTCTTACGATGGTTCCGTCCTTAACCTTACCATAGAAGAGGAACTGTTCAATCTGATGGCTGCCGATATCACAGAGAATACCTCCGTAGTTCTCCTTGATGAAGAACCAATCCGGTCTGGAAGAAGCATTCAGCCGGTGAGGTCCGAGTCCGATGACCTGTATCACCTTACCGATGGCACCCTCATCAATCAGATAACCGGCATAGATCGCACATTCCACATGCAGTCTTTCACTATAATAGACCATATACTTTTTACCGGTCACAGCCACCTTATCCTTCGCCCTTTGAAGCTGTTCCAGAGTGGTCAGAGGAGCCTTATCGGTGAAATAATCCTTACCGGCATCCATCACACGCATGCCGAGGTCACAGCGCTTAGAGGTGACTGCAGCGCCGGCTACCAGCTGTACCTCCTTATCCTCCAGAATCTCTGCTTCGCTTCTGGCTACCTTGACTCCCGGAAATGCCTTGCAGAAATTAGCCACCTTCACGGGATCGGGATCATATACCCATTTTAAATCTGCTCCCGCCTCGGTCAGACCATTGCACATCCCATAGATATGCCCGTGGTCCAGAGCTATCGCCGCAATCGCAAATTCACCCTTTTTTACCACCGGCTCCGGTTTTCCCTTCGGAGCATAATTCATTCCATCCATTTTACTCATAGCGATTTCCTCCAATCACCGGTCCGATCGGTATACGATACCTGATGTCGGACCTTTATCCTATGTTATTGTCAGATATGCTCATAACGGTACTTGTAATTACTGCCTGTTGTTATGGTCTGATCTGTGAAGTTCTCAAGGAAGGTAGTCTTCTCATGGAAGTGCTTCACATGCTGCATGATACCCTCTGCCGTATACCAAGGATCCTCCTTCTGAATGGGAAGCTCCACTGTCTTTTCCTCAAAGCCTGATTTATAAATGGCTGTGATCAATTCAATCGTATCTCTTCCGCTCTCTCCGGTAATCAGCGGCTTCGTATTGTTCTCCAGAGCGGTCAGTACATCCTCTATCTCACCGGTATGGGCCTCATAGGAAAGCTCCGGCAGACTCTCATAATATGCGTTGATCTCCTGTTCCATAGCGGTGTTCTTCTCCGGGAAGCCGTTTGACTTAGATACGGAGGCAGTAACGTTCCAAGGAGCAGCGATTCTGGCCTTGGTCCCATGGAATTCAATCTTCTGATCCTCGCCGTGATGCAGCAGGGAGGCAGTTAGCCTGCCCATGGAGCCGTTCTCATATTTCAGTACTGTCACAGAGACATCCTCTACCTCAGAATTGTCATGGGCTACATTACCGAGCACTGCATTGACCTTCTTCGGTACTCCACCCATCATCCAGTTCAGCATATCAATATGATGTACCGCATGATTTAGGGTGCAGCCGCCGGATTCCTTCTCCCAGGTACCGCGCCACCAAAGATCATAATAGCTGTGTCCCCTCCACCAGAAGGAGTCTATATCTGCCCATACCAGATCACCGATCAGGCCTGAATCCAGTGTCTTCTTTAAGTTCATAATCTGAGTACGGAAACGGTTCTGTGCTACGATTCCTAAGAGCTTACCTGTCTCCTTGGAGGTGGCAAGCATAGCATCGCATTCCTCAAGGGAGGATGCCATGGGCTTCTCGCAGAGCACGTTCATTCCGGCCTTCATGCAATCGATACTGATGCTTGCATGAACATAAGGTGGTGTACAAATACTGACCAGATCAATATCTGCACGGTTCAGCATATCTGTATGAGAACTGTAAACGGTAGCCTCTGTTAAACCATATTCCTCTTTCTTCTTCTCTGCCTTCTCAGGATAGATATCCACCAAGGCAACGATCCGGCAACGTTCCGGAAAAGTCAGATAACCCTGGATGTGAAAAGCCGATATATTACCGGTTCCGACAATTGCAACATTGAGCATATTCATTCCTCCAATGATTGTGTGATTAAAATAACTGCCTGAATCACTGTCCCCTGTAGTCAAACAGCTTATTCAGGCAGTCTTCTTGAGCCTAGGATACTATAACTAAAATTCAAAAACAACGTTTCGTAGTATTTTCCTATAAAATAACAAAGAAATCGTTGATTTCTACATGCTATTTTTCATACAAAAATTCTTCGGGCAGACTGACCCTGAAATCCTCTGCCAGCCTTCTGAAATCTTGGGGCATTATGGTCTGCAATTTGTCCGGTCTGACCGACAATACCTTAATGAGGATCTCGGCTGCCTTCTCAACGGTATGGGCCAAACCGAAGGTGATATCATAATCCTCACCGGAGCAGAACATGCCATGATGCGCCCAGATAGCCACAGAGTATTTTCTCATCAGCTTACTGGTTTCCACCGCGATTGCTCTCCCTCCCGGGACCATCCAGCCTACAACACCGACTCCCTCGGGAAATACAACCGGGCACTCCGTCGCCATCTCCCATAATTCCCTGGTGAATACCTGATCCGATAGGGGCAGGACAAAGGTCAGGGCAATGACATTGGCCGTATGACAATGGTAAATGACTCTGTGAGCTCCCTCGGTTACTTCCTTCTTCACCTCATGGTTCATCAGATGGGAGGGCAGCTCACTGGTTGGTCTGCCACCCTGTCTTAAGCCCCAGCAGATACGATAATTCTCTCCCTTGGCATCCAGTTCAACAATTGCGATATTGGCCTTTGGATCAAGGCAGATATTGCGAAAGAATTTGCCTGAACCTGTTACCAAAAAGAACTCACCGGCAAGTCCGGGAACCGTGGTTCCGATCGGAGTCCAGGTACCATCCGTCCTCAGCTCCTCCTTCACCTGCTCGATCTCCTCCGGCTTGATCCGGTAGCTAAGATTACCACCGTTTCTTTCATGCCAGCCCTGTCGGAAGCCGTCATCGGCCATCCTGATAAATCCTTTGACAAACTCTGTATCTAGTATCTTCATAATTTTCTTCCTTATCCCTTTTATCGTTTATATTCTTCCTCTTATACTCTGTTACTTAATACCTCACGCTCGTATTTCTTTACTTCCTCCAGCCAGTCCACCCTCTCCGGAACTCCGTTTCTCTGGCAGAAGTAATTCCAGACATCACCGAAGGGATATAGCTTCAGCTCCTCCTGCCATACCAGCAGCTCGGTGAAGGCACCCTCCTCCTGCAGCCTCGCCAGCCGCTCATTGGGTAAGAGCAGGGCATATAGCAGGGCCTTCTGCAGATTCCTCATTCCCGTAACCCAGGCTGCGATACGGTTAATGCTGGCATCAAAGAAGTCCAAGGCCAGCAGGACTCGGTCCAAGGCCTTATTTCTTACGATTTCCTTGGCAATTTCCTTCGTCTCATCATCCAGCAGGACAACATGATCACTGTCCCAACGGACCGGTCGGGTGACATGGAGGGCCAGTCTCTGATCAAACAGCAAAATCGAAGAGATCTTATCGGATACCAGCTCGGTCGGATGGTAGTGGCCATTATCCATCAGAGTGACCAGCCCTCGCTCTGTGGCATATTTCAGACAGAATTCCGCTGAACCGACCGTATATGATTCCACTCCGATTCCGAAAACCTTGGATTCCAAAGTAACCAGGACCTTCTCCTTATCATAATCTATGGACAGGATCTGATCCAGGGAGTCCTTAAATCTTGCTCTGGGGGAAAGACGGTCCGCCGGAATATCCTTATAGCCGTCCGGAATCCAGATATTCATGACACAGGGGTTTCCGAGCTGATTTGCGATATATTCCGAGATCCGGATACAGGCCTTGCCATGCTCGATCCAGAAGGCCCGAATCTCTTCATCCGGGTGAGATAGGGTCAAGCCGTCTTCCGCCTTGGGATGAGAGAAAAAGGTGGGATTGAAGTCGATCCCCAGTCCCCTCTCCTTGGCATAGGTGATCCAGGGCTCAAAATGCTCGGGTAAGAGCTGATCCCTGTCAGCCCATTTTCCGTCTCCAAAGATCGCGTAACAGGCGTGCAGATTGATTTTATGCTTGCCCGGTATCAGGCGGAGGGCCATGTCCATATCCTGCATCAGTTCTTCCGGTGTCCGCGCTCCTCCGGGATAAGATCCCGTGGCCTGGATACCTCCGGATAAGGGTCCCTTCTGATCAAAGCCCCTGACATCATCCCCCTGCCAGCAATGCATGGAAATCGGAAGCTTGATCAGCTTATGTAAGGCTTCTTCCGTATCAACGCCGATCCTGGCGTATATTTCTTTCGCTGATTGATATCTTTGTTCTGTATTCATCATAATCCTCCGTTCTGTCCGGTTAGTCTGCTCTGTATCTTCCATACTCATATTCATGGATATCAAAGGAAGCATAGATACAGCTCTTTGCTGCCTCCAGGGAAGGCAGCTCTCCCGCCGCCAGCAGCTGGGCGGTCAGATTGCCTATGGATGTGGCTTCCGTTGGGCCTGCACAGACCACCTTCCCTGTGGCCCTCGCAGTCAGCTCATTCAGATATACCGCATTCGAGCCTCCTCCGATGATATGAATCCGGGAATAGGTCCTGCCTGTCAGCTCCTCTATCTCTTTTACGGTCTGGGCATAGCTGTCTGCCAGGCTTTGGTAGATGCAGGCGGCTAACTCGCCTACTGACTCCGGCAGCCTCTGCCCGGTCTTCTTCAGATATGCCTTGATCTCTTCGGTCATGCTCTCCGGTGCCAGGAAGCAGGGATCATTGACCTGCACTCTGGAGGGAAACTCCTTACATGCCTCCGCCATATCGCAAAGCTCTCCATAGGAATAGGCACGGTTAAGCTCCTGCCGGACACTCTGGATCATCCACAATCCCATGATGTTCTTCAGGTATCGGAAGCGGCCCCCAAAACCTCCTTCATTCGTAAAGTTATGTATCAGACTCTCTCCGGAGCAGTCGGGCTCCTGCCTGCTGATCCCCATCAGGGACCAGGTTCCCGAGCTAATGTAGATATGGTCATCCTCAAGAGAAGGTACCGCCATAACAGCGGCTCCGGTATCATGGGTAGGGGGCTGTACCACCTTACACTGAAAACCGACCTCCTGCGCCAGCTCCTCTCTCAGGGTTCCGACAGTGGTCATCGGGTCAGCCAGGGGATGAAACATTTCCTTCTTAAACCCAAGTCTTCCGATCAGCTCCTCATCCCACTCCCTGTTTGCCGCCTTCACCAGCTGGGTAGTTGTGGCATTTGTATATTCTGAAAGCTTCCTGCCGGTAAGCAGAAAATGAAAATAATCCGGCAGCATCAGAAAGTCCTCTGCCTGCTCCATCCATTCCGGATGGTAATGCCTGACTGCCATCAGCTGATTGATGGTGTTAAAAATCTGCTTCTGTATCCCGGTCCTGCCGTAAAGCTCCTCAAAGGGAATGCATTCCTCCACCAGTCTGTCCATGCCGTCAGTTCTATGGTCACGGTAACAGTAGCTGTCTCCGATCAGCCGATTGTCCCGGTCCAGGAGAACATAATCCACTCCCCAGGTATCAATCCCCATACTGGTGGGTATCCTGTTCGTTCTTGCACATTCCTTCATGCCAAACAGAATCTCACGGTACAATCGATCCAGGTCCCAGCATAAATGTCCCTTCCTTTTCACCGGTCCGTTCTCGAAACGGTAGATCTCCTCCAGCCTTAGTCTGCCATCCCGGATTGATCCCAGGATATGCCTTCCTCCGGAAGCACCGATATCTATCGCCAGATAATACTTTTCCATCCAGATTTACCTCCATCTCCCTCCGGGCATCCTGATCGCCTTATAGGAGTAATTCTCTGAAATCATTATAGCTTCTCATTTCGGGGAATACAAGAAGACTGCATGGAAATCCTATTGGAGAAAGGAAATTGAAAAATATAGTTTGATTTCGGGATGAGAGGTAAAAATAATACTATTTTGCTGTGACCAATCGGATCAAAGAAAAAGAGAACCTGCCCGGCAGGGTCTGTACTGACCTCCAACGTTAGAGTTTTGGGTCTAACAATTGGGCCGTAACAGTCACTGCCGAGAATGGCTCTCGTATGCTTTCTTCCTATACTTGTCTCAAATTCAAACCAAAAGGCTGATTGCTCCCCGGATATTACTGATCCGAACCTCATTTCCGCCCGCATCATACTCACCGTCAATGGACCAGGGAAGCTGTTCCTCCATATAGAAGGTAACCTCGGAGGCTTTGATGAACTCTATCATTTTATCGGAATAATCCTTCCTTGTGATGGCTCTGATAATCCTGCTGATGTCCCGTGGCGTCTTGGGATTTTTGATCAGAATGATCTCAAAAAGCCCATCATTCAGATCCACCAGATTGGAATCCAGTTTCACCATACCACCGATGGAGATTGAATTGCTGACTGCACCGAATATGTAGTCATCTTCGTAAAGCTTATCTCCGACCATCAGCTTGATATGGTGGGGCCTGATATTGGGAATATCCTTCACACCCTCCAGCACATAAGCCAGATGTCCGATTGTATTCTTATAGGATTGCGGTGTAGTATAGGAGCTTCCGGTAAAGGCTCCAAAGGATGCAATATAACTGAAGTACCTGCTTCCATTAAACAGCCCGATATCCAAGGACCGTTGTTTGCCGGTTATAATTGCTTTTACAGCAGTATTCACATTATAGGACAGCTTAAGGCTACTGGCAAAGTCATTGGTGGTGCCGGCAGGGATATAGCCCAAGGGCAGCTTCACATCGAGCTGCATCATACCGGAAACCACTTCATTCAGGGTTCCATCCCCTCCGCAGCAGACGACGATATCATACTCC
Organism: Bacillota bacterium; assembly: GCA_023441965.1. Taxonomy (GTDB): domain Bacteria; phylum Bacillota; class Clostridia; order Lachnospirales; family Lachnospiraceae; genus Mobilitalea. The sequence continues at coordinate 23,636 of JAEZNB010000058.1, forward strand.
GGGCCCTTTTCCAGAACAATGTTCGTAGCATGACCCTTGGAAAGGGTCTTTTGCAGAGTAACTTCATATCCATGACTGCTGAATAAATCAACAGCACGATATAAGCCGGACTTCGAGTGGGTCTTTCCAGCTATGGGATTCATGATTAGTAATAGTTTCCTTCCATCAGACATCTGTCTGTCTCCTTTGTCCAACTCTTATGCTTATAGAATATAACATACTTCAATTTTTTTCAAGTATCATGGTAAAATGTAACATTGTTTTCGTCATTATATTCTTCCCAGAATCCTGTGATTTTACTAATGAATCAGGTTGTCGAAAATGAACAACTGTGATAAAATCCATTTCATGTGACATTACGGGGATAAGACTGAAAAAAGAAAGGTAAGAACAATCCTAAATGAAATCTACTTCCAGAGCTATCGGTTATAATCTGATATTGATCAATGCTTTTATATATATCGCTTCCTCCTTCTATGGACCCTTCCAGAGTGCGTATTTCTCCTCTCACGGAATGAGCTCGGTTCAAATCGGTGTACTGATGACAGTCTCCCCGATCGCCTCCATCCTGATCCAGCCCTTATGGGCTATGGTCAGTGACCGAAGCGGCAAAAGAAAAGCCGTACTCTCCCTAGTGGTCTTGGGAAGCGGTCTGTCTCTGCTCAGCTTTTACCTGGGCTCTACCTTTCTGACCTATTTTATAGCTTCCATGCTTTTTGCAGTGTTTATCACCTCTATCGTCCCCTTAAGTGATGCGATCATCATCCGGGAAGCCAATAAAATCAACTTTGATTTTGCGACGATACGAATGGGTGGAACCCTGGGCTTTTCGCTTACAGTGGTTCTGGCAGGAAGAATTCTGAAAGCATTTCCGGATGCTCTGTTCTTCATGGGCTTTATAGGTTATCTGTGCCTGCTGATTTTTGTTCTTCGGCTGAAGAAGGACCCGGTGAAGAGCAAGGAGCCAGCTGCACAGGTTGAAGAAGAAATGTCCCAAAAAAAGGCCAGGGGAATCTTATCCATCTTCCACACCAAGAGTATTCTCTTTGTTCTTGCCTTTGCCCTTATCAGTCAGCTGGGGCTTAGCTTCTATTGGAGCTTTTTAGGCGTCTACCTGCAGGACCTGGGCTATGGTCAGACCACCCTGGGCTGGGTGAACTGTATCTCGGCCTTAAGCGAGGTACCTACCCTGCTTTTCATTAACAGGCTGATCAGAAGGTTTGGGTCTATGAAGATCCTCTTTGCCTCCTGCATCATTCTGAGCATCCGTATCTTCATGATTGCGACAGGAAGCCTGCCCATCATAATAATAGCGCAGCTGCTTCATGGTACCACCTATATGACCATGTACTTCAGCTGCGCCGTTTATATCAATGAACATGTCTGGCAGGGTAAGCAATCCCAAGGCCAGAGCTTTCTGGCTATCGTGCAGACCGGAATCGGAAGCATCATCGGCAATATTGCCGGAGGATTTCTGGTAAAGCAGCTCGGTATCAGCTCTGCCTATGCCTTTATGGCAAGTACCATCATTGCGATCGCTTGCACCATCGCTTTCCTGCAGCTTCTTTATCAGAAGAAGAAAAAGGCTTCGTAGGAGCTGTGGGGCCGGAATTCCTGCCTATTCTACTCGTTACTATTTCCGAACTCGGATAATACCAGATCTTTATTTCTCTCCTGGGCCATCCTGATACTCCAGCTGTTGACGAAGAGCAGGAGGGGATTCCCTTTCAGATCCTTAACCTTCTTCGTATCGGAGGATACACTTAGCTTGCTCACATCTATATCCTTGTTGTCGATCCAACGGATGTATTCATAGGGAAGCGGCTCCAGCCTTACTTCCACTCCGTATTCAAAATCCAGGCGGAACTTCAGGACATCAAACTGAAGGGAGCCTACGACTCCGACAATAATCTCCTCCATTCCCGTATTGTATTCCTGAAATATCTGAATCGCTCCTTCCTGAGCAATCTGGGTAATGCCCTTCAGGAACTGCTTCCGTTTCATGGTATCCATCTGACGGACCTTGGCAAAATGCTCAGGGGAGAAGGTTGGAATTCCTTCATAACGGAATTTTCTGTCCGGCATGCAGAGAGTATCCCCGATGGAGAAGATTCCAGGATCAAATACACCGATTATGTCACCGGCATAGGCCTCCTCGATGATCTTCCTCTCCTGGGCCATCAGCTGCTGGGGCTGGGAAAGGCGAATGATCTTATTCCCCTGGACATGGTTTACCTCCATGCCTGCCGAGAATTTGCCCGAGCAGATTCTCATAAAGGCGATACGATCCCTGTGGGCCTTATTCATATTTGCCTGTATCTTAAATACAAAGGCAGAGAAGTCATTGGTGACCGGATCGATCTTACCTTCCGTAGACCGTCTCGGCAAAGGGGAGGTTGTCATGGACAGATAATGCTTGAGGAAGGTCTCCACTCCGAAGTTGGTCAGAGCAGAACCAAAGAAGACCGGGGTCAGCTTACCCTCCAGTACCAGGTCCAGGTCGAACTCACTGCTGGCTCCATCAATCAATTCTATCTCCTCGGACAGGATCGCATGATTCTCTTTTCCGATCAGCTGATCCAGATTCGGGTCTCCCAATTCTACCTCTACCGTATCCACTTCCTTCTGACCGTTATGAGCCGCAAAGAAACGATTGATATGCTTAGATTGTCTGTCATAGATTCCTTTAAAGTTCTTGCCGGACCCAATCGGCCAATTCATCGGACAGGTGCGGATCCCCAATACGGTTTCGATCTCGTCCAGGAGTTCAAAGGTATTCCTGGACTCCCGGTCCAGCTTATTGATAAAAGTAAAAATAGGGATGTTTCGCAGCACACAGACCTTGAAAAGCTTCATGGTCTGACTTTCTACACCCTTCGAAGCATCTATGACCATAACTGCAGAATCTGCGGCCATCAGCGTACGATAGGTATCCTCGGAGAAATCCTGGTGTCCGGGTGTATCCAATATATTAATACAATAGTTATCGTAATTAAACTGCATCACAGAGGAAGTAACCGAGATACCACGCTGCTTTTCAATCTCCATCCAGTCTGATACTGCATGGCGTTCTGTTTTTCTTCCCTTGACGGAGCCTGCCAGGTTAATCGCTCCTCCGTACAGCAAGAGCTTTTCCGTTAGCGTCGTCTTACCTGCATCCGGATGAGAGATAATGGCAAAGGTCCGCCTTTTTTGTATTTCTTTTGCATAGTCTTCCAAGTTGTAACCCTCCAATTCATTAATAAACCAATCTATCATATAATGAAAAGGAGCTTATTGTCAAGAAGCCATTTCTTTCATTCTCTTCTTTGCAGCCTTGATATCCCCGTATTCAGCTCACGAGGTCCTGTATCCAGCCCCTTCAAGGCTGCATAGGCCTGTGCCATCCCCAGATATCCCATGGTAAAAGGGTTTTGTGCTATGATAACCCGAAGACTTCCGTCTCTTAGCAGGGCTAGGTTCTCCTCCGAGCGGTCAAAGCCGATTCCTATGATAGAAGGTCTGTTCGCCCTGATTGCCCTCCCCATCCCTTCGCTGGAGCCTTCATTGGTTCCGAATAAGCCCACCAGGTCAGGATACTCGGCAATCAGCTCTGTGGCTACTCTCTCTGATACCACAGGGTCCCCCTCTGTATAAACCGTATCCAGAAGCTGAAATCTTCCGTCCTCCTCGAGTACCGCTCTGAAGCCCAGCTCCCTGTTCATGGTTGAATTTGTTGCTGTACTGACTCCGATGATACCGATTGATCCGCTTCTGATTCCCTTCCCCTCCAGCTCCTCCAGCATAATCCTGCCGGCTGTACTGCCAGCAAAATAATTATCGGTAGCTAAGCTTGTAATAGCTTCCTGATAAGCAGGAGAATCCACATAGATGAACTTAACTCCTCTCGCCTTGGCATCCTCTATGGCAGTTGAGACAGCCACAGGATCATTGGCTGCCAAAAGAATCAGTTCTGCGCCATCCTCAACGGCCTGATAAATCAATTCAATCTGTTTGGTAGTATCCCTTAGCTCCGGAGCTTCCCATATATACTCTATATCAAGCAGTTTAGCCATCTTCGCGGCACCATCATTCAAATGGTACCAATGCTGATCCCTCCGGTCCATCGTAATTAAGTATACCTTGTGTCTTCGAGATGCCGATGTGGGGACCGCTGCTAGATCATTGCTTCTCTTATAAAGGGAGAATATGATCATACCTCCCAGAACAAGAGTCAGGATGAGGATCACCGATCTAAACCTGTTCAATCAGATTCCTTCTTTCTGAAAGTGATTGCCAAATCGAGGCTTTCATCCATTGATCTGTACGTCCCGTAATCGCTTCCCCTTTTGTGTACAAGGTCTGTTTACAACACAAGTATATTCCTTACCATATGCGAATTATTACTTAATCGGGTAAATCAAGGTGCTGTTTCATATGATAATAATCGAAATCTGCGTAGCCTCCGGTCTGACGGGTGGCGTAACAGAACAGGGCTGCCCTGTAGCCCATAAAGTGATCCAGGGTATACCTCATAGGAAGCTTGTAATCAAGCTCTGTCCATTGCCTTCCGTCATAGGAGTAATAAAAGTATGCTGTATCTGTCAGGATCAGCTTTTGAATGGGCCCTGAGTTAAAGTGAAATTTTATTTTTAAGGCTACCTGCTCCCTTTGAAGGGGAAGCTCTTCCTCTATGGCAGGGTTTCCGCTTCCGTCATTTGAGGCCAAAATCAGTTGCTTACTGCCATCCTCCCCGACTCTGACACCCAACATCCCATATCCGCTCTGGAAGGCAGCTATACCGGCATAATCCCCCGGCTTCATACCTCCGGTATCCAGTAAGGTATCGCAGGTAAACATCGGCCCCAGGGTCCTTTGGCTCAAGGTATTTCTGGCAAACAGAAGATTCGGTACGATACTTCCTGTGGTCAGGCGGAGAAAGCCGGGTCTTGCAGTAAGGGACCATAAGACCGGATCCGGATTATGATTCCATTGCCAGGGAAGCTTCAATACATTATCTTCATACTCAAACTCATCCTCCGTAACGATAGAAGTAGACGGCCGGTCTACCGTTCTTATCGCTATCTCGGCCGGAACCCTGCCCTCAAGGCCCATCATCGGCCATCCCTCCTGCCAGGTTACCGGCAGCAGAATCGGTATACGGCCCACGGCATCATGATCCTGAAAGAGAAAGCCGTACCAGTCTCCCATAGGAGTCTCAACGATTCCGCCCTGGGCTACCCCATGATTTCCATAATAGAAATGATCATTCAGAACTACCCTTCCTTCATAATCACCCAGAAGAGTCTCGCTCCGGTAGCACCACTGAATTCTTCTCCGTGTACCAATTTTAGGCCATTCTATCACAAAGAGATAATAGGTTCCCTTTATTTTATAGAAATGGCTGCCCTCAGAGTTTAAGAGGTTGGTGCTTCTCACCATATCAATCAGTATCTGATCCGTCCCCCCCTGCTTCAGGCTGCTGGCATCCTGGGTAAGCTCTGTGATTCTGATTTCACCATTTCCATGGATCAGATAAACCCTGCCGTCCTCCTCGAAGAAAAGAGAGGGGTCATGGTAGACTCCCTCAAGGACGGACCTGATCCATGGTCCCTTTTCTATCTCTTCCGTATGGTAAATATAGGTCCGCTTCCTATCCAGGCTGGCAAAGCATACATAGAAGCAGCCCTCATAATATCTTAGACTGGCAGCCCAGGAGCCCTTACCATAGACATGCTTTCCTCCTGCCAGGTGATAAGCGTCATTCTCCTCTAATATGTCATATACATAGGATATGATCTCCCAGTCAGCCAGGTCCTTGCTCCGCATGACCGGTACCCCGGGGGACAGATGCATGGTCGTGCTGACCATATAGTAGTATTCACCGACACGAATGATATCCGGATCGGGAACATCTGCCCAGATCATCGGGTTTGTTGCCTGCTTCATCCTGTTCTCCTCCTTCTTGTGTCACATCCGGTTCGTAAACACAAATTCTCCTGACCAGCCTGCTTTTCTCTCGGAAGTTTATCTGATATGGATATCTATCTATCACCTGATCTAGGCCTTCCTCTGTCCATAATAAGCATTTGCCCCATGTTTTCGATAATAATGCTTGTCCTGTAAGTTTTGAGATGCCGGTGTTGCCTGAGGATTCAGCTGCTCCGTACGGTAGGCCATCTTCGCAACCTCTTCCAGTACTACTGCATTATGGACTGCCTCATGGGCATCCTTTCCCCAGGTGAAGGGGCCGTGATTCTTACATAGGATGCCGGGGGCCTCCAAAGGAGCTTTATCACCGAGGGTTTCTATAATGACAAGACCGGTGTTTTTCTCATAGGCTTCCTGTATCTCTTTCTCTGTCAGACTGCGGGCACAGGGAATCTCACCGTAGAAATAATCTGCATGGGTGGTTCCGTAGCAGGGAATCCCTCTCCCTGCCTGTGCCCAGCTGGTCGCCCAGGCGGAATGTGTATGGACGATGCCACCCAGCTCCGGGTATCTCTTATATAGCTCCAAATGGGTCGGTGTATCCGAGGAGGGCTGATAGCTTCCTTCTACCCGAGTTCCCATGAGGTCCAGTACTACCATATCCTCCGGTCTCATATTTTCATATTCTACACCACTGGGCTTGATTACGACATAGCCGGTGGCTCTGTCAATCGCGCTGACATTTCCCCAGGTATAGGTGACCAGTCCACGCTTGGGAAGCTCCAGATTGGCTTCATATACCTGCTGTTTTAATTCCTCTAACATAACTTTCTCCTCCTAGCGATATGCTGCATTGCTCCAGAATAGCTCCTGCTTTAAGCTTCTGATGGATGTATGCTTATCTATAACGATGCATTCAATTCCCATAGCTGCTGCCCAATCCTCCAATTGCTCCACCGTCAGGTCATAGGTGAAGGCGGTATGATGAGCACCGCCAGCCAGAAGCCAAGCTTCTGCTCCGGTATAGAGATCCGGCTCAGGTGTCCAGAAGGCAGAGGCAACCGGAAGCTTAGGCATCGTCTTGCTTAGCTTCTTACATTGTACGGCATTGACGATCAGCCGGAAGCGAGTTCCCAGATCGATGAGAGAGGCTGCCACACCGGGACCCTCCTTGGCTGTGAACACCAGACGGGCAGGGTCCTCCCTTTGTCCCATGGAAAGAGGCTTCACAACGATGCTGATCGGTCCCTCTGCAATCGAAGGACAGATCTCCAGCATATGAGCCTGAAGAATCCCCTCCTCACCGGGAACAAGATGATAGGTATAATCCTCCATAAAGGAGGTACCCTTCGCATTCGGTACATTTGCTGTCATCAGCTTCATGATACGGACCAGAGCTGCAGTCTTCCAATCGCCCTCTGCTCCGAAACCATAGCCTTTCTCCATCAATCTCTGGATGGCCAGTCCGGGTAATTGCTTCAAGGGACCCAGATCACCAAAATGTGTCACGATGGCATGGTAATTCTTCTCCTTCAGAAAGCGTTCGAAGCCAAGCTCTATCTGAGCCTGAACAGCCACATGCCTCTTGAAATCAGCAGCACCCATCTCCTCTTGTCTTAGCTGATATTTATCGTAGTACTCCTCCACCAATGCATTGGTATCCCCGATTGATACAGAGGAAACTGCATCTGCGATTTCGCTGACAGGGTAGGCATCGATCTCCCAGCCGAATTTCAGCTGTGCCTCTACCTTATCCCCTTCTGTAACCGCTACATTTCTCATATTGTCGGCAATTCGTAAGACTCTGACATGGCTGCTTTCCATGATACCGATTGCGGTCCTCATCCATGAAGCCAGCTTCTCCTGTACTCTCTGATCGCTCCAGTGTCCTACCACAATTTTTCTCTCCAGCCCCATTCGGCTTACCATATGCCCAAACTCCCTATCTCCATGGGCTGATTGATTCTCATTCATAAAATCCATGTCAATCGCATCATAGGGCAGCTCCCTGTTAAACTGGGTGTGCAGGTGCAGCAGAGGCTTGCGGTATTCCTGAAGACCTAATATCCAGGATTTTGCCGGAGAGAAGGTATGCATCCAGGTGATAACACCGGCACAGGAGGAATCGTTATTGGCCTCATTCAGTGTCTTCCGGATTACTTCATTTGTGATCAGGGTAGGCTTCCATACCACTTCATAGGGCAGAAGGCCCGAGCGATTCAGCTCCTTTACAATAATTTGAGAATGTTCAGCTACATGCTCCAAACATTCCTCTCCATAAAGGTCCTGGGAACCGGTACAGAACCAGAATTTATATTCCTTCATATGATTTACCTTACCTTTCTTTGATGTATTTGTTATCCCTTAATATTCCTATCCAGCCTTCCTTTTATCAGTTGTATTCCTGAGGATACACTCCGATTGCCTATTTCCTGTCCTTTCTCTCTGACAAAAAGGAGTATAGGATAATTCAACCATTTAAGGGATTGATTTATCCAAGTTCTATTATAGCCTATATTTTTCTGCCATACAATTGCTATCAGCTTTTTTTCCAACAAAAAAGGCGCCGTACAATGTACGGCGCCCTCTTCTATAAAATATGTTTTGAATTACTCGAAGTACTTAGCAGCACGCTCATCAATGATTTCCTGAGCACCGGATGCTAACCAGTCAGCAATTCCATCATCCCAAACCTTATCGAAATCTGCAGGCTTACAGGTGACTGCATCAGCCATCAGAGTCATACCCTTATCTGTTAAGGTCTGAGTGTAAGGACCAGCTGCACTAAGCTGTACAGGAACGATGATTGCAGGACGTCCATTTCTCATTGCATTGTTATATGCATCAGAGATCAGCTGAGATTCAACTGCATAGGACTGTGCCAGAGCCTGACCATACTTGGAATCATCGCCGATATCAAGACCATTGATCATAATGGTGTAGTCAATGTTCTGACCGGAGTTCATGATCTTCTCATTGGTTGCGGGGATAACCTTCGGTACTCCATCAACCATCTCATGAGTAACGCCTTCTTCACCGATCTGCAGGAAGTAGCGGTTCTCAAACTTAGATAACCAGTTAACGTAACGAAGTGCGCCATCTACGTTCTTGCTGTTAGCAGGAATGAAGAAGTTAACACCAGCAGAATCATACAGAGTCTTCTCTGTCTTGCCTGCGCTGTTTACGAAAGGATCGATTGTTACGATCTCTGCATCGGGAACGTTAACCTTAAGGTCACGTAACAGTCCGGGTGTCTCACGATAAGCCTGATCCCAGTTATGGATGAAGGAACCTACAACACCACTCTTGATAAGGTTATCACTGTCGGTATCATCATTGTAAAGAGGGAACTGAACATCTACTAAACCGTCATTGTACATCTGGTTCAGTACACGAACGCCTTCCTTATAACCAGGAAGCAGGAAGTTACGGTCTACAACTGTATTAATCCAACGATCTTTTCTGCTGATGTTAGGATCGATGAAGGAATCTAATAATGCACCGGCTCTCCAGCGAACATCACTGGTCATTGTGAAAGGAATAACCTTATCAGTGCCAACGCCGCCGGGATCCTTAGCCTTGAACTCCTTCAACACGTTGATGTACTCATCAGTTGTTGTCGGCAGCTTTAATCCTAACTTATCTACCCAGTCCTTACGGATGAAGGTATTGATAGCTGCTACGTTCATACGACGAGCGGGGATGGAAAAAAGCTCACCGGTCTCGTTATTAACGTTTCTCATGATCATGTCACGGCCTTCCAGTGCCAAATCGGGACCAAGGAATGCCTTTAAATCAGGTAAATGAGAGTCAACGTAAGGAGCCAGGTCGGTAAGTCCGCCCAGATCACGATAGTTGGCAATCAGGTCATTGCTGTAGGTTAAGCATACGTCAGGAGCTGTACCTGCAGCCATAAGTGTGTTGAGCTTGTCAGTCTCTTCCCAACGGGAAACCGCTACGAAGGTAACACCTAAGTTAAGCTCTTCTAAACATTTTGCTTTGATCCAATCCGTATAGAAGTTATTGGTAGGATCTGTCTTACCGCCATCAGTACCGCGGTCAAAAACTTCAACAGTAATCTCGCTGTATTCAGGCTTTGTAGGCGCTGTTACAGCAGGCTCGTCTTTCTTGTCATTCGTTGCTGCGGGAGCCTTAGTAGCTTCCGCCTTAGTGCCGCTCTGATCAGGTGCAGCATCTTTGTCCTTCTTACCGCAAGCAGCAAAAAGGCTGATGATCATAGCACAAACAAGCAATAATGACCATAATCTCTTTTTCATTTTTCACCCTCCTAATTTTTTTTTATAAATCACAACGTTTCATAAGTAAAACGTTGAATCTACCGTGGCTTACAAACTAATATGTACCTACTCCTTAATCGCTCCCAGTGTAACACCGGAAATAAAGTATCTCTGCAGGAAAGGATATACGATCAGAATCGGAATGGTTGCAAACATAACCGAAGCTGCCTTTAATCCATCACTCGCAGCCGGGGAGGCAAAGCCCTCCTGCTGGGCCACATCAATCGCGGATCTGTTATTGATGATTTCATACAGCTTCAGCTGAATCGGCTTTAATTCAGACCTCGTCGTATACATCAACGCATCAGAGAAACCGTTCCAACGTCCTACTGCATAGAACAATGCCAGGGTTGCCAAAGAAGGCTTGGACAGGGGCAGGTAAATTCTGATCAGTATATGAAAGGGTCCTGCACCGTCTAACTGGGCGGATTCACGGAGACTGTCCGGTATCGTATAAAAGAAGCTTTTTAAAATAATCATATTAAAGATGGACAAGCAGTTGGGTATGATCAGTACCAGAGGCTTATCAATCAGGTTCAGCTGATCCATCAGCAGGTAATTGGGAATCATACCTGCACTGAAGTACATGGTAAAGAGCATCATTCCGTTAATAATTTTTCTGCCCTTAAGCGCATCGTAAATCAACGGATAGGAACACAGGATCGTCATCACAAGGGACACCAGCGTGCAGATCAGTGTCAGCAGTGCTGTCCACCATATGGAGCGGATAAAGGCTCTATCCTTAAATACATAAACATAAGAATCCAAGCTAAACTCTACCGGCCAGAAGGACACTCGGTTATTGATCATCGCCTGTGAAGAGCTTAAGCTTCGAGCCAATAGGTTAACTAACGGTAACAGACAGATTAATATAAATAAGAAACATACGCCTGCGATTACCAGGTCTTGAAATTTACGCTGTTTTGATTTTACCATAGTTGTCTCTCCCTCCTACATTACACCGCGTTCGCCGAACCGCTTCGCAATCGCATTCGCCGAAAACAGGAATATTACACAAACAATTGACTGGAATATTCCCACTGCGGCAGTCAGAGAAAACTGTGAGCTTCTGATACCGACACGGTAAACATAGGTACTGAGAACATCCGCCACAGCCACAACCTTACTGTTCATCATCGCATAAGGACGATCAAATTCACTGCCTAAAATACGTCCGAGATTCATTATCAGCAGCGTTACGATGGTAGACCGAATACCCGGCAGGGTAACATGCCATATCTTCCTAAGACGGGACGCACCGTCCACTTCGGCTGCTTCATACAGCTCAGGATTAATTCCGGTGATGGCAGCCAGATAAATAATCGTATTCCAGCCCATCTCCTTCCACAAGCCTAAGATAACATACATAACCACATAGAGTGTGTTATCCATCAAGAAATCGATCGGTCCTACACCGAATTTGCCAAGCGCTACGTTTACAACACCGGAATAGGGCGCGAAGAGCTGCTTTGCCATACCACTGATGATAATCCAGGATAAGAAGTGAGGGAGATATACAATTGCCTGTGTAACCCTCTTATATCTGGGAAATGCAAGTTCATTCAGTAATAAGGCCAAGACGATCGGCATCGGGAAGCTTACCAGAAGATCCAGGATGTTCAGTGTAAGTGTATTTCGCAAAGCTGTCCAGAAATCCTTGGTAGCAAAAGCTTTCTCAAACCATTTAAAAATCGGATTGGACCACGGAGAATCCCATACACCTTTAAACATGTTGTAATCCTTAAATGCCATGGAGATATTCGTCATGGGCAAGTAACGGAATACGATCGCAAAAGCTACCGGCAGTAACAGCATCAGATACAGCGACCCGGTCTTTTTGAAGTATAATACGGTTTTGTTGCTGCCTTTTTTTTGTTTCATAAGTATCCCCCTTGTTATCCTACGGTTCTGGTAATCTGCCTATTTATTTCTGCTCATGAATACCTCTATATAAGCATCCTCTAACTTGACACATATTGATCAAAAAAATTGTGCAAGTTACACATATACGCAAACCATAAAACCGGATTTTATATCATTATAGCATGAAATAGCCAAAAAAACATGGGTAAACTATTGAAATCATGTAAAAATCACGGATAATTTCTATGGTTTTTTCATATATAGCTCTGAGAAGCCCGGCAAAACGATTGACATCAACTTCCTGATAAAGTAAACTAAGTATAAGAAATACCCTAATCGATACTCTGTTACCTAGATTAGTTACTTTCAACTAATCCACATGATAAAAGAGGGATGACAATTATGGAAAATCAACTTTTAGATAATATCGTTGTAACCATTGACTATTATAATCACAGAATATGTACCCCATCCTGGTGTATCGGTGATGATATCATTAAATTCGTTGATATTACTTATGTCATCAATGGACAGGCTGAATACATGATTAATGGTATCAAATGCGTTGTGTCCTCCGGTGATCTCTTATGCATTCCCGCCGGAAGCAGACGTTCTGCAGTCAGCTGTCCTGATGCCCTGATGGAATGCTACAGTATCAATGGAAGTATGCGGGATATTGACGGAAATGATATCACTCTTCCCCTTCCGCTGATTTGTAATATCGGATTACAGAAGGATATCATAGCCCTTTATAATGACATGAATTCTGTATGGAGACTTAGAGACCCCGGTTACATGTTAAAGGCCCGTGCCTTGTATCTCATGATCCTGCAGCGCTATTTCCAGCTGATTATCTATCAGAAGGATACCAGCGTCATGGACAAGCGGATTAAGAAGGTACTGCTACATATGTCCAGCCATTATCGCGAACCTTTGACGGTACAAATGATGGCAGAGCTGGTCAACTTAAGCGATATGTATTTTGGCTGCTTATTCAAACAGGAGACCGGGATGTCCTTCCGCAAGTTCTTGACCATGATCCGCATGAATCGCGCCGAAGAGATGCTTTACAGCGGAGAATACAAGATCAATGAAATCGCGGATGCCTGCGGCTTTTCAGATGTATTTTACTTCAGCCGTCTCTTCAAGGAGCTTAGAGGCTTTGCACCCTCCAATGCCATCAGAACCAGAAAGAGCAAAAGCATGAACGACCTCAATTAAGCAAAATATATATGCTTCTCCACAGACCATCATCAGCATGTCTGACAGAGCTGACCTCCGGCGGTAAGAGCCACCGGCAGGCAGCTCTTTTTTTAGCGTACAGCCCGCAAGCTCTTCTTACCCTCCCCTAAACTCTCCTGTCCAACTGTCCTTTTAATATATATGACTATTATACTATATTAATAATAAATGGTAAATCAAATAATTATAAGTTTACCGTGATGAAAACCTAAAAATACCAACTTAGATGTTTATCACGTCAGCTACTAAATCGAATAGGGTGGGATGCTTCATCCATAAGGAGTCCGTTTGCCGCCATCGGTACTTAGGTTGTGGCAGATGCCTTGTTCTGCCACAATCTTACGTACCGTTATGTGCGGCAATCGAGTGAAAACGTGACTCCGTTGGATGAAGCATCCCACCCTATGATCAAGCTCCTTACCCGTGATAAACACGAATAAACCAAAAAGGGCGCCGTACAAATCATACGGCACCCTTTCCGGTTTATTCGAAGGTCTTCTCGTAAGCAGCCTTACGTTCCTCTATGATTGCCTGTCCGCCTGAGCTTAGGTAATCATTCAGACCTGAGTCAAATACTGCATCAAATTTATCCTGCTTCGCAACTACGGCCTGAGTCAGGACGGTGTTTCTCTTTTCGCTAAGTGCCGGACCCATACCGACCTCTGCCTGGATCGTACCCACATTGATATTCTCTGAATACCGGGCATCCACGATACTGTACTCATAGGCCCTCTCGATATAGCTTGGATCCACTCCTACATAGCCCTGAGCGATTGATTCGATATTTAAGTCCGCATTACCGATATCCAGACCGTTGATGGTAATGGTATAGTCGATATTGCTGGGAGAGTTCATAATCTTTTCACCGGTTGCTGCTAAGGTCTTCACAGCACCGCTGGGCAGCTTCTCATGTGTTACGCCTTCCTCACCGATCTGAAGGAAGGAACGGTTCTCCAGCTTACTGATCCAGTCCAGATACAAGAGAGAGGCCAGGGGCTCATCATTGGTGGAAGGGAAGAATAACTTACGGTCAACCGGTCCGGGAAGGAATTTACGGTATGTTCCGGCATCATTTTTAAAGGATTTCACGGCGATAAAGCCTGCATCCTCTCCCACCAGTCTCTTCAGATTATTATTGATACTGTCATCACCGTTGCGGTAAGGATAATCCCAGTTGTGGATAAAGGCACCAACATAACCGGCCTTCATCATGTTATCCTCGGTAGGATCACCGGAACCGTACAGGGCGAAATCCTTCCAGACCAAGCCCTCATTATACCATTTATTAATGACCTTTACCCCCTCCTTGATCCCGGGGAACAGGAACTTTCTGTCATCAAAGCCGTAGATATACGCATCCTTATTGGAGAAATTGTCAGGTACGAAGGAGGCCAGCAGGTGATCTGCTCTCCAGCCGACATCAAAGCTGATGGAGAAGGGAACCATCTTATTGGCATCTGCACCGAGCAGGGTTTTTGCATTATCCTGAAAGGCCTTCAGCATAGCCTCAAATTCTTCCAAGGTTGTGGGTTCGGAAAGGTTCAGCTTCTTGAGCCAGTCTTCACGGACAAAGGTATTGATACGGGTAGGATGGGCAAGACGGGCTTCGATTGCCCAGATGGTGCCCGTAGCGGGATCCCTGTCCCAGTTAATGTTGGTCTCGGTAAGTAAACCATACAGATTAGGCAACAATTCCTTATTCTCTTCGAGATGGCTACTCATATCCAGAACCCCGCCCATGCCGGCATAGGTCTGAATGGTGGGGTAATCATAGGTTACACAGACATCCGGTGCATCGCCTGCAGCCAGCAGGTTGTTGATCTGCTCAACCTCGGTCCAGCGGGGTACGGGAACAAAGGTTACCTCCACATTGTGGTCACGAAGCATTCCCTCCTTAATAAAATTCGTATAGAAGTTATCCTCCGGCTTGGAGCCGCCGTCATTACCGCGATCGAACACCTCGACGGTAATTTTTCTGGTTGTCGTAAATTTTCCATCCTTGATTTCAGCATTATCCTGCGGTGCCGGAGTTGCTGTTGTGGTATTATTATTGTTATTGTTGTTATTCGGAGTTTTGTTATCTCCGTTATCCTTTTTACCACAGGCCGAGAGAGCTGCGGTAATCATCATGCATACCAGCAAAATCGAAAGTGTTTTTTTCATTTTTTACCTCCTCATACTCATCATTGTATCGCCTGACATCATGTGCATACCCGTTACTTCCTGCATGCAGAGCATGCATAGGGTATCAGGTATCTTCACATGATCCTTTCACCTTAGTACCGCTTTTGCTCATGTATCTGGTTCATCCCCATGGCTCTTCTCTTTTGTTACACTTTTTGTGTTCCTTCTTAGGATAGCCAGAAAGACGGAATGCTATTATTCCTTCCTTTACTCCTTCACTGCCCCCAAGGTTACGCCTGCGATGAAATACTTCTGCAGCCAGGGATATACCAAAAGAATCGGTATGGTGGCAAACATAACCGTCGCAGATTTCAGGGTTTCTGATAATCCGGGAGCACTGAAGCCTTCCTGGGATGCTACCTCCACCTGCATGACATTATTCAGGATGTTATAAAGCAGCAGCTGTATCGGATAAAACTTTCTGTTATTCATATACATCAAGGCATCCGAGAAGCCGTTCCATCGGCCCACGGCATAGAATAAGGCCAGAGTAGCAAGCACGGGCTTTGACAGGGGCAGGTAGATTCTGGTCAGAATCCGTATAAAACCGGCCCCGTCAATCTGGGCGGATTCCTTGAGACTCTCCGGTATACCGTAGAAAAAGCTGCGCATGATAATCATATTGAACACCGAGAGGGCTCCCGGTATGATCAGAACCGCCGGTCTGTTCAGCAGGTTCAGGTCCTTCATCAGCAGGTAATTGGGTATCGCCCCTGCATTGAAGTACATGGTAAGGATGATCACTGTATTAAAGAAGCCTCTGCCCTTCAGATTTTCGAAGGTAAGCGGATAAGCACAAAGGGTAGTCATAATCAGGGAAATGATAGTACAGACAATCGTAAGAATCGCCGTCCATCCAAGTGACCAGACATACTTCTGATCGCTTAATACTGTTTTATATGCATCCAGATTCCAACCTACCGGAAGCAGAGTAACCTTATTTCGGATCAGGGCCTCCGCTGAGCTTAGGGAGCGGGCCGCTACGTGAACCAGCGGAAGGAGGCAGATCAGGATGATGAGAAAGCAGATAAATGCAATCGTATAATCACCAAATCTCGTCGCACGGGATTTTATCATGTTCAGTCCTCCTTTACCATAAACCACGTTCGCCGAATCTCTTGGCAATCGCATTGGCAGTCAGCAGGAAGATGACACCGATTACGGACTGGAACAGGCCAACCGCTGTTGTCAGGGAGAACTGCAGACCCCGGATACCATTGGTATAGACGAAGGTGGATATTACATTTGATACACTGGTGACTAATTTATTACTCAAAGCATAGGGGCGGTCAAATTCACTGCCCAGGATCCGTCCCAGACTCATGATGAGCAGAACGACTATGGTAGGCCTAAGGCCCGGTAAAGTAATATTCCATATCTTTCTGAAGCGGCCTGCACCATCCACAGAAGCGGCCTCATAAAGCTCCGGATTAATACCCGTTATCGCTGCCAGATAGATTATGGTGTTCCAGCCGATGCTCTGCCATACCCCTAAGAAGATATAGGTCCATATCCAATGAGTGGGACTGTTCAGGAAGGGAACAGAGTCTAAGCCCATGCGGTTTAATACGATATTCAGCAGGCCGTTGGTCGGAGCAAAAATCTGCAGTGCCAGACCTGCGATGATGATCCAGGACAGGAAGTGAGGCATGTAGACAATCGTCTGCGTGATCCGCTTGAAGCGTTTGAAGGCCAGCTCGTTGAGGAGCAGGGCCAGGATAATCGGCGCCGGAAAGCCGACAATAAGGTCCAGGAAATTCAACATTAGGGTATTACGTAAGGCATATAGAAAATCCCTGTTTGAGAAGGCCTGGATAAAATACTGGAAGCCGTGATTATCGGCCCATTCCATATTCCAGACATTCTGAATAATACTGTACTTCTTGAAGGCGATCTGGATATAGGTCATGGGAATATAACGAAAAACCAGAAAGTACGTTAAGGGAAGTAACAGCAATAGATAGAGCGTCCAGTATCGTTTTACATAAGTAGCCGCTTTCTTCGGTCCGGAAAGCTTTTTTACCGGAGTGTGTTCCATTTTTGCACCTCTTTCTATTTAGTAGTGTCATTATGTTCAGGTCACATGAGAAGTATGCAAAACTTGTATTTCCTTTTCTTGCATTTATGCTAGTCCTGTATTGTCTTTTGTACTGTTAAAATGCCTAACAAAAGTAGCATATACAATACAACTTGTCAATATACAACATACATATTTTGTTGATTATCGACAATCTACCATACATGTTGCATAAATACCATGGTCATATATAGTCATACTTCACAAAAATGGGAGAAAAACATGCAATAATTACATGCTGCTTTTCATAACAACTTACCGAATACTTGCATTTCATTTTTGAAACAGCTATAATGAAACTATCGTTTAGAAAAATTTAGATATTCTGAATACAAAGTACATAAATAGATAAGGCTAGGAGAAAGGAATACTAGATGAAGCATTCTTTAAAGTATATGGATATAGTGACCTGGGCGAAGGAACAGATTGCCGTAGGTGCCTTTCAGCCCGGCAGAAAATTTTTCTCTGAAACTAAGCTGGGAGAAGTCTTCGGTTTCTCCAGACAGACCGTCCGCAGGGCCTTGGAGGAGCTGGAGGAGTCAGGCTACATTATGCGGGTCAAGGGTAGCGGTACCTATATCACGGAGGCGCTTCCTCCTTCAGGCATCAAATCCCCGGTAAGCGGATCTGTCTCAAAGGTGATCGGCATCATCTCCACCCATCTGGATGCCTACATCTTCCCATCCATCATTGAAGGAATCGAGAAGGTACTGAACGCAGCCGGCTATATTACTCTGCTGACCTCCACGAAGAATAAACCGGAGGGAGAACTGCGGGCCTTACAGCTGATGCTGGACAGGGATCTGGACGGTCTGATCGTAGAACCCACCAAGAGCGGCCTGCCCTGCCTCAATATGGAGCAGTATAAAACCATAGCCCAAAGAGGAACCCCTATCGTATTTATCGATACCTCCTTCCCGGAGTTTCCTGCTCCCTATGTTGCCTTGGATGATGAAGAGGTCGGCTATACCGCTACGAAGTACCTGCTCGAAAAGGGTCATAAGGAGATTGCCGGTCTCTTTACCTTCAGTGACAGACAGGGCCAGCTGCGATATAAGGGCTATGCGAGGGCACTGAAGGACCACGGACTTGGTGTAAGTGAAGAGCGTATCCTCTGGTATTCCAAGGAGATCATGCTGCAAAGCTTATACAGCAAGGAGCTCTGGGAGATGCTGTCCGGATGTAGCGCAGCCTTCTGTTATAACGATAGCCTGGCCCTCTTGCTGAGGAACCTGCTGCAACAAAAGGGGCGCCGGGTTCCGGAGGACTTCTCCCTGGTAGGAGTAGATAATTCAGAGCTGGCACAGCTGAATTCTCTTACCAGCATCGTCCATCCCGGGAGTAAGCTGGGAGAAGCCGCAGCTGATCTGCTGCTGTCCATGATCCAAGGCTCGGAAGGAATGAGCATCCTCTTCCCACCCGCCCTGGTAGAGCGAAATTCTGTATGTATCAAGGAGAATAAGGATGGAAAAGGTAATCAATGATGGATGGCTTTTTGCCAAAGAGAAGCCTGAGAATTTTATGCCGGTAACCCTGCCCCATGACTGGCTGATTTATGATGTGAACAAGCTCTATCAAAGCGGGATCGGCTGGTACCGGCGAGAACTGGATACCGGCTTTCTCCATGAAGGTCAACGGCTCTTTCTGCACTTTGACGGTGTCTATATGGACAGCACGCTCTATGTGAACGGCAAAGAGGTTGGAGAATGGAAATACGGTTATACCGCTTTTGAATTCGATATCACGGATTACCTTAATCCGTCAGGCAGGAATACCCTGTTGCTGAAGGTAAATTATCAGGCTCCCAACTCCCGCTGGTATAGCGGTGCCGGCATTTACCGGGATGTGACCCTGAAGGTAAAAAGCGCCTGTCATTTTATTACGGATGGAATCTATATCACCACCTCCTTTATGGAGGGCCGCTGGCATTATGAGGTAGATGCCGAAGTGGAAAGTGGCGGAAGGCCCTATGAGCTTCGTCATACCCTGCCGGAGTCTGCGGATCCGATCACAGCCTGGGAACCGGATCATCCCTGCCTCTACACCCTGCGTTCTGAGCTGCTTGTAGACGGTGAGGTCACAGATACCGTGGATACCCGCTTCGGCTTCCGCACCACTGAATTCACAACGGACCGGGGCTTCTTCCTGAACGGAAGGCATGTGAAGCTCAAGGGTGTATGTCTCCATCATGATCTGGGAGCCCTGGGAGCTGCCGTCCACAGGGATGCCATCCGAAGGCAGCTGACCCTGCTGAAGCAAATGGGTGTCAACGCAATCCGTACCTCCCATAATCCCCCGGCCAAGGGCTTCTTAGAGCTGGCGGATGAAATGGGCTTTCTGATCCTACATGAGCTGCTGGATATCTGGAAGAGTCCGAAAACCACCTATGACTATGCCAGATTCTTTGAGGAATGGATCGATAAGGATGCGGCGTCCTGGATCCGGCGGGACAGGAACCACCCCTCAGTCATTCTATGGAGCGTGGGAAATGAGATCCATGATACCCATGCGGATGCAGTCTCCGGTACAGAGACCCTAAGAAGACTTATGGCTTTGGTGAAGCAGCATGATCCCAAGGGTCATGCTCCCGCTACCCTTTGTTCCAACTATATGCCCTGGGAAAATACACAGAAATGCGCGGATATCATAAAGCTGATGGGTTATAATTATGCGGAATCCCTCTACCCCTCCCATCACGAAGCCCATCCGGACTGGATCCTCTATGGCAGTGAGACCTGCTCGACCGTGCAGAGCCGGGGAATCTATCATTTCCCCCTAAGCAAATCCATCCTGGCAGATGATGATCTGCAATGCTCCTCCCTGGGCAACAGCTCCACCAGCTGGGGTGCGAAAAGTGTAGAGGCTTGTATCATAACCGACCGGGATATCCCCTATTCCCTGGGCCAGTTCATCTGGGCCGGACAAGACTATATCGGGGAACCGACTCCCTATCATACAAAGAACTCCTATTTCGGTCAGATCGATACGGCAGGCTACCCCAAGGATTCCTATTATGTCTTTCAGGCAGCCTGGACCGATTACAGACAAGCACCCATGATCCATCTCTTCCCCTACTGGGATTTCTCTCCCGGACAGCGGATCGATGTAAGGGTTTGCTCCAATGCCCCTTATGTTGAGCTCTTTTTCAATGAACAGAGTTTGGGCAGGGTAGCCCTGGGGGATCGTTATCTCGCTGATTGGCAGCTTCCCTATACCCCGGGGACGCTCCGTGCCGTAGCTCTGGATGAGCTGGGAGCCGTCCTGGCGGAGGATCAGAAGCAGTCCTTTGAAGATGTGGCAGACCTAAGCATAGACAGCGAGGAGTATGGTGAACTGGTCTTCTTCACCATAAGTGCCCTGGATAAGAACGGGCATCCCGTGGAGAATGCGAACTGTCGGGTGAACCTTACTGTGGAGGAAGGAGAGCTCTTAGGTCTGGATAACGGTGATTCCACCGATTATGATCAGTATAAGGGAAGGAGCAGGCGGCTCTTTAGCGGTAGGCTGCTGGCAATTGTCAGAAGAAGCCGGCCCGATGTACCCCCAAGAATTCGCGCTGTTCAGGACAGCCGGGATATCCCCATCCGCAAGATAGAATTGCTTCGGGAGGGGTATCAAATTAAGGCCATAATCCATCCCATCAATGCGACCTATCAAGACCTGCACTGGAGGCTCACGGATGCCGGAGGGATCGACAGTCCTCTCGGAAGCCTGGAGGTATCCCCGGATGGTAAAAGTGCTACGCTTCATCCCAGGGGAGACGGAGAAGTATTTATCCGCTGCTCCACCAAGAACGGCCGGGACCATATCTCCCTGATCTCCCAGCTCTGCTTAGAAATCAGCGGCCTGGGAAGGTGCTTCACCGATCCCTACTCCTTTGTATCTGCCGGTTTATATACTTCCAGTAATGTGGAGCTGACCAATGGCAATGAGCGGGGAGTCGCAACTGCCAGGGACGGTGACAGTCATGTGGGCTTTGCAGCTCTGGATTTCGGACCCTATGGCTCCGATGAGCTTACTATTCCTCTCTTCCCCTTAAGTCCTGATCCCTTTACGTTCGAGATTTGGGAGGGTATGCCTGAAGATAAGGGGATTCAGCTGGGAACCTATCTGTATGATAAGGGCTCGATCTGGAATACCTATCAGGAGATCATCTGTAAGCTGCCGAAGCGGCTGAAGGGTGTGACCACCCTCTGCTTCGTATTCCATGGCAAGGTTCATATCAAGGGCTTTCAGTTTACCAAATATCAAAAGGCCTTCCGGATGCTTGCCGCCGCAGAATGTGATGTTCTGTACGGAGATAGCTATCAGGTAGCAGGTATGGCCGTGGAGAAGATCGGTAACAATGTATCCCTGATCTATCAGGATATGGATTTCGGTGAAAGGGGAACCGGCAGAGTACGGATCAGCTGGCGCTCCAAGCTCCCCAGCAACTCTATTCAGCTGGTTTTCGCCGGAGCGGACTGGGAAGAGGAAATCCGGCAGATGATAGAGGTCCCTGCTTCAGAGGATTACAGAGCAGGGGAATTCGATCTGGGATGCAGGATTCAGGGCTCTAAGACACTCTCCCTCATCTTCTTGCCCGGTAGTAAGCTGGACCTGGAGTGGATTCAATTTTTAGAATAGGACAGAAAGAATTTCATAGACATGAATCAATAAGCTCCACGGATCGGACAAAGGTGCATTCATATCCGATCCGTGGAACTTATCATGCTTACAGACAAAGAGAACCCTGGCCAAGCCTACCCCTTCGCTTTCAGCAGCTGCTCTGCGTTTTCCTCCTCACATACCCTGATGCTTCCCTTCTGAACCAGGTTGATGAAGATTCTGGCCAGCTTGGGATCGAACTGAAGACCGGATTGCTCCTCAATAATCGTAAGGGCGGTGCTGACGGTAAAGGGCGCTTTATAGGGCCGTATGGATATCATGGCATCGAAAGCATCTGCTATGCTTAGGATTCTGGCTGCAACCGGGATATCCTCTCCCGCGATCCTTCTGGGATAGCCGTTGCCGTCATAGCGTTCATGATGGCCGATAACAGCGGGAATCACATAATCCAGAGAAGGCAGATGGCGGATAATGCCGATGGAGTTCTCCACATGCCCCTTCACGATCGAATATTCCTCCTCAGTCAGTCTGCCCGGCTTATTCAGGATTTGCTCGGGTATACCGATTTTACCAACATCATGAAGTAAGGCTGCTTCACGGACGATCTCCACACAGTCCTCATTCATGCCATAGGCATAGGCCAGCTCTGCCGCATAATAGGCAACATTTCTGGAATGGTTGAAGGTATAGTGGTCCTTGGTATCAATGGCTGCAGTCAGCGCATAGATCGTGGAAGCATATTCCGAGTAGATGTTCTCTCTGCGCTCGGGCTTCTCCTTCCCCTTCTTGACCAGCTTATAATCACTGCCGGAATAGATCATAATCGCATTCTTGCCATTGTGCTTCACTGTATAGATTGCCATATCCGCATGATCGATCAGCTGTCTGACATTGCTGGCAGAATAGGGAATGGAGCAGATTCCTCCGCTGACCGTCAACAGCTTTAAGGCATAATCCGACTCCCGTTTATTCATATTCATGATCTGCTTGCGGATGGTCTCAGCCAGATTCTTCGCCATGAAGGCATCATAGGAGGGTAGGATGACGGCAAATTCCTTACCGCTGTACCTGGCCACATGTCCGTTACTGCCGACACTGGCGCGAATGATCCTGGCGATATTCTGTAAGGCGATATCTCCTTCCTTGTTCCCATAAAGCTGGTTGTAAAGTTTGAAATCGTCTATGTTCAGTATGATAAGGGCCAGCGATCCATTCTTATTCTTCTCATATTCCTGCTGCAGGACCTCATAAAAATATTTCCTGTTCAGCAGACCGGTCAATTCATCGGTACGGGCTTCCAGATATACCTTTTCGAATAATTTGGAATTCTTGACCGCAATGGAGCCCATAGAATTGACGGAGTCCAGGAAGCTGATATCCTTATAGGTGAAGCTGGATTTCTTCTCCTTCTCGGACAGCAGAATGATACCGATAATTCCGTTTTCATCTCTAAGGGGTACCACACACTCGATTCCCATAGTAGCAAGCTGGTCCTTTTCCTTCTCCCATAGCGTTTTATATTCCAAGGTTCTTTTAAAATCCTTAATCAGGATACATTCATTATGGTTCTCCAGCCAGACAACCAGGGGATTGTCCCTGCGGATGGTGACCTTCTTCATCCCCAAGGGATTAGAGCTATATACCACAGCGAAATCCTCCTGCTGATCTGCAATACAGATATAGACCCCCTTTACAGAGATGGCTTTCAGAATCACCTCCGCCAGCTCCTGTAATATCTCTTGTACATTCAAACTTTTGGTTATGTTCATACTAAACTCCTTAAGACTTTCCGCCTGCAGGATTTCATCCCTGACGAATATTTTATCGAAGAACCTCTTCATGATATAATAAATGAGTGCCGTGGAAAGTGATATGAAAAAGGCAATGATCAGAACCGTCTTGTCTGTACCGAGATTGAATTTCCTGTTGACGGACTGGTGAAGCGGTCCGGCCAGGTTCATAAAAATCCCATAGGATATGCCCGCAGAGATGGCATAACAGCTTCCCCTTGACATAATCAGCTTCAACTGGAACAAATTCCGTTTATATAAAGCATAGAACATAAGTAAGGCATTGAAAATTCCTGACAGAATATCTGCCGGGAAGCCCTTAAGGATGGGATTTAACAGCATAATATGACCGATAAACATCAAAAGTATCCCAATGATAACCGGTGTGAACTGCTTTCTCACCTGCCTGTTCTGCCTGCTGTATTTCAGAAGAATATAAAACATATTCATCAAAGCGGCAGTACAGATCAGGAAGAGCAGGGCTACAGGCCAGGAGTAATCATACAAAAAGGTGGTCCTGCCACTCAAGGTAGGAATTAATCTGGGAGCCTTCAGGAAGAAGCCGGTCAGGATATTGATAATATTCACTGCTGCCATGACCGATGCCCAGAGCCGGATGGACAGCCTGCTCCCCGTTCCCGCATATTTGCTTACAAAATTCAGGAAGGAGAAGGGCAACAGGGTAAGCCCGAGGATGGAAATATCATACCACAGCTTGATGGAGGGCCATAAGAGCAGCCGCATGCAGAGGGAACCCCCGGTCCATAGGATCATTGCCCCCAGAACGAGCAGGAAGGCATTGATGATCTGATTCTTCTTTGCTGCCAGAAAGGTCAGGAACAGAAGGGCATAACCAAGCAATGCGATCACCGGCACATATATATAATCACCCATTAAAGTCCCCTCCCCCCTGCCAGCTTAAAATCAAGACTCTCTATGCGAAGCAGCTCCATGACCTCATAGGCTGGCGGATTCATATGCTTTAGTATTCTTCCCTTCTTCTTCTCAAATTCAGCGAAGGTACCGCATTTTAATATTGTAATTTCCAAAGGATCCATACCAAGGATTCTCTTCAGATCCTTATAATCCTGATCTACGTATTTAAAATAAATGGACAAATGATCTCTTAGGATTTCCTTACTGATTGCCGCATTTGTCAGCGCCTGCTTCCTGATCTCCACATACAGATGCAGCATGGGACGGTTCTGCTGATTGAACTCCTTCACGGCAATCCAATGCTCAATCGGCAAGCCGGACAGGTCCACCACCTCCTGGATGGAGCGTTCCGATATTCTGGTGAAGCCTGCGATATCAATGATGGAAGGTATTCGGTCTATGTATTTGAATCTGGGAATCCTGGTCCCGTCCTCATGATTGGTCAGGCCCACACATTGATACATGTCCCCTACACGGTATCTGGCAAAGGCTCCTCCCTTCAGTACAGAGATCACAATCTCATATTTCTCACCCGGCACCACCTCATTCATCAGATAGGTATTGGGCCGATAGGTCGGGTCCTCCAGATTCAGAAGCATGTCCTTCTCAGGGATAAATTCATAGAAGCAGGCATCCGGGAAGAAATACATTCCATTGCGGGTCCAGGTCTCGGTTCCAAGCACCGTAGGCTCTGTTCCTGCAAAAACCTCCATGGGTCTGATCCCCCAGAGCTCCTCCAGATCATCCTTATAGTATTCATTATCCGTTCCGGCGCACATAAAGCCCTTCAGCCGGAAGAGATCCTTGGGCATCAGGTCACGGTTCTCCTTTTTACAACGGTACTTTGCCAGCAGGAGCCGGAACAGCATCCCCAGCGGCAGACTCATGATACCGATGCTTTTGGATTTTTCGCCCGGTGTCTTGGGGGAACTCTTACTCATTGCGGATAAGCTGATGCTGACATAGTAGGATACACTGCCCAGGCCGAAGAAGTAATCAATCCCCTTTTTCAGTCCCAGCTTAAAGCCCTTCTTATTCCGTTCACTAAAGGACATCTTCACTGCTTCCTTCACCGGCGGCAGAAATTCAATCTTAATTTCTTCATTTAAGGCCAGTGGCAGCAAACCAGTTGCATAGGGAAGAGGGGCCAGGGCATAGAGAAAGGTTGACTTCGGCTTAACGGAAAACCTACCCTTCTCCTGACTGGAACAGAGCAGCATACAGGCGATGATATTATTCCGGTAGGTGTCCATCATGCTTTTGGTATAGGGAGCCACCTTGACCGGATGCTTTCCTCCCTCCCAGGTGGTCTGGATCCATATCAGCGGCTCATCCGGCAGCATCTCCCCCTTCTTCTGCAGCAATACATCCGCATAATCCCCATAGGTGGTCAGGGGTACCATTCTTCGGAAATCATCAATGGTCTCCGGCTTCTTTCCCTTCAGTATACTTCTCCCCAACTCACTTTCACTCCATAACCGGATCTGCTCCGTCATAAGCCTGAATTGAATATTCATATAGCTTTCCAGGTCCAGGTCCAAAAAACCGCAGTACTCCTTCCATATCAGGTCCTGCTGCTTACTTCTTAGTTTCTCTTCAAAGTTCATTTATTTTAATAGCCTCCTATCATGATATCGTCTGAATACATTTCGTAATACTGCTTCTATCCGGAAGTAAAAAAGGGGTCTCCTGCTTATATTGCCCATAGTCCGGAAAGATCCTCATAAAGGTCCAACGGTCCTGGAATAAGACATAAAGAAGATTTAGGCTACAGAAGACTGCCGAAGCGACATAAAACAACCACAAATGCAGCGCCAGTCCCATAAAGAGGTACATTGCTATGAACATGAGCACTCCGGGATGCCTGCAAAGGGCATAGAAGCCATTCCGGTATACCTGTCGCGGAGCCTCGTCTTCCATATAGGTAGCTTCAAAGGGCAGGGCAAAGAATAGGGTATAAATCAGCAGGAAGAAAAAAAGCACGGCAAGCACTCCGCAGATGCTTGTCCTGATCAGATTCGGTCTGATCTGCTCTGCCGAGGAAATCACAATCCCCACGGTGGAAGCTGCCTGCAGGAGGATACCGGCAAAAAAACAAGGCTTCAGCAGCTTGCTCCGAATCAATACGCTGTTTATGTCATATAAAAAGAAAAACAGATATGCAATAACCCCTAAAATAATATAAATCATAATCCCTTTCTCCCAAATTTGATGATATGTTAAATTTTATCACATTATTACAGATTTTCCAATAGTAATTTCTAATTATTTACATATTTAAGCATTAGTTGGATTCTACCGCCATATACTACCGAAAAAAAGCCATATACACCGAAAACAAACAGATGAGTGGCAGGCTGATACTGTACTATCAGTGCCTTGGCTGTCATAAGCATATACAAAAGCAGACAGAAGGAGCAGCACAGCTTGAAGCAAGTAAAGGTAGAACTACGTCCCGTAGCAGGCAGGCTTAATCTGCCCACAGTGATAAAAACAGCGATAGCTCCCGGGGATAATACAGAGCGCTTATATATCGCTACTCAGGTAGGAGAGATTTATTCCATTGGAAACGGAGAGATTAGTAGCTTTCTGGATATTCGAGACAGGATAATCGAATTGGGGACCGCCAGTGGCGGATACGATGAGAGAGGTTTATTGGGACTTGCTTTCCATCCCGAGTTTCAGTTCAACGGTTTATTCTATCTTCACTACTCCTTGGCCGGTACCCAGGGACCCGGTGCCCTTACCGGTGCCTTCCGGCCAGATCCCTGTGATCCCGGAACCCTGAACCTGCAGTGGACAGACCGGGAAAACAGGTATGATCATATCGATACTGTTGAAGAATGGGGGCTGCAGGCAGACGGCAGACCCGGATTAAGGCGGACGCTGTTGAAGCTGCGCAGGCCCTTTGCCAATCATAATGGGGTAAACAGCCTGAAATTCTCCCCTGAGACAGGAAGACTTGTTCTGACAACAGGTGATGGGGGCGCAGGCTATGATCCCTTTCACTTAAGCCAGAATAATATGGAGCTTGCCGGTAAGATCATCGAGCTGGATGTATCCCTGGACGCCTTTGCCTCAGATCCCCCGGCAGTCACACGCTTTAGCGAGCTTCCGATGCCGCTTCCGGAAGCACTGACAGTTATAGCGAAGGGGGTCCGTAACATACCGGGTATCTCCTATGAATGGTATCAGGACCGATATATCAAATATGTAGGAATCGTAGGCCAGAGTCTTGTGGAAGCGGTCTATGCCTTTGCCTTTTATAATCCCATACCGGTTACCCGAATTCTGGAGGCATCAGAAGCAAATCCCATACCGGAGCAGGAATGGATTAACTTCGGATGGCCCGGTTGGGAGGGTTCTTTTCCCACTTCTGTTCTTCAAAGTTGCCCAGGACAGGGGTCCCCTGAGGAGCTAATCACTGCCTACTATGAGAATGCCCTTCAGACCTCCACTCTGCGTCTTCCTCCTTTGACCTGCTATTATCATAGGGATTCCCGTCCGGATACCTTTGAGGGAACAGCCTTAACGGGAGTCCAGGCCTATCTGGGTGACAGCATCAGTGAACTAAAGGGCAGTGTCGTATTTACAGATTTTGTCCGTAAGGGTGGGCCTCCAGCCTCACCGGCAAGAGGGGTACTGGCCTATACGTATTTGCGTCCTGATTGTATGCTTCAGGACTATGGTCTGCTTGATGCTGCTTATGATTTTGCCGGACAGTCCGCCTTCTTCACCAGTCTGGGGACGAATCTGGATCAGACCAGCTTATATCTGGGAGTCTATGGCTCCATGCATGTGACAGACTTCAATCTGGGCACGGTATTTGAGATCCTCCCCGATCGATCATGAGCTTGATTTCGTTAGAAAAGAGGATGAAGCAGTGTAAATTCCGTCTGCTTCATCCTCTTATCATCTCTATATATGAATACATTACGATACGATGACCTAAGTCAGTATCTGATCGCTGTAGGACCGTCCCCGGCTTCTACCACATAAAAGCTTGCTTCATGGCCGATCCGATCTTTATATTCCTTGCCGACTGTTTGGATAAATTTCTCCAGACAGTCCTCCTTCACGATACTTATGGCACAGCCGCCAAAGCCCGCGCCGGTCATTCTGGCTCCGAAGACTCCCTCCTGCCTTAGAGCTGCCTCCACAAGCGTATCCAGCTCAATCCCTGTCACCTCGTAATCTTCCTTTAAGGATTGATTGGATTCTGTCATGAGGCGGCCGAACAAGGGAATATCGTGCTGCATCAGAGCATCGACTGCCCGAATGGTCCTCCGGTTCTCATACACGGCATGTCTTGCCCGCTTCC
The DNA here is from genome assembly GCA_023441965.1 of Bacillota bacterium. Taxonomy (GTDB): domain Bacteria; phylum Bacillota; class Clostridia; order Lachnospirales; family Lachnospiraceae; genus Mobilitalea. Next base: position 52,865 of record JAEZNB010000058.1, read on the forward strand.
GCTGAATTGGATCCGTGATATAAGCCTGATACCTATCGAATTCTTCCTCTGTGAAAGCACCGAGAGATGGGATCTGAATGACCTTCTGCAATTGTGCAAGTGCCTCTTCACATTCTCCTCTTCTCTTATTATATTCCGAGGCTTCCAATCCCCGTCTCTTATTCGTATTCATGATGACGAGCTTTGCATCCTTCAGCTCCAGGGGTGCATATTCATAGCTTAGGTCTGCCGTATCCAGGAAGATTGCCTGTCCCTTTCTTCCCATCGCCACGGCAAACTGATCCATGATGCCGCAATTTACTCCGATGAACTTATTCTCCGCCTGCTGGCATAGGAGGGCCAGCTTCACAAAATCAAGAGAAAAGCCGAACAGATCCATAAGAACAAAGCCGGTCAGGACCTCAAGGGATGCTGAGGAGGACAGGCCCGAGCCATGAGGGATCGTCCCATAATATAGAATATCTATCCCTTGGTCTATCTCAAAGCCCTCCTGCTCCAGGACCCAGATCACACCCTTGGGATAATTCGCCCAGCCATCTTCTCCCCGATATTCCAGTCGGTCTAAGGGTACTTCTATCACTCCCGCCTCCGGAAAATTCTCCGAATAGAAGCGAAGGAGCTTATCGTTACGCTTCTTTGCAACAGCATAGGTCCCTATGGTTAAGGCACAGGGAAATACATGCCCTCCGTTATAATCCGTATGCTCTCCGATCAGATTCACACGGCCCGGCGCAAAATACAGATCATGGTCTCCTGTCCGGGCAAACACCTGATGAAACTTCCTGTTAAGCTCTCTATGCATATGCTGCTACTCCATTCTCTGACTGTAAATTTTGTTGGGCTTGCCTGCGTATGGAACCTGTATTCAGGTACACCTGTGATTATATAATGGAAGCCCACAGCTTCATTATAATCAATCTGCTTTCTGCTGTAAAGCACCTGGCAATTCGCTTATCACGTTCATATCTCCATGTTACATACCGGTTCTTCATTCTATGATATCCCAGCTGACCGGGGTTCCTTTTTTGATGTCCCTTCTGGCCTTTTTCCCCAGTACCTCTGTGATATATTTGGGTTTTAAACCATAGGCGGGTCGAATAGATCTTACATTCCGATCCGTTAACAGCTCACCTGCTTTCATATCCTCCACTACAAAAAGAGAACGGCTGAACAGCCTGCTGCTTTTCTTCTTTTCCGTCATCCGGTAATCAACTGTGCCAATCGCTTTTTCCGCTTCCCTGATGGCATCCACCATCTGTCTAAATTCCTGTGGTTCAAGGGAAAAGGAGGCATCCGGTCCTCCCATTGACCGATCAAGGATAAAGTGTTTTTCTATTACCTTGGCTCCAAAGGCGATGGAAAGAACGGGAACAGTGATGCCCAGGGTATGGTCAGACAGACCAACCTCAACCCCAAAGGCTTCCTTCATATGAGCTATGGTCTTTAGGTTGGCATCTTCTATCTTTGCCGGATAAGCCGAAGTGCATTTCAGCAAAACCACCTGATCATTCCCCACCCTTCTGCAAGCACTCAGAGCCTCCTCAAGCTCTCCCAGGGAGGCGATTCCCGTAGAGAGCAATATGGGCTTCCCCTTGGCTGCAAGATATGTAATCAAAGGAAGGTCTGTAATTTCAAAGGAAGCAACTTTATATGCCGGAACCTTCAGTTCTTCGAGAAAGTCTACCGCAGTCTTGTCATAGGGCGTAGAAAAGAAGAGGATCCCAAGCTCCTTCGCGTACTCCATCAGCTCTCCCTGCCATTCCCATGGCATGGAAGCCTCCTTATATAAATCGTATAAGGTTCTCCCATCCCAGATCGTACCGCTGTTGATGGTAAAGTATGGATTGCTGCAGTCAATGGTTAAGGTATCAGCGGTATAGGTTTGCACCTTGATGGCATCTGCTCCCACTTCCTTTGCTGCTTTCATTGATGCTTTTGCGATATGGATGTCATGACCGTGATTGGCGGATAGTTCAGCAATAATAAAGGTTCCCTTCCCAATCTCAAAGTCCCCTATCTTCATACCTCCTTCCCCCTCTCTGTATAGATGTATTTGAGTAACTCCTTCTTTTTATCCACAAAGGTATACCTGCTTTTCTGAAACAGATGATTGGATGCTATATTATTCTCAGAGACGTAAGCTACGATCGTTTTTACTTCCTTTCTGTCTTCATATAGTTTTTTCATGCTTTCCTGTAATAAGTTCCTGCTTAACCCTTTTCCCATAATCAATTTGGAAAGGCTTATGCTTACCACGGCCTGATCTCCTTCTATTTGATAACGGATCTGGCCCAGAAAGCGGTCACTGTGGTCTGTAATCACATAGAAGACATGCATTTTATCCCCTAGCATATGATCAAACCAGCGAACATGCTCCTCCCAGGTGATTTTTTCTTTCCTTATGGAGTGCTCTCTGACATAAGCTTCATTTGAATGAGCAAATACTTCATGAATATCAGCACTGCTCACCTTTCTTAAAAAAATTTCTTCCATAATCAACCCCATGCTTCACTCACAGCTCAAAGGATAGGAGGGCATCCACTATCCGTTTGCTGCCCCTTCCGTCCACCAGCCCAGTGTAAAGCTTCCTAAAGTCCTCTTCACGGGACAGCCGAAGCATCGTATCAAATTCTGCCTCCAGCTTCTCCAGAAAAAACCTATCCTGATAAGCAATGATGGGCATACCCGGTATATGCTCCCTGATTGCCCTCACATGATCCTTCTGATTCTCTATGACCTCTATGGCGATAAAGGGTGTTCCTGTTGCCAATAATTCATATAGGGTCTGACCTGCTGCCGTGATGGCAAACTGGGATTGCAGCATCAATTCCTTCATAAGACCGGCATCAATATTGCTATAATAATTGACATGCTCCGGCTTCTTCTCTCTTAATGGCTCCGGAGGATCCTTCCCTAGGACTATATGAAGCTTGATATCCGAGTGCTTTACGCATAAGTGATCAACAATCCTTGGAGTCAAATTTCTTATATCAGTGCCACCCATGGTGATCAGGACTTCTCCGGTCCTGCTTTTTCCTAATTCTTTATAAGCATCAGAAAATTCGCCCCGTAACAGAATGAACTTGGCTCCCGTTAGGTATAGATGATCCTTGTACTTATCTACGTACATACCCTCGCCTTTGTACGCATGATCCCCTACACAAGGATAGAAAGAAGGTCTTACGATCATCCCTTTGGGATATTCTATTCTCCTGTTATCATCGATATACAAGGCCTTTTTTGCTTTCGCTGCTATGATTTGATACAGTTTTTCTGTCGCCAGATAGGAATCCACTATGCAAGTATCGCTATCCATAATATGCGTCTTCAAGTAATCACAGGAGATCCAGTTGGTATTCCTTACCCTTTTGTCCTTCAATATACTTATCCCGCTGATCTCTCCATAGATAAAAAATTCCACCGGAACACCCCGTCCGGCAAGCTCCTCATATAAGGAGCAGCATCTGGCTATGTGGCCTAAGCCGATATCTCCTCCTCCCTCTGTAAATATCCTTACCTGCATTCGCTCTCGCCCCTAATTTAATCTGAATAGCATTATCTATGATCCGAATAGCATTATCTATGATCCGAATAGCATTATCACAATCGACGAAATGTATCACACCCCTTAGCTTCTTACATTCCCCAGTCATATTCTGTAATAGGCAAATATCTTATAGACTGCTTGAATCACATCCTCTATGTCCTGTTCCGTAAGAGAGGGAAAGAGCGGTAAGGTGATCGTCTCCTCATAGAGCTTTTCGGCATGGGGACATAAGCCTTTTTCATACCCTAAGTCCTGATAATAGGGATGGTAATAGACAGGGATATAATGTACATTCACACCGATGTTTTCTGCCTTCAGTGCTTCAAATAGCTCCTCTCTTGCAGCCTTAAGCCGTTCAGGTCTGATACGAATGACATAGATATGCCATCCGGACTTGGACCAGGCAGGCTCATAGGGCAGGATCAGCTCCTCCATGCTTTGGAAGGCCTCTTGGTAGCGGCGGACGATTTCTCTTCTTCTTTCTATAAAGGTATCGATTCGCCGCATCTGACTGATACCCAAGGCACATTGCAGATCAGTGATCCGATAATTGAACCCCAGCAGCTGCTGCTCATAATACCAGGGTCCACCCTTATGTTGGAATTGCCTGTTGTCCTTCGTTATTCCATGGGTCCTGAACTGAAGCATCCGGTGATACAGTTCTTCACTATTTGTAGTAACCAGGCCTCCCTCTCCTGTAGTAACAGGCTTAACCGGATGAAAGCTGAAGGAGACCAGATCTGCCTGCGCGCCTACCCTTTTCCCCTTATACTCACTTCCTAAGGCATGGGCTGCATCTTCTATGACGATCAAGTGATGCTTTGCCGCAAGCTCCATGATCCGATCCATATCCACGGACTGTCCCGTATAGTCAACGGGTAGGATCGCCTTTGTTCTGCCTGTGATTTTCTTTTCGATCTCTGTAGGGTCTATATTATAGGTCAGGGGATCGATATCCGCAAATATCGGCCTTCCTCCGCAATAAAGCACACAATTTGCTGACGCAGCAAAGGTCATTGGACTTACGATTACCTCATCCCCCGGCCGAATGCCTGCCGCAAAGCAGGACATATGAAGGGCTGCTGTTCCATTGGCCACAGCAACCGCATATTTGGCACCGACATACTTTGCTACCTGCTCTTCGAAGAGCTTTACCATCGGACCGGTTGTCAGATAGTCTCCGGTCAGTACCTCAACTACGGCCTGAATATCCGTATCATTGATTGACTGTTTCCCATAAGCCAAATAGGTATCTCTGATCGGTTTTCCTCCGTATAGAGCTAATTCAGTCATTCTTTCCCTCCTGGTTCCATGAAGGAGCAATCATGCCCTGCCGCATCAGTTCCGCTCTGAGCTCTTCCACGCCCAACCACCGGTCATTATTACCGGAATGGTATTCGAAGCCCTCTTCCACCGGCATCCCACCGGCTGTAAAATGGCTGTTTAGGTCCCACCAATCGAAGTGGGGAAATATGATATAGTGCCTTTCATACTCATAGGTGGTTCTGGAATCATCCTTGGTTATCATGACTTCATGTAATTTTTCCCCTTCCCGTATTCCCACTTCCATGAGCCTCACATCTTCCTTTAAGGCTTTTGCCAGATCGGTGATTTTAAAGGAAGGAAGCTTTGATATATATGTTTCTCCCCCCTTTGATTCCTCCAGGGCTTTGAATACCAGGTTGGCGCCCTCCTCCAAATTGATCCAAAATCTTGTCATTTTAAAGTTCGTTATGGGCAGTTTCTCCGCTCCCTCCTTCAACAGTTCAAGAAAAAAAGGGATCACAGAGCCACGACTCCCTGCGACATTGCCGTAGCGTACGACAGAGAATACCGTACCCTCTTCTCCCCGGTATGCATTGGCCGTAATAAAGAGCTTATCCGAAACCAGTTTGGTGCCTCCGTACAGATTAATCGGGTTGACGGCCTTATCCGTAGACAGAGCCACCACCTTCTTTACTCCCCGATCCAGGGCGGCATCAATTACATTTTGTGCCCCATATATATTCGTTTTAATTGCTTCAAAGGGATTGTATTCGCAGGCAGGTACCTGCTTCATGGCAGCAGCATGAACAACATAGTCCACTCCTTTGAAGGCTCTGTAAAGCCTATCCTTATCCCGGACATCCCCTATGAAAAATCTGAGCCGGGATAGCTGCTCAGGGGATTTTTGTAAATACTCTTTTTTCATCAGATCCTGTTTAAATTCATCCCGGGAATAGATGATTATTTTCTTGGGATGATACTTTTCAAATATCATCTGGGTGAATTTCTTACCGAAGGATCCGGTTCCACCTGTGATTAGAATTGTTTTATTGTTTAACATGCTTCTCTTTCCTTTCCGGCATCATGAGCCCTGTTTATACAGCGCTCACAATTTCTCTTTCAGACTGCCTTTTCTTGACAGAAGTGCCTTCAGTATCTGTTTGGGATATATTTGATACATCGCCGTCAGCATCATAATGTAGATCAGATAGATTACCATTTTCAGCAATATACTGACCGGTATCGGATACCGATGACTAAATCTGCTAAGATACAGGGTAGCGATAGCCAACAAGAGCATCAAAAAGTCACGAAGGAGATTCATTCCCCTATAGCTTCTCTTGTCAACACTGACATAGAGGACGAGAAAGGCAGCCAGCAAACCGATAATATTTGACCAGCCCAAAGCATTTTCACCCCATCTCGGCAGGGCTGCGATGCATACAAGCACGCTGGTAAGCAGATACCCCATATTCCCCCATAGCAGCCTGGAGGTACGCCCCTGAATGATGACCAGTTGGCTGTACATATTTTTCAGTACCAGGACAATGTAGGAGGTGGAAATCAGCTGGACGATTTTCCAGGCATTCCAAAACTTTTCAGGCAATAATAAGAGGGTGGCTTCCCTAACAAACAAACCTGCTCCAACACATAAAATCCCTACTGTAATAATCGTTAAATTCTTCAGCTTCTTAAAAAACAGGGGATAATCCACTGAGGTTGCACGGGTATAGAGGACCGGCTCCACTGTTAAATAGATGGAGCTTGTGATTAAATGTATCACATTGGATAGGGTTACTCCGATCGAATAGACCCCAAGCTGAGCCAAGGATAATATTTTCTCAATGATAAAATTAATCAGCATTGGCGAGCTCATCTGCACAAGGTCGGAGGGAACGATGGGTAAGGAAAACCGGATGGCCTTTCTTAGTAAAGCCCGATTGATCCTAAGATGAGAGTTCCGTTTCATATATAAGATAAAGATTACTGCAAAAAAGAAGGTTGTGATCAATTCACCGTAATACTTTCCTAATACTCCCAGCTGCAGACCGACCACAAAGATCAGCCCAAAGGTTACATTGAGGAGGGTTTTTGCCGCTATTCGAATCAGATAATATTTTACTTCTCCCCTGATTCGATAGGTTCGCATCGGAATGATTTCCATACTGTTGAAAAACTGTGTCAATAAAGTAAGCAGCATGTAGGGATAAAAGGGAAAGGGTGCTTTCACAACCCTTAGTATCAGCGGCATCACGGGTAAAGCCAGAAGAAAAAGAAAGGTATTCCATAGAGCCATCGACCAGAAGATCGTTCCGTTCAGTTCCTTCTTATCTTCTTCCACCGAATAATTTCTAAGATAAAAAGCATTCAGCCCCATGGAAGACAGAACTGCCATTACTCCCATCATACTGGTAGTAAGAGAAAAGATCCCATACTCTTCAGGAATAATATGTCTGGTGTAAATCGGCAGCACAAGGAAACCGGCCACCCTGGGAATGATCATAGCAATTAAGTACAGTATAGAGTTCTTAGCAAATACCTGTTTATTCTCCATACGCTTCTTTTCCCGCCCCTCTTTATGAATCAACTAATTGAATGATGGCATTTCGGTAGTTCTCTCCTATATCTCCCTCTTCACAAAGAATGTGAGCTGCGATCTGATTCCTCCTGCTTACATAGGATGGGTTTTGATGATACAGCTCCATCAAGGCCAAAAGCTCCTCCGCATTTTTCACTCTCCCCCACTGAATCAATTCATAGCGATCCGTATAGGCTTCCGATACATATCGAAATACCGTTTCTCCCATATATAAGAGCTCCGCATATACGGCGGATCCCATTGCCAGTGAGAGATTCACATGCTTTGCATATTCCTCAACCGTAGTATTCTTATCAAGTATTTTGTACAAATAGCGCTTATCCATATAAGCTTCAAATACCGACAGCTCCGAAACCGGATGGGGCTTTATCACATACTTCATATTTTTCTTCCCGGCAAGCTCATTCGCAATTTGAAGCATTTCAATATTGGATCGATAGGTCAGTGTATTCCCCCCATCCAAGATGATCCCGAACACATTCCATGCTTTTTCTGTATTACATTTTTGATATCCTATGTATTTGGGACATCCCACACAGAGAATTTGCTTTGAGGAAAGTCCGCTTTTCATTGCTTCAAACCTCGTATATTCCCCCCAGGCGAAAAAGCGGTCACTTACAAAGCCTTCGAAGGCAATTCCAATCTCCTGTCTCTTCGTTGCACCCTGCCTTGTAGCAGTAAAGTGACCATGCTGCAGGGTTGCGGTTGCTACCTTATGGTTCTTAAAATATTGTACCAATAGGTTGTCATACAGCCTGGCATCGAAAAAGGTGATCAGCGCGCCATACTTTTCCGGTTTGATATTTTTGACCAGAAAGTCATACCACTTTTTCGCTTCAAGAAGATAAGTGAGATATATGAGCTTCCTTGTCAGTCTGCAGGGTAGTTTCCTCATTTGGTAAAGCCATATGGGTATATATACAGCATTCTTTAAAGCACGGAAGGTTACCTTCTGATATGCTTTTCTGTTCAGATATTTTCCGGTAAATTCACACCGGTTATCATAGAGGGACTTCACTTTGTTCATTGTGAGGAGATAGTCCTTTCTTTGGCTGTAAAGATGAGAGAAAAAAAACATTACCTTCTTCTTCTCTTGTCCCCTTTTATTTTTGATGTCGTACCTGTAGCTGATGGTAAGCAATAAAGAAAGGATAGCTAAGATAAGGGAAAGCAGCTGATGCTTTCTTCTATCCGAGCTATAAGCAATCGGTATGGATAAGGCAGCTCCTAAGGAGATCCCCTTCAATCCCGCAAATTGAATATGATTTAAGTCTGCTTTCAGTCTAGTATATTGCACATCATCCATAGCCCTGACTCCTACTGCTTGCACTGTATATATCACTCTTCATAAGGTTCCCTTTCAACCAGACGATTTACAGTACTTTGCAGGTCTCCTTAAAATATCTCTTCATTTCATGGAAGAAGTGTTTTTGAAAAAGATTTATCTTGGTATATTCCAGGCATTTTATGACATAAAGTATGAACCTTTTCATTCTGCCGAATTTTAAATAGACCCTGGCATAGTAGAGAATACTTTCAACTGATTTAATATATGCAAAATTCAAATTCTGGTTCGTACTCACTCCATGATTGTGGATCACTCCGGCGGTTGGGACATAATAGGTATGGTAGTTTGTCTGTGATATTTTTCTTTCCAGAATATATTCCTCGCTGAATAAAAAGGTGTTTTCATCCAATAAGCCTATCTCATCCAGTAAGTCCTTTTTCATCAGCATGCAGCAGCCGGAAACCACCTCGACCCTTGTGGGACCTTCAATCTGATCAGGAGGAAGGATTAATCTCCGTCGTAGTCTTTTAAAACAGTGTTTTAGAAATGTCGTATAGATGATCAGGTGCCATAGCTTTGTGGCACTTTTTCGTAGCATGGTCGTATTTTGCCCCTTCCTGGTAAAGGTAGCAGGTACTACAATTCCTGCATCCGCTTGCGTCATCAGAAAGTCTGATAGGGTTTGGATTGCATGCTCATGAAAAACGATATCACTATTGGCAATCATGAGGTACTGACATCCCTCGGACATTGCTTTCGCCAAGCCGGTATTATTACCGGCTGCATACCCTCTGTTTTGCTTCTCGGCCAGGATGGTAACATCCTCTGATAAGCCGTAGGTATCATAGAAGATCTGGAGGGAGGCATCCTTCGAGTGGTTATCCACTAAGTAGATATGGTAGTCTCCCTGAAAGGTATCCCGAATGCTTTTGATACAGGTAAGAGTGGCTTCCGGGGTATTATAATTCAGGATGACAAATCCGATCCTTACCTTCGTCTGGTATTTTGCCAGCAGATACCTTTTCTTTTCCTTGGGACCTAAGTGCTTCGTATAGACCACTTTGCTTTTATATTTCTCATAATAACCCTCTAAGGAGCGTATCACCTTAGCCGGCACTCCGGCTGCAATACAGTTGTCCGGGATACTCCGTGTAACAACGGACCCTGCTCCGATCACCACATTGTTCCCGATGCTTACTCCCGGCATAATTATGGAGTTTATACCAATATGGACATTATTCCCAACCCTGATCCTGCCAAAGTAATCCGCATTCTTTAACCTACCATTGTTTCGAAGTATCCACATTCCACCGTCATGGGTGATAAAGGAGACCCCCCTGGTGATTCTGACATGATCTCCGATCTCAATCAGATAGGGCTCACTCCCAAAGCTGACATTTCCGTATACTTCACAATGTGTTCCGATTTTAAGGCCCAGCTGCTTATCCCTTCGCAGCATCTCCGCTCTTTTTCGGGGGTGAGCCACGCGCAGCTGTAACCTTCTGATCTGCTTTTTCATTCCCGCTCCCTCCCCTCTGAAGCTCTTGTTTTATCTTTCAGCATCTCAATACCGGCATAGGCCAGACCCAATAAGATATAGGTGATTTTATCGTAGAAGGAGTTTGTTGCTATGTCGCTTAATAAATGTAAGCTAATCATTACAAAAAGAATGGCTTCCATCCCAAGCTTTATGATACTTCCCTTGATCCATGCCCATAGTTTCACTAATGTGATAAAAAACATCCCATAATACAAGAAAAAACCCACCAATCCCAAATCAGCCAGGGTTTGAATATATCCATTATGGGCAGGCCTGTAATTACCATAAGCCTCATTGAACCAGGACCGATACTGATTTACACCAACTCCAACCAGAGGGTGTTCCTGAAAAAGCTCCCATCCGAACACGATCATTTTATAACGGACATTCAGTGAATTACTTTCTTTCCCTTCAAAGCCATAAAATTTCACGAGGGGCTCCAACCTGGAGAAAACATCAAAATATATCACCTGTTCTAAAAGAAACCCTATGATCCCTATGGCCAACAAAAGCTTGATGAAAACCATCAGCTTCGATTTACTTCTAAGACTGTATAAGAGAACTAAGGCCAAAATCCCAAAGAGAAATATGAATATGCTCCTTCTGGAGCCGGAGGCAATTACAAAGAGAAGGGGCAACATACTGAAGAGGAGATATCTTTTTTGCCGCAAGGAAAGAGCATAATATATGGCTAAGATCGCAGTAAGTGCAGACAGATAACCAAAGATATTTTCCTGATTAATGTCACCGCCCAGGCGGTCCCCATAGCGTAATGCGTTGATCAGCTTCTCCGCTCCGTAATGGACAAGAGAATATACACTCATCAGCATTCCGCCGATAAAAAAGCTCTTCATGCACATGGCGATATCCTCTTTGGTATTCACCGACAAAAAGACCAGGAGAAACAAAAGGTACAGTTGGAATATGGTCTTGACACTGGATACGGCTAAGCTCTGGTCATTTGCCCATAGGATTGACGATACCGATAGTAAGAATAGCAGGGCCACATTGATATATAAGGTGCTCTTTTTTATGCTTTTCATTTTTACTACATGAAAAACCGTAGCTATCGCAAATAGCAGGAAGATTCCTTCAGAAATCAGTACATATCTGGGATCATGAACAAAAACAAAAAGCGTCATAATGTAGAGACACAAGGCCAGGCTACTGATTCTTTGAAAAGATATTTTTTGATCCGGATTCACAATCAGAACCTCCTTTCCATTTCTCAATCATTGGTAGGAAGCCGCTAGCAAAGACCCTGTCATCAAACTCCTCTGACCGTTTCAGGGATGCAGCTTTCAACTGCTCTAATCTGCCTTCCTCTTGTAACAGGCTGATGATTTCCTGTGCCATCACCTGTTCCTCCGGCTCGGTCACAGTAATATCGAGATTGATCCGGTCAGAAAGCTCCGGAACCAAGATCCCATAAAACTCCGCCACCCCTGCTCCCTTTCCTTCCGTCCTGTCCTTACACAGAATTTCCCTGGGGCCGGTCTTGCAATCCGTAGCGATCACCGGTACTCCGCAGGCCATCGCTTCCACCATGGAATTCGGAAACCCTTCATAGATGGAGGTACTGACATACACCTCACACTTTGCAACATACCGGAAGGGATTGACCTGATAACCCAGGAACAGAATATCCTTCCCATAAGGTGACAACGCCGCCATGGCCTTGATCTCTGCTTCCATCTCCCCCCGAGCACCGATCATTATGAGTCCAGCCTCGGGTACTGCCTTTTTCACTGCGATAAAAATTTTAATCAAATGCCAATAGCCTTTATCCCTTTTAAAGGAACCTACTGTACATAGGGTTTTATGCTCTTTTATGAAGGTATGAATTTCCGCCTCAATCGGATCCGATGCCTGCTCCCTGATTTCTTTGATGGGAAAGGGATTGCCTAAGACCAGGAGCTTGGATTCCTCTGCCTTGAAATCCCTCATAAAGTCTGCTTTCATCCGCTTGGTTTGAACCAGTAAGGCATCAACATTTTTAAGCATCCTCACATAGCGACTTCCGTTTTTCAGATAATCCCTATAGCCTCGGCACGCTATCACTCTCCGTGCTTTACCGATCGCATGGAAATTCACCGCATTGGCAGCGTATAAAAAGGAGATTACCAGCTCTAAGTCATAGCGTTTCATGGCAAAGCTTACTTTGATGATCCTCAATATGCGGGTAAACCCTTTATGAAGCATGCCCTTACCGCTTTTACAATGCAAAGGAAGCAGTGTTCCCTGATAAGGGTAGCTGATCTGCTCGTCATCAAACAAAAGAAGAAAAACCTCATGACCGGCCTCGGTGAAAAGCTTAGAGAGCAAGCTGATGACCCGCTCCGAGCCTCCGGCCTGTAAATTGGGAATTAAGAGCCCGATTCTTTTCTTGCTTTTTCTATTTCCTCTGCTCTTGTTTTTAGATATATTCATCTTGCAGCTCTTGCGTGTTTTTCCCTTACAGCGCTTGTGTGCTTCTTCCTTGCAGTGCTTGTGTGCTTCTTCCTTGCAGTGCTTGTGTGCTTCTCCCTTGCAGTGCTTGTGTGCTTCTTCCTTGCAGTGCTTGTGTGCTTCTCCCTTGCAGCTCTTGTTTACTTCTCCTTTGCAGCTCTTTCTTTTACAGTTCATATGCTCTGTTAGAGCCTTCATTACGTTCTCGGCTTTGTATTTTTCTGCTTCCAGGAGGCAGCTCTTCTTCAGATCGATCACCATTTGCTCGTTTTGAACCAGGGTTCGCAGCTTAAGATAAAAATCCTCCTCGTTATCAAATTCATAGGTATAACCGGTTATTCCCTCTCGGATCACATCCGGGCTTGACTCCCACCTGGAGGCTAATACGGGTACTCCACTGAAATAGGCATCCAGGATCGTACCCGGGAATCCTTCCGTATAATATTTGGTTGGAAAGAGCATCAGATAATAGTCCTTAATGATCTCCGGAGTTTTATTATAATCAAGGACACCTTGATAACGAACGAAAGGAGCGTATTGCTTTAACAGCCGATGAAAGCTTTCCTTATAGGTTTCTTCGATCGGGCCATAAAGATCCAGTTCCACGATCGTATGCCTTTCTTCCCGATTTATTCTGCTGATCACTCGAATGGCTGACTCAATTCCTTTTTTATGATTGATTCTGGATAGGATACATAAGCGATAGGGTTTCTGATATTTCCTTTCATCAGGACAGAAGGAGCCCGACTGCCAGCTCTTAAAATTAGGCAATAAATAGGTATTAGACTGAATACCCCAATCAGACAGCTTATGTAATAAGGTTCCGGTCTGAGCATAGATATAATCTACCTTCTTCAGGGGCTTTACTAAGTATGGATACTTTTTCAGCGTATCAGGTAACCAGGCTCCGATAATGATATAATGCAGCTTCTTTCCTAAAAGTCCGGATAAGAGAACAAATAGTGGTATAAGCAGCTTGACACCGTTTTTTGCAGGTAGGACTATGATATGCTCTGAGTGCAAAGCCATAGAAATGCAACGAAAGAAAAGGAACGGAGCCTTTCTTTTCCAATGCGCCGTGTCAACCTTCATTACCTGATCCGGGCCATAGGCCTCCATTAAGAGCTTAGCAAGGCTTCGGGTCCTGATCGTCTGACCGCCTACCGCTTTATGACCAATATTAAAATGACCGCAGATCCCTATTTTTTTCATAGCATCCCCTACTCAGTTCTCCTGCTATTTTACACACCGGCACACCCATTGCTGATTTTGGTATCACTATTATTTACTCCTGCAGAAGAACCCGTAACGATTTCTTCTAAATAAGTAACCATGTCCGAGTATACCTTCTCCGCATCGAAGCACTCTTTAAAAAGCCTGCCTGCATTAATACTCATTGATTTTCTTAGGTCGGGATTTACCTTAAGCTTCAAAATATAAGCTGCCAGCTCTTCCCCTGTTCTATATACATATCCGCAGCCATATTGCTCTGCCATCTTACCCATCTCTCCATCGATCCCAAGTAATACCGGCATTGAGGCCGAAAGGTATTCTGCAAATTTATTGGGTATATTTATCGTAAAGTTCTTACTTTCACGATAGGGGGCCAACCCTACAGCCGCCATCCTTAGGAAGAGCCGTATCTGCTTTTCATTGATCCACCCGGTATATATGATATTTTCCAGATGGCAGGACTGTTCCTTCAGCTTCGTTAGGTATTCCCCAGCTCCGCAGATCAGAAGCTTAATCCCTTTATCCTTTCGCAAGAGCTCTGCTGCCTGTATTAATGGTTCGTAATTGAACTGTCTTCCTATGGTTCCAAAAAAGCAAACGATAAAGTCATCAGGACTCGGGGAATATACTCCCCACTCTTTGAAATCAGCCTCTGAAGGATACACCCATATGCACTTGCCCTTAGCATCGATATTGCTTACATCTTCCGTATAGGCTTTATAACCCATATGGAACACCCGGTCATAGGAGGAAGCCTTCCTGCCGGCATAGGCCAAGCCCCATTCCAGAAAGCCGGAGGTGATTGAAGTAATGGCGCTTGCTTCAGCCAGCAGCTTCTTTAACCGTCTTCTGCAATACATCACATAAGGCTGTATAAGAAATCGGATTTTACGGGGAAGCATTTCCCTATAGATATCCGGCCAGAGGTCTCTGATATCGACCACTGTTGGTATTTTATTCTTCCTTCCATACTTCACTGCTGCCTCCGCCAGCTCTATCGTCGGCATAGAGCATAAAATGAGATCCGGTTTTTTACCTTTCCTTGCTATGCTTCGGAATTTATGGGCAGTTATCATATGATGGAGGAGCCTGCAAAGGGAGATATTGCTCTGATATCCATTTGCTTTGATCAATATGATTTTATAGTTTTTAGCTATTGGCAGAAGGGTATCCTTATGATACCTTTGCAGCTTTCTGGCATGATAAAAGGTGGAGTTAAACCATGTAACCTTATGTCCTCGTTTTGCCAGCTCTGCCGCAAGCAGCCCCATCCTTCTTAACCGATCCCCTGTTTCTTCATTGGGAAGTGCCTCCCCTGCTTTCACCAACCATATCCGCAAACTGCTTCATCCTTTCCGGCTCATCGGACATTGCCCCATTGATCAGAGGCATCCTTTCAGAGCGCTGTCACTGATCCATTGATGGATGCTCAAAGCTGTTGCTGCTGCGATAGGAATACCGTTTTCCATGCTTTGTTTTCTACATCTCCATTTGTGATCACCGGGTAAACTGATCTCTGTGTCTTCCCTGCTTTCTGAAGTTCGGATGGTTTCCACATAATGCTCCATCCGCTCATAAAAGTCTTCTCCATATACCTGCAACGGGTCAATCGCAATAAAGCTCTGACCTACATTCATGCATCCCTTCTCTTCACGGTAAAATTTCCCGACTTTATTCAGAAAGGCAGCCCCGGACAGGACTCCTGCTATGATATCTATACTCATGGCAAGACCATACCCCTTATAGCCCTCCAGCGGAAGCATAAAGCCCTTCAATGCTTCAATCGGATCGGTCGTCGGGTTTCCCTCCTCGTCAAGGGCCCAGCCGAGGGGTATCTTCTCCTGCTTTATTCTTGCTTCGTTTATTCTGGATTTCGCGACTTTACTGGTAGACATGTCAAAGAGTATCGGATCTGTCTTCCCGCAAGGAATTGCGATAGCCAAAGGATTCGTACCCAATAGCTTTTGCCTTCCTCCGCAGGCAGCCATAGCAGCCGGACTGTTACAGAGCGTAATCCCGATCAGTCCCTCTCTTGCGGCCAATAAGGGATAATAAAAAGCAGCCCCATAGGTGTTGCTGTTTCTGCTGAATACCGTATAAATTCCTGTCTGCTTACTCCGCCTGATCGCCAGCTTCATGCAATGGACCGCAGAAACATACCCAATGGCATGATCCGCATCTATTACAGAGAAAGCGATACCCTCCCGGAGGATCCTTAAGGTGGGTCCGGTGTTAAAGCTCCCGGTAAGCATTTTTTTCAGGTAAACAGGAAGTAAAGCTATGCCGTGGCTAGCTACCCCACAGGCCTCTGCTTCCACGAGACAGTCCGAGACAATTTCTGCCTGTTCCGGAGGCAGCTTATTCGCCCGCAGCAGCTCAAATGCTATGGTTTTTAGTTCCTGTACGGATATTCTTGTGCCCTCCTGCTGCCCCCTTTCCTGCTCTCTTGACCTGCCAGCTAAGGTTATTTTCTCAACCAGCTTCGCTATTTCAGCACAAACAATCCCCCGGTTATTCTCATAGAAATCGCTGTTCTGTGTTGTCATCATGGCTTCGTATTCTCTTATCCTTTGAACGCCTGTTTGAAATAAGTGCTCAATTTCCTCCGGCGCCTTGACCACTGCCGTATTACAGAAGCTTCTGGAGAGTATAACGATACCCGATCCCAATCTGTAATGCTCAGCTATGATATGTTCTGCGGGCAAATCTCCTTCTCCCAACCTGGCAATTCCCCCGAAACCATAGGGAATCCCCTTCTCCTTGCACTTCTCGCATAACCGATCCACCGTTCCATCTGCCAAGGGTTCAAACATAAATTTCATCTGATAAGCGATATGGAGATCATTTAATCCTATGTGGACCTCATCGATGCCCTTCAGGGACAGTATCCGGTCCAGCTTAATGACAGCTTCCTTCGTTTCCAGTAACAAGGAGGTCTTTGCCCTGCCTCCGATGCATTGAATGAAAAATTCTACTTCCTCTGCTGTTGTAAACATGGGCAACATCACGATATCAGGTCCTTGTCTTAGGACCTCGTTGATTTCCCCGGCAGATTCCTTATGGATCGGGTTGACCCTTACCAGAAGCTCTGCCTTTGTTAATACCTCTTTTACTTTACCTATGTCCTCCACCTTATGTCTTGAGATGACTGTATTTCTGTTTTGCTGCCTCTTCTCTTTACCCAGGATTTCCAGGTCAATAAAGATCCGATCTACACCGGCTTGCTCTGCGATCTTGGCAACCATTACATCATTTGTAATATACATTAGCTTTAATGACATAATCGGCACTTCCCCAGCCAAGAAATCAGATCATCTAGCAGTCTCTATCCTTCTGTTTCTCATTGGTAACAATGGTATTTACATTATTCTTGTTGCACAACACAACATAAATTGTTTTCATCAGTATCATCAGGTCCAGAAAAAAGGATAGCTGCTTTACATATGCCACATCCAGCTTAATCCTTTCATTCCAGCTTAATTGCTTTCTTCCGTTGATCTGTGCCAAGCCCGTCAAGCCCGGAAGGACTTCAAATCTCTTTTTCTGTTCTCCGGTATACTCCTTGTAAGGCCACGGATGCTCCACCAGGACAGGTCTTGGACCAATAAAGCTCATATCTCCCTTTAAAATATTCATCAGCTGTGGAAGTTCATCCAGGCTTGTTTTCCGTAACCATTTACCGACTCTGGTCACTCTTGGGTCTCCTTCAAAGGAATACATGCCGCTCCCAATCCTCTCGGCATTTACAACCATGGAGCGAAACTTATACATCTCAAAGACCACACCATGCTTGCCCAATCTGCTTTGTTTAAAGATTACCGGACCTCTGGTATCCAGCTTAATTAAAATTGCGATGGGCAGCATGATTGTGAAAAGAGTAATTAATAAAATGAAGGAGAAGAAGATATCCAGAATTCTTTTTACTTGAATATATGGTTTCATTGATGAACCATCTCACTACTATGTTTTTTGGTAACTCCTATCTTTAAACAATATATGCCGAAAGAACAGATACGGAACTTGTCCTTCCGGCAGCAAAAGCAAAACCCCCCGGACAATCGGTCTGATGCTGCAGCTGTCCGGCGGGTTTATTGATGCTTGATAAGAATCATTTTATTGATTGTTCTCTTCTCGAATTTTCGTTTCTTTATTCAGCAGCTCAATTAAGTCTTGATCCGTTTGATATCTTAAGGATAAATGGGAATTGATGTTGGCTATCTCGGGATGATGATCCAGGTAGTGAAAAAGCTGATCTATGGTATACTCTAAACCATTCGTCATGAAGTAATCTTCTATCAGATTAAATAAGGCTAGGTCCTCTTCATAATCCAGTGTTAACCGATAATTCCTGGACCATTTTGGAGGCAGCTTTACTTCATTTATCTTAAAGTAGTCGGGATTATTCTTAAAATACCAGGTCATGTACTCAGAATGCCTGGCATTGGGAAAATAGCTTTTGACCTTCTCAAGGGCACTTACATTGATGATTTCAACACCGGTCCCTACTGCAAAGCCTCTGGCACAGGTATAATCGGCACCGGCTGCAAAGTGACGCTTCAGCAGATACTGACCGATCTCCTTGGATACATAAGGACAATCACCGGTCACTCTGATCACAACGTCAATCAAAAGCTTCCTTGCTATGTCCAGATATCTGCGTATCACATCCTCAGGATCCCCCCTGTGAAAGATGACATCTCTTCTATAGGTATAGTTCTCCAGTTCCGCATCCTCCTCCAGCTCCGAAGTGGCCAGAATCGTATGGTTTACATGATCAAAACGCAGGCAGTTCTTAATGCATAATTCAATGGAAGACAGCTTTCCGATCGGGAGCAGCGCTTTTCTGGGAAGCCTTGCAGATTTTAAGCGGCATGCAATGATGACAGCAATATTCGCTTTCTTGAAATCCTCTGCGTGGAGTGCTTCTCCTTTCTTACGGTCCGAGGCAAGTATATGTAACTCCTTCGTCAGCTTCTCCATCTGCTTCAGCGTCAGACCCGGCTTCCCCGATCGTTTGAACTCAACATCTTCCCCAGTAAGCAGACTGCCCTTTTTCATATCATGCTTTAAGATCGGTATCTGTATTGTCTTGTCCAGATACCCTTTTTCCTCTGCGGATAAAAAGGGCTGCGTCATTAATTCCGTATATCTCGCCAGTAAGTCGGTGTACTTACGGTACTGCTCCACGGTTACACTGGAAAACCTATCGTACTTCGTTTCCTGACTGCTTAGCATGACATGCTTCTCGATCACATCAGCCCCGAGTAAGGCTGCCGTTACCGGCAAGAGGATGGCATCCTCACTATTTCCGCTGACATGATCGGCAAATACGATCCGCTTGTGAAAGGTATCCTTTATCACCTTCAGCTTCGAGAGTCCGCTGTCGCAAAGCCTGGTAGGATAGCCCTGAAAGCCTACCTCCAATAAGATTTCCTCCGGCTTCAGTGACTTATTGATGGTAGCCAGCCGATGTGCGATTTCCGTTAATTGATACCCTGACACGTTCAGTATGATTTTCTTGTCCATCAGCTGCAGGGAAGCCAGGGCATCCAATACTGCTTGGTTATATAATACCGAGGCCTGCAGCTTGATACCCTTAATCATTGGCATGTTGTCTTTTAATATTTTCACCCCGTATGCATCAAAGAGATCCAGCCAAACATCCTTTGTCTGATATGCGCCGGCGATCACTTCCTTCCATGCACTTTCCTTGATGTATAAGGCTTTGTACAAATCATAATATTCATAATCCTTCGTAGCGATCAGATCATACTTGAAAGGCTGAAATTTGATCCCGTATCCCGGGTGAAACTGCGCAAATTCTTCCAGCAGAGCTTGTATATATTCCAGCTTCCCCCCATGGGTATTCGCGACCTCAATAATATTGCAGATCATCCCTTCCCCTCTTTCTATCAACACATTTTTACCAATTCCGCTTATTTATCCTCAAAAACGTTTTGCTTGTGTTTCTCATTGCACTGACCGTAATAGTATTGATAGTTGGATTTATACTTCTGGTTATGCTTCATCATAACTCCATTCATGACAAAGCCCAGAATATTCGCTTCCACAAACTTTAGTTTGCTGATTGCACTTGATATGTTTGGGTGAGAGGTTTTATTTTCCTTAACAACAATCATGATTCCATCCACTAATTTAATCAGACCAAGGACGTCTGATACAACATTTACAGGTGGTGTATCGATAATGATATAGTCGTAAAACTTCTCCAGCTTCTTAATCAGCTCTTCCATCTGTATACTGGACAGCAGCTCCGTTGGATTAGGGGCCAGAGTTCCCGTAGGCATAAGCTCAACATTCTCATAAGAGGTTTTATAGATCGCATCCTTTTCACTGATCATATTCGATAAGGCATTACTGACCCCACGAATGTTTTTGACATTGAAAAAGCCATGTAACCTTCCCTTCCTTAAATCGCAATCCATAAGAAGAACCCTGGCTCCGGTTTGTGCAATTGTAACCGCCAAGTTGGCACTTGTCGTACTTTTTCCGTCATCCGGTGTCGGGCTGCTGATGATAATTTTTTTACAGGAGTCCCCTCGTAAGGTAAACCTTAGATTTGTTCGAAGAGCCTTATATGCCTCTGTCACAACAAATTTGCTGTTGATACTAACGCTACTATGTAGCTTCGTGTCCTTCCTTTCTTTTTGAAACAGTTCCAGAAGCCTGTTTAATCTTAACGGTTTATCGCTTTCCGTATGAAAGTTTGGAATTGAACCCAATACGGGTAATTTATATTTTTTAGTTAAGTCCTCCTGATTTTTCACATTGGTGTCAATCATTTCCCAAAGCATACTTGCCATGACGGAAAAGAAGAAGCCTATGATTCCTCCTACCATCGTATTCATAGCTACATTGGGACTCGACGGAGCCGTAGGCATGGTTACAGGATCAA
Source organism: Bacillota bacterium (assembly GCA_023441965.1). Classification (GTDB taxonomy): domain Bacteria; phylum Bacillota; class Clostridia; order Lachnospirales; family Lachnospiraceae; genus Mobilitalea. The sequence goes on from JAEZNB010000058.1 coordinate 73,702, forward strand.
CTATACTGATCTTCGCATTGGTCTTAATATTGTTGATAAAGTCAGGCACTAATTTCTGCATGGTCTCTGCCAGAAGAAAGGAATCCTCCGGATCATAGGAGGTGACACTGATCTGGAAAAGCTCTGAATTATTAACCGAATGTATATCGGTCATTTGCTTTAGTTGTCCCGGAGAATACTCTAAATTGCTTTCCTCAATTACCTGCTTATAAAAGACCTTTGTCTGTAAAAAATTAATATAAGTAGTAACAACCTTTTGCGCATAATTCAACTCATTTAAGTTAGGAGCAGTAGCGGCATCCACCGGGTTGACATACAGCTGCACTGTAGCCGTATAGGTTGGTTTTGTAATATATCTGCTGACAACAAAGGCAATACATAACCCTGCAAGGGTACAAGCAATGATGAAGATTATTTTCTTAAACAATAACTCTATCAGTTCCCTTAACGTAAAATCCATATAAACTCCTCCCACCAAAATACGATTATTCTATTTATTCTCAAATCCCGCCGTCTTCCACACTTCCTCAAGCTCTTCACCGGTTGGATCTACCTGTTGCAAAGATTACTTCGTTGCTCAATAACTATTTTATGTTTCTTCGTAGAAATGAGTTCCTCGTTATTCCTCTTCAATTTCTCATATCACTATCCTATAAATATTACTAATACGATTTTAATGTACATTTGCTGTATCTTTGATATAATAGAATAATAGAATACATGTAAAAAGGAGCATCCCAGAAGAAATGAAAGCAATTATCGTAGGCTGTGGAAAAGTTGGGTTCGCCATCGCCGAGCAGCTGGACAGAGAGGGCCATGAGGTCACTCTCATTGACAACAAAGTTACTGCCATTAATAATATCAGCAACACCCTTGATGTTTTGGGCATCGTGGGAAACGGAGCAAGCCATAGCATTCAGAAATCAGCCGGAGTAGAGGACGCTGATTTACTGATTGCCGTTACAGGATCTGACGAGTTGAATCTGCTCTGCTGCCTGATCGCAAAGAAGGCCGGCTCCTGTCATACCATAGCTCGAATCAGAAACCCTCAGTACAATGGTGAGGTCGAATTTATCAAGGAGGGATTGGGCCTCTCCATGATAATTAATCCCGAGCAGGAGACAGCAACCGATATTGCCCGCTTGGTAAGGCTTCCGTCCGCCATAAATATAGATGTATTTGCCAAGGGTAAGGTGGAGCTTCTACAGGTGCAGCTACCGATGAATTCGGTACTGAATCATATGCCGATCAGAAATATACCTTCCCAACTGCATTGTAATATCCTCGTATGTGCGGTGGAGCGGGAGGATGAGGTCTTTATTCCATCCGGTAACTTCATTCTGCAGGCAGAGGATAAAATATCGATTGTGGCAACACCGAGAAACGCCCTTGACTTTTTCCATAAAATCGGCATTTCCACCACTCCGATCAGAAATGTCATGATTGTAGGCGGAGGGAATATCGCCATCTATCTCACGGATATACTCAAAGAGATGGGAGTTAAGGTCAAAATCATTGAACAGGACCGGGATCGTTGCGAACACCTAAGTGAGATACTTCCGGAAGCCTTAATCATCCATGCCAATGCTTCCGACCATAATGTGCTGCTGGAGGAAGGCATCGAGCATACAGACGCCTTTATCTCTCTTACGAATCTGGATGAAGAGAATATTCTGCTGTCTCTTTATGCCCATAGAAACTCCCATGCCAAGGTGTTTACCAAAATTACCCGGCTGACCTATGACGAGATCATCGATGATATGCCCCTGGGTACCATCGTGAAGCCTAAGCTGATCACCGCTGACCGTATCGTACAGCATGCCAGAGCCATGCAAAATCCGAAGGGCAGTAATGTGGAGACTTTATATAAGATTGTTGATAACAAGGCAGAGGCCTTGGAATTTCGTGTGAAGGGAAGCTCCAAGCTGCTGGGTATTCCATTAGCAAAATTGGACCTGAAGCCCAATCTGCTGTTATGCTGCATCAACAGAAAGAACAAGATCATTATTCCGAACGGCCAGGATTCCCTGAAGGTCGATGATGCTGTGATCGTTGTTACCACTGATGCCGGCTTGGATGATATTGATGATATCTTAAGATAACAGGAGCTCTTATGAATAAATCGATTATTTTACACATTATCGGCTGGATCCTGACGGTTGAAGCAGCTCTTCTGACGCTTCCGGCTCTTATAGCCCTGATCTATCAGGAGAGAAGCGGCTTCTCCTTTCTGATTACAATGGGTCTGTGCCTGCTGCTCGGTCTCCCCTTACTACTGAGAAAGCAAAAAAGCAGTCTCTTCTTCTCGAAGGAGGGCTTTATCAGTGTTGCCTTAGGCTGGATCGTCCTTAGTATTATGGGTTCCTTGCCCTTCTATCTTAGCGGAGAGATCCCCAATTTTGTGGATGCTCTCTTTGAGGTTATCTCCGGGTTTACGACTACCGGTGCCTCTATATTAAAGGATGTGGAGGCCCTTTCTAAGTGTATGCTGTTCTGGAGAAGCTTCACCCATTGGATCGGAGGCATGGGTATCCTGGTATTCATCCTTGCGATTCTTCCCATGACCGGGGGAGAGCGGATGCATATCCTCCGTGCCGAAAGTCCCGGCCCCTCCATCTCCAAGCTTACTCCCAGGATGAAGACCTCTGCGATCCTTTTATATGCGATCTATCTGGGCATGACTTTCCTCCAGATCATCCTTCTCTTATTCAGTCATATGCCGGTCTTTGATGCAGTGACCATAAGTTTAGGTACTGCAGGAACAGGCGGCTTTGCCGTCAGAAATTCCGGTATGGCGGATTATACCTTCTGTCAGCAATGGATTATTACCATCTTCATGTTCCTGTTTGGTGTGAATTTTAACCTTTATTACCTGCTCCTCTTCCGTAGATTTAAGGTGGCCTTCAAGAGCGAGGAATTACGTTCCTACGTCCTGATCGTATTGACAGCAATCCTTCTGATTGCTTATAATCTGGGCGGAATTAAGAACTTCCTAAGCTCTCTGGAGCCTGCAGCCTTTCAGGTATCCTCGGTCATCACAACCACAGGCTATGCAACGGTTGATTTTAATACCTGGCCAACCTTTTCGCAATTCATTCTGATGTTCCTCATGTTCATCGGAGCCTGTGCAGGCAGCACAGGTGGCGGTATGAAGATATCCCGAATCGTAATCCTTGTGAAGACTCTGGGCAAAGAATTGTCCTACCTGGTGCATAAGCGCAGTATTAAGATACTAAAGTTTGACGGCAATCGGATCGAGCATGAGGTTCTGCGGTCCATCAATGTGTTCTTTGCCGCTTATATGTTCATATTTAGTATCTCCGTACTTCTGGTTTCCACGGATAATTTTGATCTTACCACAAGCTTTACCTCGGTTGTCGCCACGCTCAATAACATTGGTCCGGGTTTTGGAGCGGTTGGTCCCATGGGCAACTACGCTTCCTTCTCTGTCCTGTCCAAATTTGTAATGATGTTCGATATGTTGGCGGGAAGACTGGAGGTATTTCCTCTCTTGCTCTTGTTTATGCCGAGCACCTGGAAGAAGTAGTTTGTCCCAAATCACTTCAATACGATATAGGCACAATAGAAACGCGCCGCAGCGAAACTGTCCGTTACGCTTGCGACGCGTTCTTACACCATTTTCCAATAAGATATCCATATCCGCTTGTTTCTGTTATATGGGTCGTATGTTGTCAACCATACAAGTGGAAGTAACCAGGGTGGCCCCCTCCTCATTGATCAGAAGCACAATGCCTTCCCCGACTCTTAAGATTTGTGCTATCGATGATTCACCATTGATCAATGTAAAGACAAAGATATTTCCGATATTTTGATTCAGAAGCTCTGTCATGGAATCCTCACAGCAGCTGCATTCCCCTTCCTCCCTTCGGATCGTTTCTAAATCCAGCCCATTCACCAGGGCTGCATCGATTGTCAGATACAGGATGTGGCATATGGCTATAACCTGCCCATTTTGAAGACGGGCAAGATATTTATTTACAATGGGCTGAGGTGGTACCGTATCCATAAAGGAGCTGCCAAAGGTCCTCACAGCAATGGTCTGACCTGCTAACTGAACAATGATATTACGCATAGGTTCTGTACAGCAGTCACACAGGCTTGTATTCCTCTTACCGGACTTTTTCTTACTTTTTGACCGTGGGTGTTTATATTCTATTCTTCTTAGGAACATTTCACCCCTCCTACTTACAGTATAATATCATAGTATTATATGTCTGATTTGCCGGAAGGGGCACTCTCTTCGTTCTATTTCTTGGTGTGACAGGGGGACGTGTGACAGGGGGACGGTGATATTGTCACAGGGTGACAGGGGGACGGAGATATTGTCACATGTGACGGTGACAGGGGGACGGAGATATTGTCACATGTGACAGGTAGACGGAGATATTGTCACATATCTGTGTGAAGAGGCGTGACAAGGGTTCGGGGATAGTGATATCTTCAGTTGGAGCTGTTTCACGATAAGTTTGATGGAGCACAAGGTATCATATGTGTCCCATAATTTACTGTTTGCCGAACAGATTGATAATGATGTTGTGACAAATGCGGACAATGCTTTGTCCGAATATGGCATAACATCATTGAAATCTGTCCTGCAACCAGTATGTGAGGGACACATATGATACCTTGTTCCTCTTAATAACTATAATGAAACAGCTCCCAGTACGACTATAACTCCGAAACCTTGTCACGCCTGTCACTGCACCACAGGTGACAACAACTCCGTCCCCCTGTCACACGTCCCCCTGTCACCGTCAAAAACATCTTTGCTTCTTGTCTCTTAAACAGCGGTCACCTCTGCTGCATTGATAGCAGACTTCATTGGTTAAACTCTTATTGTCAAAGAAGTCTCTGCAGTTCATCAAGGTTGTCTCCGCAATATTATGAAGAGCCTCCTTTGTTAAAAATGCCTGATGAGAGGTCACAATTACATTTGGCATGGATATGATTCTGGCAAGGACATCATCGTGAATGATGCTGTAGGACATGTCTTCATAGAAAACCTCTGTTTCTTCCTCATAGACATCCAGACAGGCCCCACCAATCTTTTCTGCCTTCAGAGCATCCAGCAGAGCTTCACTGTCAATCAGGGCCCCTCTGGAGGTATTGACAAGATATATCCCATTCTTCATCAACTGAATGGTATCTGAGTTAATCATATGGAAGGTATCCTTGGTCAGCGGGCAGTGGAGAGAAATGATATCGGATTCTTTGAACAGCTCCTCCAAAGAAACATATTGGATAGAGGAAGCTTCTATCGGAAAAGGATCATAAGCAATAACCTTCATGCCGAAGCCCTGGCAAATATCAATAAAGACCCGTCCAATCTTACCTGTTCCTACTACACCCATGGTCTTACCGTGCAGATCAAAGCCTGTGAGACCATTCAAACTGAAATTAAATTCCCTGGTTCTGACATAAGCCCGATGAATTTTCCTGTTCAGGGAAAGTAACAGGGCCATCGCATGCTCTGCCACTGCATAGGGAGAATAAGCCGGCACGCGAACCACATGCATCTTCTGGTAGGCCGCCTTAAAGTCCACATTATTATAGCCCGCACAGCGCATGGCAACTAGCCGAATCCCATTCTGATAAAGAATATCAATCGTTTCCTTATCAATCGTGTCATTCACAAAGGCAACCACCGCTTCATATCCCGCTGCCATAAAGGCTGTCTTCGGTCCCAGCTTCGGATCGAAGTATTCAATTTCAATCCCGTACTGCTCCTTCAACAGGTCAAAATATAGTTTATCATATGGCTTTGTATCAAAAAAACAGATCTTATTCATAGCAGACCTCCTTACTGCCAATCGCCGAGATATCAGGCGCCAGCATACTTCTAGTGAAAGGTAACTCTCCATAAAGGAATTTGCCTATAAACACATTTTGTCCAAATTATGTGACTATCATGTGTGTTAAGGGATGTATGTGACAAGGGGTGGTGCAGGGAGCAGGGTGTGAGAGGGGGACGTGTGACAGGGGGGACGGAGATATTGTCACACATCTTTTGCGAAGAGGCGTGTCAGGGTTTCGGGGTTAGTGACGCACCGATGAGCTGTTTCAAAACAAAAGTGATGGAGGCACAAGGTATCACATGTATCCCATAATATACTGTTTGCAAAACTGCTTAATAATGATGTTGTGACAAATGCGGACAGTGTTTTGTCCGAATATGGCATAACATCATTGATATCTGTCCTGCAACCAGTATGTGAGGGATACATATGGTAGCATGTGCCTTTTTAATTATAATGAGACAGCTCCCAGTACGACTATAACTCCGAAACTTTGTCTCGCCTGTCACTCACACGTGACAATATCTCCGTCCCCTTGTCACCGTCCCCTTGTCACCCGTCCCCTTGTCACCGTCCCCTTGTCACAAAACCTTGTCACACTTCCAGGGTGAAGGATAGCAGGCTTGCGTTCCCGCCGCCGGTATAGGTCAGGTAAAGGGCATGTACTCCGTCTTCGATCTTTATCTCTGAGGTGTATTCCTCCCATACATTACTGAATTCCACCGGAATCTTGGCTAAGACAGGACCGTCCCAGGCGGTTTTTACTTGAAAGGTTCCGTTGGCATAGCCTCTCACCTTGATTTTTATTCTTTTTACGCCCCGGCAGTCAAAATACTTAAAGCCTGCGGTGGCAGAATCGGTCATATTGGCTATATAGCCGGGTTCCTCGTCTCCGTCCCTGCCCTCCTGTACGATCTTGGGGAAGCGGTCTCCTCCCACATAGATGGAGTCCACCGCTGTGAAGAGGTTGCAGGCGATATAAGCGGGATATTCTCCTTCTCCCTTTAAGGGGCCATCATTTAAGCCACAGGAGGTCAGCTCCACCTGGGGTATAGTTCCATCCGGTAAGATCGTCAGCCGCTCTGCACAGCCCTGTCTGGAATACCAGGTGCCGTTGGTATGTCTATGATAGAAGATATACCATACTCCTTTGATCTCAACCATGCCACCGTGATTATTGGCCCCATAGGCCATGGGCTTATCCGCAGGCTTATAGCTGTCGATATGCAGGTCACAGTTACTTACGATCACTCCCCGGTAGACGAAATCCTTGGTCGGATGCTTGCTGGTGGCATAACACAGCTCATGCATGGCAACCGAGGAATAGATCAGGTAATAGGTATCCCCCTTCTTTCTGATAGAGGGAGCCTCAAAAAATTCATAGCCTTCAAAGCCACTGCCCTTACTATAGGGAGCACTGGGCAGAACAAAGACAGGAGCTTCGATGATGGTCAGCATATCCGGCCCCAGCACTGTTGCCATGGCTCCATTTCTGGACTTATCTTCCCTGGCACAGAAGCCGGTATATAGATAGACCCTGTCTCCCTCCCTCAGGACTGCAGGATCAAACTGGGGCTGGTCGCCTTCCTTCTCTCCCAGTCTGCAGCCATCCTCATAATGGACATAACCGTAGAATTCAAAGGCTCCGCATGGCTGATCACACACAGCAACCGATACCACGGACACCTTATCCAGTACATAATACAGATAGTATCTCCCATCCGGTCCCTGAACCACATCCGGTGCATACAGGCACATCTTCCCTGCTTGGTTGAGGGGATCGGCAGTCTTGGGATAGATTACCCCCTCATAGCTCCAATCACTTAGGTCCTCAACCGGTGCGGACCAGCAGACATAATCCCCAAGGCAGAATACATGTCCGTTATAATAATCATGGGACCCATATACATATACTCTGTCTCCGAAAACATGGGGTTCTCCATCCGGTATATACTCCCAGGATGGCAAATATGGATTAAAGGCTTGCTTCTTCATGTGAATATTCCTCCGTAAAATATTAATCTTGTCTTCAGCTGCCCTGAATTCTGTCATTCTCATGATGCTTCCCCGCTGATACAGGAAAGGAATTCCGACTTTATCATAACACATCGGAATTCCTTTTTAAACATGTAATCTATGCTTACTGCCTCTGTTCTATCAACCTGTCGCTTGTTTATTTTTGAACGGCCCGAAGCTGATGATGTCCTTACAGATGGGCTTTAAAATAAGTCCGGCAGAATATCATAAATATATTGATTTACCCAGTTCCAGGCATGGGTTCCACCCTCACAGATGAGGAAATAGAAATTGCCCTTACTCGTATTCGCTGAATAGATAAAGCTGTCCTTTAATTTCATCATCTCATCGATCTGGGGCTTCATGTTGGGATAGGCGATATCCGCACTGCCTGTCGCACAGAAGATATAGTAATCCTTCGGTCCATAACCGGCATCCTTCGCCACCTTCGCCAGATACTCTGCCGTTGCCTTCGCCTTGCTGCTTCCTGCTGTCTGACCTAAGGCCCAGCAATCGCCGCTTAAGGGGATATAATATTTAAAATAATCCAGGCAGTTGATAAAGGTATACCAGGTTGTTACGGATCCCATTGAGAAGCCGCCGAAAGCCCTGTGGTCTCTGGATGCCTTAATATCCTTCAGCTTCGAGGAGGCCAGATAGGTGTTGTATTTCGTCTCCACCAGGGGAACGACCTTCTGAATCAGTTCCTCATGGAAGTAAGCCACATCATTCTTTCCACCATAGAAGGTAGGTGTTACCACGATCATGGGCTCAATATCACCATTGGCAATCATATTATCCAGAATTCTCTTTAATTCCTTGCTTTGGCCGGGTCCGCCAAAGAGGAGATTCTCATTCTCCCCACCTCCATGCATCAGATACAGCACATTATACTTCTTACTCTTATCCTTCGCATTATAGCCGTAGGGAAGGTAAACATTCAGTTTCTTTACATCCTGTCCCTTCTTCAGATTATCAGCCTTATACTCCAGGCTTTCTATCTTGCCCTGATACTTGCTCTCTGCTTTATATTCTACCGGAACCGGCTTGAATTCCTTCACATTTGCCGCCTCCTCTGTCAGCTCCAGCTTACCGATCGCTTCCTGCAAAGCATTGTACTGTTTGTCTATCTGTTTTTGAGTAGCTTTTTTATCCTTTATGACCTTCTCTGCCGCCTTGATCGCATCGGTCAGAAGCTTGGGATTGCTATAACGGGTAAGATCCAGCTCCTTGGCATGATTAACCAGCGTCATCAGATCATAGGGATTTAATCCGCTTACAGAATCCTTCGTCTTACCGATGAGGTAGACTTCTCCGAACTTTCTGGTATCATTCCAGGCAGTACCGGTGGAATCAAAGACATTTATGGTCCCTGCTCTGTTCGTACCCTTCGCGTCATTGATCTGCAGCTCAATTCCGAGAACCTTCTGATTGGCCGGCTTTTGGGTCAATGCAATTCTGGCCTCAATGACATATCCGCCCTTCACCTTTTTCGCACTGGTATAAAAGCGATCTTTATTTCCATTGTCTGCTGTCTGAGCATTCTCATAATTTACTCTGAAATGCAGATCATCCACACCATACTCCTGCTTCTTATCATTGCTCTCATCCAGGAAAATCTCCAGGGAATCCTGCATATAGGGCGTACCGGATTGTACTGACAACTCACTATCCTTTACTTCAGCAAGAACATACAGAGCCTTATCATCCCATAGGACTCTGAAGCTGGCTGTCGTCTTAATGTTACCTGTTGTGTATTTGGGAGTAACCTTAACTGCAGTATCCCAAATCTGATCCACCTTGCCATCAATCACAGGGGACCCAAAATAAGCCACCATTCTTCCTTTGCTATCGAAACCCTTCTTATCTACTGACACCTTCGTCCCTTCCGAGGATGCTTTCGTTTCTGTTGCAGCCGATGCCTTCGATCCGGAAGCAGCTGCAGCAGGAACTACCATCGCTGTGACAGCCAGCATCGTAAAAAAGCTCTTCAGAAACACCCTTCTCACTTTCATTTAACGACTCCTCCTTTTGCTATTTCGTTTTAGCATATATAGCAATTTTATCCGATTCCATTAGGAAAGTCAATATTCCTTTCTTTTTCCATGGCAATATGTTCCGATCTATTCTGCTCTCAATTCGGAAAGCCTCCGCAGCTTTCTCTGATATGAAAAAGCGGAGCCAATTCTTCTGTCATCGGATGATCTGCTTTGCCTTTGATCGATATCAGAAGCATATTCAAGGCGCTTTCAGCAAATTGCTCCATAGGCTGCAGAATACAGGTAATTGTAGGTTCGGAATAAGAGAAAATCTCATTCTCTCCGAAAACCAGAATTTCAATATCCTCCGGCATCCGTAAGCTCATCGTTTTACATGCCTTCAGTACCCCTAAGGCGTTCCTGACGTCCATCACAAAGAGGGCCGTCGGCCTATGCTCCTGTGACAGAAGCCCCATCGCCGACTCATAACCACTGGAAAAGCTCCGGTCCTTGCAATAGGAAATCAATTCCTTCTCCAGATATATTCCCTTCTCCTTACAGGTCTCAAGAAAGGCGTGCTCTATCAGCCGAACTGCCTCACCTTTGGTCGACAAACCGATCAAGCCGGCTGTTTTATGCTTCCTTAGGGAGAATAAATGCGCACAGGTCATTCCGGCTTCATGATAATTGATCATGACACTGTGGTATTTTTGTGTATTTCTGCCCACCAGTACGAGCGGTATATCGAAATCATTCTGCTCGAGATAGAGCTGGTCCTCTTTAGAAATACCGCCTATGATCGCACCGTTATAATGATTGCTGTTGATATAGCGATGATAGTGCTCAAGGTTCCCGAAATCATAGGACTGCAGAACAAGCTCAATTTTCTGGCTTTGCTTCTTTATGGCTTGATACAAACCTTTTAAGAAACGAGCCAGTAAATCATCCAGATATTCTTCTCTCCAAAACAATGCTATGATTAAGGGGGCCTCCTCCTCTCCTGATTTCCGGAGTCGGCGGGCATAGATATTTGGCTGATAATCCATCTCCCGAGCCATATCCTGAATGCGTTGCTGCGTATTCTGGGCGATCCGCATCTGATCTCCCCGCCCGTTCAATACGATAGAAACCGTTACGGGGGACAGTCCCAGCTTCTCCGCGATTTGCTTCATTTGCACCTTTGCCCTATTCGTTTTCTTTTCCACAGTTATCCTCCCACTCCTCTATTTAGAATAATAGTAGGTCAAGATATTTTATCTGTCAATCAGAACTCACGATGTTCAGGATATCCCGGTCTCCTTGGGGTGTCAGCTCATTACGCAGTCGTATGCCTTTCATTTCTTTCATGCTTTATCATGCTCTATTATCATGCTTACTTATCATGCTTTTCCATGCTATAGCAGCATGCATATCATGCATTCTCATTCTTCAAGTCTTCAGTGGTTCGCTCAATCATAAACTTCATAAAGGGGGTCTCTTCACCGGTCTCAGGGCATGCACCCTCAGTGGAGAATACCATATCACAGGGGGTCTCCTTCGTATAAGGACGCCAGTAGGGCATGTCACTGCCATCCGCATCCTTTCCGTTGGGATCCCCGTTTTTGATGAAATTACACCAGTAATTACACATCAGACGGGCAAGATCGTAGTGCTTGCCTGTGAAGGGCCTCCAGCATTTTGCCAGAGTCTCAAAGGTGAACCAAAGCTCTACAGAGTGGAAGTTCCCCGGATGATCCCAACCTGGGATATCCGTATCAAAGCGGTAATAATAGCAATTCTGTGCATTACCGGATTCCTGATTGTTCAGGAACTCGCTCTTAATGGTGCTTTCCAGCCCATTGAAGGTCCCATAAAGATTGCCCTTCTTCTTCCATGCTTCCTCAAAGGTAAGGAACTCCTCTGCATGGGGCCCAAACAATTCCTTCGCTTTCTGTACACACTCCTCTTCTGATCCCGCAGTAATCGAGTTCAGGAATTCATCCACAGTGTTTCCGGACATTACCGGTACCATGGCATGCCTGTTCTGCATATAGAGGGCCAAAGGGTTGCCGATGCAGAACTTCCCATCGATGATGTTCCACATCAGCCCATGGGTTTTGTAAAACTTAGAATACTTGTCCCGCAGATAGAAAGCATCCAGCTCTCTTGCCTCCTTCAGACTCTTCACTCCGATATAGTCAAAGAACTTCACACCGAATTGTTCCGCTTCCGAAAGCGTCTGCAGCTTGCCGATGATGCTATCCTTATAGGGACTGTAAATCATAGCACTCTGAATGATTGCTTTCTGGAATAAACCAAAGTTACCCGGACAGGTCATCTGGGACAGTACACTTCCGCCACCGGCAGACTGACCTGCGATCGTGATATTCTTCGGGTCACCGCCAAAGGCACTGATGTTCCGGATCACCCATTTTAAGCCTGCCTGCTGATCTAAAAGTCCAAAATTGGCAGGTGCCTCCGGTGCTTCCGCTGTAATCTCGGGATGAGACAGGAAACCAAATACATTGAGCCTGTAATTCACCGTAACAACCACAACTCCCCGTCTGGCAATTCTTTCTCCGTCAAACTCCATTTCTGAGGTATAGCCCCACTGAAATCCGCCACCAAAAATCCAAAACAGCACCGGAAGCTTCTCCTCTGTACTCTTCGCAGGAGTCCAAATATTCAGATAGAGACAATCCTCGCTCATGGCTATTTGGGGATCCACATGCCATTCCCTGCAATAGATATCGTCACCGATACCCGGTGTATCCTGTACGGAAATCGGCGCAAAGCGACTTGCATCCAAGGTACCCTCCCAATTGGGACAAGGCTGCGGTGCCCTCCATCTGTTCTCTCCCACCGGAGGAGCAGCAAAGGGAATTCCTTTAAAAGCAGTAATCCTTGGATCTGCTGCCTCAATTCCTCTGACCGCTCCGTTTTCGGTCATTGCTGTTCTGATCATAAAAACCTCCCTCTGAAATATGAAATTAGCCTTTCCTTTCTACCAAAAAACTGCTAACATATTGATAGAAATCGTATTCATCATTACCATATAGCTTCATCTTATTCATTCCGTGAATAAAAAGCAAGAGATAATATAGACGGAAAGCAGTAAAAAAAAATAAAAAGAGAGGGCAGAAAAATGAAAAAAACAAGGACCAGTACCCCTATTTCATTACGTAATATTCAAATCACCGATGCCTTTTGGAAGAGGCAGATAGAGCTTGTACGAAAGGAAGTGATTCCCTATCAATGGGAGGCACTGAATGACAGAGTGGAGGGTGCCGCCCCCAGCTATTGTATGCGGAATTTCAGGATCGCAGCCAAGATCACAAGGATGAGAAAAGAGCTGGGAGAAGGTTATCAGGAAATCAAGTACCCGACGGATGTCTTCGTACCCTTGCCGGAGGATAAGGACCATATGGAGGAGCGCTTTTACGGCTTTGTCTTCCAGGACAGCGATTTCTATAAATGGATAGAGGCGGTTGCCTACTCTCTGACGCAGCAGCCCGATGAGGAATTGGAACGACTGGCAGATGAAGCCATCGAGCTGGTATGTGCGGCTCAGCAACCCAATGGCTATCTGAATACCTATTATATCATTAACAATATGGATCATATCTTTAGTAGCCTGCAGCATTATCATGAGCTTTACTGCTTCGGGCATATGGTAGAGGGAGCCGTCGCCTATTATGAAGCAACCGGTAAGGATGCTTTGCTGAAGGCGGCAGAACGCTTCGCGGATTATATTGACAGCCTCTTCGGAGAGGAGGAGAGCAAGTGTAAGGGCTATCCCGGACATGAAATCGCTGAAATGGCTCTGGTTCGTCTCTATCAGGTGACACATCAGGAAAGATACCTGCGCTTAAGCCGCTTCTTCATCGAGGAGAGAGGTAAGAAGCCCTATTACTTCGATTCAGAGCAAAAGAAGTCCCTTCCCAAGGAACAGGAGCATGAGCTTAGATACCACTACCATCAGGCCCATCTGCCGGTCCGTGAACAGACAGAGGCAGTCGGTCATGCTGTCCGGGGTGTTTATCTCTACTCAGGAATGGCTGATATCGCCAGACTTACGGGAGATGAGACTCTGCTTCAGGCCTGCGAGGTCTTGTGGAAGAATATCGTGAAGGAGAAAATGTACATTACCGGTGGAATCGGTGGTACCCATATGGGAGAAGCCTTTTCCTTCCCCTATGATTTACCTAATGATACTGCCTATGCTGAGACCTGTGCTTCCATCGGCCTGGTATTCTTTGCCCGCAGGATGCTTGAGCTGAAGGCCGACGCAACCTATGCGGATGTGATGGAGCGGGCCCTATATAACGGAATCTTAAGCGGTATGGCCTTGGACGGAAAGAGCTTCTTCTATGTAAACCCTCTGGAGGTTCTGCCGGAGGCCTGTCACAAGGATGAGAGAATAAAGCATGTGAAGCCCGTTAGGCAGAAATGGTTCGGCTGTGCCTGTTGCCCGCCCAATTTCGCCCGCCTGATCAGCTCGATCGGAACCTATGGCTTCACAGAAACAGAGGACACTCTATATGTCCATCTTTACATGGGAGCTGAGCTTACAAAGGAGATTAAGGGTAATCCGGTTCATGTAAAGCTTTCCTCCTCCCTCCCTTGGGAAGGTCATGTATCCCTACGGATAAACACCGAAACGCCTGTGGATTTCACTCTGGCTCTTCGCATACCGGATTGGGCCGGGGAGTATCAGATAAAAGTGTCTGAAGGTATGCCGTCAGGCAGGGTTGAAGTGAAGGATGGCTATTACTATATCGCAAGAAGCTGGAGCAATAATGATACCATCACTCTGGATTTCCCCATGACAGTCAGAAGGATTCGGTCCAATCCCAGAGTAAGGGAAAACAATGGTAAAATTGCACTTACCCGAGGTCCCATCGTATACTGTCTGGAGGAAAAGGATAATCAGAAGGACCTTCATCTGGTCACAGTGCCTAAGGAAAGCAGCTTTACAGCGCTGCCTTACCTGGTCAGGGATCTGGAGGTGACCGCCCTGGTCGGAAAGGGAAGACGGATAGTGCAGGCTTCGGCAGACAAGGACCTGTATTCCGATGCCGGTGATATTCTGACAGAAGAAACCGACTTAACCTGGATTCCCTACTTCACCTGGGCTAATCGAGGAGAAGGAGAAATGCAGGTCTGGGTAAGAGAAGCATAGCTGCATTTGCACTGCCCTTATCAGGCAGATAATAAGTGGTATGTGTATCGCTTCCAAATTGTTATAGATTCTCTGCACCGCAAAAGGAATCCGGGGTTGCTTGCCCGGATTCCTTTTGTTGTATCATCTATTTAAAGGGGGAGTAGAGGAAGGCGTATTCATTCTCTCTTAGATCTTAAAGCGTTCAACCAACTCCAGAAGCTCAGCTGCTCCTGCGGCATTTTCATCGGCGATCTTGGTCTCTTCCAGGGTCTTTTCCACCACATCCACTGTTTTTTCAGCGATGTCCTGAACACCCCTGGAGCTTTCATTGATGGTAGTCGCAACCTCATTCATGGCGATGGTAATGCTGCTTACGGCTGTATGCAGATGCCCTGCGGAGGCTTCAAACTCTGACATGATGCTTTGCACATAATTAGCATCCTCGTTATATTGTCCGCTGATCTTTATCAGCTTCTCATAATCCTTCAGTACATTCTGATCAATGAAGTTTAAGATGGCTCCTGAGCTTTCTTTCATATTCTCCACAGCAGCATATACATTCTTAACTATCTCATGGATGCCGGAGGCGGTCTTTGAGGACTGCTCTGCCAGCTTTCTGATCTCACTGGCAACCACGGTAAAGCCCTTACCGGCTTCTCCTGCCCTGGCTGCTTCGATTGCCGCATTCAGGGACAAGAGATTTGTCTGGCTTGTAATCGAAAGGATGGTATCGGCCAAGACACTGATCTGCTGAATTCGGTTGGAATCCTCGATTGCCTTTTCCATTTTGGCCTTTACTGCTTCGTACAGACTCTTGGCATTCTGTGTGGATTCACCCGCATCCTCCTTCAGCTTTATGGCTCTTCCCGTAATCTGACCGGAGACCTCGGAGCCCTCCTTGGCTCTCTTCGCTATTGCCGCCACTCTCTCATTAATATCTGTGGTTGTAGCGGTAATCTCCTCGGAGGCTGCTGCTGTTTCCTGCATTCCTGCGGATAATTCTTCCGTCGTTGCGGAATTGTCGTTGGCATTTTCCAGGATCTGTTCCGAGAGCAGCTCCATCTTTTCGGCATTGCTCATTACCGTATGTGAGACGCTCTGCAGCTTACCGATGATCTCTCTCAACACCTTTCTGGTCTGGAAGGTTGCCTTGGTTATGACACCGATTTCATCCTTGTATTTCTCCAGATACAGATAGTTTTCATCAAATACCAGATCCAGGTTTGCGGTTTTATTGATTAACTGGGTCAGTTTCAGGATCGGAGCAGTGATTTTATTTGATGTCACCAGTCCCACGCCAAGAGCAATGATAGCGATAATGCTTCCCATAACGATAATTGCTTTCTTCACATTTGTTACCGGCTGCATCACTTCTTCCATATCCCCGGTCGCAACCAGGATCCAGTTGGCTTCCGGTATGATACGATAAGCAGCCATCTTTTTCTTACCCTGGAAGAGATAACTGACCGTGTCCGGCTCGACATTTTCACCGGCTTGTACCCGGCTCACTACCTCTTTAATCTGTTCATTTTCTACCGGAAGTCCGATTTTCTCGGCAGTAGGGTGATACAGCATCGTCCCCTCATAATCTACCAGATACGAATAGGAGGACTTCGTGCCTAATATTTTCACATTTTTCAGAGTATCAATAAAGCTGTCCGCCAGTACTGCAGAAACCACAAATCCGACCATCTGGCCCTTCACCTTCACCGGATAACAGAGCGCCACGACATAAGCACCTGTGGATTTTGACTTCAGGGTATTACTGATGGCGATTTCTCCGGTAGCGATTGACTGCCTTGCATAAGCTCTGTCACTTAAATTCTGGCCGATCAGCTTAATATCACTGTCAGCAACAATATTTGCCTTCATATCCACGATGAACAGATGCTCCAGATTTCCCGCATCTGTGGAGATTTTCAGTAGCTTCTCATTAAACGCTGCGGCTTCTCCTCCGTTTAAGTTATTGGTGAGTACGGCTGTTACTTCATCCATCTCTGCCACCAAAGCGATCTTTCTCAGTTCACTTTCAATTAAGGAACTGATCATATCTGCCTTCTGCAGATTGACATCCAGCATGGTTATATCTGTAATGTCTTCTATTGTGTCAGAGGATTTCACTAGGGCAAATCCTCCCACCAATAAAATGGAACAGGTGATCATTGTAATAATGATAATTGATATTTTGAGTTTTATTGACATATTTCCTTCTCCTCCCAGATACTCTTATACAGTTTATATGCTCCATTGTTTTTTCATTTTCTGCAGGACCTCATATTCCGGTAGTGGTTTACTGAATAAATACCCCTGCATTTTGTTGCATTTATGTCTCATTAAGTATTCCTTTTGTTCTGCTGTCTCAACCCCTTCCGCTATGACACAAAGATCCAGGCTTCTTCCCAGATTAACAATCAGATCCGTAAAGGATTGATCTTTATCGCTTTCATTGATTGTATCAATGAATACCTTATCTATCTTCAGTGTTGTAATTGGAAGCGATTTGAGGTGGTTCAAGGAGGAATAGCCCTTCCCGAAGTCATCCAGGGCGATTTTTACTCCCTTGGAGCGTAACAGCTGCAGCTTACCGGCAATTGTCTCATAGGATTCCATCAGGATGGATTCTGTAATTTCCAGCTCCAGATTCATTGGATGGATCCCTGCTGCCTGAATGGTATCCATAACGATATCGACGAACTCCTCCTGCAGTAACTGGAGTATGGATATATTCACTGATATGTTTAGATTTTGGTAGCCCGCTTTATGAAGCTTATGTAAAAATGCACAGGCAGTCTTTAGAACCCATGTCCCGATCGGAATAATCAGGTGCGTATCCTCTGCTATCCCAATGAAGCGATCCGGTGCGATTCTTCCCAACTCAGGATTATTCCAGCGGATCAATGCCTCAAAGCCTGTGATTCGGTCACTTTCCAAATCATACTGTGGCTGATAATGTAACTCGAACTCGTTATTAACTAAGGCCAACCATAGATTCTTTTCTATGAAAATTCTTTCTTCGTTTACCTCATTCCAAGGCTCAATATAGAAAACAATCCGGTTTCTTCCGCTATCCTTGGCTTTATATACTGCGATATCCGCATTCTTTAATAAGGTGTCTGCATCGATTCCGTGCTCCGGATATAAAGAGACGCCGATGCTGGCTGTAATGATGATACTGTTTGTCTCTACCATCAGGGGAGTTTTAAAGGCCTTAATCAAACTGATCGCCTTAAGCTCAACTTCATCCTTATGAGCGTAGTGCTCAATTAAGGCAACAAATTCATCTCCACCGATCCGAAACAGGGCTTCTGAAGGAAGTACCATCTTTAACCGTTCTGCTATCTGCAGCAGGAGAGTGTCACCATAGCTATGTCCCAGGGTATCATTGATGTTCTTAAACCTGTCTATGTCGATATACAGAAGAGCGAACCGGTCAATACTCTTATCCTTCATCAGAGCATGCATTCTTCCGCTTAGTGCCTGACGGTTCTGTAACCCGGTCAGCTGGTCATGATAAGAGATATACTGCAACTTCTCTTTGTATGCATTGATCTCACTCAGATCCATATGTACACCGATCATACGGTAGGCATTGTTCTCATCACTGTGAATGACCTTCCCATTTACCTTGAACCACTTATACTCACCTGATTTTGTTTTCATTCTGTATTCGCAGCAGTAGTAGGGTGTTTTGTTCCTGATGTGCTCTGCGATCTGACTATGGACCTTTTCTCTGTCGGAAGGGTGTATCAGCTGATCCATCTGTTCCAGGTCTTCCATATCCTTGGGACTGAAGCCTGTGATATCGTACCAGCGTTCCGAAAACCATCTGGCTCCATCGTTGCATTCTTCCCATACAGCATCATTACTGGCTTCAAGGTATATTCTAAGGCGTTTTTCACTGTCCAGCAGCTCTTCCTGATTTCTGAGTAACAGCTCATGCAGTTCAGTGAACTTCTTCTGGCTGGAGGATAATTGCTCATTCAAGAGCTCCAGGTCTTTGTTTGCCTCGATGACCTTCGTGTGGTTGATTGCGATTTCATTTTCCACCCGATTGATTGATTTCACCAGAGCATAGATGGCTGAATAGAGCATGATGCTCATCACTAAGACATAAACCAAACCCTTCATGATACTGAAGCTGGTAATCATTTCTCTGTTGTCCGTAAATCTTTCCAATATTTTATCTGATAGGACAATCCATACTGTCCCTATAACAAAATGTATCAGTGCAATTCTTAGGGCCAGTCTGTATATTCTCTTCCAATCCTTCGTTACATAAGCCTTCACTGCTTTATTAAATAAACCGGTCTCTCCGCTTTTTTGACTGCCACCGGATATTTTCTTCTCCATCAGATGTCTCCTCCTTTTCCCGGTTGTTCTCCTTTTTCCGTTTCAATACATCAATAAAGGATAATTTTGTATAGTAAAATAATACAAAATTATCCCTTATTGATAAATGAAATATATTTTGTTTCTACCCGGAAAAATTTCGGTTGTGAAGTATTTCTTATCCTATATTGCCCTGATGATACTCCTTTGGAGTCATACCGGTGACCTTCTTAAATACCTTACTGAAATATTCCGTATCTTTAAAACCGAGTTTTTCTGCAATCTCATAGGTTTTCAGTTCATCTTCCAGGATGTATACCTTGGCCCGCTCCATTTTAACCAAAGTAACATATTCCGTAAAGGACATCCCCATCTTCTGTTTAAAGCTCTCACTGATATAGGTCTTATTCATATAAAGATGATCTGCCGCCATGGACAAGGAAATGTTATGCTCAATATTACTGAAGATAAAATTACATACCTGTTTTACGATTCCCTTATCCTGAAGCTCCAGCTTCAAAGCCTTGATGAGGTGACTTAAGCTCCTTACCTTATCCATAAAAAGCTGTAAATGAGCTGTGACCTTCTGATCCTTCAGCTCATTAAAGCTATCATATACAAGGGAAGCGATAAAAAGCTGAATATTTGGGTAAGTCTTTATTAATTCCACAATCATATCACTTAGAACATTTTTAAACAGTGCAGCTGACTTGATATAATCATTTTGATCTGACTTCTCCAGAGCACCTTCCATTCTTTGTTTAATGCCCTGTAAGGCAGCTTCATCCCCCATACGGATCAGACTCACCAGAGTGCTCATTTCGTCCCGAGGCAGCCGAAGCCCCATATCCTTCTGGGCATCCTCCAGCCTTTTGATCTTCTCCTGCTCCTGTCGTTCCTGATCCAGTAATTTCTTGGCTCTTGTTAAGACGTCGGATATTTCTTGAGCATTCACCGGTTTGGGTATATAGTCAAAGGCCCCCAGAATGATCCCCTGTCTGGCATAAGTAAAATCACTGTAATCACTTAGAAGCACCACGCAGGAGCATAACTTTCTGTCCACTATGGCCCGCAGCAGCTCTATTCCATCCACCTTAGGCATTTTGATGTCCGTAATCACCAGATCAAAAGCATTCTTCTCCAGCTTATTCAGTGCCTCCTGTCCGTTCTGTGCCTCATCGCATATCGTAAAGCCTAAGGACTCTCCCCATATTTTCAACCTTTTCAGCTCAGCTCTTACGATATCTCTGTCATCTACAATCATCACCTTATACATCGCTGTCACCCTGCTTTCCTTTCTTATCGATACCATGTCGGTTCGGTAAGGTGAAATGCACCGTTGCCCCTTGATTTAACTCGCCTTCGATCCAGACTCTGCCACCATGCTTTTCTATGATTTTCTTTATTGTAATTAAGCCAATGCCGTAGCCTTCGAATTCATCACTGCAATGTAAGCGCTGAAAGAGGCCGAATAACTTCTCTGCATATTGCATATCGAAGCCAACACCATTATCCTTCACATAAAACTCATACTCACTCTCGGTTATGGTAGCTCCTGCGATAATATAGGCGATCTCTCTGTTTTTCGTAAATTTGATTGCATTGGAAAAGATATTGAAAAGTACCTGCTTTAACATGGTTCTGTCAGCCCAAACAAAAGGCAGACCGGTCTCAACCTTAAATACAAGCCTCCGGTTCGGTACAGAACCGGCCAGTTCCCGATAGCAGGCGGCAAAGATCTCATTACAGTCAATCTGCTCCAGCTGTAAGTCTCTCCTGGAGGTCGTGGAATACTGCAGCAGCTTATTGATCATGTCGATCATTTCAGCAGAGATATTCCTGATCTGAGATAGCATCTCTATAACATCTTCCTGTAAAGCCTCCTGATGATCCTCAAGGATAATTTTACTGTAGCCGTCAACCGCCCTTAAGGGAGACTTCAGGTCATGGGATACTGTATAGGTAAAGGCCTCCAGCTCCTGCATCGCCTGCTGCAGATCCCGGGTCCGTTCTGTAACCCTCTGCTCCAGCTCAGCATTCAATTTCCCTACTTCTTCAATTGCTTTTTTGTAATCAGTGATATTTTCTATCACAAGGCCCAGTTGATTATTATCAATGCGGAAGGCATTCACCAGGAAATACATCTGATCCCCCATGGAGTATGTTTCAAACCGCAGAGCCTTTCCCGTAATCAGTACCTGCTCCAGCTTCTCTAAATCATTGATGCTGATCGGCAGATGCTGCTTCCAGGTCTTTCCTATGATCTCTTCCTTCTTCAGCCGGGTCTGATTCTCAAAGCTGCTATTGACAGCGACAAAGCGCACATCCACCAGGTGCTTGCTCCGGTCCAGAATCGGATCAAATACTATAAAGCCGTTGAGCATTCTTTCAAAGAGCTGGGCATAGCGTTCTTCACTCGCCATCAGATTCTGCTGCATCACAGTCAGTTCATCAAACTGCTGTCTTAATTCCTCATCTGAGGCTGTCAGATCCTCATAGAGGTTCGTCAGCTCGACATGACTGTCAGATAACTTCTTCTTCATTACACTGATTTTTCTCAGATAATAAAGGAGAATTAGGATGAAGGCAACCAAGATGGTGATAATGAGCAGGGTTGTAATGACAAGATCTCTATAGGTTTCAAAGAAGGAAAAGGGCTTATTGAGTATCTGGCTATCCTTCGGTATTCTGCTTTCGGGGATGTTGAAGCGTTTGATCTGATGGTAGTCAAAGAGGTATCTGGTCGTATCCTCCTTCAGAAGCGGTATATCATCAATGCTTACACCCTGAAGAAGCTTCAGAGCAAGCTCAGCTGCCTTCTCCCCCTGAAGCCTGCCGCTTAACATACTGCCGCCGATTGCCCCATGGTTCATCCCAAATTCATAAAGATGATAAACCGGAACCTGACTTCTCTGACTGATCTGCTCACTAAAGTCCTCAAAACCTACGACGGTTCCTGCCTCATCCACATAATAGGTGGTAATCAAAACTGCACTATCCCGGTTCAGGCTGTCAATCTGGCTTAGGATATCATCGTAGGCTCCCCGATTAAGAGAGGTCACCATCAGCTCCGGCGCGACTCTCTTGATTTCCCGAATGGTCATCTCACCTGTAGAGATACCACTCTCTGTTGTATCGTAAACAACTGCGATTTCCTTCAGGTTCGGGTTAATTATCAAAGCCGCCTCTACCGTCTTCTCTACATCAAACCGCTCTATGACCCCGGTCACACTAGACATACCCTCTAATATCTGCTGCACCCCAAGCTCATTGACACCGCAGAAAACAATCGGAGTTCCGGGGAACAAAGAATCTCTATGCTTCAGAGCAAGGGTTAAGGCCGCATCATCCGTTGTAATAACGACATCCAGCTTTCTGTCCGCATACTTATAGTATAGACTGGAATATAAAAGCTCCATATTCTCTGCTGTCGGATAGTTCTTCCAATCCATATATTCAATATGGACAGAGCACTTGATATCAGAGCCCATCAAGGTCTCTATGATCCCTTCCTCCTCCTGATCCGTCCAGCTCAAGCCATTCTGATAGGAATTGATAATCAGTACTTCCTTTGATTCAAAATCTTCAGCAGAAGCCATCGTACTTCCGGTATAGATTCCGGACAGTAAAAGGAAAATGATAAGAAAGATATTATGTATATGAAATTTCAGCTTCAACCTTGATCTCATCTGTGGCTCCTTTATCCTTAGGTTCTTGTTTGAGCTACTATCGTCACGATATCCTGTATGTTGTTTGTCAAAACAAATCATTTAATACTATTTTATGTAAATTATAACCGATTGGATGCTTTAATTCAACTTTTACTTTAATTGTACTTCGTTTATTTTTCACAAATGATAACCATTCTCATCAATCATTTTTGGTTATAACATAGAAAATTCGATTTTTTACAATTTAATTGAATTTAACTCTTTATATTTTCTGACTTTTATTTTATAATAAGCCTATAAACAAACAATAGAAAGAAAGGAAGTAATCTTATGCTAAAACAAATTGAATTAACATATAACTTAAATGCCCTTGAACCCCACATTGATGAGCTTACCATGCTCACTCATTACACCAAGCATCATGCAGCCTATACAACGAACCTGAATGCAGCTCTGGAAAAGGCCCCGGAGCTGGCCGGAAAGTCCATTGAGGAGCTTCTAAGCAGTGTTGCCGATCTCTCGGATGAAGCCTTGAAAACAGCCTTAAGGAACAACGGAGGCGGCTTCTACAATCATAACCTGTATTTCTCCACTCTGTCTCCGGTGGGCTTGCGCCGACCCGAGGGTGAGCTGCTGAAACAGATTGAAAAGGATTTTGGCAGCCCGGAGAGCTTTAAGGAAAAGCTGAACAATGCAGCCGCCAGCCGTTTCGGTTCCGGCTGGGCTTGGTTATCCGCCGATCAGGCAGGTAACCTATTCGTATCCTCCAGCCCCAATCAGGATAACCCGCTGATTGAAACCCGCGGTGCCTTGGTTCCGATTCTGGGAATTGATGTCTGGGAGCATGCTTACTATCTGAAATATAAGAATCTGAGAATGGATTACGTCAATGCTTTCTATTCCGTTCTGGACTGGAGACAGATCGCACAAAATTACCAAAATGCGAAAGCATAACTATCACCGTATAAATGAATAGAACCCCTCCCTATACCTCCCTATACACCGGATGGGGCTGCTCCATTATAGATTAGAGATTACATGCCTATAGTGAAGCAGCCCCATCCGTTTTTGACCTATCTATCGGCTCCGGAAAAACCCATATCTTATTTTATTCTCTGATTGATTTCAAAGAAGCCCTTCCAGGGATCGGGCCCACCTATTCTTCGGAGGGCATCCTCCATCGTAATACCATCCGGTGCTACTTGGTCCAGCTCCTCCCAGAAGATTGGCATGGATACTCTGGCGCCCTTTCTTGCTCTTAGGGAATAGGGTGCGACGCTGGTAGCCGCTCTGCCGTTTCTCATCCAATCAATGAAGATCTTACCCGACCTCTTGCTCTTTCTCACATTGCCGGTATATCGGTCCGGCCATTTATATTCCATGACCTCTGCCACCGACCTGGAAAAGCTATGAAAGGTCTCCCAGGAAGCAAGGGGCTGCAGTGGGACGACCACATGATAGCCTTTACCGCCACTGGTCTTTAGATAGGAAGTAAGGGATAGCTCGGTCAGAATCTCCTTTACATCCAGGACCCCCTGACGGACTCGGCTCAACTCCATTCCTTCATCCGGATCCAGATCAAAGACCATTAGATCGGGCAGCTCCAGGGTTTCTACCCTGCTGCCCCAGATATGGAATTCCAAGGTGCCCATCTGTGCCTCCGCTATCAGCCCTGCTGTATTTATCAGGTAGAAGTATTCTTCTTCTCCTTCTCCGCTTCCGTTCTCTACAGGGATGGTAACAAGCTCCTTGTTGCCCGGACCGGGGTGCTTCTTATAAAAACAGGTTTGTGAGATTCCCTTGGGACATCGGATCGTGCTGAGCAGCCTATGGCTCACATAGGGCAGCATATGCTCTGAGACTGCTGCATAATACCGGATGACATCCTCCTTCGTAATCCGAGGCTCCTCATATAGCACCTTGTCCGGGTTCGAGATTTTGATTCCATGAATCACGAGACCCTTCCCGGATAGTTCCATAGGTGTTTCTTCTCTGCCTTCTCTATCATATTCGTCTTCCTTCTCTCTTCTGACCTCCCTGGGATCCTTGTCTGTTCGCAGACCCTTGTAGCTAGCCTGTCTCAGATGGTTGTCTGTCGTCCATTCGGCATACTTGATTTCCGCAACCAGCTCCGGCTCCAGCCATAGCACTCTTTCCTTGGCTCTGGGCTTTGGCGGGTTACGAAAGGGCGATACTTCACTTATCATGAATCTGAACTTATCCTCCAGAAATCTCATTTCACTTTCACTAATACCGGTTCCGGCTCGTCCTGCATATACCAGCTCCTCAGCTTCATAGACACCTAGAAGGAGGGCACTGATCCCACCGGATTTTTTATCGGTCAGGGTATAGCCTCCGATCACAAACTCCTGCCTCTTATCACATTTCAGCTTGATCCAGTCTCCGTTCCTGCTCCCGCTATAGATTGAATCGGCCTTTTTGCCGATGATACCTTCCATACCTGCCTCACAGGCCACGGTAAAGCTTTCCTTTCCCCTGCTTCTGATATGACGGCTGTAATAGAGGTTCTCGGGGGCTTCCCGCATGAGCTCCTCAAGCAGTTCCTTTCTTCGGATAAGAGGGTATCCCCGCAGATCCTCCCCATCCAGCGCCAGCAGGTCGAAGACAATATAGGTAAGATTTTTACCGGCAGGCTTCTTACGATAGCTCTGGAGAGCCTGGAAATCAGTCTTCCCTGTAGCGTCCGTTACTGCGATTTCTCCGTCCAGCACCATTGGTCTGCCCGCAGAAAAGAGGCTTATGGAAGCAGCAATCTCATGAAAGCGGCCTGCATAATCATTGCCATTCCTTGTCAGCAGCCGGACACGGTTCCCCTCCGCAAAGGCCATAATCCTGTATCCATCATATTTCAACTCGTAAAGCCAATCGTCACCCCACGGGATATCCTTCACCATTTTGGCAAGCTGAGGCTCCGCTGTCTGAAAGGGATTCCGAAGGAACTTCTCCTCTTCTCCCCTTTCTATCTCCTCCATGGTACGACCGGTCCTAATGCTGGTCGTAAATCCGGATATTCCGTCCTCCTCTTTGACATACGCATCCTTCTCTTTTAATAGAAGCCAGGGCCTCTTCGACGCAGCTTCTTTCCCCTTGATCCGGACCAGCGCCCACTTACCCTGAAGCCGTTTTCCTCGTAACTCAAATTTCAGCATACCCTCCAGCAAGCCTTCCTCTACATTACCGTATGGCTCCCAATAGCCCTCATCCCAGAGCATGACTACCCCACCGCCGTATTCCCCCTGGGGGATGGTACCTTCAAAATTCCTATAGTCAAGGGGATGGTCCTCCACCTGTACGGCCAGTCTCTTGTCTCCTGTTTTAAAAGAAGGTCCCTTAGGTACTGCCCAGCTCAGAAGAACTCCTGCCCACTCCAGCCGAAAATCATAATGTTCCCTGCGTGCCATATGGTGCTGAACAACGAAGCTTAAGCTCTCTTCTGAAGACGCTCCTTCTCCTTCGGGCTCCGGTGTCTTGTCAAAATCTCTTTTCTGTTTATATGCATTTAAGTCACCAATCATAAAATTAAGCCGTTTCCTTGTCTGCCTTTGCCTTTTCAACACTGGCTTTCAGGGCTTCCATCAGATCAATTACCTTGCCTTCACTGACAGGTTCGGCAGCAACCACCTCTTTACCTGAGATCTTGGTCTCTATCAGGTCACGGAGTCTAGCCTGATACTCATCCTTGTATTTCTCCGGATCAAAGGGGGTATCCATGGAATTGATCAGAAGCTTAGCCATGTTCAGCTCCTGCTCCGATATTCCCGGTTTGGTATACTGTTTTTGAAGGGGCTTTACCTCATCGGCATAGAACATGGTAGAAATCAGAATCCCCTCCTCCCGCGGAATGATCGCCATCAGGGTATCCTTGGTTCCCATAACAGTCTTCCCTATGGCTATCTTCTGTTCACCCATCAGGGCTGACCGAAGCAGTTCAAAAGCCTTTTCCCCTCCGGCCTCCGGTGCGGCCTGATAGGTCTTATCATAGTAGACCGGGGAGATCTGATTTAGCTGAGCAAAGTGCAGAATCTGTATTGACTTCTCCTTCTCCGTCTTTATCTTCTCTATTTCCTCGTCCGTAATGACAACATACTTGTCCTCTTCATACTCATAACCCTTAACGATATCCTCGGTCTTAATCTCCTTACCGCAGTGGCCGCAGGTCTTCTTATAACGGATGCGGCTGTTATCCTGCCGATGCAGCTGATTGAAATGGATATCGTTGTCCTGGGTAGCTGTGGACATCGCAATCGGAATCGCAACCATACCAAAGGTTATTACTGATTTTCGTGACATCATCGTTTTATCACCTCCTGGACTTATTGTTTCCATAGGAAGTCTCAGTATTCCAACCGGAGGTGTTCTGTGGTTATTGAGAACCATACTATGCATAATCTTACAAAATATTGACAATATGAATATTTATAAATATAATGTAATAATTCTAAGGATGCATCGGAAGATAAAACACATTTTGAACGGATGAGGGGAAAAGAAATGAGCTATCTAAATGGATTCAGTAATGTTACTTCAGAAATCGTACTTAAGGCAATGAAGGAATACGGGTCACCGGTCTATCTGTATGATGAGGATCTGCTCATAAAAAAGTGCAGGATGCTCCTGTCGATGCCTAATGCATTTGGTTTACGGGTCCGCTATGCCATGAAGGCCAATTCGAATAAAACTCTGTTACAGCTGATAAATGCCCAGGGCATCCATATTGATGCCAGTTCCTTAAATGAGGTCAGAAGGGCTGTGGCTTCCGGTATAGAGCCGGCTCACATCATCATGACCTCCCAGGAGGTGCCGGAAGGCGAAGATCGAGCTGATTTAAAGCAGCTTATCCTAAGGGGGCTGAAGTACAATGTATGTTCCCTGCGGCAATTGTATCTGATCGGTGCTTTCGCTAAGGAGAATCAGATTGAGCTTTCCTTCAGACTGCATCCGGGAATTGGCGCCGGTGAGTCTGCAACCAGAAACACGGGAGACAATTATTCCTGCTTTGGCATACACCTGACAGATCTGGACGAAGCTCTGCAGTATGCGGGTCGGATGGGCCTGACCTTTACACAGGTTCATGTGCATATAGGCTCCGGCGGAGATCCCGAGCTGTGGAGGCAGAATATTGATCTGGAATTGGGCCTGATAGAGCAATATTTCCCGGATGCGAAGATTGTGAGCTTTGGCGGAGGCTTAAAGGAAGCCAGAATGCCGGATGAAAAAGCTGCCGATATTGAAGCGCTTGGCAAATACGCAGCCGAACAGATCGAGCGCTTTTATCAAAGAACAAATCGCAAGCTGCTCATGGAGATAGAGCCGGGAACCTACCTGATGGCGAATTCCGGCTATGTAATCACCAAGGTCTTAGACAAGAAGCAGACAGGTCCGGAGGGACTGAGCTTCGCAATATTGGACGGAGGAATGGACGTAATCACCCGCCCTCTGCTCTACGGTTCAAGGCATCCCTTTTATATCATATCAAAGGGGGGACAACTACTCTCTTCTGAATTTGATGACAAGCCCGCTGATGCTTTGCATGAAATGATTCTGGTTGGGCCCTGCTGTGAAAGTGGTGATTCTCTATGCCTCGATGACCAGGACAACAATATTCCACGCAAAATCGCAGAACCTGAAATAAATGATATTGTGGTCATTGGCGGAGCGGGAGCCTATTGCTCTTCCATGTCTCCCTTCAACTACAATTCACATACGCAGATTCCGGAGCTTCTTTATACAACAGCCGGAGAACTGAAACTAATCAGGAGAAGGCAGACCTTAGAGCAGATGATGGAGAATGAGCTATAAAATCCTATCGTATGCAGACTATTCAGCAAGAGATACCGATATCTGTAAAACAGTGTTTCCTCCTTCAAAAGTGTGACTTAAATCACATTTCTATAGAATACCTTTATGGTATAATTTGTTAAGCTATATTGTTTATGTTGAAGCAGAATACTATTTTTGAGTGGAGAAAACACCTATGGATAAAAAACAGTTGGTCATTTGTACATTAATTGTGGTACTGCTTTCTATCATACTAACCGGATGCAGTAAGGAATTAGATCAGGAGGATAGCCGATCTAGTAAGAAGAACAGGGCATTGACGGAAGCATCGGACCCGGATGAGGCCTCCGACAAAGCATCGTCATCATCCATTCTGAAGAAATTTAGGGAAAAGTCGGAAGACACCAAAGACAGTGAGGATGTGACTATCCCTTCTGAGGATCGTATGGAACAAAAGACGGAGCCAGAGCTAACAGACAGCATGACAGAGCCCATATTCACAGAGCAGTGGTCCAATGATCTGGCGGATATCGCTGCTGACCCTCCCGTGATATTGGATGTTCACTTGGAGGATTACTATGGAACATGGGTATTATGGATTCCCGGTGCTATGACGGATTATTATGATATTACAACCGGAGACTATAACACCAGTGTCTTTACTCCGGGTGCAGGTTCCGGAAGCCTGGAGATTCATAAAAATGGCACCTACATTTTAGATCATAAGCTATGGGGAGATGGTCCCCTGAAGGGCAAGTGGTATGAAGCAGAGCCGGGTGAATTTGCATCAGAGCCCGCGATCATCTTAAGTGATGGACCCACTGATACAGATTGGGCAGTACAAAAAATGTCTGACGGGACCTTCAATCTTTATTATTATTGGGAAGCTATCGACACCTGGTTCTTTGATACAAAGCTTAGCAAGTAGTTATACATATTTCTGCCTTAATCTATATCAGTTTGCTAAAATTCCTATTTAGCAAACTGATTTTACATATTCGTCCTTATTCATCATACCAAGTATTCAAAATCATCGCTATAAATCACTCTGTCCCAATATATGAAGAAATTGTACGGCCCAGAAGGTCAGATCACACCAGATTGAGGTTTCTTTCTTATAGTCCGTCTCAAGACCGACTTCGCTATACGGTGTTGGATAGCGCATCGAGTCCAGAAATCTCTTCTTGTCATAAGCACTTAGAAACCGGTATCTTAAAATACCATCCGTGGACAATGCCTCCTTCACATACTCGATAGATTGCCTGATAATCTCTACGCGATCCCCGACACCGAGCATGGCGATCTCGGTCAGCGTCCTTCTCATAATCGTATGCTGCCTGTTGGCCTCAAAGGGTTTCAGCGGTCTTACGAAGGCCCAAAGGGGAACATAGTACTTACTGCCGATTTTAATATGAACATTGTTCTCCTCTGACATGATACGGTTGATATGATTTAACGCATCTGCCATGGCTTCTATGCTTTGCGGATTTCTCCAGGAGTCGGTATGGCTTAAAGCAGTAAGATGATAGCAGCAAGGCAAAGGCACATTCTCTTGAATATAAGGATAGTTGTACTTCTTTTTAGAATTCGGTTGAAAGCTTGTTATCTCCTCCAGGGAGTTGATTGACAGCATGCTCCGGAAGGCCTGATAACACGTAGAAAGGAAGGGCTTGACCTCCTCCTCATCTCCGTAACCAAGTAAGGCCTGCATGGTATAGACTAAAACCATCAGTCCACCGCCGTTAGAAAGCCCCTTAAATCGGTCGCGAAATCTGGCTTTCTCCGGGTTATAATAAGAGAACTCCTCTTCCAGAAGCTTCTCATCTCTCAGTGCCTTTATGTAATTTACTATGATCGGGCTCTCCTTCGGAATAGCATAGTTGGCCAATAACCTGGCTGCCGCCTCCCCATCCTGAAGAGGGGTCGCTTTAAACTTATCCCAGGAGTGCATCCCCAGTCCGATATATCCATTCGGCTTCACATAGCTTTCCACCAGCTTATAATGAGGAGTAAGCTTCACCTTATCCAGTAGCTTTTCCTCTTCGTTCTGCGTCAGATCCTTCAGTATCTCCTTATGCAGTCGATAACGGATCACATCCCCTGCATGCTCCAGTAAGAAGTCAATTGATTTGGTTAGATTCATATCATCCCTCCTAAGACTATGCTTAAGTACATCTATGATACAAGCCTGTGGTATGCCCAATGATTTCCGTATATGTGCCGATTCGTGAATCGGTGTACCATAAAAACAATTACTAGTAAGGTCGATAAATATTTTCATTTATCACCCATATTTATACACGATTTGCTATTTACCGGATATGGTATACCAATTTTATACATAAGTCAAGTAATATACCTTCCTTTATTGCCTCCAACTCATTTCATACCGTTCGTGATATTGATTGAGTACGGAATTATACTTTGAACCCTTGCTTACATTCTTCATGTAATAATAGATAAAGCAATAAGACCGGAATCAGGAACTAAAAACCGGGGCATATATCACCCCCAGTTCATCTTTCTCTCTCATATCAACTGATACCAATTAGTTTACAATTGACCCAAACATCATGCCCTACCGTGCCTGTAGCTTATTTTAATAGCTTCTGCTGACACTCCATATAGATCTTCTCTGTGTCTTCGATTACCTCCTGTGGTATGCTGTCAAATTGCATTTCACCGTTTACTTTATTATTTAACAGCCAGTCCCGGATGAACTGTTTATCATATGATTTCGGTGAGGTTCCGACCTGATAATCTGCCTGGCTCCAGAATCTGCTGGAATCCGGTGTAAAGATCTCATCTGCCAGTACTAATTCATTGTTCTTATTTAAGCCAAACTCAAATTTCGTATCTGCTATGATAATTCCCCGTGATATTGCATATCGGCTGCATTCCTCATATAGCTTCAGAGACACTTCAATAATCTTATTGGTCAGGTCAGTCCCAAGCCCCTGCTCCATAGTCTTAATATCAATATACTCATCATGACCGGTTTCCGCTTTTGTAGACGGTGTAACAATCGGCTGCTCCAGCTTCTCGGCAAGTTTATAGTCACCCTTGATCTGAATTCCACAGAAGGGACTTCCCTCCTCATAAGCCTTCCACATATTTCCGAATATGTAACCCCTTACAATGATTTCATAAGGTAACATCCGAAGCTTCTCCACTAATACCGTACGGTCTTTAAACTTCTCCTCATGGAAGAACTCAGGCATCTCATTCACATCAGAGGAAATGATATGATTTGGGATAATGTCTTTTGTATTTTCAAAAAAGAAATTTGAGATTGTGTTCAATACAACTCCCTTATTCTTCACTGTTGCCGGTAATATCACATCAAAGGCGGATACTCTGTCTGTTGTAACGATGGCCAATTGTTCCTCGGACACCTCATAAATCTCCCGTACCTTACCGCTGTGAATTAGTTTCATACGAATAATCCTCCATTCTTTAGATAGCTTTTTATTTAACAGTTATATTTTTTGGCGATTACTACTACCACCGAATCTGATTGTTGCAGACCACCTTTTGGTTCCCTTGCTCAACGAATCCAATCTCATAGCAATCGAAATATTTACCCATTTGACCAATTACTTTTTGCTTTTCCTCCTGTGCAACGACAAGCACCAAGCCCACACCGCAATTAAAAGTAGCACGCATCTCCGGATCGGAGATGTTCCCGGCCGCTTTTATCAGGCGGAAGATATCAAGGGTCCGTATCCGGCTGCAGTCTATAACGGCAGACAAATCCGATGGAATAATTCTGCATAGATTATCTGCTATACCGCCACCGGTGATATGAGCCATTCCATGAACACCCTGCATTTTTATCAATTCTTTGATCGCCGGATAATAGGCAGTATGCGGTCTCATGATCTGCTCTATAAATGTCTCCTGTCCAATCCGTTCAAGCTTAATCTGCGGCTTCTTCTCCATAATCATACGAACGAGAGAAAAGCCATTGGTGTGTAATCCATTGGAGGCAACAGCCAATACGGAATCACCCTCCTGAATGGCAGACCCGTCAATGATCAACTCCCGATCCACAATTCCGGCAACGCTAGCACTTAGTATATAGGTTCTGCTTTCCAGAACCTGCGGCTGAACCGATGTTTCTCCTCCAACCAGAGAACATTCATTGTTATGACAGGCTTCAGCAATTCCCTTAATAAATGCATGTATCGTGTCTTTATCTGCATATCCGCATACAATTGTATCAAGCACAGCCAACGGTCTGGCTCCCATGACTGCTATATCATTAATCAAATGATTGATCATATCATGGCAGATCGATTCGGTATATCCATACTCCATAGCCAGTTTCTGCTTGGATCCCGGCTCTTCTGATTTTAAAACCAAGACCGGATTTTTTATCTCCGGAAACGATATATCATATAAGGAGGCAAAGGGTCCTACCCCATTCAGTATTCTTTTGTCTTCCGACTTCAGATACTTCTTCATATCCTCTTTGATCGAATCCGTATAGGAGGTATCCACTCCTGCTTTTCTATAGGATAAGGAATCCGATTTCTCATTTCCGTCTAGGATCTCATCAACAGAGACTTCCAATACACCGGCCAGCTCATAAAGAAGCTCTACATTGGGATACGCAGAGCCGGTTTCCCATTTTGATACTGCCTGAAAGGATACATTCAGCTGATCTGCAAGCTGCTGCTGTGTTAATCCTTTCTCTCTTCGCTTCAAGGTTATGAATTTGCTGATTTTTATACTATCAAGCATAGCATTTCCTCCCCCTTTATTACTATCATCATACGGTATTCTCATTTTCATAGCAATATCAGAAATGTTGATTTTTGCAAAAAAATTCAACCGGCGGTTGAGGAAAGCGGTAACAAACTCTTCTTAAACCTTGCTACCAATTATTGATTGCATGCTCAGCAAAGGAGATCAGCTTTTCAATCCTTAATTCTGTGCCATCATCCAGCACAGCTTTACCGGTAAATTCTCCAAACATCTGATGACAGCAGTTATTCACCCACAAGAGCTTCGTACGGGTCGTTCGATCATAGGTGGGTGTCAGAGTCAGATCCAATCTACCTTCTTTATCATAGATACGCCAGGGCTTAATGTATTCAGAACCTAATTCAAAGGTTACCTCTCCCAGCTTATGAACCGTGTCTCCGTAGAAGAGAATATTTTCAGTGGCATGGCTTGTGTTACCAAAACCACAACCCAGATTAAAGCCAAATATCTTCTCCCCTATGTAGCCGGTGCCATTGCTCCAATACCACTCATTATGGAAGGGCCAGACTCCTCTGCCCCAGTCCAGAATACCGAAGGAGTCTTCCGGTGAGAATTCATACTCCCGGTCACCGTATTTCACTTTACCCTCTGCAAGCATGCAGTTTATCTTATGGTTATAATAAAATGCCTTGGGTGATTCATCAAAGGGGATATTGATGACCAGAGAATTCTCATTCTGCCTGGTGAGCAAAAGATCCGCCTCAAAATCCTCCCAACGAAAATATATCCTT
Organism: Bacillota bacterium; assembly: GCA_023441965.1. Classification (GTDB taxonomy): domain Bacteria; phylum Bacillota; class Clostridia; order Lachnospirales; family Lachnospiraceae; genus Mobilitalea. The sequence continues at coordinate 107,956 of JAEZNB010000058.1, forward strand.
CTAGTCTTCTGCTTCACTTCGATCCGCAGCTCACCGGCTTTCTTCCGATACACGATGACATGATCCTTCTCCGCATCCTCCGGCAGATGTAAGGAACCAAAGGGAAGGACCAGAAAGGTCCCTTTCTCAGCCAGCTTAATCCCTTTCGTAAAGTCGAAGAGCATAATTCCTACCTGCCCTGCATAGGAGGCATGGCCAATGGTAAATTGCAGGCACATATTCTTATCAGTCACCTGGTAGAAGTCCCATTCCTTAATCCGAAAGGCTGATGCCTTAATGTCTTTTCTGCGATAGGTAAGAATGCTCTTCGTTGAATACCCGGGATTAGGTGAACCCTTCTCATCCAACACCGGACCCGCTTGTGTAAACTGCTTCTGCATAAATCTACTCCTCTCTACTAATATGTTAATGTTTTGCTACCCTGAATATATCTAGGTGAAATACCACTCCTTCGATTCTTCCTTCACTACTCAATATACTAACTCTTCTTTCACTTATCTTCCATCTGCTTGCTGTTTCCTTAACAGAATGCATTCCAATCAACCTCTCACTCCTTCCACTTTTATTATACTATTGATACGGAATGATATCAATATGGCGTGACAAGGGGACGGCGTGACAAGGGGACGGAGATACTGTCACCTGGCGACACACCAGGTGACAGTATCTC
>JAEZNB010000069.1 GCA_023441965.1 Bacillota bacterium
CATGGGGACGGTGTGACATGGGGACGGAGATACTGTCACATAGAACACAATGTGACAGTATCTCCGTCCCCATGTCACGCGTCCCCTTGTCACGCACACCCTTGTAACACCGTCCCCTTATCGAAAGAAGGCATCCAGTCCGTCTGCGATCCCCAGGACGATTTTATCTTGGTAGCTTTCTGTGGCAAGGAGCTTGTCCTCTTCTGCATTGGACATATAGCCCATTTCTACGATTGTGACCGGTACGGTACACCAGTTGATTCCGCTCATGGTATCCGTCTCCCATACTCCCTTGTTCGTTGCTCCGGTCTTCTCCAGCATATGCTTTAAGACCTCCTCGGATAAGCGCTTATTACTTTTATACAGCTCGGCATTATAAGGATTTGCTTTGGTCTGACAGATGGTCATCATACCCTTGATCTTGGAATTGTCGCTGCTGTTGGCATGGATTCTTAGGAAAGCATCTGCCTTCGCCTCATTTGCAATCGCTGCCCGTTCCGAATTCGATAGGTTTACCTCATGGCTCTCCCGGACCATGATGACCCGGTATCCCCTTCGCAGTAATTCCTCCTTCAGCTTCATGGATACCGTCAGATTTAATTTATACTCTGCAAGCCCGGTACTGACTCCCTGTGTTCCGGAAGACACCTTGGCCTTTTTCGTTTTCGCTCCGGGTCCGATTGCCTCCAGCTCATAATTTCCCTTGGACTGATGACCGGCATCTATGACAATCAGCTTTCCCTCTGCTTGGGCTGTCTCTGAGGGGGCTGCCGTAGGCCCTGTTCCGACTGCTGATCCTTCATCCGCAGTCGCCTTAGTCTCCTCTGTCTGTGGAGCTTCCTCAGTCCCAGTCTTGGCACTGTCTTCTGACGGAAGTGTCCCATCCGACCCTGCCTTCCCTTCGGACCCAAGGACGTCTCCTGATCCAAGAGCTTCCTCGGACCCAGCCTTAGCACTGTCTTCTGACGGAAGCGCCCCATCCGACCCAACATTTTCCTCAGGCTCAAGGCTTTCCCCTGTCGTGAGGCTTTGTCCGGCCTTGGGAGTATCCTCTGTACCAGTATCTGTGCTATCCGCAGCCTGACTGCTTCCCTCAGGGGTAGCTGTATCCTCTGACTTTATGGTTTCCATCTGCTTATTGTGATCGGCCTGATCCGAACCGTCCCTGACCCGCTGCAAAAGCGGTAGGGTTATATACAGTACGATAACGATGAGACCTAGGATTCCCAGGGTTGTTACATGGTTTTTGTATTTCCTAAGCAGTTCTCTCATTCCATCCTCCTTAGCTGTGGTCTGTAGCGCAGACCAATCCTCCTCTGTCGGCGAGTAGTCAAACATCTTCAGTACATCAATTCTAACATAGCACGCGGTCTATTCCAAGGAAGATTCATATTTTTTATCATTCTGCTCATATTAACCTATAGAGTTTTATTTGCATCAGAATTAGAAATTATAAGGTTTACACTTCTTTGCTCTTAGGAGGATTTTATCATGGATATCATTAAAATCGTCTTTTCCACATTGGTTTCTCTCACCATGCTTTTTATCCTTACCAAGCTGATGGGAAACCGCCAGATGTCACAGCTAAGCATGTTTGACTACATCAGTAGTATAGCCATCGGCTCGGTCGCAGGGGAAATGGCTGTTATGTCTACGGACAGTATCCTTGAGCCTCTGGTCTCCATGATTATATTTGCCTTAAGCTCCATCACGATATCACTTATCACCTGTAAGTCCATCATTCTCCGCAGATTCTTTGAGGGACAGGCCTTTCTCCTTTATCAGGATGGTCAGATTTATGAGAAGAACCTGCTAAGGGCGAAAATGGATGTGGACGAGCTCCTGTCAGCCTGCAGGCTGAGTGGTTACTTTGATTTGGAGGAGGTGCAATCCGTATTTCTGGAGGTGAACGGCAAGATCAGTGTATTGCCCTTATCAAGGTACCGGCCCGCTACCCCCTCGGATTTTGACTTAAGCCCGATCAAGTCCGTTCCCCTCCCTAATGTGATCATCGATGGTAAGATCCTGCCGGAAAATCTCAAAAGTACAAGAAAGAGTAAGGCCTGGCTGATGAAGGAGCTGGAACGTAAGGAGGTCCCAGATATAAAGGAGGTGTTTCTTGCGACCTATGACCCCTCTAAGGATACCCTGAATGTCTATTTGAAATATCATAAGAAAATGCTTCGGGACATTTTTGAATAATGGTTATACTTGCTATGAAAAAAACATAAAATATTACAAGTTTTCATGCAAGGAAGTAACACATGTTTTCTGGATCGAAAACCAAGCACATCATTTTATGTGAGCTGATTCTTTTATTCCTCATATCCTCCCTTCTGATCAAACAGGATTTTGACAGAAAAGCCGCTGTTCTTACCTCTATGTATGACTCTGAGAAAAAGTTCATCAAATGGGTCAGCTTTGATGTGCGTTCGAAAGCTCTGGAACGGGCCTACCGATATGATGTGGAGACCTACCAGCAGGAGATTCATTTGAACTGGATTGAGCTGCTGGCCTATCTTGGAGTGAAATACGGCGGTGATTTTTCCCATTACAAGGAAAAGCATATGACAGAGCTGGCCAATAAGCTGCTGAATCGGGAGGAAACCATTGAGTCCCTCACAAAGAATATGAAAACCTATGACTACTATTTCCAGGCCTATTCTGCTGTTTTAGGCGGAATGGTCGGTGAATATAAGATAGAGGTTCCGGATGAAGCCAGTCCCGGAGGCAAGAGGTGGGAGAAGAAATACGGTCTGAAGGCCTTCCTGCCCATCGCCAAATATTATCCCTTCAGCCATTTTGATGACTTCGGAGTGTCCAGAAGCTATGGCTTTAAAAGGAAGCACCTGGGTCATGATATGATGGGCCAGGTAGGGACTCCTGTGATTGCTGTGGAATCCGGCTATGTGGAGGCCCTGGGCTGGAACCAGTACGGTGGTTGGCGAATCGGGATCAGAAGCTTTGATAAAAAGAGATATTATTACTACGCTCACTTAAGAAAGAATTTTCCTTTTCAGAAGGCCCTGCAGGTGGGCAGCATCGTTCAGGCAGGGGATGTCATCGGTTATCTCGGCAGGACCGGCTACAGCTCCTCCGAAAATTCCAACAACATTCAGACGCCTCACCTGCACTTCGGCATGCAGCTGATCTTTGATGAATCCCAGAAGGAAAGTATAAATGAGATCTGGATCGACTGCTACAGCCTTATCCTCTTTCTGCAGCGCAACCGCAGTGCCACTCAGAAGGATCCTGGGACCAAGGAATATCACAGAGTATATCAGTTCGTGGACCCGATTGCGGAGCATTATATCAATCGCAGCATCTATAAGTACGACGATGATGAGTTCAAGATACATATTTATGAATAACAACTGCTCACTTATCAAACCTCAAGGGCAATTTCACAATCCGGTAGGATGCCTTCTACATCCTTATGGAATTGTTTAACTGCCCTATTTTTTTGATCTAAATCCGCTTCAATGCTACTATATACTCATTGACCGCTTCAATACTGTTGTTTGATACTCACAGACCGCTTTAATACTGTTGCTTGATGCTCTTCCTCTTCAACAGACATAGGAAGCCAAGCAGGAAGGGAACGGCATATTGGAAGATCAGATTTAAGTTCACCAGGACATAACGGTAGAGAAAGTCAAATTCAAACTGCGTACTGCTGACCAGGTAGGTCAGGAAATATACGGTCATAGCCAAGGGCACGAAGAGGTAGCCTCCCCTGCTCTTTAGTCCGAAGAACCACTCGATACAGCGTCCCAGCAGGGTTGCCAGAACACAGATGGAGATAAAATCGGACAGGATACAGATCAGAGTCACCAGCACTTCAAAGCGCTCAAAGACATGGAAGAAGGAGATGCTCTTGACCGAAATATAAAAGGGAAAGGGTGCATTGGCGGTATAGGCCGCACCGGTGATCCCAAAGGTGAATAGGGTCACGGCGAAGGCCAGAATCACAAAGCTTAAGGCCGCATACCAGAGCTTTCTCTTTTGCTGCTTGGTAACACAGATACCCAATTTATCCGCAAAGAACAAGGAAATAATGATATAGCCTCCTACCGAGATTACATTGACGGAGGCAAATATCGTCTCCGGCAGGCGGAAGGTGGATACCGGCAGCAGATAATCGGTACGAAGTCTGGATAGAGCACAGATAATCAGGATGGCAAAAAAGAGAAGGACCGGTCCCAGGGTGAACTCAGCAAAACGAAAGATGGTCTTCATTCCTCGAAGCAAGGCATAATAAACCAGAACGATCATGACGACCATCAAAAAATCCGATCGGGTCTTTGGCATCAGCGTAAACTGCAAGGTAAGGGAATAGATATTCACCTTGGAAACCAACATCAAGAGAAACCATAGCAGATAGAAAAGGATCAGGATCTTTGACAGGAATTTGCCGATCAGCTGAACCATAATCTCATAAAGATTAAGTCCGGGAAAGGCCTTGATCAGCAGCAATATCATTCCGGTCAGCGGAAGTATAGCCAGTATAGACCAAAGGGGACTTAAATAGCCGCTTCTGCCCCCTTCCTTGGCCAAAGCTGCGGGTATCTGCCTCAGTATGGGGGAGATCGTAAGAAACAGAAACATATATGCGATTTGTCGGAGTGATACCTCCTTATTCATTTATACTACCATGCCTTTCTATCATAATAATCCTATTTCAGTATCTCCTCCAGCCTTAAGGCCAGGCTGGGTAAATAGGGGCTGATATTGTGGACGATTCCCAGAATAAGTCCTGTTATGGAAAATAACAGGAATAAAAGAAAATTTCTTAGCTCTTGAAAAAGCTTCTTTCTCTGTGAGATAAAAGCTGCGATCAAGAAAAGTATATAGACATATAACATGGATTTCTTCCTCCCATCATCCTTCTCCTGTCCCTCATCCCTTGTTAGTACGGACAGGTTATCAACTGTGACATATCAGACAGTCCTTCCTCTATTAACGGATAGGGCTTCTTCTTACCTATCAGACAAAGCTTCGCCTATGGTATATCGGACAGAGCCTTCACATATAACCTTTCTGACAGAGCATCAGTCTTTATCGCCCAGGAGAAAGGACTTCGATATCTTTGAATTGACTGAATACTCATATTCAATCTCAGAGATTGTATCCTTCCATCCCTTGGCCAGCTCCTTCCATTTCCCCACATGTTGGTTCTCCACCAGGCGGGCTATCTGCAGGATATCCAGACCGCTGTTTACGGAATAGTCTACCGCTTTCTTGATTATATTTCTGATATATTTATTCTGTTGCCGGGTCAGCTCCTGCAATGCAGCTCTGGTGAAGATTTTTTTACTGCTTATGACTTCTTTGACCATGGTCTCAAAATCCACCTGGATGGATACCTTCACCTCATCTCCCTTTAGCTCGGATTTCAGCTTCGTATTGCTATAGGATAAGGCCAGGCCCACCTCCTGATTCAGATAGATCGGATATACACGGATGATATCCTTGACAAAATTCACTCCGGAGGAGGTCTCCAAATCCAGATAATCCTTCAGCTTCAGCTGATCAAAGACAGAGTAGCCCTTGATCAGGAAGCTTTTCTCCTGAGATACCAGATAGGGAATCAACAAACTGGAATAATTCTGGTCCATATCATTGAGGATATTGACCAGGGTATTGTCATTTCGGGTGACCAGCTCCAGCTGCTTCTGCTCCACTGCCTGCAGATCCTCATGGACCGTCTGTTGATTCTCAAGCCCCTGCTTTAAGAAGTCCAAGGCACTGGAATTCTGTACGACATAGACCAGAGCCTCCATCTTTATGGTTTCGTCTCTGGACAGAAAGTCCAGGCAGTCTTTGATTCCATGCATGGCCGCTGCATCCCCAATCAGAAAATATCCGGTATTGGCGACAGATATGCTCTTCTTATTCTTCAGCCGGATGTCTTCCATGGCCTGATAGGGAGTCTTCCCCTTCCCTTCGGTGATTTCCTCTTCACCGCCTCCGCCTCCTCCTTCTTCCGGATCTGCGCCGCCTTCCGAGCTGTAAAGGGCACTGATGCTATACTCATCGTTCTTATAATCAATCCCCATAACATGAATGAAATTAATCTCGTCTATTTCCCTTCGGTTCATATCATGAGAACAGCCGACGAAGGTGCCTGCCATGAACAGAAGCAATGATAATACGCTTGTCCTCTTAAGCATCATGATTCCTGCTCCTTCTGTTTGATTTGATTTACCGGTGCGATATTTTCCGGACGCTTCTTGAAAAAGCTGACCGGAAAACGGACCAGGGTATCCTTGATGTTTCGATCGGGAGTATCCACAAAGGGATAAAGGTAGGCAGAGCCGTAATTATCCAGACTGCACAGATGGGTAATCAGCAAAATCAAGCCGACAGTCAGGCCGAAGAAGCCTCCCACCGCAGCCAAGACAGCCAGAATGAACCTGGTAAGCCGAATACCGCTGCTTAGGTCCTGGTTGGGCATGATGAAGCCTGCGATACCCGCCAGGGATACTATGACAACAACTGCCGGAGACAAGAGATTCGCGGATACGGCTGACTGGCCTACAACCAGACCTCCAAGAATGGACATGGCCGTACCGACAGCTTTGGGAAGTCGTAGTCCTGCCTCTATCAGCACTTCAAAAGCGATTAAGAGACCCAGAACCTCTGCGGACGAGGAAAAGGGTACATTCTTCTTCGCCGCCTGGGTGGACAGGGCCAGCTGTACCGGAAGCATCTGACTCTGATAGGTTGTTGCTGCGATATAAAAGGCAGGCAGAAAAAGGGTGAGAATCATGGAGATGTATCGTATAATTCTTAAATAGGACCCGATATAGAAATGGTTCGCATAGTCCTCCGGTGACTGCATCAGCATGGGAAGCTGACAGGGAAGCAGATAAACAAAGGGCATTCCATCCACAACCAGAGCAATCCTTCCGTCCGAAACGTTGGCAGATACCCGATCCGGTCTTTGGGTATACATAATCTGCGGAAAGATACTGCCCTTGTTGGGATTCAGGTACTCCTCAATAAAGGCAGGTGTGGACAGATTGTCAATGTTGATTTTACCAATCAGCTCCTTGATTTTGTTCACGGTATTCATATCCGCTATATTACTGAGATAAACCAGAGACATATCGGTTTTGGAGAGGCTTCCCACATTCAAGCTCTCTATCACCAGATACTCAGACCGGATTCTTCTTCGGATCAGAGCAGTATTGGTCCGCATCACTTCAATGAAGGCATCCTTGGCCCCCTTCATGACCCCTTCTTCCTCCGGTGCCTGGACAGACCTTTTTTCAAACTTTCTGATATCATACACGATGGCCTTCTGTTCATTATCGAAGATTAAGGCAGCCATTCCGCTTAGGACGTATTTCATCAGCTTCTGGTAATCCTGCTCCTCTGTTGTAAAGACATGATAGGCTCCCCCCTCCAGCAGATAGTCAATGGTCTGCCTCTCAGTCAGGCACTTGGCCAGATAGGGGTCAAATTTCATGGTCTGGAATATGGCTGTATCCATCAGATCAGAATCAACCAGTCCATCCACACAGAAGACGTACACGATGATATTATTCTGATTTATCTTAATTGGGCGGATCAGCATATCTCCGCTATCGGAAAACAATTCCTTAATCTGAGCCGAGTTTATGATCTTCTCCATAAGCTTCCTTCTTTCCTGTAGCAATCCATTGTACAATATTTTCCCTCATCTGCCGAAAAATATACATAAAAAAAGACCGTCTCCCCAATCCTTTCTATCTAAGGAACAGAGGTACAGTCTTTTTTATGTCATATTTATGCAGCCATAATCCGCCTAGCAGGTTCTCATCCTTCGTACTGTCTATCGGTATCCATCCCTTAGGCTTCCTACCTTTATCAGGGACAGTTCGAATTCCGCCTCTAAAGCTTACCGGTGGAGGAAAAAATCCTCCGCCAGATCCTTGATATGTACCGGGTATACCTTACCCTTCACTAATCGCTTAAGGAACATTTCTGCTTCCCCTTCATCATCGGTAAAATTCTCTACAAAGCAATAATGTCCGGCATCCTCCGGGCTACTCCCTTCGATACGGCCTTCCAGACTGTAATATGCATTCCGGAAAATAAGACTATAAACTACTTGCAGTTCATCATTGACAATCGCTTTTGCTGTTCTTAATGGTTTATCGATCACGTAACGCCACCCCTCTTAATTGATTTCTCTTATGACCACATAGTATGCTTTTTATCTGACAATATCATTATAACATAAAACAAATTGATTCCTAGAACGATTGTTGAAAATCTCCATGTAAATAATAGTAACCTTCCTAATATCTGCTAAACTTTTTAGCTGAATATGGCGGTGTACCGTTTCCTTGGCAAAGCTGCCAAAAGCAATCCATGACAAACCTGCCAAAACTGCCAGAAGCAGCCACTAAGGAACCTGTCTATACAGCCGGCAGTGGCCTCTTCGGAGCCTGTCGGGGCTATCAGCCGGGATTTGATCTACCTCGTCTTAAGATACCAAAAACCGGAGTATATGCAAGCTACTACACATGTAGAATAAAAGAAGCTGTCAACAGTCTGGCAGGATACCCTTCGCTTCCCATCAGACCGTGACAGCTTCTTTCTCTATATTATAAACCTTGTTTCTGATAAACCGATTGCACTTTATTCCTTTGTAGTTATACTGTTTCCTGCTTCGTTAACTCCGCATCGATGATGGGTCCTGATTGTGCCATCATCTTATAGGCCTCATAGCGCTCCTTTGCCAAAAGCTCAGCCTTATGAAAGAGAGTCTCTGCCTGTTCCGGGAAGGCCTTGGCCAGAGAGCTGTAGCGCACCTGACCGAGGATAAACTCCCGGAAGCTTTCGCTGGGCTCCTTGGAGTCAAGCTGGAAGGGATTCTTCCCCTCATCCTTCAGCAGCGGATTGTAGCGGTACAGATGCCAATAACCGGCTGCAACCGCCTTCTTGATGGTTGCCATACTGCGTCCCATGCCCTCCTTAATTCCATGATTAATACAGGGTGAATAACAAATGATCAGGGAGGGTCCATGATAGCTCTCTGCCTCACGGAGGGCCTTGATCAGCTGATTGTTATCCGCATGGATGCCCACCTGGGCTACATAAACATTTCCATAGGTCATCATCATACGGCCCAGGTCCTTCTTACCCTGCTTCTTACCGGATGCAGCAAATTTAGCGATTGCTGAAGTCGGGGTAGACTTGGAAGCCTGGCCTCCCGTATTGGAGTAGACCTCTGTGTCAAAGATTAGGCAATTGATATCCTCGCCCGAAGCCATAACATGATCCAGACCTCCGAAGCCGATATCATAAGCCCAACCGTCACCGCCTACCAGCCAGATCGACCGCTTGGTCAGATAGTCCCTGTTCTGCTTGATTTCCTCCACCAATTGTACGATCTCAACATCCGTGGATACAAAATGCTCCAGTACATCCAGCACCTTACGGCTGGCCTCCTCCGAAGCACCGCCATCCTCCTTATAATGCAGCCAGTCATGGAAGGCTTCCTTAATCTTCTCCTCCACATTCATATCAATCAGCTTCCGCATATTAGCTTCCAGCTTATTTCTAAGCTGTTTTACCGCCAGATACATGCCGAAGCCATACTCAGCATTGTCCTCAAAGAGGGAATTGGCCCAGGAAGGACCCTTACCTTTTCTGTTGATCGTATAAGCTGAGCTTGGGGCTGAGGCACCCCAGATAGAGGAACAACCGGTCGCATTGGCAATCATCATCCGTTCCCCGAAGAGCTGGGTAACCAGCTTTATATATGGTGTCTCACCACAGCCTGCACAGGCACCGGAAAATTCAATCAGAGGTGCCATGAACTGGCTCTCCTTATAGGAGGGACCATAGGCCAGATTTTCCTTGAAGCTGACCTCTTCCACTGCGAACCTCCAGTTCTCTACCTGGGTCGGCAGCTGGGTTCCGATCGGCTGCATGATCAGAGCCTTCCCCTTGGCAGGGCAGACATCCGCACAGTTACCGCAGCCGGTACAGTCCATAGGGCTGATCTGTATCTTATAGTGAAGTCCTGCATAGGGTCTCCCTGCGGCAGGTTTGGTTACAAAGGTAACGGGAGCCATCGCCTTCTCCTCATCATTTAGGAGGAAGGGCCGGATCACGGCATGGGGACATATCAGGGAACACTGGTTACACTGGATACAGCGCTCCTCCACCCATTCCGGTACATTTACCGCTATGCCCCTCTTCTCATAGGCTGTGGTTCCATTGGGAATCGTACCGTCCTCCATGCCCAAAAAGGCACTGACAGGAAGCTCATTTCCTCTAAGCTCTGACATAGGTCTCATGATTTTACGGATAAATTCAGGCTCCTCCACATCATCAGCATCCTGAATCGGTGCATCCATCCAGGCAGCGGGAATATTGACCTTATGAATGGCCAGAATACCCTGATCTATGGCATCATGGTTCATCTTAACCACCTTCTCACCCTTCTTGCCATACATCTTATTCACGACAGCCTTCAGCTCCTTAACATAGACCTCCTCCGGCAGAACCTTTGTCAGCTTGAAGAAGGCTCCCTGCATAACCATATTGATGCGGTTGCCCAGGCCGATTGCCTCAGCGATGCCAATTGCATTGATCGTGTAAAAGTGAATCTTCTTCTGCGCCAGCTGCCTCTTCATGATAGCAGGCAGGTGCTGGTCCAGCTCCTCTTCCGTCCAGTTGGTATTGAGGACGAAGGTCCCGCCCTCCTTAATGCTCTGCAGCATATCATATTTGTTCACATAGGATTGGTTATGACAGGCCACATAATCTGCATGGGTAACCAGATAGATCGACCGGATCGGATCCTTGCCAAATCTTAAGTGGGATACGGTCAGACCGCCGGATTTCTTGGAATCATAATCAAAATAAGCCTGAATATTCAGGTCGGAATGATCACCGATAATCTTAATTGCCTGCTTATTGGCACCAACTGTACCATCGGAACCGAGACCCCAGATCTGACAGGAGATTCTGTCCTCGGGCTCAACTGTTAATCCTGCCACCGTCTGTAGGGAGGTCTTGTAAACATCGTCGATAATACCGATGGTAAAGGAATTCTTCGGCTGCTGCTCCTTCAGATTCTCATATACGGCTGCAATATGACCCGGTGTGGTATCCTTGGAGGCAAGCCCATATCTGCCGCCTACGATGACCGGCTTTCTGTCAGAATGCAAGAAGCTGGTGCATACATCCAGGTACAAGGGCTCACCTACCGCACCCGGCTCCTTTGTCCGATCCAGAACCGCTATTTTCTTCACTGTTTTAGGCACACACTGCAGGAAATGCAGCCTGGAGAAGGGCCGGTAGAGCCGAACCTTAATCAGTCCGTATTTTTCTCCTCTTTGGTTGAAATAGTCAATGGTCTCCTCTATGGTTTGTGTGACTGAACCCATGGCTATGATGACATACTCCGCATCCTCTGCCCCGTAATAATCGAAGAGATGATAAGCTCTGCCGGTGTATTGCTCCAGCTTCTCCATGTATTCCTCTACAATCGGAACAATCTCCTCATAATAGTGATTTCCGGCCTCGCTCTCCTGGAAGTAGATGTCCGGGTTCTGTGCCGCTCCCCTGGTCACCGGATGGTTGGGAGAGAGGGCCTTATTCCGAAAGGCTAACACGGCATCCATATCCAGCATTTCCGCATAATCCCGATACTCCAGTGCTTCGATCTTCTGCACCTCATGGGAGGTACGGAAACCATCGAAGAAATGGACAAAGGGCAGACTTCCCTTGATGGCAGATAAATGTGCCACCGGTGTCAGATCCATCACCTCCTGAACGGAGCCTGAGGCAAGCATGGCACAGCCGGTCTGTCTGGCAGCCATAACATCCTGCTGGTCTCCGAAGATACTTAGGGCATGGGTCGCAATCGCCCGGGCACTTACATGGATGACTCCCGGCAGGGCTTCACCGGCACAGCGGTACATGTTCGGTATCATCAATAACAGACCTTGGGAAGCTGTGAAGGTAGTGGTTAAGGCACCGGCCTGTAAGGATCCGTGGAAGGAACCTGAGGCTCCTGCTTCCGACTGCATCTCTACCACATTCACCTCCTGCCCGAAGATATTCTTCCTCCCGTTGGCCGCCCATTCATCGGTAGATTCCGCCATACCTGAAGAAGGAGTGATCGGATAAATCGCTGCTACATCCGTGAAGGCATAGGCTGCATAAGCACAAGCGGTATTACCGTCCACGGACATTTTAATCATTGACATGGTATGTTCCTCTCTTTCTGTCGCTTATAGCTTACTTCCGTTATCAACCCAATCCTTCGCATCTATCACTCTGTCTATGGAGGGCTTGTTCACCAGCTCCACATCATAGAGCTCATCGGAATTGGACCAGGCTGCCGTACATTCACAGTTGGTCGGGTTACAGGTCTTCAGGCGCTTATTATTTTTGCCCTGGAAAGCATCGTTTCCTTTCACTATCATCTTATAACCTCCTTTGATAAACATTTGCTAAGGTACATTGTTTCCCTATTCCTGCAACTCTATTACAGATTGCAATTTAATATTTTTATCATTCCGGTAGAAAACAGTAAAACAGAAACTGGGCTGTTTCATTATCGCCATGCAGATCAAGAGACTCCCTATATGTATCCCTCACAACTTGTGTAACAAGTCGTGTACGCACTTTCGTTCCTGTACAGATTTCAATTATGTGTGCCAGCTTCGGACGCTTACGTCCGCATCTTAAGCACAACAAAATTTTCAATCAGTTCAGCAAAGAGTGCATTATGGGAAACATATAGGGAGTCTCTTGTCTATCTCAGTTCGTATGAAACAGCCCCGGTTTCATTATTTTATATATCTATCATAGATCGGATCATAGTTGGCAGGTTCTGTGAATATGCTTGTTGTCAGATCCTTCAGGTTACTCTCCACCTTCTTGCCATAGAAGTGATGGTCGCAGAAGTCAAGCAGATATACCATATCCTGATCGGTCACCATATGGCCTTCCTTATGAATGTGGATGGCGACATGATCTCCGTAGTCCAGGAAATCGAAGACTTCCTTGGCTGCCAGATACGTCAGCCACATGGCAGGAGGATTGGTCCAGTCCTCATAGAGGTAGGAGCCGGTGATGAAGAGATAGCGATCCTCCTCCGCTGTCAGGGCTGCCAGCAGGTGCTGGTCGAAGGGCAGGCTGTTGACATCCTTGAACTGCAGGAATTTATCATTGAACCAGTGCCGCTCTCCTGAAGATTGCAGACTGCTTAAGGGCTCATTGGCTGTCATCTTATAGGAAGAGGAGGCTCCGATGGTGGAGTAGTCATAGGTCTTACCCTCAGTCTTATACCGGAAGGCAGCCATACCTCCGGCACCGGAACAGGACGGAGCTGTAACCTTAATTCTCTTCTCAAAGGCACCGGCAACTGCCGTTGCTTTTCCCCAACGTGAGACTCCGGTCAGAATCGTATTCTCCGGATTGATGTTCAGCTCCTGACCGGCTCCAAGCTCCAGAGCATCGATGATCTTACTGATACCCCAGGACCAGGCCATCAGGGCACCGGTCTGTTTCTGCCAGATGGACCCGTAAGGATATAATTCATAGAAGATACCGCCCCGGGTCATATTATCCGCTGCAATCAGGGAAGTATCCAGGGTAATCACGGCATAGCCATGTTCATTGGCATATGGAATCTGCGACAGCCAGCCAAAGGCAAAGATAACGGGATATCCGCCTTCCGGTACCTTCACTTTAGAGGAATCCGGCAGACTGACCTGAACCGGATAGCTGACCTTCTTCCCGTCCGCTTCCACTTGGATCGTCATACTCTGCCCCTGAATGGAGTAAGAGACCTTCTCACCGCTTGGCATGACTCCGTACATATAGTACTGATAAAGTTCGGAGATTTCCTGTGCTCTCTTCTCCCAATCCGATGCGCTTCCCACCTTGTCTCCGTTAAAGAAGGTAAAGGGATCGGTCAGCTGATCAGAGGAAGGAAGCTGATCTACATTGATAAAGCCGCTGCCATCATCCAGCATCGCAACAGCATCTCTCATTTTCTGAAGCACTTTATTATAATCCTCCTGAGTTGCACTTTTGTTCTCAAGGGTTGCCTTCGCCTCTGTAAGAGCATCCGTTAAGAGGGAAGCATTCACATAACCATCCGGATCAAAGCCCTCTGCATACTTGATATAAGCCTGCAGCATATAAGGGCTGGGTGCCGAAGCAGTATCCTGGCTCTTACCGGTCAAAATCAGCTCACCCATCATGGACGGATTCTGCCAGGCGGTTCCGGTCTGATCAAATATATTCACTGTTCCCAGTCTCATGCCTGCACTGCCCGCATCATTGATCTGCAGCTCGAAGCCCATCACAGTCAGATTGGCAGGTGCAGCGCTCCAGGTCAGGCTGGTTTCTGCAATATATCCGATTACCTTACCGTCCGCATCCTTAAGCTCGGAGGTGGCGGTATAGAAACGATTGGAATCCCCTGCATCCGTGGAGGGACTGTTCTCATAGTTTACCCGGTAATGGACATCATCACTCTGATAAGAGGAAGCC
>JAEZNB010000078.1 GCA_023441965.1 Bacillota bacterium
GTCTATGTTGTGGCAGAGCTCCTTGAGATTACTGATGAACGGTGGAGAAATGCGATAGAAGGATATTTTCACATGCAAAAATTTAACCTGATTGTTGAACCGGAATATTATCCAGTCGCACTATCGGTATATCATAACCGACGGAATGATATCCATACATCAGGCATTGTTAATACAAAGAAACTACCATCCAATGATACGATAGATCAACATTCTCTGGCCTATGTGATTCATAGTAATAATCGATATGCAAGGGCCTATGCACACTATATTTTAGGACGTGTCATGCGGGTGGAGGATATCAATGATCTGGAGAACTATGAGATTGCCATAACCCCGGATTGTATGCTCTACCAAGGCTATGTCGCACGAGTCCTGGACAAGGATAGATATCGAAACCCTTATATTGGACAAAATGCGTACCGCGTTCAGATAGGTAATGCAAGGCAGGAGTTGTCTGAAGCAACAGCGCAGCGTAAAGAACTCCGAGAAAGGCATCAAAAGCTTTCAGAGATAATTGAAGCAGAGAAGAAGATTAATATTGATTGGATGAAGGAGGTCATGGATGCACCTGCCTTGATCAAAGATTATGAGAAGCAGCTAAGAGAAGCAAGGGAGGAGCTTAACAGAGCACAAAAAGATCCTACATTGATTGAGCTGATGCATCAAATTGAGCTTTGTGATAAGCAGATTAATGAAGTCACAAGGGAAAAGGAGCGGCTTCAAAAGGAATCAATACGTTTGATGAGCAGGAACGAGCAAAATGATCAGGATATAAAAATAAGAAGCGGAGAAATGGCAAGAGAACTTCGCCGGTATGAAGAGATGTCAGATCAAAATCCTGTTGAATGCAGAGAAGCAGAGGAAAAGTATCTTCAGAACCGAAGGACAAAATCACCTAAAGTAATCGCAGAGAATTTTGCCCCGCAAAGAAGCCAGTATTTGAACGAGAAGGATGAAATTTTGAATGGCAAGGGAGGCTTAAGGGATCTTCAGGAAAGCTTTAACCATACCTTTGATCAGGATTTTCTTAGAGGGATGGAAGGAATTCGAGATTATATCGATGCGAAGAACAAGCTGGAGTCAGTAGAGATGATCCGCTTTGAGGAACAGCTGCGCAAGGCACAGGAAGAATGTGAGATGATATTTAAGAGCGACTTCCTGTCCCGTATGAAGGAAAATATTGAGAATGCGCGTAATGAATTCAAAAATCTGAATAAATCCCTGAATGGAATCTATTACGGTGAGGATAGCTATCGTTTTGTCCTGACCAGTGACAAGAAGAAGGACAGCCTTTACAGGATGATTACTTCTGAAAATAATCAGGAAGGCTATAATTTATGGACGGCTTCCTTCGAGGAGGAGTATAAGGAGGAGATGAAGGAACTGTTCGATAAGCTGATGACCAAGGACGATAAGGGAGATCAGGTAATTCGTGAGTATACGGATTACCGCTCCTATCTGGATTATGATATTGAGATTCATAAGAAAAACGGAGCTGTACAAAAGTTTTCTGCCATTTATGGTGAAAAAAGCGGAAGTGAAACTCAAGTACCCTATTATGTGGCAATCGCCGCCTCCTTCTACCAGCTTTACCGTCTGGGGAATAGTGTGAGACTGATGCTTCTTGATGAAGCCTTTGACAAGATGGATGATGAACGAATAGCCTCCATGCTGGACTTCTTTAATACCCTTGGTCTGCAGGTTATTATGGCTACGCCTCCCGCTAAGGTTGAGATAATCGGCGAAAAGGTAGACACCATACTGACAGCAATACGGGTGGGTACGAATAGCATTATTGAAGAATACGATATGTAAACTTCGGAGGAGCCGTAAAACTTTAATATAACGCTGCCATGCAGGTCTTACATGAGGTGTAAAGTGAATAGCGAAATAAAAAGTCTGTTAAATGCACTGTTGGATAAGTATGAAAGGAGTAAAACCTTTCAAGGAGATAATAAGCTGAACCATAGTATCTCTCTCAAGCCGGAAAAAGTCTTTCCGGCATATATAGATGATGCTCAATATGAGGTGTTTCATAAAGTTAATGAGGCTGTTAGAGACCTTGAGCTTCAGGATGTTATAAGTACTTTGCGTCTTCGAAATGGAGTGATTTCCAGGATAACGCTTAATTTGGATAAGCTGGATGTTGGATATCGTCTATGCGGGAGAGCTTCAAAGAGGGAAATACATAGGCAATTGTATGAGGTATGGGAGGAGTTTGAGCTTACTATAACGGACGACCAGATAAGACAGATCTTTCACACTTATATCAGGGACCAGGAGGAACGATTAGAACAGAATAAGCAAGTGGCTTATTTCGACGGAGATATCTCCTCCTACCGCCAGCTACTGCTGGCCATCCGGGAGATACTGAAAAATGAAACAGAGCAGTTCATTAGGGATTTTTCTGTTCGAACCTTAGGCGCTTCCAAGATGTTGGAGAGCATGGAGGATCGTATTCGGTCCTTCTTATATGAGTATGGTGAATGTGAAGGGAAAGAGGATGCTCTTGAGGAGTATGGAATCGTTAGGACCCCGACAAATGTGTCAATGAAGGGTGAGGCTATATTGTACATCGGTGATCAGAAGTTGGACTTATCCAGGCTCCGGGGAGACATCTCTCTATCGACGATATCCCTGGCCCAGATTGACCGAATAGATATAACAGGAGCTCGTATTGTGACTATAGAGAATCTAACCAGCTTCTATACCTTTGAAAAAGAGGACTGCTTTGTTATATATCTCGGAGGATATCATAATGGTGTAAAGCGGAACTTCTTAAAACAGCTTTATGAGAGAAATCCCGATAAGATATATGTGCATTTCGGAGATATTGATGCCGGAGGATTTTATATCTATGAACATCTGGTAAAGCGGACAGGCATACCCTTCGGTTTAGCAGGTATGGATGTGGATACACTGCTGAAGCATAAAGATGCTTGGAGGGTTTTGACAGTAAATGACCGAAGACGAATCCAAGCATTGCTGGGTAAGGAAAGAGCAATGAGGTACCAGGAGGTATTGCTTTTTATGCTTGAGCATAATTGTAAGCTGGAGCAGGAAGCTGTTCATCTGAGCTTTAATTGGTGACAAGGATAGGAGTAGAAGATGAGATCAAATCAAATGAGAATCATTCATAAAATAATATCAGGGCAGCATTTATCAATATTCGGAGAAACATCAAATATATTCTCGGGGATTTTAAGGATGTATTATCGGATTTGGGGCTACTCTGGATCTTTATCTTAGGCTTCATCGTGGGTATCGGCGCTTTGTTATGGAGAATAGTGGAACTGCTGTATACCAAAGTGGTTTATGGGTTCTGGATTTGATGGTAATTACCAATAATACTTATCAGCCTGTTATTGATATAGTGATCGAAATATGATATATTTTGATATGACGGTACAAAGGAGTAAGGAGATTTTTGGTGAATAAAAAAGTAAGAGAACTCTACAAGCAATCCATTGGCAGATGGATTCCGGCGTATGGGCTTCTCCCCCTCATTGCGTGTTTTGCGATGAATTGTCTTGTTTATTGGGGAAGCCATAACCTGGTACAGAATAAAAAACATTATGATCTGACCTCTAAGCTGGACAATCAAGTACCCTTTGTAAAAGAATGGGTCATCATCTACGTTGTATGTTATTTTTTTTGGGCGATTAACTATATTCTGATTTCCCGTGAAGGAAGAGATAAGTGTTATCGGTTTGTATTTGCTGATCTGCTGTCGAGATTGATCTGCGGTATTATTTTTATCGTTTATCCGACGACCAACCTTCGGCCTACCGTAGCCGGAAGTGATTTTACAAGCTGGTTGATGAACTTTATTTATCGCATTGATCCTGCAACAAACCTCTTTCCATCCATACATTGTCTGGTCAGCTGGTTTTGCTTTGTCGGGATAAGAGGCAGCAAAAAGCTTCCTCTTTGGTACAAGGTATTTTCATGTATCTTTGCTGTTTTGGTATTTGCATCCACGCAATTTACAAAGCAGCATTATCTGATCGATGTAGTGGGTGGCATAGTCATTGCGGAGGTGTGCTTCTATATAGCGAACCATACGAAGATTTATGTAAGGCTGAAGAGGCCTTTTGTATGGGCGGAGCAAAGAATATTTGGAGAAGTTTCGGATGATGAATAAGCGTAAGCTAATCTTTAACACCTTATTTCTGCTTATCGTAGGTGTTATTACTTATTACTACATCTTTCAGGGTCAGGACATGGCCTTCATTATGGAGCACATCGCAAATGCGGATGTAAGATATTGGGCCTTGGCCATCATATGTATTGTTTTTTTTGTCGGAAGTGAAGCGATGATCATTTTTTACATGATGCATTCCATCCGGCAAAAGGTTCGTCTGACCCATTGCTTGCTGTACTCCTTTGTGGGCTTTTTCTTTAGCTGTATTACACCTTCGGCATCAGGGGGACAGCCGGCACAGGTCTATTTTATGAAAAAGGACAAGATACCGATACCGGTCTCCAGCCTGATTCTGATGATCGTTACCATCACTTATAAATTGGTATTGGTGGCTTTGGGAGTAATCATACTGATCATCAGGCCTACAGAGATCATGGGCTATCTGGAACCGATCATGGGAGTCTGTTATCTGGGACTTGTAATAAATATAGGCTTTGTAGGCATCATGTTTCTTTTTGCTTTTCATCCGACCATGGCTCATCAGCATCTTACGGCTCTGATCAGGTTACTCGGTAAAATGCATCTTGTCCGTAGGGTCGATCACTATCTGCATAAGCTTGACTCCGCTATGAAGCAATATAAAGATGTAGCAGGTTACTTCAGGACAAACAAGAGAGTGATATGGAATGTACTTGGGATTACAGTCATACAACGGATACTGCTTTTTTTTGTAACATATTTGGTTTATCGGTCCTTTGGACTGAAGGGAACAGATTTTATTACGATTACGATCTTACAGGGAATGATATCGGTAGCGGTGGATATGCTTCCGCTTCCGGGAGGTATGGGAATCAGTGAGAAGCTGTTTTTGTTGGTTTTTGTACCTGTTTTTGGCAGTGTAACACTGCCTGCGATGATTGTAAGCAGAGGTCTTAGCTATTATTCACAACTGCTGATCAGTGCCTTGTTTACGGTAGTTGCGTTTTTTACGATAGGAAGGAAGAAGATGGAGAGGGGACAAGAGGATGATAGGGTTTTATGATTACACGGTGGTACTAACATATCTCGGTCTTTGCAGTTCAGTGTTTGGTATTACCCAGGCGATGGACGGAAGATTTCGGACTGCAATTGTTTGCCTGGCAATATCGGGTCTTTGTGATATGTTTGATGGAAAGGTTGCAAGGAGGAAGAAGAACCGCAGCAATGACCAGAAGCTGTTTGGTATACAGATAGATTCCTTATGCGACGTGATTTGCTTTGGGGTTTTCCCTGCCATACTTAGCCATGTTCTGGGTGTTCGGGGGATTTTAGGCGGTGTAGTGATTGCATACTACTGTGTTTGTTCCGTTATTAGGTTAGGATTTTTCAATGTTCTTGAGACTAACCGTCAGATGAAGGAAGATGGAGCCAATAAATACTATCATGGACTTCCGATTACCTCCATAACGATTATCCTGCCCTTTGTATTTCTCCTAAGCTTCATTACCCCGGCATATGCCTTCAAATGGATACTGTTGGCTACGCTCTTTATCGTGGCTACCTTGTTCATCATCAATTTCAAGCTGAAGAAGCCATCGAACAAACAGCTATGTTTTATCGTAATCGTTGTGGCCTTTGCAGTATCTATTATATTGCTGTACTCAGATTATCGTATTAAGCAGAGAGTCGTACAGGAAAAGGCCTTGTTAGAAGATTTTTGGGAGTAGGGGACAGAGTAAATGAAATGTGTGGACCGTGAGGGCAATTACATCAGGCAGAATGAAGCACAGGATAGAATACTAAAGCTGCTTTATCAAAGCATTCCGGGAAGAATGGTATTGAAGCAGCTTGTAAGGCCGTGGATCTCTAAGCTTACAGGAGCAGTGTTAAGCAGTCCCTGTTCAAGAGTCCTGATTGCTCCCTTTGTTAAGAAAAATCAGATCAATATGGCAGAATATGAGGACCGTTCCTTCTTATCCTATAATGATTTCTTTACCAGAAGGCTAAAGGAGGGGCAACGCAGGATTGATCCTCAGCCGGGCCATCTGATCGCACCCTGTGACGGTAAATTAAGCGTATATCCCATCAGGAAGGACGCTTGTTTCACGATTAAGAATACGGAGTATACCTTACACAGCTTACTGAAGAGTAAAAGACTGGCCGATCATTATGAGGGAGGAACGCTCTTACTCTTCCGGCTGACAGTAGATGATTATCATAGATATTGTTATATAGACAATGGAAAAAAGACAAGAAATTATAAGATCAAGGGTGTCTTTCACACCGTGAATCCGATTGCAAACCTGTTACTTCCGGTATACAAGGAAAATACAAGAGAATTTACACTGATTGAGACGGAGAACTTCGGCAGAGTTCTGGTTATGGAAGTAGGAGCCATGCTGGTCGGTAAGATCGTGAATTATCATGGGGCTGCGCCTGTAAGACGGGGAGAAGAGAAAGGGAGATTCGAGTTCGGTGGGTCCTCCATCCTGATCCTCCTGGAGCAGGGCAGGGCAGTGATTGACGAAGACATCCGTTTCCATTCGGCCAATGGAGCCGAGACGACAGTAAAGCTGGGCGAACGGATCGGAGTTGTCGGCAGATGATGCAGAAGATAGAATGAGCTTATTCTTAAATGTGAATAAGCTCTTTTTGATTCTGACAAATAATCCTTCTGCCATATGTATACGCTGCCATAGGATCCTTCTGCCATAGGATCCTGTTATATGGTCCGCCGTGATGTGGGTGTAGCTCTACAGGGGCAGTCGATTTATCTCTTCAAGTATGATACTACAAAAACAGGAAATCTATATACATATGTGACGGACTTGATTATAATGGAATCAGGATAGGAATAACAGGTTTTCCCAGAAAGCATGGTGATAGGATGAAAGAAAAGATTCTGGTCATCGAAGATGAACGGAAAATAGCAGATGCAATTGTATATGCCCTTAAGAGAGAGGGCTATACAGCAGAGGCTGTTTATGACGGAGCAGCAGCCATTGACAAAATGAGGGAGCTTGGTCCCGATGCCATCATTCTTGATGTGATGCTACCGGGTATGGATGGATATGATATTTTAAAGAAGCTGCAGAACAAGGGATGCTTTGGTGTGATCATGCTGACGGCTAAGGAGGATATCGTCAACAAGATACTGGGCCTGGAGCTGGGAGCGGATGATTATATGACAAAGCCCTTTGATATGAGGGAGCTGCTCGCCCGATTGAAGTCTCTGCTAAGAAGAATGCAGAAGGCAGAGACCAGAGAAGCGGATGAAGTAAATGTACGGGGAATTAAGCTGCAGGTGAGTCACAGAACAGCCTATGCGGGGGGAACCCTGCTCGATTTAACACCCAAGGAATATGATCTTCTTAAGCTCCTGCTCTCCTCCCCTGACAGGGTGTATAGCAGAGAGCAGCTGCTGGATCTGATCTGGGGCATGGAATACTATGGAGGAACCCGTACGGTAGATATCCATATCCAAAGACTTCGAAAAAAACTGGGAGCGGAGCATGGAGAAGTGATCCAGACTGTTCATGGGATTGGCTATAAAACGTTAGGAGGTTAAGGTGAGAATCAGCATTAAGATTAAATTCAGTGTATTTCTGGCTGTCTTACTTCTTCTTACTGTAATTGTACTAAGCCTGCTGGTCCTAAGAGGGATCAGGACGAACCAGACAGATCGGTATGAGGAATACCTGACCAGGCAGTCTGAAACGGCAAACGTGTATTTTTTGCAGACCATTCTGACGGAATCCAATAAAGTCCCGCAGATTTTCTTAAGCACCAAGGGTGCCTGGTTTGCCAAGCAGCTTGAGCTCCTTACCGGACAGGCTGTGGTTCTGTATGATATGGACGGGGAAGCGGTCAGTAAGAAGCTGACCCCTAAGGAAGCGGAGCGGATCAGCCGGACGCTGACCTATGCCCTGGAGAATAAGACCGCTTATATGGTGGAGGGAAAGGAGCTATATTACCTGACACCCTTGAAGATAGAAAATGAGCAGGTGGGGGTAATGCAGCTTTATTACTCCCTGTCCGAGGAAGTGAGGTTTTATCGTACGATCAGAAACACCTTTCTCACAGTCGGAGCCGGGATATTCCTCTTAAGCTTTCTTCTGGCCTTTGTCTATTTTGACTTCTTCGCCAATGGGATTATGAAGCTGGAGCAGATGGTGGACAGGGTCCGGCAGGGACAGTATGAGGTAAAGCCGCTCAAACGGAGGGATGAAATCGGGCGGCTGTCAGAAGGTATCCGCTCTATGAGCGATCAAATCAGGATGACGATGAGGGGTATGGAGGAGGAGCAGGAGAAGCTGACCCGGGCAGTCCATAAGCTTTCTCTTCTGGATCAGCAGCAGAAGCAGTTCATCGGGAATGTGACCCACGAGTTTAAGACACCTCTGACCTCCATCAAGGCTTATCTGGATCTGTTGGAGATGTATCCGGATGATGAAAGGTTGCCGGAAACTGCCATCAGTAACATCAAGAGTGAGACCAACCGCCTGCAGGATATGGTAGATAAGGTTCTGCAGCTATCGGTCCTGGAAAAGTATGATTTCGAATATCATCCGGAAAGAATAGAGTTAAGCCGTTTATTGAAATCTGTCTTGCAGAGCCTTAAGGGTAAGCTGGATAAGTTCGGCCTCCGGTTGGAAACCGATCTGACCGAGGCGTATGTATATGCCGATAAAGACAGCATGACCATCATCCTGATCAATCTCCTGGATAATGCAATCAAATACAATAAAGCCAAGGGGAAAGTAGCAGTGAGAAACTTTCGGCAGGATCAGCAGGTGATCATAGAAATCAGCGATAGCGGTATCGGGATACCCAAGGAGGCAGCCGACCGGATCTTTGAGCCCTTCTATACCGTGGATAAGAACAGGTCCAGAGCAAGCGGCGGTGCCGGTCTGGGACTGTCAATTGTAAGAAAGAATACCGAGCTGCTGGGAGGCAGGATTGCTCTGGCCGACACCGGTGAGGAAGGGTCTACCTTTCGCCTATCCTTTCCGGAGGCAGCAGATGATGAAATGTTTACAAAATAGAAACAATTCTTTACCTGCCTGCAACATTTGTTCATTTTATTGAAAAATATGCCTGCTATGATTAGTATCAAGGAGGTGCTTTATATGAAAAAAGCGAATATCATGAAAATGATACCAATGATAATACTCATACTTACCATGACTGCCTGTGATAAGGAAGAGAAGAAGGTCATCATCGAGGAAGAGCCCGGAAAGACCATCACTGTAATTGAGAATAAGGAGCAGGAGGAGGAAAGCAAGCCGAATGTTACAGCGGACCGAATTGTGGTCTTTGATAAGGTGATCAATATTACGGACTGGTTAGATGAGAATACGGTCCTTGTCTCCAAGGAGAATACCACACTGGATAAAATGAGTCTGGCCGAGCTATCCGAAACTTATCCCAGGAGCTTATATCTGCTAGACCTTAACACCATGGAATATAAGCTACTGAAGGAAGAGAAGGATGTATATCTGGATGGAGCAGTCTTATCCGCAGATAGAAAATATCTTCTGTATAGCTTAAATACCCTGGGGGATCCCTCCTTCTATATGATGAACATGGAAACCTCTGAGGCCTTTGGAATCATGGGGGACCCGATCGGAGCGGCGATGACGGCCAAATGGGCCGATTCGGATACGATAATCGGTGTGGCCTACAGCGGAGGTGCGTATCTGGCAGATAGAACCGGTGAGATCACTCCGGTGGAGGAACTGAAGGAGGAGGCCCTCTATCTGTTGGAGAAGATTGGAGATACCATTTTTTACAATACCGTGTATGATCCTACCCTAATGAAGCTGGATCTGAATACCGGGGAAAAAGTCAAGCTTCCGTTGGAGCAGGTTTATGAGATGCATCCCTCTCCCGATGGGAAGCAGCTCTTACTCTTACAGGCTGACGGAGCGAAAAGTATCCTCACGGTTTATGATCTGGCAAGCAAGGAAAAGGCGACCATAGCGGAAGGAGCTGAAATCAGGGGAGTATCCTGGTCACCGGATCAGCGGAGGATCGCATATCACCTGAAGGAAGAGGGAAACAATACCTCGAAAGGCAGTCTATATGTCTATGATATGCTGACAGGGGAGGCCAACTGGATCATAGTGGGGAATGAAAGCTTCTTCACAAGCTGGAGTCCCTCAGGCACGAGATTGATTTTTACGGAATGGACAGGAACACAAAATAGCAGCAGTATCATTTATCTGAAATAGTAGGTTAAGTAGCATCCTCCCGGAGGAAGGCCGATCACAGCCTTTTTCCGGGAGGATTCCTTGTAACTTGCCATGGAAGAGCTTTGTATCTGGTTCATTCCCTTGCTAATCATAGCGACAACTATTGACAAGCGGGTGCATAGGTGATAAATTATGGTTATGTTCTAAAAGGGAGTAGCTGTGAGCGAAGCTTTAAATAAAATCAACATACTGGAGAAATCCTGGTTTTATTTACTTTAAGTATATCTTAAGGGAGCGAGACTTTTAGATTAGTAAGCCATTTAAGATGGCTTATTAATCTATGGGTCCCGCTTTTTCTTGATATAACCAATACATTTGATGAGGTGGATGACGATGTTACAGGAAATGATAAAAGCATTTATGCTGATCTTTGTTGCCGAAATGGGGGATAAGACGCAAATACTGGCGATGGCCTTTGCCACCAGATACTCTGTGAAAAAGGTACTGCTGGGTATTTTCCTCGGAGCATTTCTAAATCATGGCTTAGCCGTAGCCCTGGGCAGCTATATATCGAGGGTGATTCCCATCAATACCATCCAGATCATAGCGGGCTTTGCCTTCGTCGGCTTCTCCCTATGGACGTTAAAGTCCGACGATGGGGAGGAGAAGGAGGAAGAACGCAGGGCGAAGGCAGGACCTGTCATCACGGTTGCCCTGGCCTTCTTTATCGGAGAACTGGGGGATAAGACTCAGTTGACCGCCATCACCTTAGCTGCGGATGCAGTCTACCCTGTCTTTATCCTTTGTGGCACCGTCTTGGGGATGATCGTTACCGGCGGCATCGGTATCTTCATTGGTAGGAAGATCGGAGACAAGATACCCGAAAATATCATTAAAGTCATTGCATCGGCAGTGTTTATGTTCTTTGGTGTAACGAAGCTGTATCAGACCCTGCCCGACCGCTATATCACCTGGCAGAATATCGTGATTTTCGCTGCGCTGATCTCTGTCCTGCTTTTTGTCATGATCAAGCCTATGCTGCGCAGAAGCCGCCTTGGCATCGAATCTATATTTAAGGTAAAAACCAGAGAACTCTATCACTACTACCGGCAGGCAGAGAAGAATATCAACCGGATCTGTCTGGGAGAGGGTACCTGTGGAACATGCCGGGGGAAACATTGCGTCATAGGCTACACCAAGGCTCTGATCAGAAGGGGGCTGGAAAAGGAGGGACTGACACAGGAGGATGACTTCCTTCCCATGGAAGAAGCATTCAGCAAGCAGTACGATACGGACAGTGTATCCCTAGCCCTAGGCCTTACCCTGGATGTGCTGAAGAAGGAACCGGGCAGCAGCCGTTATGATAATCTTCAGGAAATCAGAAGGAAGCTCGAAACCATTATCTTTAAAGGCAGCATTGAGCAAATGGAGGATTGGGAGGAGTATCAAAAAAGCTTAAGGGATATGGACAGCACCATTGCCGACAAGGTCTTTGGCCTGATGAGGGAATAGTATATTGTGGAAAGGCCGAAAATCTACTATAATAAGCAGTAGAATACTTAGGAGGAACACGTATGAAGCTGCACTGGAAGGCCAAGCGAAGGCATAAAATAACCGGAGCGATCCTGTTACTGTTGATGATTATGGCAACCGGTCATCTGCTTCTGAAAAGCGCCCGGATTGATCCGCAAAATGTCCGGACAGAGGCAGAACTGCCTGTTCTTCAAGAAACAGAGGATAGCGCATATACGAACAAGGAAGAAGCCACTGCCGGCAGCCTGGAGCTTGCACAGCCGGAGAAAGAGGGGGACCATATGACGATTACGGAGCAAAAAAGAGAGGATTCTCTCAAGAAGGATGGAGGGAATCAGAAGATATGGGTAGGTACCTGGGGCAGCGCCCAACTAATAGCAGCGGCAGATACTGCACCGCCGAAGCCGGGTCTTGCCGGTAATACCTATCGGCAAGGGCTACGGGTCTCCATAGGAGGAAGCCTATTAAGGCTGAAATTCTCTAACGAATTCGGCACAACCCCGCTGGAGATAGATTCTGCCTACATATCAAGGCTGTTACAATACGGAGGCTCCAACATCGACCCCAAGACCTCCAAACCGATTACCTTTCAGGAAGGCAAGCGCCGTGTCACGATTCCTGCGGGAATGACCGTGACCTCGGATCCCATTCCCTTCGAGCTGGAAGCTCTGGATTATATAGCTGTAACCACCCTGTTTGGAAAAGTGCCGGAAACCATTACGAGCCACACTGCTTCCAGGTCCACGAACTGCCTGGTGGCAGGCGACCACGTGATGGAAGAGGTGTTTCAGAATTATCAGACAGCGACAAGCTGGTACTTCTTAAGCGATATTGATGTGTATACCGGTCCGGAGCATTACGCTCTGGTATGCTTCGGGGATTCTCTGACCGATGGATATGGAGTGCAGATCAATGTGATTCAACGTTGGACGGATCTTCTGGCTAAACGGTTACAGGAGGAGCCGGATACCCGGCATATTTCCGTAATCAATAAAGGAATCGGCGGTAATGCCATCTACGGAGGGAATGGCCCTGCTGCGTATAAGCGCTTCCTGCGTGATGTATGTGAGCCGGCCGGAGTGAAATACTGCATACTGCTGATCGGAGTCAATGATATCGGTTATGCCGACAATGATATTTCGGACTCTCTCATCAGCAAGTATCAGGAGATGATTAAAACTGCCCATAGCTACGGCATTAAGGTCTATGGCGGAACAATTACACCCTTTGAAGGGAATGCCTATTACTCTCTGCTGCATGAACAGATCCGCCAAAAGGTGAACCAATGGATTCTGTCAGACAAGTCCGGCTTTGACGGTAGCATAGATTTTGCGTCGGCTTTGGCAGACCCGGCGAAGCCATCGAAGCTGCAGGCAAGGTATGCCAACGATTACCTGCATCCGAATGCAAATGGCTATGCCAAAATGGCAGAGATCATTGATCCGAGGCTTTTTATAGAGAAGAAATAGGCAGAATTCGTTCTACTTATGCACTGATATGAGATAAAGAATGTCAATAATTGATAGGCCCTTTAAAAGGAAATATGCTATACTATACAAAGGAATAAAATATACTTTTTGGAGGATGCTATGAAAAGAGGATATTTGAAGGTTACATTAGCAGTCATTCTGCTGCTGATGTTTGCTGTCATAACAGGCTGTGCGAAGAAGGAAGACAATCAGACTGCTAAGACAAATGCTGCCGGGCAGGAAGAGGTCAAAGATCAGGGAACAGCCGAAGAAAAAGCAGATGTAAAGGCAGAGGAGAAAACCGAAGAGAAGACAGAGGAGAAAGCTACCCCTACTCCTGCTACGGAGGAGGCTCAGCCTGCCGAGACAGAGGAACAGGCTACAGCAGAGCAGGAAGCCGCAAGCCAGGTTACATTAAACATTGAGGGTGGAATCAAGGATGTTTACGCTCAGGTTGGTATGAGAGCGGGAACCTGTCTCTCAGAGTTTATGCTTTTCGATAGTAAACATAAGGATATTATCAAAGAGAACTTCAACACGATCACTCTGGAGAATCTGATGAAGCCGGATTATATCCTGGACAAGGCTGCAAGTATGGCTGCCGGGGATATCGTAGTGAATTTCACACCTAAGACCAAAGAATTGCTGGATTGGGCGAAGGAAAACGGAATGTCTGTCCGCGGACATGTTCTGGTTTGGTACAGCCAGACTCCGGACTGGATCTTCTATAATGAATTTGACAAGACCAAGGGTCTGGTGGACCGTGACACCATGCTGGCAAGGATGGAGAGCTACATCAGGCAGACCTTTGAGCTTTTGGATACCCTTGGTTATTCAGAGATGTTCTATGCCTATGACGTAGTAAATGAAGCATTGCTTGATAACGGAGCTTATCGGGATTGTCTGTGGAAGAAGATCATCGGAGACGACTATATCTGGTACGCCTTCAAATATGCAGATCAATATGCACCCGAGAACATAAAGTTGTATTATAATGACTTTAATGAGCAGTTCAAGACACCGCATTTTATGAAGCTGGCTCAGTCTCTGGTGGATGAGACAGGCAGATCTCTGATTGATGGCATCGGATGTCAGGGACACTTATATACTCAGGATTCCATTGATGACTATATGAATATGCTGAAGGCTTACAAGACACTGGGTCTGGAAGTGCAGATTACTGAGCTGGATGTCAGCCTCGGTACCTGGCAGAAGATTCTTCCTGCCACAGAGGAGAACCTGATTGCTCAGGGCAAGTATTATTATGAACTCGTCAATCGGATCATTACTGAAAATGCTGCAGGTAATACCAATGTATCAGGAATTACCTTCTGGGGCTTTTCCGATTTCTTATCCTGGAGAAGGGACCGCAGCCCTGTTCTCTTTGATAAGAATAACAATCCGAAATTAGCTTATTATGGCGCTTTACAGGACCGTGCCAAGGCAGGTTATTAATACTTAGGGTGTACGAAGGGGAGGGTTCACTTCATGTGGCCCTCCCTCTATGTAAGGATGCCATAGAAGCAGCAGAGGAGGGGACCCTCTATTTTTAGAGGTACTTTTATAAATATCAAAAGGATAAGAAAGGAAGTATGAGGATGAAGAAATCAACGATATCGATTGATAAGCATTTTATTACCGGAGAGATTGACAAACGAATTTATGGATCCTTCCTGGAGCATCTGGGGAGAGCAGTTTATGAAGGAATATATCAGCCGGACAACCCCTTCTCTGATGAGCAGGGCATGCGTAAGGATGTAATTGATTTAATCCGTCAGCTTAATGTACCGATTGTCCGCTATCCCGGAGGAAATTTTGTATCCGGCTACCACTGGGAGGATGGAGTAGGTCCGAAAGCAGATCGTCCGCAGAAAATAGACCTGGCCTGGAGCGTTATAGAGACAAACCAGTTCGGTATGAATGAGTTTATGGACTGGGCGAAGAAGGCCGGAAGCTCTGCCATGATGGCAATCAACCTGGGAACCAGAGGCGTTGATGATGCGAAAAACATCGTAGAATACTGTAATCTGAAGGGCGGAAGCTATTACAGTGATCTTAGAAGAAAGCATGGCTATGAGCAGCCCCACGATATAAAGCTGTGGTGCCTGGGCAATGAGATGGATGGTCCTTGGCAGATGGGACATAAAACTGCTTATGAGTATGGAAGAATCGCTGCTGAGGCCGGACGGATCATGAGAATGGTGGATCCCTCCATTGAACTGGTGGCATGCGGCAGCTCCGGTCTGGGTATGGAGACCTTTGGCAGCTGGGAGGACACAGTGCTCTCCGAGTGCTATGACCAGGTAGATTATCTGTCCCTGCATCAGTACTATGGAAATCCCGAGAATAATACACCGGATTTCCTGGCGAGTACGGTTGCCATGGATCGCTTCATCGCATCCGTAGTAGCCATCTGCGATGCAGTTAAGGCGAAGAAGCGTAAGAGTAAAACCATAAACCTGTCCTTTGATGAATGGAATGTATGGTATCATTCCAATGAACAGGACAAGAAGGTGGAGCGCTGGTGTAAGGTTCCTCACCAGCTGGAGGATATCTATAATTTTGAGGATGCCCTACTGGTGGCTGGTATGATGATCACCCTGCTGCGCCACGCAGACCGTGTTAAGGTGGCTTGTCTGGCCCAGCTGGTTAATGTCATTGCACCGATTATGACCTCCGATACCGGAGCCTGGAAGCAGACGACCTACTATCCCTTCGAGCTGATCAGTAATTATGGAAGAGGTACTGTCTTAAATACCGTCATCAATTCTCCGGTATATGAAAGTACCCATGGGGATGCTCCTTATCTCGATGCTGTCTGTGTGATGAATGAAGAGGAGGACAGCCTGACCCTCTTTGCTGTAAATAAGTCTCTGGACGATTCCATGGAGATTACCCTGGACCTGCGTCAGTTCAAGGATTACCGGGTGAAGGAGCATGTGGTTCTGACTCATCCGGATCTGAAGGCTGTGAATACGGAAGAGAAGCCTGACGAGGTGAAGCCTCATCGGTTAGAGAATACCAGGGTGGAGAACGGAATATTACAGACCCTCTTATGCGATAAGAGCTTCCATATGATCAAGCTGGGTAAGTAAAACAGAAGCATCAGCCTGCTGGGCGGAAGCTTACCATAGATTGGACTTATGCGATATAATCAAATCATTCATAAGCCTGCACCCGTGTGCGGGCTTATTGAGCTTTCATCGGTTTACTATAAAAGCAAAACATGATAGAATAGGATCAATGCCCTATACTTCGGACAAGGACTGCATGGAGGATTACAATGAAAAGAAATGTGAAATTTTACTGGGAGCTGTTTATGTCAACCTTTCTGCTGAGTGCTTTTACCTTTGGCGGAGGATATGTCATTGTTCCCCTGATGAGGAAGAAGTTTGTAGATAAGCTGCACTGGGTTGAGGAGGAGGAGATGCTCAATATGGTGGCGATTGCTCAATCTGCTCCGGGCCCGATTGCAATTAACACCTCCATTCTGATTGGTTATCGTATGGCAGGGGTAGGAGGCGCCTTCCTGACCGTTCTGGGCACGGTTCTGCCATGCTTGATTATTCTGACTGTCATCTCCACCTTCTATCAGTCCTTTAGGGACAGCACAGTGGTCCGAGCCCTGCTGAAGGGAATGCAGGCCGGCGTGGCTGCGGTCATTACGGATGTAGTAGCGGGTATGATCGGCAATGTACTGAAGGAGAAGAAGATCTATTCGATTCTGCTGATGTTAGCTGCCTTTATCGTAACCCTTGTCTATGACATTAATGTCATCTATATCATCCTGGGTGGCGGCTTACTGGGTGCCATAGCTGTGATTTATAGAGAGAAGAGGAAGGGAGGTGCAGCGGCATGATCTATCTGCAGCTGCTGATCAGCTTTTTTCAGATCGGACTCTTCAGTATCGGCGGAGGCTATGCTGCCTTGCCTCTGATTCAGGAACAGGTGGTGGACGTCCATCAATGGCTGACTCTGGGGGAGTATTCCGACCTGATTACAATATCGCAGATGACACCGGGTCCGATCGCAATCAATACAGCCACCTTTGTTGGGAACCAGATTGCCGGGCTGCCGGGTTCCATCCTGGCCACCTTCGGATGTGTACTTCCCTCCTTTATTATTGTGCTGATTCTGGCCTACTTCTACTTTAAATACAAGAATATCAAGCTTGTGCAGGGTATTCTAAGTGGCTTAAGGCCTGTCGTTGTTGCCCTGATTGCATCTGCTGCTCTGTCCATATTTACCCTGTCCATCTGGGGTGAGGAGGGCTTCAGCTTGAAGGCGGAGGATCTGGATTTCATTGCAGTAGGATTATTTGCGGTAAGCTTATTTGCTCTTAGAAAATGGAGGGTGAATCAGATTGTGGTGATGCTTTGCTCCGGTATCGTCGGAATGCTTCTGTATCTGCTGTAAACACTACCCGGCCGATGTATATACTCGGAAAATAGACTCGGACGAAAGAAAAGGCTCTCACTGGGAGGAGCATATCCTGTCATATGGACAGTGAATGTTATCCTTGTGAGAGCCTGCTATTCTTATCGGTTAGCTAACGGCTTGCCGCTATGCATAGAATTATCTGTGATTATTTGCGATCTTTCTGAGCTTCACATTGGCAGGGATACTGATTACCTGCTGTATCGGTTTCCATACGAAGGCGGCGATGGTCAAGTCCACCATACTGTGGATGAGACCTCCGACACCAACCAGGAGAAGGACGGATTTCACATAGCCGTTATCCAGAAATGCCGCCGGAACATTACCGCCGAAATAGAAGTAGCTTACCACCACTACCTCTGCCAGGGCATGGATCAGAGAGATGCCAAAGGAATATAAAGCTGCTGTCTTAAAGCTGTTCAGCATAGATCCGTTCTTTTTTAAGAGATAAGAACCTAAAGCTACAAAAATCAAATGGGATAAGGCCCGCAGTACGATGATCGGAATAAAGCCGGCGATCAGAAAACCAAAGGTGGTAATCACCGCTACAGAGATCGCTACCGTGGGAGATATGAACATGGCGATAAAAATCGGCACATGACTGGCCAGAGTAAAGGAAGCCGGCCCAATCTGTATCTTGGGAAAATACATGGGTATTAATATGCCTACCGCGCAGAGCAGGGCAGCAATTGTCATTGTTTTAATTCTCTCCATTTGATTTGACATTCTTATCTACCTTCCTTTATAAAATTCCTTTTAGGGTTGACAGTCTATCAATCAGTCTTGTTAGCTGTCTTGTCAGCTGTAATTATACAGAACCTACAGCCTCCTGTCAATCGCTTTTCAGCATAAAGATTCCTGGCAAATACCCGTTTCTTTTGTGGAATTTTACATTTTACGCTTCAAAAGGAAATTTGATAGGAATGCCAAGCTGGTCCCTTACCTTCAGGAATTCCTTCTGTACCTCTTCACCGATCGGTACCCCCTTATCCTTCCGTTCCAGCCATACCAGATACTCCTTCTCTCCGGCAGTATAGATCCGGTCTGAACCGGGTGCCAGCTTGGAGGCCCGAAGGCTGCGCAGGATATCACCGGTGGTCTTCTTGAAGCTGTCAAGGCCCAGAAAGGCTTCCGGATCGATGGCGATGAAGAAGTGTCCGAGATGATAGGGTGTCTTCTCACCTTGCTCCCCGATACCGTTCAGCAGCTTCAGATAGCTTCCTGCCTGTAAGGCAGCAGATAGAATCTCAACTACGGTTGCATAGCCATAGCCCTTGTAGCCTGCCAGCTCCTCTCCGATTCCTCCTAAGGGAGCCAGGGCAGCGGTACCGGCGGTAAGAGCAGAAAGAATCTCCTTACTGTCTGTCATGGCGGTACCGTCTTCGCCGATCACCATACCCTCCGGGGTGGCTTGTCCGGTCCGGGCATAATACTCAATCTTACCTCTTTGCGTGATACTGGTGGCACAATCCAGAATAAAGGGGAAGTCCTCATCCGTAGGCATACCAAAGGTCAGAGGATTGGTTCCCAGCATATTTTCTACACCGAAGGTGGGTGCGATGGATGGGCGGGCATTGGTCCCGGTGATACCGATTAAGCCTTCCTTTATCGCCATAGAAGCATAATAGCCTGCGATGCCGTAATGGGTGGAAGAACGGGCTGCCACCATACCCATACCATATTTCTTAGCCTTATCGATGGCCATCTGCATGGCTTTATAGCCTACTACCATGCCCATCCCATCATGACCGTCCACAACAGCGGTCGTGGCTGTTTCCTTTAAAATTTCAAATTCGGTAACAGGCTTCTGGATGCCTGCCAGGATACGATCCACATAGATCGCCTTAAATCTGTTGCATCCGTGGCTTTCAATTCCCCTCCGGTCACTTTCCATCAGTACATCAGCGCAGAGGGCGGCTTCCTCTGATGGAACTCCCAATTTTTCAAATACGGCGGTCATAAAATCTCCGATCAGCTTCCAGGGCAGATAAGGCCTTGTTTCCATAGGACAATCCTCCAATAATTATTTATAGTTTTTACCATTTTAACATAATATTCCCATCTGTGTACACAGTAAGATAGAAAGATTTCACTACCCACAATATTACAGGGAGGAACAGCTTGCCCGTCTATCGGATTACTCTTATAATGAAAGCTGGAGAAAGTTTTACGACAGGTCATTTGTACATAGAGCAAAGGAGCAGCACACATGATACTGAAAACAAAGAATCTGAATATCAGACAGATTGCGGAATCGGGACAGTGCTTCCGAATGAATCCTATAGAGCAGGGGGGTTACTCCCTGATTGCTTACGGAAGCTATCTCACAGTCAGGCAGCCGGAGGAGGACATCCTGGAGCTGGAATGTTCGGAGGAGGACTACCGGGCTGTTTGGAAGGATTATTTTCATATGGAATATGACTATGGAAGTATCGTGAGCAGATTAGAGCAAGGACCCGATATTTTTATACGAAATGCAGTGCAGTATGGAAGAGGAATCCGTATCCTGAAACAGGAGCCCTTCGAGATGCTGATCAGCTTTATCATATCCCAGAATAAGAACATACCCGCGATAAAGACCTGTATTGAAAGGCTCTGTGAGAAGTATGGAGACCAAGGGATGGACCGGACTACAGGAGTAAGGTATTATTCCTTTCCGACAGCGGACCGATTGGCAGAAGCGAGCAAGGAGGACTTAAGACAGCTGAAGCTGGGCTACAGGGACAGCTATATACTGAGTGCTGCCAGGGCAGTGGCCGAAGGCACAGTCAGACTGGAGGAGCTGAAGACCGTCAGTCATGAGGAGGCAGTTAAGACCTTATGCACCATTCACGGTGTGGGTGTCAAGGTGGCAACCTGTGTGTCCCTATATGGCCTGCAGCATATCGAAGCCTTTCCGGTGGATGTCTGGATCCGGAGAATCCTGTCAGAGGTATACGGTGACAGCTTTGATACGGCACCCTATCGGGATTACGCCGGAATCCTTCAGCAATATATGTTCTACTATATCAGAAGCCTGAAGGAGGGCGGCAAGGCTCCTCGGTCTAAGAAGGAAGTGCAGACCGAGCCAGGCAGTTAATGATAAATTTACAAAATACATAAGTACAAATAACATAAATGCAAAATTGAATTAAGTTTGGAGGATGACCCAGTTAATTACAAGGTTCCTGCGATATGGATTCATGCCAAAAGTATATAAGCGGGTAGCATCGGGAAAAATAATGCCGAGAATCTATATTCTCTTTTTATCATGACCACGCAGCAGGTACTAGGAGAAAGTGTGAGCTACTGCAAACTTACACAAGGACTGACTGCCTTGAAGCGGCATCACAGGAGGTTTGTATGAATAAGGGAAACAGCAGGGACAACAGGAGTTTAGAAAATGAACGCCGGGTTGAACATCTCTGTAATCTGGTAGAAAAGAAGACCAGAACAGAACGCCATCTCAAGGAGCATTCGGATATTTCTTCTTCCCCCGGAAATATTGAGCATGCAAAGGAGCTGCAAAGGGAGCGCGAGCAGGAGATCGAAAACCTGAAGGACATTCTTTCCCATGGAGAAAATGCAAAAAACCGCCAGTATGAGAACACCCAGAAACGGTTCCTGTATACGGAAGGATATCTGAATCACAATGCCGGCCGCATGGAGGAAGAAGCCTTTCAAAATGCTAAGAGGAGACAGGAGAACCGCAAGGATCAGCTGGATAGCATGAGATAATTCCAGGGTCTGAACCTAAGAGGGATCGCTTTAGATAACCGGAACAGTATGGCAGCAGAATACTGTTCCGGTTATTGTGTTTGCAATAAAATAAACCACCAGCTTCGCTCATTGTGAGAGGGCTCTTCCGGGTGAAAAACCCGTGCAGGAAAAAATATTAAGGTGTCAGCCGTTTGATATCCCTGGGAAAGAGGGTGGAACAGCGGACATTACTTTGATTTAAGAGTCTGCTGGTAAAGCGCTCCAGGCCCAGACCCAGACCTCCGTGGGGTGGTATACCGTACTTATGGAGCATGAGATAGCTGTCAAAGGCAGCGGGGTCCATGCCCCTGTCAAGGAGCTTCTGAACCTGTTTTTTGTAGTCATGGATTCTTTGCCCTCCGGTGGTAATCTCCAGGCTCCGAAAGAGCAGATCGAAGCTTAGGGTTTCCTCCGGGTTTTCCGGATCCTCCATGGCATAGAAGGGACGCTTCTTCGTCGGATAATGGGTAATAAATACAAACTCACTGCCACTTCTCTTCCGTATGATTTCATATAGAAGCTTCTCCTCTTCCGGTTCAAAATCAAGCAGATCCGTAATCTCCCTCCCATATTCCTCGGAAATCATTCTTTTTGCTTCATGAAAGCGGATAACCGGTATGTGGTCAGCAGAGGGCAGGGTAACCTGACATAGGTTCAGCTCATAGGCATATTCCTCCTTTAGAAGCTGAAGTGTAAATTGAAGCATAGCGGTCTCCAGCTCCATCAGCTCCGTAAAGTCCTGCAGATAACCCATTTCCAGGTCGACGCTGGTATACTCGTTCAGATGCCTGGAGGTATCGTGCTTCTCCGCACGGAAAACAGGGGCGATTTCGTATACCCTTTCATAAACACCCACCATCATCTGCTTATAAAACTGGGGGCTCTGAGCCAGATATGCTTCTTTGCCGAAGTAGTCCAAACGAAAGATATTGGCGCCTCCCTCCGCTCCGGAGAAGACGATTTTCGGAGAATGGATCTCCGTAAAGCCCTTCTCTGCCAGAAAGGAGCGGAAGCCTCTGCAGATTCCCTCCTGCAGCCGAAAAATTGCCCTTTCCTTCTCATTTCGCAGGGTCAAGGGCCGATAATCCAGGAGGGTTTCCAGGGAAGTCTCCACAAGCTTGTTGTTAATGACCACCGGCAGGTCTTCAGCGGGACCGGATAGTACTTCCACCTGCTTTAGCAGGATCTCATAGCCTGACTTGGACCGCTCCTCCGCAACCACCTCTCCGATGACGATCACGCAGGCCTCTTCCTTCAGGGCAGTGATTGGAAAGAGAGCGGATTCTTCGCTGTAGATACATTGCAGAAGGCCCCTTCTCATACGCAGCAGCACAAAGGCAAAACCGCTCATCTGCCTGATCTTATATACAGAACCCTGAAGCCTTACAGTCTCACCGATCCTCCGCGACAGGTCCGTAAGATCAAGGGTATTAGAATGAATATTACCTTGGATATAGTTCATATGCATGCTCCTTTCAAGGATTTCCTATAGGATATCGTTATTTAAGATATTCAGTTGTCACTTTTTTCGGTTATAATAAACGATTCACTGATTCACGATCAAGAGAATTTTACTGTACAATATCGTACCGGACATCATCCATATGTCCCATCCTATCACAACCTTTCTCCCTCTGAGCTTAATCATAGGCAATAAAAAACCACATAGGAATATGACGAGTATACTCCCATGTGGCTTTGTATTTTTATCCTGCATAAGTCCACATAGGCACAAGACGGATAGCGCCTGCACCTATGGTTCCATAGCTGCAAGCGCTGTCAATCATTGTCCCTATCTGTGGTGAATGTAAGGTGTCTCATAAGATCCCAGCCTTTGATATTTTTATCCAGATTATCACAGATTCACATAATTGTCAAATGTATTATATTATCATTTTCAGGCAGCATCTTAGCTTTCTGGCCCAGGGATATTGTCTTCTGATTTACCCTTCGTTATAATCAAAAAAGAAAGAGGCCGGATGCTGACCGGACAATACAGGTCGGAATATGTTTTACGATGTTTGGAAGAATAGATGGTGAAGCGTATAGATTGCTTAAGAGAAGGAACATAACAGGAGGTAGAGGATTATGACAAATGTGAAGGGGAAATGGGCATTGATTACGGGTGCCAGCAGAGGTGTCGGCTATCATATTGCCATCGAGATGGCCAAACGGGGCTGTAATCTGGTGCTGCATTCCAGAAGTATCACCCATACAGAGAAGGTTCTGGAGGAAGTAAAGAAAACAGGGGTCAAGGCCTACGCTGTACAGGCCGAGCTATCCGATCTGACGGCAGTGAACAGGATGTTGGATGAAATCGAAGAGAAGGGCACCCATATCGATCTCCTATTTAATGATGCGGCTGTTCAGATTGCTTACAGACACGAGTATTTTAAGACACCGGCAGAGGATTTTACCCAGAGCTTTCTAATCAATACAATCGCCCCGGCCATGATCTGCTATCGTCTGATTCCGAAGATGGTAGAGAAGGGCTTCGGAAGAGTCATCAATACGACCAGTGGTATCAGGAATGAGCCGGAGCAGGCAGGCTATTCCGCCAGTAAGGCTGCCCTGGATAAATTCACGAAGGATCTGGGCTCTAGGCTGGAGGGCAGTAATGTAATGATCAATCTGGCAGATCCCGGCTGGTGCAGGACAGATCTTGGTGGACCTCATGCGCCGAATTCCGTGGAAAGCAGTATACCCGGAATGCTGGTCGGAGCCTTCCTGGATGATAAGCGGAGCGGAAGATGGATTTCTGCTCAGGACTATACCGGTCTGACCCTTGAGGAGGCTGTGAAAAAAGCGCAGACGATGGACTAGTCATGGTTGTTTCAGAACAGTGCTCCGGCGGTATACTAGCTTAATACCCTTCCTTCCTGCGCTTATGGCGAAGGGTGCGGCGTTTTTTGCCCGCTTCCCATTCAGCGCGCTCGGCTTCGGTTTCCAACAGGAGGCGGGGAACCTCAGTGGGATTTCCTGCCTCATCCAGAGCTACCAGAACCAGATATGCGCGGTTGACCACCTTACGGACTCCCCGCAAATCCTCAACATAGGTATCAACCCTCACCTCCATGGAGGTCTTCCCTACATAGGTGATGCGTCCGATCAGGACCAGGGTATTATTGATATAGGCACCGGCCTTAAACTGTAGATTATCTATAGCTGCGGTGGTGACATTACAACCGGAATGACGTCTTGCTACTACTGCGGCCACCACATCAATCCATTCCACCAGTTGGCCGCCAAAAAGACGGTCCTGGCCATTGATATGGGTTGGCATCAAAATCTGCACCTGTTCTGTCAGTGAATCTGCAATCCGTTTTGCTTCCATAGCTTTTGTATCCTTTCCTTTATTCAGAATGAAATTATCTTAATATTTAGGGTATCCTAATTTTATACCTTTCCATCATAATTAGCAAGGACTTGTGTCAGGGATAATATTACCTCAGGGGAGTGTATCAATTGGATATTTTAGAAAAAATATCTTTTCAAACAGTAATTATATGGTATAATATATGGAGCATGCTCACAGTGGACCCTTATGGTAACCTTTCCCTCACAATCCTCAACGGAAGAAAGTACTGGTCTGACTGTCATGAATATTTAACGAAACGAAAGGAATGATAAGAGATGGCATTAGTAACAACAAAAGAAATGTTTCAGAAGGCATATGCCGGCGGCTATGCAATCGGTGCTTTTAATGTGAACAACATGGAAATCGTTCAGGGTATCACAGAAGCAGCGAAGGAAGAAAACGCTCCCGTTATCTTACAGGTATCCGCAGGTGCAAGAAAGTATGCTAAGCATAATTATCTCGTGAAATTAGTTGAAGCTGCTCTGTTAGAGACCGATCTTCCGATTGCACTTCACCTGGATCATGGCGAGGATTTTGAAATCTGTAAATCCTGTATCGATGGTGGTTTCACCTCTGTTATGATCGACGGCTCCAAGCACAGCTTTGAAGATAATATCGCATTAACCAAGAAGGTTGTTGAATACGCCCACGCTCATGGTTGTGTGGTAGAGGGTGAGTTAGGTAAATTAGCTGGTATCGAGGATGATGTAAACGTATCTGATGCAGATGCCTCCTTTACCAGACCTGAAGAGGTAGAAGAGTTCGTAAGCCGTACCGGTGTTGACTCCCTTGCAATCGCAATCGGAACCAGCCATGGTGCCTTCAAGTTCAAGCCCGGCCAGAAGCCACAGCTGCGTTTTGATATTCTGGAAGAGGTAGGCAGAAGACTGCCGAACTTCCCGATCGTATTACATGGTGCATCCTCCGTATCTCAGGAATATGTAGAGATCATCCGCAATAACGGCGGTAAGTTAGACGATGCCATCGGTATTCCCGAGGATA
Organism: Bacillota bacterium; assembly: GCA_023441965.1. Lineage (GTDB taxonomy): Bacteria > Bacillota > Clostridia > Lachnospirales > Lachnospiraceae > Mobilitalea. The sequence continues at coordinate 25,858 of JAEZNB010000078.1, forward strand.
TGTTAAGACAGGCAGCGAAGATGGCTGTATGTAAGATCAATATCGATTCCGATTTAAGACTTGCTTTCACCGCAGGTGTAAGACAGCACATCATGAACAATCCGAGCCACTTCGATCCCAGACAGTTCCTGTCTCCGGGCAGAGACTTCGTAAAGGCTCTTGTAAAGCATAAGATCACCGAAGTACTTGGCTGCTCAGGCGCTGCGAAGTAAGAACGATAACTTCCTTTAAGAAGAATATTCGAACAGAACCAGAAAAACTTATAGCAAAAAATAAAGAGTAACCGGGGTAGTATCAAAGCAAGATACCACCCCGGTCTTTTCATATCCACATCAACTCCTCTAACGATTGTCATCAAACCACAGAGCAACAGAATATATGATTGTCATCAAACTACAGAGCAACAGAATATATGCTTGTCATCAAACTACAGAGCAACAGAATATATAATTGTCATCAAACCGCAGAGCAACAGAATATATGCTTGTCATCAAACCACAGAGAATAGAACTATATGATTGGCATAAACCGCAATGGAGTAAAGTCAGATAAATTAAGATCATGGAAAAAGGAATACTAAGATTGGCTAGAAACGGCAATGTAAGTTGAATGGTAGATAATAAGAAAATACGAAAATGAGAATAAATAATAACAAATAATAAAGCTATGTGCACTTATGTAAATAAGAATAATAATGATTTGATGAAGTAGAAGCGGCGCCCTTGTAAACCAGAGTGTTTATCACACAGAACACGTACAGAGGATAGCGTGTGAGTAATTGTCCGCAAGGGGACCGTTTGCCGCCCTCGGTACTTAGGTAGTGGCAGATTTTTTCTGCCACTGCCTTATGTACCGTTAGGTGCGGCGACCGAGCGAGAGCGTGTCCCCGGTGGACCATTACTCCCACGTTATCCTTATAAACCTGGAATGTGATAAACATCAATAAACTTAAGGGTGCCGCCCACACCTTAATCGTCACACCTTCCGTATCAGATCCACAAGGTCCGGCGGGTGCAAGGGCGGACTGAAGATGAAGCCCTGGATGATATCGCAATGCTTGTCCATCAACAGCCTGAGCTGGTCCTCATGTTCCACTCCTTCCGCCACTACCTTGATGTTCAGGCTATGGGCCAGCTGAATGATGGATTCCGCTATGCTGGTATCCTTCTCGCTGGTACAGATATTATCAATAAAGGACTTATCAATCTTCAGGGTATTGATCGGCATCTTCGTCAGGTAGTTCAGGGAGGAATATCCGGTCCCGAAATCATCCAGGGAGATGCTTACTCCGATTTCCTGCAGGGAGGTGAGCAGGGCAGTTGCATCCATGATGGAGGCAACCAGGGTGCTTTCCGTGATCTCCAGCTCAAGATACTTGGGAGGAAGTCCTGTTTCCGCCAGTATCTCGGACAGCATCGCTGTAAAGCCTGGCCGGTTAATCTGTACGGAAGAGATGTTGACGGATACGGGACGGGGTGAGATGCCCATATCAATCAATGACTTGTTAAAACGGCAGGCTTCCTTCAGCAGCCAGGAGCTAAGCTCGATGATCAGTCCGCTCTCCTCTGCAATCGGGATGAATTCCTCAGGGGTCAGAGGACCGAGGCGGTCGCTCCGTATTCTCATCAGAGCCTCAAAGCTAATGACTGACCTGGTGTTGATCTCAAATAAGGGCTGATACTGGATGTAGATTTCTCTGTTATCGATGGCATTTCTCAGCACTTCAATGATCAGCGTATTCCGGTTTAACTCATCCTCCATCCTGGCATCAAACATGGTGAATTTGTTCTTGCCGGTATCCTTTGATTTATACATGGCAATATCCGCATTTTTGATTAAGGAATTGGGTGTCAGGCCGTTCTGTGGATAAACGGCGATTCCGATGCTCATGGACACATAAATGACTTCCCCGTTCAGCTCCAACGGATAGCGGAAGCAGTCTATGATGATAGCGGCAAATTCCACTGCTTCCTCCTGGGACCTGATGCCTTCCTTAAAGATCAGGAACTCATCTCCGCCTGCTCTGGCCAGCATATCGTTCCCGCCTATGACGGAGCTAAGGATCTGTGCGGTCTTCATCAGCAGGGAATCCCCATATTCATGGCCAAGGGTATCATTCACTGTTTTGAAATTATCCAGGTCCACGAAATAGACAGCATGGGACTTCTTCTCGGAAGGGGATGCGACCAGAGATGCATTGACATAATCCAAAAATGCCAGCTTGTTCGGAAGATTCGTTAAGGTATCATGATAAGCCAGATACTCAATATGGTCGTAGTTTGTACGAAGCTGCTCCTCATTGGACAGCAGCTCCTCATGCATGGAGGCAAGATCCTCGTAATTGGTCTTTATGATATGGAGCATCTTATTGAAATTCTTGGAAAGCTCACCAAGCTCATTTTTACTTTTGATGTTGGACTGAACATTCAGGTCACCGTCCGAGGCTTTTCTCATGGCATCCCTTAGGGCGATAAGCGGTGCTGTTATCTTCTTACTTAGAAAATGGGCAAAGAGAATGATAATAAACAATAGGGCAACACAGAGAAAGACCAGTAGGGAGAGAATGATACTGGTGACGGATAAGAGCTCCGATACATTTTGCTTTACGACCAATACCCAGTTGAACTCGGGAATGATCTCATAGCCATTGGCCAGCTCTATGTCACCATAATAACATTCAAAGGTTCCGCTCAGTGGAATCAAACCCTTGTTATAATTTTTTACTAGATCAGCCATACGTTCAATCGATATCGGATTACCGACCAAGGTCTGATCTGCATGATAAAGAACGGTTCCCTCCTGATCCAAAAGAATTCCCCCACCGGTCTTGCCGACCGTGATGGACCCCATAAAGTCATGGAAATAGGAGAGATTTAAGGTACTTACGATATAGCCGATGGGTTCTCCCGAGGACAAGCCGTCTTCATATACCCGACATCCGATTTCTATGGTATGCTGAAGGGAATTTCCCATAAGAAAATCATTCACCCCGCTGACTCCTACCGCTATTTTCTGAGTGGCAGACAAATAAGACAGAGTAAGGCTGTCTTTGTTGCTTCTGCCGACATTAGCGGTATCCGAACAGGCGATGATTCTTCGGTTTGCATCATAGAAGGTAATCTTTTCGCAGGAGTTATAGTTCTCCTTACGAATCTTCAGAAACTGATTTATCGTATCTGAGCTGACCGGCTTCTCGGAGCTGTTGGACCTTAGGGCAAGCTCCTGCAGTTCATCCTGAAGAGAGAGCAATGACAATTCTGTCTTCTGGGTTCCGATCAGAGCCTCTAATCCGCTGCGATGAGCTTCTGCCATCGTTTTCAGATTATCAGTCTGAACCGCAACCAATCTGCGGTTGATCAGACCCTGAACAATGATGGACATGATTACAACAGGCAATATGGAAAATATAATCAAAAGAATTCGCAAGGATTTCTTGATTGACATGAACCTTGACCTCCGTGCATGCAATAGCGTAGGATTCCATTTATGTCTATTCTATCAAGTACGACATAATAATGCAATGAATTTCTATAATAAGGGAATAAATGCGGGTCCAAAACCCCTGGGCGGTCACCTGCGGAGCAATGTTAAGCCGGGAGAATCACTTTATAGATTTTTTAGTTGAAAATATAGGATATTAAGGTTATACTTGTAATGTTATTAATTCGGACATTCGGTAATAATATACAGCAAAAAGCATGTCAGGAATTAAGAGGCGAAGAAGGAAAGCAGGCAGAGTGATGTACAGATTAATTACACGGGATGGGAGCGCAAAAAGCGGTGAATTTGTGACCGTCCATGGAACGATACAGACCCCGGTTTTTATGAATGTCGGTACTGTGGCAGCTATCAAGGGCGCGGTCTCCACTATGGATCTGAAGGAGATCGGAACGCAGGTTCAGCTGTCCAATACCTATCATCTTCATGTCAGACCCGGTGACAAGGTGGTCAGGCAGATGGGAGGCCTTCATAAATTCATGGTGTGGGATAAGCCGATTCTGACTGACTCCGGCGGCTTCCAAGTGTTTTCCCTGTCCGGTCTTCGAAAGATCAAGGAAGAGGGAGTATATTTTAACTCCCATATCGACGGGCGAAAGATTTTCATGGGACCTGAGGAAAGCATGCAGATCCAGTCCAATCTGGCTTCCACGATTGCGATGGCCTTCGATGAATGTCCCCCTCATCCTGCTACCAGGGAATATATGCAGGCATCCGTAGATCGGACCACCCGCTGGCTGCTGCGCTGCCAGACGGAGATGAAGCGGCTGAACAGCCTGGAGGAGACCATCAACAAACATCAGCTCCTGTTCGGAATCAACCAGGGTGGTACCTTTGAGGATATCCGGATCGAACATGCGAAGAGAATCACAGAGCTTGATCTGGACGGCTATGCTCTGGGTGGTTTGGCTGTCGGTGAGAGCCATAGTGAGATGTATCGGATCATCGAAGAAACAGTCCCCTATCTGCCCCTTGAAAAACCGGTATATCTGATGGGAGTCGGAACTCCGGCGAATATTCTGGAGGCTGTGGACCGTGGAGTGGATTTCTTTGACTGTGTATATCCGTCCAGAAACGGAAGACATGGACATGCTTATACCAACGAAGGCAAGAAAAATCTATTGAATGCGAAGTATGAGCTGGACGATCGGCCAATTGAAGAGGGCTGTGGCTGTCCGACCTGCGCCCATTACAGCAGAGCCTATATCAGACACCTCCTGAAGGCGAAGGAGATGTTGGGTATGAGGCTGCTGGTACTCCACAACCTATATTTCTACAACCATATGATGGAGGAAATCAGAGAGGCGATCCGGGGGAAACGTTATCAGGAGTATAAGAAAAACAAGCTTGAAGGCTTTTTAAAGAGTGATGATTAATCAAGATCAGGAGGTTATGTTATGAATTATTTAACGCTTTTAGCAGGAGATGGTGCGGCAGCAGGCACCAATACGCAAGCAGGTGGTGGCTGGATGATCATTATCATCCAGGTTGGTATTTTAGGACTTTTACTGTACTTTATGCTGATCCGTCCACAGAAGAAACAACAGAGACAGATGCAGGCCATGCTGTCCACAGTAGCAGCAGGGGATTCTGTTCTGACCTCAAGCGGCTTTTATGGAGTAGTGATCGATGTTATGGAAGAGATCGTTATCGTTGAGTTCGGCAATAACAAGAACTGCCGCATCCCGATGAAGAAGAACGCTATCGTAGAGATCGAGAAACCGAATACAGAGAAAAACGCTTAAGGAAAATGGACTGCCACACGGAAGGGTGAATCCCCACGGTTGGCAGTCCTTTCTTATTTATAGTGGGTACAGAAGACTGTTTCATCATGACCAAAAGGCCTCCTGTAGCTATGACGAGAGAAAGCAGTTCCCTGTCAGATCGTATAATCAGCTAGACCAGCTCTATATGATATTTTTCCAGCCAGTAATTGATCTGCAGCAGATAAGCGATCAGCTGCGGTCCTGCCATAAGCTGTCCGTACCAGGGCTTACCGTAGTCGGAGGGGGCAGAAAGGAAGGTCGTGACCTTGCCGATATCAATGAGAGGACGGATCGGAGCATTGGGATTGTGAAGCACCTCCAGCAGGCGCCTGCCAAGCAGCTCTTCATATTCAGGATGATAGGTTTTCGGATAAGGACTTTTTTTACGGTAGAGGATCTCCTCCGGGATCAAGCCCCGACCGGCATCTCTTAACAAGCCCTTTACCACGCCATTGGGCGACTTCATTTCCCAGGGAACATTCCATAGGTACTCTATGATCCGGTGGTCTGCGAAGGGGACTCTTGCCTCCAGACCGGAATGCATGCTGCAGCGGTCCATCCGATCAAGCAGTGTAATCATAAACCACTTCAAATTCAAATAGGAAATTTCCCTGCGACGGCTTTCGGTAGGACCTTCCCCGGCCAGCTTTGGGGTTTCCTCTATGGATTTCAGGTAGGCGGCATGAGCATAGCCGTCCAGATCGGCCTTGGACAGAAGATCCTCGGACAGGAGCAGCTTTCTCATGTCCATGTTTATGGACCAGGGGAAAGTGTCTCTGTTTATGAATTCGGTCCGATGGAACCAAGGGTAGCCTCCGAAAATTTCGTCCGCACACTCCCCTGTCAGAGCGACCTTCGTCTTCTCGGCCACCCTGCTGCAGAAATAGAGCAGGGAGGATTCTACATCAGCCATACAGGGCAGGTCTCTGGCATCCACTGCTTCATACAGCTTATCAGCCAGATCGTCATTATTGCATTCCAGATAGGTATGCTGACTGCCGACATACTCTACCATGATATCTACATAGGGCCGGTCCCTGGAGGGCTGAAAGGAGTTTGACCTAAAGTGTCTGTCGTTATCGGTAAAGTCAAAGGAGTAGGTTGTAAGCTGCTTGCCGTGGTTTCGCAGCTCCTTGGCACAGATGGCAGTCACCAGACTGGAATCTACCCCTCCCGACAGGAAGGTACAGATGGGGATATCGGATATCATCTGCCGCTTTACCGAATCATATAGCAGGAAGGAGGTCTTCTCCACTGTCTCCTCATACGTATCCCTATGGGGCTCGCTGACCAGGCTCCAGTAGGGATATTCCCTTCTTCCTCCCCCGTCATAAAGCATGTAATGACCGGGAAGCAGCTCCTTAACATCCTTGAAGACACCGGTCCCACTGCTTTTGGCCGGACCCAGGGCCAGCACCTCACATAAGCCGGCGGTATCCACTCTGGGCTGAAAGCCCGGATAGGAAAACAGGGCTTTGATTTCGGAGCCAAATACCAGAGTATCTCCCAACATTGTATAAAAGAGAGGCTTTACCCCCAACCTGTCGCGAGCCAGGAGCAGCCGTCTCTGATAATCGTCCCAGATGGCAAAGGAAAAGATACCGTTCAGTTCCCTGATAAAATCTGTACCAAGTGCCATATAGCCGGTAAGGATTACCTCGGTGTCCGTATGAGTCTGAAAGTGATAGCCCATGCGGATCAGATGATCCCGAAGCTCAACCGTATTATAAAGCTCTCCGTTATAGATGATTGTATAGGAGCAGCCGGATTGAATTTTCGTCATTGGCTGATGTCCGCGATTTAGATCTATAATTGAAAGTCTGGTGTGGGCAAATCCGACCTGTGGGCACAGATAATCCCCCTTATCATCAGGACCTCTGTGGGAAAGGGCCTGCTTCATTCCGTCCAAAATCTCATGCCATTTACCAGGCTCCTTCGTATAATCAGCCGCAGGGCAGCTGAAACCGGCTATGCCACACATAGAACCACCTCTCGCAATGATTGTAATTTAGAAGAGTGGCTGCAGAGAGCCACTGGTTTCAATACTTATTTCGGGCCCAGGATGACGGGCTGAAGCTGCCGTCCCTGTAAGGCCTCCAGGATTGTGGGATAAATCAGATCAAAATGGGCAACCATAGAATAAGGCTTTGTCTTACATTGATCCTGCCCATAAGGAACAAAAAAGATATTTCTGGTATTCATCAATAAACCTATGTTTTTCATATTAGCGCCTAGGGCATCATTGGTGGAGATGGCCAGAACCACCGGTTTTTTATTCCTTAGATGGCCTTTCGCTGCCATAAGAACGGGAGAATCGGTAATACCGTTCGCAAGCTTAGCCAGGGTATTACCGGTACAGGGGGCTATAATAAGGAGATCGAGCAGATTGGCCGGTCCGAAGGCTTCAGCCTCGATGATAGAAGTAACCGGAGGGTTACCTGATATGTTTTCCGCTCGGGCGATCCAGTCCTTAGCTTTACCAAATCTGGTGTCAAAGCTGGCGGAGGGGATGGAGAAGATGGGGAAGAGATTGGCTCCTTCCGCAGCCAGCTTCTCCAGTTCGGTAAATACTCTATCAAAAGTACAAAATGATCCGGTCAGGGCAAAGGCCACATTTTTTTCGCTTAGGGTCATTCAATCACTTCTTTCTTTTAGGAATGCAATGATTTCTGTAACCAGAATATCGGAAGAAGTCCTGGGTGCTATTTTGCCCGGGAGTCCCAGGCATAGCTTTGCTTTCAGCTTCATAGAAGCGGCATAGTTGAAATCAACTCCTCCCGGTGAGGAGGAGATATCTATGATAACGGCCTGGGGATGAATGAGGCATAAGCTATTCTGATCCAGAATCAAAGAGGGAATGGTATTAAATATATAATGGAAGGAGGGGAGAATACTGGTCATGGCAGAGATGGGAATCCCGTTCAATCCTGCAGCGGTTGCATAGGCAAGGGCATCCCTGCTTCTTGCAGCAACCGTAACATGTGCATCCAGTGCCTTCAGCTTCTGTGCGAGTACCTTGGCGCAGCGGCCGTAGCCCAATACCAGACAGCAGCTGCCATGGAGGTTCCGGTCGCTCTCCCGGATGGCTTCCATAAGAGCCCCTTCTGCTGTGGCAATGGCATTCAGAATGGTTATTTTCTCATCCTGCATGAAGTCATAGCACGGAATATGCTTCGAGCTGCAGCGATCTGCCAGTGGGGCGGGAATGGCACCCCCGATCAACAGCTGGTTTTCTCTCAGCAGATATGCAACATGGGCGATCGTAAGATCTGCAGGGGTATGCACAGAGCAGATGTTGACCTGGTCCCTTGTCATGGGAATCGGACCGATCAGAACCTTACAGAGCTCAAACAGCTCACTAAGGGTGTGGGCGGGATAGAGATTTTGCAGGGTGACTCCGTTGTTATGATGGTCCACGTAGCTGCCAACCTCCTCTGACAGGCTGTAGGTAGCAACACGGTATCCCTTGGACAGTAAGGAAGCCGCCATATATACCTGCCTTAAATCTCCGCCGAATATACCGATATCATAATGAGTGGACATAGGATACCTCCAGCTTATTCATTCTTTATACCTGCAATATTGTCTTTTTCCATATGCCATATTATATGTTTTGGAGGAGCTTTTTGTGACCTGCATCACTTATATGAGACAGGATAAATGGTAAAAATTATGCAACCGGTGCATAATTTGTATCATATTGGATATAGTTATTATCTTGACTATTTTACGTTTTTGTATTATGATATGAATTATCATATATACTAAGGAAGTGTATGGAAAATATACTTCCTTTTTATGTAGAAAAAGGAGGAGAATTTTTTATGAGATTTAAGAAAACTTTAGCCGTTCTCTTAGTCCTAGCCATGTCAGCAGCGACCTTGGCAGGCTGCGGCACCAAAGCAGGCTCCGATAAGAAGGAAGATAGAAGCGCTTATCCGGGTACTGCAGGAAAAAATGAAATCACTGTAAATATCGGCAGTGAGCCCCCGGATATGTTCTCTGTTACAATGACAGATACAGTATCCTTTTCTGTGCTTCGTCATATCATTGATAACCTTATGATGCTGGACGAGAATGACGAGCCCATCCCTGGCGTAGCAAAGGACTACAAGGTGAGCGACGACGGTTTGACCTATACCTTCAATCTTCGTGAGAATATGAAGTGGAGCAACGGTGAGCCCGTTACTGCTCATGACTTCGTGTTCGCTTGGACTTCTCTTCTGGATCCTGCCTTCGCTTCTGACTATTCTTATTTCGGATTTGTATTTAAGAACGGTGAGAAGTTCAACTTAGGTGAAGTTGGCGCTGACCAGCTTGGCTTCAAGGCAGAAGGAGATTATAAGTTAGTGGTTACCCTTGAGAATCCTACCTCCTATTTCCTTTCCCAGTTAGCATTCGGTGTATTTGCACCTGTTAACGAGAAGGCTTACAGAGAGTTTGGTGAAGCTTACGGTACCGATGCTGACAAGATGGTTACAAATGGACCTTTCAAGATGACTGCTTGGGAGCATGAGAGCAAGATCGTTCTTGAGAAGAATCCTGATTATTTTGATGCAAAGAAAATTAATCTTGACAAGCTTACCATGGTTATGATCAATGATACCAATGCTACCTTCAATGCTTTTAAGGCTGGCGAAGTAGATATGATCGGTGTTAATGGCGACCAGGGCAGAACACTTAGAGCTGAGGGATACCCTGTTAATACCTATGATGATGGTTCATCCTGGTATTTAGAGTTTAACTTAGAAGATCCTTATCTTAAGAACAACAACCTTCGTAAGGCTCTGACCTATGCGATTGATAAGCAGGCTTTCGTAACTGCTATTATCAAGAACGCATCTAAGCCCGCTTCTTCCTTTACTGCACCTGTAATAAATGGTCTGGACGGAAAGAAGTTCAATGAGATGGTTGGCGATGTTATTCCTGCATTCGATAAAGATAAAGCTGTAGAGTTTTATAATAAAGCATTATCAGAAATGGGTGTAAGCAGTGTTGAAATTACCATGATTTGTGATGACGGTGATACCGCAGTGAAGTATGCATCCTTTGTTCAGGAGCAGCTCAAGACCAATCTTGGTATCGAGATCAAGGTTGAGCCCATGCCTTTCAAGAGCAGAATTGAGAGAATGTCCAATAAGGATTTCTCCTTAGTATTTGCCGGTTGGGGTCCTGACTACAACGATCCTATGACTTTCCTTGACATGTTTGAGACCGGTGGCGGTAACAACCATGTAAGCTACTCCAATGCTCATTATGATGAGTTACTGGACCAGGTTCGCACAGAGCTTAATGAAAAGACACGTTTCGGCTACTTAGTAGAGCTTGAGAAGTTATTACTTGAAGAACTCCCTATTGGACCTGTTTACTGGAGATCCAGAGAGTTCGTATATAGTGGAAAGATTGATTCTGGTGTTATCAGAACAGCGTTCCAGGATATGAACTACAGATTTGTTAAATTAGCGAAGTAATATCAGCAATTAACAGATTAATAATAAATGGTGCGGGCTGTAAGATATGCAACCCGCACCATAATTATGTTAATACTATCCCCCCATTAATTCCCTTACGAATAAATTCGAAAAAAAGCACGACAAATGTGTTATTATATAGTATAATATTATGGTATTTAGGATGGACAACAAGTCATATATTCTGATAGAATTGTCGTCCTATATTACTTTTATATATGATAAAAGCAATATAGGATAGCAATTCTAAAGGGAAAAGACGATGTCCTGATCGACTAAAAGTATAGAAAACAGAAAGGAGGATTGCATGTGTTAAAATATATAGTAAAACGTTTATTCTATGCAGTCTTAACGTTATTTGCTTTATGTGCAATTACATTCTTCATGATGCGCCTGCTGCCCGGTGATCCTTTTATCGGAGAGAAAGCAATTACGGAGACAACAAAAAAAGCTTTAAATGCCAAATATGGTCTCGATAAACCTGTAATCACCCAGTTTGGAATGTATATCAGCAATGTATTGAAGGGTGATTTGGGTATCTCGATGCATTATAATAATCGTCCTATCACAGATATTATTGCACAGGCATTTCCATATTCATTTGATTTAGGTATCAGATCCCTGATATTTGCCACCATCATGGGAGTATTTTTAGGAATTGTAGCAGCCGTCAAGAGAGGTACAGCATGGGATACCATTACGATGCTGATCGCTATTATCGGTGTATCTGTTCCCAGCTTTATTGTAGGCTCCATCCTCCAATATGCTCTGGGTCTGGGGTTGTATCAAATAACCGGACTTAGAATATTCCCCATCACAGGCTGGAGTTCATTTTCCAGTAAGATTCTACCGGCCTTTGCCCTTAGCTTTGGTTCCATGGCAACCATATCCAGACTGATGAGAACCAGTATGCTGGATGTTCTTGGCCAGGACTATATTAAGACAGCAAAATCAAAGGGCCTGTCACAAAAGAAAATAATCTGGAAGCATGCAGTCAGAAATGCAATTATGCCCGTTGTTACAGTACTGGGACCGATTGCAGCTTCAGTTCTGACCGGTGCTTTCGTAGTTGAGAACATATTCTCTATCCCGGGAATGGGTAAGTTCTTTGTTAACAGTATTAAGGTGCAGGACTATACGATGATTTCCGGAATCACCTTATTCTATGGTGCCTTCCTTATTATTGCAAACCTGGTGGTCGACCTTGCCTATGGTTTCATTGATCCCCGTGTTAAATTAACGGAAGTAAAGGAGTGATACGATGGACAAGAAGATTGATAAGAAAATGTTTGAATGGGTTGGTAGTAATGCCATAGAAAGTGAAGGCATATCAAGGCCCAGTATCAGCTACTGGAAGGATGCGATGCATCGCCTCAGAAAGAATAAAGTAGCGATTGTTTGCTTAAGTATTATTTTGGTTATCGCAGCGCTGTCTATCGTAGTTCCCATGCTGTCACCCTTCACGATCAGTGAGCAGCATTACGATCATACGGATGCTCCTATGTTTACCAGAGATGCAGAGGATGGGCATATGCATCTGTTCGGAACGGACTCCTTAGGCCGTGATATATTCACAAGAATCTGCGCTGGTGGACGTGTATCCTTGTTTATCGCAATAACAGCAGTATTTATTAATTGTATTATAGGTATCATCTATGGCGGTGTCTCCGGCTTCACCGGTGGTGCAGTGGATAATATTATGATGAGAATCATTGAGGTAATCAATGGTATTCCATACCTGATTATCGTTATTCTTCTCATGATGGTATTAGAGCCCGGAGTTATGACGATGGTAGTGGCTTATGCCGCAGTTGGTTGGACCGGAATGGCGAGACTTGTCCGTGGACAGGTAATGAGCTTAAAGCAGCAGGATTATATTACCGCAGCTAAGGTAATGGGTGCGAAGCCCTCCAGAATCATTTTTAAACACTTGATTCCGAATACCCTCAGCGTCGTAATTGTTAATATGACCTTGGCAATTCCCAGTGTTATCTTTACTGAAGCCTTCTTAAGCTATATCGGTCTGGGTGTACCGGTACCGAAGTCCTCCTGGGGTATGATGGCAAGTGAAGGTAGTATCGTGTTCCAAGCCTACCCGTCACAGATGTTAATTCCTGCGATCTGCATCAGTTTGACCATGCTATCCTTTAACTTATTAGGTGATGGTTTACGTGATGCCTTAGATCCCAGGTTAAGGAGGTAGTGGAATGAATAAAGTATTGGAAGTGAAAGATTTACATGTATCCTTCGATACCTATGCCGGCGAGGTAAAGGCAGTTCGTGGTGTTTCCTTCGATCTGAAGGAGGGTGAAGTGCTTGCGATTGTAGGCGAGAGTGGTTGTGGCAAGAGCGTAACGGCTCAGACTATTATGAAGCTGAATCCCATGCCTCCGGCTAGAATAGTAAGCGGAGAGATTACACTGGCAGATAAAGATATCGTTCATGCAACTGAGAAAGATATGATGAAGATCCGTGGTAAGGATGTCAGCATGATTTTCCAGGATCCGATGACCTGTTTGAATCCTACCATGCAGGTGGGTAAGCAGCTGACAGAAGCGATTCGCCATCATCAGAACCTGACTCAGGAGCAGGCACAGGCTGAGGCAATTCGCCTGCTTGAGATCGTAAAAATTCCGAATACAAAGCAACGTGCAAAACAGTATCCGCATGAATTCTCCGGTGGTATGAGACAGAGAGTAATGATTGCTATGGCTCTCTCCTGTGCTCCGAAGCTTCTGATAGCAGATGAGCCGACAACAGCTCTGGATGTAACCATTCAGGCACAGATTATGGACCTCTTAAAGGAAATCAAGGAGAAGACCAATACGGCGATTATCCTGATTACCCATGATCTTGGAGTAGTTGCAAGCATGGCTGACCGAGTAGCGGTTATGTATGCAGGTAAAATCGTAGAGACCGGTACTGCGGAGGATATTTTCTACCGCCCGTCCCACCCGTATACGAGGGCATTGCTTAAGAGCCTTCCCAAGACAGATATGAACCGCAGTGAAAGGCTGGTATCCATTGGTGGTACACCTCCGGATCTTTTAAATCCTCCGGTAGGTTGTCCGTTTGCCAGCAGATGTCCTCATACCATGAAGATCTGCCAGGAAGAGATGCCCCCTCATTTTATACCTGAAAAAGACCATAAATCCGCATGCTGGTTATTGCATCCGGATTGCCCGGGCGCTCAGGGCGGAGGTGAATAGACATGGATAAGAAGAATAGTACTACAAGCAATAGCCAGAATAAGCTGGTTGAGATACAGAATGTATCCAAGTACTTCAGGGTGAATGACGGTATCCTGAAGGCAGTGAATAATGTGAATATAGACATCCTTAAGGGTGAAACCTTAGGTCTGGTAGGTGAATCCGGCTGTGGTAAGTCCACCTTCGGTAAGGTTCTCATGGGGATCTATCCCCCTACTACCGGTAGGATTCTATATCACGGTAAGAAGGATATGGAGATCAATAAGAAGACACTCTTCTCCTATGCCAAGATGGCTCAGATCATCTTTCAGGATCCTTATTCCTCATTGGATCCCCGTATGACGGTAGGTTCCATCATAGAAGAGGGTATGATCATCCATAACATGTATAACAAGCAGAAGCGCCAAGAAAGAGTGTATGAGCTGCTGGAGCTGGTTGGATTAAACAAGGAGCATGCAAATCGTTTTCCTCATGAGTTTTCAGGTGGACAGCGTCAGCGTATCGGAATTGCGAGAGCCCTTGCGATTGAACCTGAGTTCATCGTATGTGACGAGCCGATCTCTGCATTGGATGTATCCATACAGTCCCAGATCATCAACCTGCTTCATGATCTGCAGCAGAAGCTGAATCTTACCTATCTCTTTATCGCTCATGATTTGAATATCGTAAAATATATCAGTGATCGTATTGCGGTTATGTATCTGGGTAATATCGTAGAGCTGGCTACCAGTGAAGAATTATATGCCAAGACCCTTCACCCTTACTCCCAGGCTCTGCTGTCTGCGGTTCCGATTCCGGACCCGGATCAGGAGGCACAGAAGAAGCGCCAGATCCTGACCGGTGATGTACCGAGCCCGATCAATACACCCAAGGGCTGCCCTTTTGCAGGACGTTGTCCTCGTGCAACAGATATTTGCCGGGAAGTAAAGCCTGAGCTGGAGATGAAGCAGGGTCATCTGGTGGCTTGTCATCACGTGGAGAAGTAAGATTGGTTTAGATATTTTATATAAGGATTTTGCATAATTAGATTTTTAGGTCAGCATTATCATTGCTGGCCTTTTCTATTTATGCAAAATCCTCTCCACAAATAGGAGTTATGAAGCACTTCTTTATCAGAGTTGATATTCGATTATTTCTATTAAGATAAATAAACTACTTACTTCTCTGATGATAAAGGTTTCATTGTGAGATGATGTAATGAATGGAGTGACAAGGAGATGATAGGGTGTTATAATATGCTAAATATGAGAATAATTACTTGACAGGAGTTTGCGATGGAGAAAGATGTTATCAGAAGGTTCACCTCGGAGAATGCGGTTATCAGAATGGCAACCCTGGAGGATGCGTCTGCGATTTATCAGATTTATGAGCCCTATATTTTAAACACTGTGTTTACCTTCGAGTATGATCCGGTTCCCTTAGAAGAGTTTCTAAAGCGGATGGAGACGGTGCTGGAGCACTTTCCCTGGTTGGTCTATGAGAGGGATGGAGTGATCCTGGGCTATGCCTATTGCTCCAGGTTTAAGGAGAGGGCAGCCTTTGCCTGGGATTGTGAATGCTCTGTCTATATCGATCAGAAGTCGCACAGGCAGGGAATAGCCACAGCTCTCTATGAGGAACTTTTCGGGCTGGTGAAGGAACAGGGCTATTATATGGTATATGCTTTGATTACCTATCAGCATAACAGCAGTACAGAGCTACATAAGAAATTCGGCTTCAAACAGGTGGCCATCTATGAAAAGACCGGCTATAAGCATGGTCAATGGTGGGATCTGCTTGTGATGGAGAAAAGACTAAGGGGCCTTGAGGGAGTACCGGTAAGGACGAAATCCGTAAAGGAGCTTCCTACACAGTAAGTTTTATCAGGAAGCTGACTTGCCCTCCTTGGGGAGATAAGCATAAGTCATAAATAAGATTAGCAGCAGAAAAAATGAGAATAGGAAGTTCCTATTCTTCTTTTTATGCTCGGAAAGCAAGGAAAGGATGAATCGAAATAGCACTGATCCTCCTGTATATTTTCCTTTCGTTTTGTAGGTTTTACGGAGGTACTGTAATATGCTGAAAAAGGCGGAAGCATAATGTATTTCTATGCGTAATATTAGAAGAATAACAGGATAAAAAATGGTAAAAACTGGTTGAAAACACCAAAGACTTATTATATAATGCACTTGCTGGGATAATTTGGAAAATCATATTAAGGTAATGTAGAACAAACCATAGAAGCTTCACACAATATGTTGGGAAGGAAGAGGCTGTTTGATTTTTGTAGAAGAAGGCATATCAGGCAGACAGATGGAATATACAATTCTGTGGCAGTCTTGTAAAGGCGATATAACAGTTTAGGGGGGGATCTTGGTGTCTTCTTTACGAAAGCATTGGAAAAGAATTATTCTTCCGGTAATTAGCTTAGGTGCGTTCAGCGCGATCACCTTAATCGTTGTGTTTGCAAAAGCCAATGTTCATAGTAATTATGATAATCGTATTCTGACGACGGAGTTTAGCCGACTGTACTTACAACCCGAATTGAATGCAAATGAACTTAAGGTCCTTACCGGACTTGGCGCTGATGCACCGGAACTGCTGCTTGCACCGGCTGCAGCGGATAACGTATTTGCACGCCTGTACCAGCAGCTGAAAGCATATCTGGGCAGTAAGGGAGTCGAACTGACGAAGGAAGAGGCAGAAGAGGCAACAGAAAGTATAGAAGAGCTGAATCATATCATCATGCTGGAGGGCAGGAGAGATCTGAAGCAGATGTCCCTGGATACAAAGGGGATTGCAAGCCATCTGTCCCAGCTGATCTATCAAAGCTGCGGTCTGAAGCTGTCCTTTGATTTGTTGGGGAATATAGATACGATCTCTACGACCGACGGTGGAATTCTGTATCATCGGCACAGCTCTGATCAGGATGGTTTGCATTTTGAGGCATTGGCAATTACTTTATCCATCATCAGCCTCTTGCTTTTTGGCTGTACACAGATCGCCAGAAAGCACCAGCTGTTTCATAAGGAAGAGCTGTACGACAGCTTTGATGAAGAAAAGTATGCATAAACAGATAGGTAGGGGATTATATGGATCATACGAATAGAACGTTACCAAATCGTTATCTCATACTGATAGACTTGCTCAGCATCACCGCGGCCTTCCTGTTGGCATCCTGGATCCGTTTTGGACGCATCCCGAGCTACCTGTTCACAAATAGTATTTATGGCTTCGCCTTTACAATTATACTGGCTGCATATGTGGTCGTATATTATTTGTACAATACCTACAGCAGATTCTTTAAGAGGGGCTTCTATGAAGAGTTCCTGGTTGTTGTGAAGCTAAATGTATTTTTATCGGCGGTTCTGACGGCTATTATGTTTCTTTTTCAGGAAGGGGCAAAGTATTCAAGGTATTTCTTCCTGTGCTTTATTCTCCTGAATACCCTGGTCACCTATATGGCGAGGCAATATTATAAGGTATGTCTCCTATCCTTCTATCGGAAGAGCAAGGCAAGCTCCAAGCTAATGGTAATCACGACCTCCCGGCTGGCTCCGGGCGTACTCGGACGCATCCGTAAGGAAAACGATTGGAACTGTCAGGTGACCTATATCACGGTCCTGGATATGGATATGACGGGGCAATACATAAGCGGGGTGGAGGTAAAGGCATCCCGGGAGAATATGTTTACCGTAGCCAGAAGAGAGGCAGTGGACTGTGTACTGATTCATCTGCCACAGGATTATCCCCATGAAATCAGTCTGGAAAAGATCATTATAGAATTTGAGAAGATGGGAGCAGTCGTAAATCTGAGCATCAATACCTTTGGGCTGAAGCTGCATGAGAAGGTGGTAAGGGATATGAACGGTTATAATGTGCTTACTTTCAGCACCAGGCTCTTCAATGAGGAGCAGCTGCAGCTGAAGAGGCTGGTAGATATCGTTGGCGGACTACTGGGCTGTATCCTGACCTTAGTGCTGACCCTGTTCATAGCACCCCTCATCTTCATCGAATCCCCGGGACCGATCTTCTTCTCCCAGACCAGGATCGGCAGAAACGGAAGACGCTTCCGGATCTACAAGTTCCGGTCTATGTACCCCGATGCGGAGCAAAGGCTGGTAGAGCTGATGGATCAGAATGAGATCAATGGACTGATGTTCAAGATGACCGATGACCCTAGAGTAACAAAGGTCGGTAAATTCCTACGCAAGACAAGCCTGGATGAATTTCCCCAGTTCTTTAATATCCTCAAGGGGGATATGAGCCTGGTAGGGACAAGACCTCCGACAGAGAAGGAATTCCTTCAATATGAAGGCTGGCATAAAAGGAGATTGGCTTTAAAGTCCGGTCTGACCGGTCTGTGGCAGGTCAGTGGCCGTAGTAATATCTCGGAATTTGAAGAGGTGGTAAAGATGGACCTGGAGTACATAGACAATTGGTCGCTGAAGCTTGACGTAAAAATTATTCTTAAGACCATCTGGGTAGTGGTGTTTGGCAAAGGAGCCAAGTAAGGTTACTGTCACTGTGTAAAAACTTTGTCAGATTATAGTTGACAAAGAGAGCTTATTCCTTTATATTATAAAAAAAAGAACTACCCCCAAGAAGCGATAGGGCAAAACCTATCGCTTTTTTTGATTTATTCAGCTTAAGCAGCCTTACAGGCACGATGGGGGATAAGGAAGGAGCAATGCATATGAGAAAGCACAGATTGAATACGGATACGGAAGTGAATCTCTATATCCGGGAGGTTCAAAAGGTGAAAGACATCATCAGCAGAATGACTCAGGGGGATTTGGAGCATAGGCTGGAGGAGGAAGAGTTCGGAGTACTGGGGGACCTGGCAGGGGATATTAACGGAATCGGTTCCATCCTGAACGATTATGTGAATGAGATTTCCCATGTATTATCCCATCTTTCTGCAGGTAATATGGCAGTTGCTTTTTCGGAGGAGATTCAGTTTCGGGGAGATTTTCTGCCTGTGAAAAATGCCCTTCATAAGATAAAGCATTCGCTGAATCGGTCCTTTCAGGAGATACACCAGTTATCCCGTGACATTGATCAGATGACCGGGAGGGTGGAAAACGGCTCCTCCATGATTGCACAGGATTCCATCAAGCAGAAGGAGCTGATCCGCGACCTTACCGATACAATCAGCGATATAGCAGGTCAGACGGATGCAAATGCCGCAGATGCTTCAGAGGTTGCAAAAAATGCTGCAGATATCAGAAGAGAAACGGAGACCGGAAGAGAGTATATGGATCAAATGATGGTATCAATTCAGAGGGTTACGGAATCCTCTAAGGACATCTCATCGATTATTGAGATTTTGAAGGGCCTGGCGCGGCAGACCAAGCTCCTGTCCCTGAATGCAGCTATTGAAGCGGCCAGAGCCGGTGAAGAAGGAAGAGGCTTTTCTGTCGTGGCGGAGGAGGTTGGGCTTCTGGCCTCAAAAAGTGAGCTTGCCGTCCGCCAGACAACAGACCTGATCAATAACAGCATCATGAGCAGCAAAGTCTGCGCCGAGGTAGCAGGCAGGACCGCAAAGAGCTTCGCTTCCATCCAGACCTCCATCGAGACCCTTGCCGGACTCTGCGGGAATATTGCGGTGAGCTGTACGGATCAGGCACATAAAATCAATATGACCAGCTCCATCATATCCAATATTTATGAGGTATCGCAAAGCTATTCCTCTTATGCACAGGCGAACAAGAGTGATGCCTTAAGTCTGACGGAATTATCCGGCAGACTAAGGGAGGTTTTGAAGAGATATCATCTGTCGGATCAGGCGGAGGACTCCAGGAACAGGGAGATCAGTAAGGACCTGACCAAACCCCTGATGGATTACTTGGCCGATCTTTTAAGGCAGACCGGTTCTATTGAGGAAATGAACCTTGTCCTGGAGAGGGAAATCATGGATCGGCGGGATGTGGAATGTATGTATGTGATCGGAGAAGACGGAAGGCAGATTACAAAGACGATTCTAAATCCGGAAATCATCATGGAACAGGATGAAAACTTCAAGCCGGCCCTGCCCGGGGATTATCACGGGGACAAGAAGTATTTCAGGCAGGCGGTAAAGCATCCGGAAGACCTTTATTGCTCCCGCGAGTATATCTCCACTGCCACAGGAGGTCTGTGCAGAACCTTGTCCTTCCTGTGCCGGGGATCGGAGGATAGGTCCTTTGTCATCTGTATCGACCTGATCTGCAGTTTTTAGGTAAATAAAGCCTTTAAATTAGCTCCTATCTTTGTTATAATAGCTTAATAAGAGTTCTTACGAAGGGATGAAACCATGGGCAAGAATATTACGATGAAGGACGTTGCGATGCAACTGGGAGTCAGCACGGTAACTGTGTCCAAGGCACTTTCCAACCGGGAGGGCGTCAGTGAGGCAGTCCGTACCATGATAAAGCAGAAAGCGGATGAGATGGGCTATCGTTACAATACTATGGCGAAGAGTATGAAGGATGGAATGAACTATAATATCGGCATCCTTGTGGCAGAGCAGTTCATGCATGAGAGTGCCTTCTATTCCAAGATGTATCAGCAGCTGATGAAGGATCTCATGGCTCTTCAGTTCTTCGGAATTCTGGAGGTAATCTCCGAAGAAGCCGAAAAGAACGGTATCCTGCCCCATGTACTTCAGAATAATAAGGTAGATGGCCTCATCCTCCTGGGTCAGATGCGCAGGAGCTACCTGGAACGGATTGAAGCAGCAGGCTTACCTTTTATTTTTCTTGATTTTAATGACGACCATTTCCAAGTGGACACCATAGTAAGCGACTCCTTCTACGGAGCCTACGAGCTTACAAATTACCTGATTTCCCTGGGACATACAAGGATTGGCTTTGTAGGAACCATCAATGCTACCGGCAGTATTATGGATCGCTATATCGGATATTATAAAGCTCTGCTAAAGAATGGAATTCGGGTCAGAGAGGAGTGGATTCTCAAGGACAGGGATGAGGACGGAAGCTTTGTGGATTTTGTCCTGCCCGCTAATATGCCGACTGCCTTTGTCTGTAATTGTGATGAGGTTGCCTATTATTTTATTCAGGAGCTGAAGCGGTCCGGATACAGGGTTCCGGAGGATATCTCTGTGGTCGGCTATGATAATTACATCCATGCGACCTTAAGCAGTCCTCAGATTACTACGGTGGAAGTGGATGTGGAGGTTATGTCCGAGAGTGCGGTAAATTCCATTATAAAGCGCATTAAGAATACCCATCAGGAATGCGGACGGAAGGTCATCAGCGGACGAATCGTCCTCCGGGATTCCGCTGGGCCGGCTCCACGGAATATTACCGGCAAAGGCATTGACAAATAAGAAGACTTTGATTAGAATTAAATAAAGTTATCGATAACCTTAATGTCTCGGATAAAACCGGGACATTAATCATGGGGATGAGATGCATAAGGAGGACGGAATGAAAGAGATTATATTCCTGGAACCGGTATTCAAGACGATGATATGGGGAGGAAACCGCCTTCGGAGGGAGTTCGGCTATTCCATACCGGATAATCATACGGGAGAATGCTGGGCTATCAGTGCTCACCCAAACGGTGACTGCAGAATCAGAAGCGGAGCTTATGAGGGAAGAACCTTAAGCTGGCTATGGAAGAATCATAGGGAGCTATTTGGGAATCTAGGCGGAGAGGTCTTTCCTCTGCTGGTAAAAATCATAGATGCCAAGGAGGACTTAAGTATCCAGGTCCATCCCGACGATGTCTATGCGAAGGAGAAGGAGGGCGGAGCCCTGGGAAAGACCGAGTGCTGGTATATCTTGGATTGCCCTGAGCAGGGGACCCTGGTTCTGGGACATAATGCCGGGGATCAGGAGGAGCTGAAAACGCTGATCACAGAGAAGCGGTGGAAGGAGCTCATTCGTCTGAAGCCGATCAAAAAGGGCGATTTTCTGCAGATCGAGCCCGGTACGGTCCATGCGATCAAGGCCGGTACCATGCTGCTGGAAACCCAGCAGAGCAGTGATATCACCTATCGGCTCTATGATTATGACCGGCTGGAGCATGGGAAGCCCAGGCAGCTGCACCTGCCCCAAAGTATGGAGGTCATCCGTTGTCCCCATGTGGATCCGCAGGTGGATGCTAAGGTTACAGACTATGGAGACTGCAGGGAGGAAGAGTTGATCCGCTGCAGCTACTATACGGTAACGAAGCTTACCCTTCAGGGGAAACAGGAGTTAAAACAGGTTCATAGCTTTCTGAATGTCAGTGTGATTCAGGGAGGGGGTACCATTGATGGTATCCCGATCAGAAAAGGAGATCATTTCATTCTGCCTTCAGGCTATGGTATCTACCTGCTTGAAGGGGAGCTGGAGCTGATCGAATCCTATGTAACCATGAATGAATAAATGATGGCGGGAGGTCATTACATTGCGTGAAGCAGAGATAAGGCGACATCTGGTACAGAACATCATCCCTTTTTGGAAGGGAATGAAGGATAACAGCCTGGGCGGTTATTATGGTGAGATGGATTTCCACCTGAAGCTGAATAAGAACGCAGCCAAGGGTGCGATCCTGAACAGCAGGATCCTCTGGTTTTTTTCCAATGCCTATGCAATCACAACAGATGCAGACTGTCTCCGGCATGCGGACCATGCCTACGAGTTCTTAAAGGAGGCCTTTTATGACAAGGAGTATGGAGGCTTATATTGGTCCGTTACCTGTGATGGACAGCCTCTGGACACGACCAAGCATACCTATAACCAAGCATTTGCCATCTATGGTCTTGCATCCTATTATGCAGTATCGGAGAATGAGGAGGCCCTGAAGCTGGCTTATGAGCTGGTAGACCTGATCGAAAGCAGATGCCGTGATGCAGGGGGCTATCTGGAGGCCTTCGACCGCTCCTTTCAACCGGTATCCAATGAGAAGCTGTCAGAGAACGGTGTTCTGGCAGAAAGGACCATGAATACCCTGCTCCATATTTTTGAAGCCTATACTGAGCTCTACCGGGTGGACGGAAACGAACGGATCGCTGATTGGATGAAGCAGATTCTGGATATCTTTGCTACCAAGATCTATAATCCCAAGAAAAGGAGATTGGAGGTCTTCTTTGACCGGGATATGAATACCCTGATCGATCTGAACTCCTATGGACATGATATTGAAGCAGCCTGGCTTTTGGATCGGGGCTGTGAGCTGCTGGCCAATGATGTATACAGAGCAAAGATCTCAACCATCACGAAGAACCTGACGGCACGGATTCTGGAGATCGCATATGACGGAACCTCTCTCTTCAATGAGTGCTGTAAGGGAGAGCTGGATACCAGAAAGGTCTGGTGGGTCCAGGCGGAAGCCATTGTCGGTTTTCTGAATGGCTACCAGAAGACCGGCGGTATCAAATTCAAATACGCTGCCTGCAATACCTGGGATTTTATCAAGAACTACATATTGGACAAAAGACCGGGCTCTGAGTGGCTCAATGAAGTGGATCGCTATGGCAAGCCTTTTCCGAAGGAAATCGCAGGACTTTGGAAATGCCCTTATCATAATGGGCGGATGTGTATTGAAGTTATCAAAAGAAATGTGTACTTCTAAAGGAGGAGCCATGCATCCGAGATATCAAACCGAATATGAGAACTATCTTAAACTGATTCAGAAGAAAAATTGTATCAAGGAAGAATATAACGGACTTTTTGAACGCTATCAGAATCCGGTACTGACCAGCAGTCATATCCCCCTCTTCTGGAGGTATGACCTGGACGAAAGCAGAAATCCCTTTTTCATGGAACGCTTAGGAGTCAATGCGGTCTTTAATTCCGGAGCCCTGAAGCTGAACGGTAAATACTATCTGGTGGCGAGAATAGAGGGGAATGACCGTAAGTCCTTCTTTGGTGTGGCAGAGAGTGACAGTCCGGTGGAGGGCTTTCGTTTCCTGGATTACCCGGTGGTGCTGCCTGATACCTGCCCGCAGGAGACCAATGTTTATGATATGCGCCTGACCAAGCATGAGGATGGCTTTATCTACGGAGTCTTCTGCTCGGAGAGCAAGGACCTTCAGAATCCGGACCTGTCCGCAGCCGTAGCAGAGGCAGGAATCGTCAGGACCAAGGATCTTCTGCACTGGGAAAGACTGAATAACCTTAGGACCCTGCATTCTCCCCAACAACGGAATGTAGTTCTGCATCCGGAATTTGTGAACGGTAAGTATATGTTCTATACGAGACCTATGGATGGCTTCATAGAGACCGGCTCCGGCGGAGGAATCGGTGTCGGCTTCTGCGATGACATCAACCATGCAGTGATCGGAGAGGAGCTTATCACCAGCAGAAGGAAGTACCATACCATCACAGAGGCGAAGAACGGGGCCGGTGCTGTTCCGATTAAGACAGACCGGGGTTGGATCCACATCGCCCATGGAGTCAGGAATACAGCCGCAGGTCTGCGTTATGTCCTTTATATCTTTGCGACAGACTTAAAAGATCCCAGCAAGGTGATTGCAGAGCCCTCGGGCTATTTTCTGGCACCGCAGGGAGAGGAAAGAGTGGGTGACGTATCGAACGTTGTCTTTTCCAATGGTGCCATCACGGACGGGGACGGAAGCGTATATATCTATTATGCCTCCTCTGATACCCGCCTGCATGTGGCCTCTACCACCCTGGACCGCCTGATCGACTATACCTTCCATACGCCTTCCGATCCCCTGCGCTCAGCAGAATGTGTCAGACAACGGTGTGACTTGATCAGAAGTAACCTTGAGCTGATGTATAAGGGCTAAGGAATGCGGAATGTACTTACCTTTTACATAGCTTTGCATTAGTGTAGGATAGGGTAAAATTGTGCTTGAAAAAGTTGAAATAATGTAGTAAACTTCCATTATGCAATAATCTGTGCATATTCTGCACATATTTTACTGCAATGTACTATATTTGCATAAGCAATGTGCAAAATTTGGTAATCATACGCAGGATTTATCATAACTTTGGAAGGAGAAGCTATGAAGAAGGTAACCATACAGGATGTAGCCAGGGAACTGCATTTGTCACGGAATACAGTCGCCAAGGCATTGAATAATAGTGATACGGTCTCTTATGAGACCAGATATGTCGTAATCGAGAAGGCGTATGAGATGGGATATTCCAAGCTGTCGCCGGTTGTCTTAAATGAATTTAAGCTGCGGAATAAAATCGATGAGACAAAGACGATTGTAGTCCTGACCCGCAGAGAGATTTCGGTATTCTGGAACAGCATCATCATGGGGATATCGGATGAATTGAATAAATATGGCTGTAAGCTGCAGTTTAATTTTATCAGTGAACAGGATGAGAAGAATCTGGTTCTGCCCCTGGATCTTCAGGCAGAGATCAGTGGTATTATCATCCTCAGTGTTTTTTCCGGGGAGTACATCGAACAGATCATGAAGCAAAGCATACCCGTCGTATTCCTGGATGCTCCCGCAGATGTCGACAGCATATCCGATTACGGAGACATCATCATCTGCGAGGGTAAGAGCAGTACCAAGAGAATCACATCGGATCTGATTGCCAAGGGCATGAAGAAGATCGGCTTCGTCGGAGATATCACCTATTGTAAGTCCATCCATGACCGCTATCGGGGTTATATCAGTGCCTTGGAGGAAGCGGGTATCGTACCGGAGGATGGGATTGTGGCTGCTTACCATGCTGCCCGTAAATTCTATAAAAATGATGAGGTGGAGGAAGCTCTGGCCAAATTCCCGTATCTGCCGGAGGCGATTGTCTGTGCCAATGATGACATTGCCATGTATGTCATCCGCTGCTTAAATGGCAGGGGTTTATCCGTACCGGGAGATGTGGCTGTTACCGGCTATGACAATGTCGAAGGGATGTCTCAGGCGGAACCCTTCCTGACCACAGTCCGTGTCGGGAATCAGCGTTTGGGGAGAAGATTGGTACAGCAGCTGATGTGGAGAATCCAAAATCCGAACTTTCCAAAGGAGCTGGTTTATATCGGAGTGGAGGTAATCTTCCGTCAGTCCTCCAACAGGACAAGTGCACAATAAAAAGCAAATACCGGAAAGCCGGTACAGGCACCTTATGCAGGCCCAAATGCACAGATAAGCTGTGTGCAGGGCGGCAGGAAGGTGCTTTTTTTGTGCAGAAAATGTGAGCAAAACAAGCAAAAGAAGTATTGTCATTTATATGTAAATATGCTACAATGCACACATAGGGTAATAAAATGCAATAATTTATGCACGGATATGCACGATAAATAGGGAAGGAGACAGCAGCATGGGAATGTCGAGACGGAGGAAGCAACTGCTGGCGGTAATGCTCATTGCCGCGTTAAGCTGCAGTAATATCATAGCCGGTAGGGATACGGCCAGTGCTAAGACCGATACTTCTCTGGAAGAATATATGGAGCTATTCAACAGAAATACTGTCGATAGCGTGGATTATAAGGATTATCTTTCTGATTACGATAGGTCGAAGAGGCCGGCTGCTGAGTATGTCATCGAGGCCGGGGACTATGTTCGGGCAGATGGGATGGTGCCTGTTCTCTTTACAGATTATGAAGGGATGGAAGGAGTCTCGGTTTATACCGAGGAACAAGGCCTGATAGAATATGAGGTAGAGATCGAGGAGGAAGGCTTCTATGAGCTCTCCTTGCTGTATTATCCGGTGGAAGGCAAGAGTGCCTCCATTCAGAGAGGTATCTTTATCGATGGTATGTTGCCCTTCAGCCAGCTTGATCTGGTGGAATTCTCCCGGATCTGGGTCAATGAGTCTGAGACCTGGGAGCGGGACAATCGGGGCAATGACCTGAAGCCCAAGCAGGTGGAGGCTCCCCGGTGGATCACCGGTTATCTTTTTGACAGCGAGGGCTATGAGACCAGAAGGCTCTCCATCTATTTCACGGAAGGGACCCATACGATCACTCTGTATTCCCGTAGAGAACCAATGCTGTTAAGAAGACTTATTCTGAACAATCCGGAGCAGATCCGGAGCTACGATGAGACTAAGGCGGAATGGGATGCGACAGGGGCGGTCGATTCGACCGGCCAACTGGTGACCATTCATGCTGAAGAAGCAGACCGTAAATCCTCGCAGATGCTGTATCCTTCCCAGGATAAATCCTCACCTGCCGTATATCCCTATAGTGCAAAGCAGTTAAGGAATAATACGATCGGCAGTAATTCCAGCTGGAGAATCGTGGGACAATGGCTGGAATGGGACTTTGAAGTGGAACAGACCGGCTATTATTACATCACCTTACATGCCCGTCAGAACTTCGTCAGAGGGATCTACACCTCAAGAAAGGTAATGATGGATGGTGAGGTGCCCTTTGAGGAGCTGGCCGATTATGGCTTCAAATACAAGGATTCCTGGCATATGTCTACCTTCCGGGAGGGGGAAGGAGAAAAATATAAGTTTTATCTGGAGAAGGGAAGTCATACCCTCCGAATGGAAGTGGTACTCGGTGATTTCTCCGAAATCATTGCCGAGGTCCAGGAATCGGTGCTGGACCTGAATGCCATCTACCGTAAGGTTATCCGGATCACGGGAGTGGAGCCGGATCAGTATCGTGATTATAACCTGGAGGAGAGTATTCCGGGACTTAGGGAGGAGCTGATTGCGGTAAGGGATCGGCTAAATTCTTCCATTGATTCGCTGCTTACCGTAGCCGGGAACCGCAGTAACCGGGAAGCTGCTCTGACCACTATGGTGGAGGAGCTGAACTTCCTGATCGGGGATGTAGAGAGATTTACCAAGTCCCTGGCTGCCTATAAGCTCGATATGAGCGCCTTGGGCAACTGGATTACCCAGGTTCTGGACCAGCCTCTGGCCCTGGATACCATTTATGTCCACTCGCCGGATCAGCCGGTACCCAAGGTGAAAAATTCCTTATGGGACCGTTTCTTACATATGCTCAAGACCCTCTTTTATTCCTTTATCATAGATTACAATACCATCGGCAATGTAGCGAAGAAGGAGGAAGAGAGCAGGCAGCTTACCGTCTGGATCGGCTCGGGCAGAGATCAAGCCAATATACTCAAGGCACTGATCGATGAAAGCTTCACTCCGGAAACCAATATTAATGTCAATGTGCAGCTGGTGGATATGGGTACCCTGCTGCAGGCCACCCTTGCCGGTCAGGGGCCGGATGTGGCGGTTCAGGTAGGGAACGAACTGCCGATGAATTACGGCATGAGAAATGCAGTGGTGGATCTCAACAGATTTTCCGACCTATCCGAGATAAAGGGTTACTTCCGGGAGAGCGCCCTGGTCGCCTACGAATTCGATGGGAAGATTTTTGCCCTGCCGGAGACAGAGACCTGCCTGATGATGTTCTACCGGAAGGATATACTGGAGGAGCTCAAGCTTCCGCTTCCGACTACCTGGGATGAGATGAAGACGGCCCTGTCCGTATTATATAAGAATCAGATGGATCTTGGTATGCTGCCTTCAGAACAGAGCTTTGCGATGCTGCTGTACCAGATGGGCGGGACCTACTATAACGAAGCTGCCACCAAGTCCGCACTGGACAGCGATATTGCGGTCCGGGCCTTTAAGGAATACTGCGAATTCTATACAGACTATAAGCTGGAGAGGGAAGCGCCTGTGGATCAGCGTTTTCGTACCGGAGAAGCGCCGATTATCATAGCAGATTTTACCTTGTACAATCAGCTGCAGGTATCCGCACCGGATATCAAGGGCTTATGGGGCTTCTCCATGGTACCGGGTACTGTGAAGGAAGACGGAACTGTGGACTACTCCGTAACCAGCACCGGAACTGCCACCATCATGATGGAGCAGTCGAAGGAGAAGGAAGCAGCCTGGGAGTTTATGAAATGGTGGGTATCCGGCGAGATACAGACCCAGTATGGCCGTGAGATGGAGGCTCTGCTCGGAGCAGCAGCCCGTTATCCCTCCGCCAACATAGAAGCCTTTGAAGCGCTGCCCTGGCCCTCAGAGGATTACCGGGCCTTGAAGAGCCAATTTGAATGGATCAAGGGCATCAGACAGGTTCCGGGAGGCTACTACTCCTGGCGTAATGTGAATAATGCCTTCTATAAGGTGGTTATCACCGAGGATAAGGATAAGATGCAGCCCAGGGAAGCCCTGACTGACTTTATCAGATATATTAATGAAGAGATCACCTTTAAGCGGAAGGAATTCGGACTGCCTACGGCATCCGAATAGAAGGCTTCCGTTATCCCGCGGAGCTGAAAGCTCGAAAGGCACCGTGAACCTAAGGCAGGGAGGTCAGAATGAGAAATAAGCAGGATAATTCATATCTTAAGAAGGAATGGTCATTAAGCACAAGGATCAGACGGAGCAAAGCCTCATACCTGATGCTGGCGCCTTACTTTATACTGTTCTTCTTATTTACCATATTACCGGTGATTACCTCAATCATCTTCAGCTTTACCAACTTTAACGTCCTGGAGCTTCCGGATTTTATCGGCTGGGACAATTATGTCAGGCTCTTCCTTGATGATGTGGTATTTAAGAAAGCAATTACGAATACTCTGATCTTTGCCGTAATAACCGGTCCGATCAGCTATATCATGTGCCTGCTTTTTGCATGGATCATCAATGAATTCAGGGGGAAGGTCCGTGCCTTCCTGACCCTGCTCTTCTATGCACCGTCCATATCAGGAAATGCCTATCTGGTATGGAATCTCTTCTTCCGGGGGGACCGTTATGGATACCTGAACGGCTTCCTCTTAAAGAACGATTGGATCAATGCGGCAATCGTATGGATGAAGACAGAAAAATATGTGCTGCCCTTCCTGATCGTAGTGCAGCTCTGGCTCAGTCTCGGAACCGGTTTTCTTACCTTTATTGCCGGTCTTCAGACCATAGATAGGAGTCTCTTTGAAGCGGCAGCGGTGGATGGTATCAAGAACCGCTGGCAGGAGCTGTGGTATGTGACTCTGCCCTCCATGAAGCCGCAGCTGATGTTCGGTGCGGTGATGCAGATCACCCAGTCCTTTGCCGTGGCGGATATTTCGATTAACCTGGCGGGCAATCCCAGCGTCAATTATGCCGGTACCACAGTGGTAACCCATCTGTTGGACTATGGCTCCATCCGTTATGAAATGGGTTATGCCGCGGCAATTGCTTCAGTTCTGTTCCTCTTGATGATCGGCTCGAATAAGCTGATTCAGAGACTTTTGAAAAAGGTCGGAAGCTGATGTAGGGCTTCCGCTTCACAAAGCGTATTCATATTTACAGTAGATGCAGCAAGCATATGCAGTTGGGAGGCTATGATGGCAAGAGATTATATGAAACCCAGAAGGCGGATCTTCCGAGGGAAGCAGAAAAATCTGAACCGGTCTATGGCGGGCAATCTTACCCTGTTTATCTTTATGGGAGTCTGTGCGGCATTTATGGTACTGCCCCTGGTCATGATCGCAAATAATGCACTGAAGCCCCTGGATGAGGCCTTCCGCTATCCTCCGACGATCTTCGTAAGGAACCCGAGCCTGGATAACTTTTATGATTTGATTATCCTGATGTCAAATTCCTGGGTGCCCTTGTCAAGATACATATTCAATACCATTATCATCACCGGGGGCGGCACCCTGGGTCATGTCCTGCTTGCCTCTCTGGCGGCTTATCCGCTGGCAAAGCATGATTTTCCCGGGAAGAAGCTGCTATTCGGTGCGGTAATCCTGTCTCTGATGTTCTCCTGGCAGGTGACTCAGGTCCCCAACTATCTGATCATCTCCAAGCTGGGAATTAACAATACCTATCTGGCGGTCATGATGCCGGCCTTTGCCTATGGGTTGGGGCTCTATCTGATGAAGCAGTTCATGGAGCAGATTCCTGATTCCCTGATCGAATCGGCTAGGCTGGATGGGGCAAGCGAATATAAGATCTTCCGGACCATCATCATGCCCAATGTGAAGCCGGCCTGGCTGACCCTTGCCGTACTTCAGTTCCAGACCATGTGGGGCAATACGGGAAGTACCTTCCTGCGGGATGAGGAGCTGAAGCCCCTGCAATATGCCCTGAACCAGATCGTAAACGGTGGACCGGCCAGACAAGGGGCAGCCAATGTGGTTACCTTTATTATTGCCGCGGTACCGATTACCTTCTTCATTATCTGTCAGAGCAGCATCATCGAAACCATGACAACCTCAGGAATGAAGGAATAAGAGAAAAGAACGATTGATTTGTTATACCAATGCATCACATAACCATAAACAGCTATACTCGATGAGGTGAAGGGATGAGACGCAGAAAACTGCTACTGATACCGTTAATTCTGATGATGCTGACCTTGGACTGCCGATATGCATCGGCAAATTCCAATGTGCCTTATCAGACCTATAATTATGATTATTGGAGAGATATCTATTATACACCTGCCGCCTATATACCGGACGGTAATCTGTCCGGAGCCAAGCTGGGGGTAGGAGCCATGGTGGAGCCTCTGGATCTTTATGTGGCAGAGGATGGTAGGGTATATATCGCCGATACCGGTAACAACCGCATCATTATCCTGGATTCCGAGATGAAGAATCCGAGACTGGTGGAGGGCTTTGATAATCAGGGAGCTGCCGATCATTTCAACAAGCCCAGCGGCGTCTATGTCACGCCGAAGAATGAGCTTTACATCGCGGATACGGCGAATAAACGTGTTGTGGCTCTAAAGGAGGACGGAAGTCTTCTGAAGATCATCAGCAATCCGAAATCAGAGGTTCTGGCCGATGATTTCGATTTCTCCCCACTGAAGGTGACTGTGGATTATGCAGACAGAGTCTATGTCATAGCCAAGGGAAAGATTCAAGGTATCCTGGCCTTTGATCCGGATGGGAATTTTACCGGCTTCGTAGGGACCATTAAGGTTAGCATCAGTGCCTACGAGAAATTCTGGAGAAGACTTTCCACCAAGGCACAGAGAAAGCGTCAGCTACAGTTCATTCCGACGGAGTTCACAGGACTTGATATCGCACCGGACGGCTTCATCTATGCCACCAATGTGGACCCTGATGCACTTCAGTCCGTCCGCAGGTTAAATTCCAAAGGACAGGACGTAATCAAGAAGAATACCAATAACAGTGAAGGTAGGGGGATCTTAAGCGGAGACTTCTACTACCGAAGCGGAGCTGAATATGCCGGACCCTCCAGAATCGTGGATGTGGTATACCGGGGAAACGGTATCTATTCCATACTGGATATGATCCGCGGTCGTATCTTTACCTATGATCATGAAGGAAACCTCCTCTATATCTTCGGAGGCATGGGCAGCCAGGAGGGAACCTTCAGACTGCCCGCTGCCATCGAGATGAAGGAGGATAAGATACTGGTCTTAGATTCTCAACGTGCCGAGCTGGTCACCTTTGTCGCTACGGAATACGGCAAGCTGATCGATCGGGCGGTTGCCCTCCGTTATGACGGGGATGAAGCAGCGGCAGTTGCTCTTTGGGAAAAGGTGCTGGAGCTGGATTCGAACTTTGAGTTGGCCTATGTCGGGATCGGTAAGGCTTATCTGGCGGCCGGTGAGAACAAAACAGCGATGAAGTACCTGAAGCTAGGTATGGAACGAAACTACTACTCCATTGCCTTTAAGCGTTACAGGGATGAGATATTAAAGGATAATCTGGGATTTATCCTGACAGGCATAACACTTCTGGTGGTAGCAGCAATCGTAAACAGACTGGTCAGAAGAAGGAAGCAGAAAGGGGGCTATGAGGATGAGTAAGAAGGAGAAACTCTTATATCCATTCTATGTCATCACCCATCCCTTTGACGGCTTTTACCAGGTCAGACACAGGGGAAAGGGCAGTGTTCCGGTTGCCATGCTTTTGATTTTCCTCTTTGCCCTATCCTTCTCCTTGAATCGGAAGTATGCCAGCTTTGTGGTGAATACGGTCAATACGAGATATGTGGACAGCAGAACGGAAATCATCGGTATATTTTTTGCAGTCCTCCTGTTTTCCGTTGCCAACTGGTCCATCACCTGCCTGTTGGAGGGAGAGGGGAGATTTAAGGATATTCTGACAGTCATGGGATACTCCATGCTGCCCATGGTCCTGACCTTCCTGCCGGTGACCATCCTGTCCTGGTTCATTGCAGCGGATGAGGAGGGAATCTATTCCCTGCTGAAGGGTATCTCCATACTGCTGTTTGTGGTAATCCTGCTGATCGGAATTATGATCATACATAACTTCGGCTTTGGTAAAACACTCTTTACCCTGCTGCTGACCTTTGTTGCACTGCTGATTATACTTTTTATCATCATGCTGCTGTATTCACTGCTGAATCAGGTTTACCTGTTCTTTAAGAGTGCATACACGGAGCTGGTGTTAAGGGCATAGGGAGGGATAGACCATGAAGAGAAAATTCAAACTCCGTTATGCAGTCATCCCTGCCGTAATCCTTGGGGCGATCATCTATGTCGCCTATCTTTTCATTCATTACTTTAACTATATGGAGTACCGCAAGTATCTGACGGACTACAGCTATGAGGAGGGTAGGGAATTTACCGCCCTTGAGGATACAGACCCTAAGGTGAAGGGTATGGTACTGGCGGCAGAGAGCGACTATCTGAAGCTATATACGAATCTGAAGACGACTGAGGTTGCAGTTTATGATAAGAGGTCCGGTGAAATCACCTATTCAAATCCTGTAGACAGGGGCTCTGACGGCATAGCTACCGGAAGAAATAAGATTGCACTGAACTCCCAATTCATGCTGACCTATTATGACCTAAGCATGACGATGGTCAATATGTATAATTATGATTACAGTGTGGAAAGAGGGCAATATACCCTGGAAGCACTGGAACAGGGAATCCGCTACACCTATCTGCTGGGTAACCTGGACAGTCCTACCGGACTGGTGCCTCCCATTATTACAGAGGAGAGGCTGCAGGAGAAAATCTTAAGCAAGCTGTCTGAGAAGGATGCCAAAACCATTCGTAAGAATTATATGGAATCAAAAAATGTGGAGGGCTTCCTGGAGCTGACCGATGGCGCCAAGGCATATACGATCGGTTTACAGAAGTGGAATGAGCTGGTGAAAAAGGCCGGTTATACCCAGGCTGATTTTGATGAGGATGCAGCGGCTGCGGCCGGAGGCAGCATGCCGGAGCGTACGACCTTTACCATACCCCTGGAATACCGTCTGGAGGGAGAGACCCTGACAGTATCGATTCCGACTGAGAAGATTCAGGAGACCGGCAGCGGCCGGCTCGCCAATATCGACCTCTTAAGCTATTTCGGTGCGGGCGGAATGCAGGAAGAGGGCTATCTTCTGGTGCCAAATGGGACCGGTTCCCTGATTTACTTTAATAATGGCAAAAAGAACGATAAATATAATCAATATGTCTATGGCATGGATGAGACCACCCAGTCCGCTACGGTAGTAGAGGAGACCGAAAAGGTTAGAATTCCGGTCTTCGGAATCAAGCGTGACAAGAGCGCGGTATTTGCCGAGATCAGAATTGGGGACACCCTTGCCAATATTATGGCAGCCGTATCCGGAGGTGTAAACAGTTATAACTTTGTTTATCCTTCCTTTGTCTTAAGAGGCACAGAGAAGGTATCCATGTTTGGAGCGGAAGGAGAGGCGGCAGACCTGCCGGTTCTGGAAAAGGATATCTACAAGCTGAATCTGACTGTGGATTATTCCTTCTTAGCCAGCGAGGAAGCAAGCTACTCCGGTATGGCGAACTTCTACCGGCAGAGGCTGATGGACAGAGGAGTCTTATCCCTTCAGGAAGAGGAGGCTTCCATTCCCTTCTATCTGGATCTGGTTGGTGGAGTAAAACTGGAGGAAAGTGTTCTCGGTGTATCCTACCTGGATGTGTATCCGATGACAAGCTTCGAGGAGGCTGAAATCATTCT
Organism: Bacillota bacterium; assembly: GCA_023441965.1. GTDB lineage: Bacteria > Bacillota > Clostridia > Lachnospirales > Lachnospiraceae > Mobilitalea. Next base: position 60,590 of record JAEZNB010000078.1, read on the forward strand.
CAATGCCTTCCGGGATCAGGGGATCGCAAATCTTAGGGTAAATTACCTTGGTTGGTTCAACGGGGGCTATTACCACGAAACCTTCCATAAGCTAAAGGTAGATAAGGAGCTTGGGGGCAAGAGGAAGCTGGAACGCCTGAACAAGACCTTAGAGGAGGCAGGCATCCGCCTGTATGGTGATGTAGGAATCCAGAGGGTGTCCTTCGAAGCAGAGAATCACTACAACTGGAAGATGGAAAATTCCAGATATTATAACGGTTATGCAGTGGCCTTCGGTAAGGTGAACCCGGCCTATTTGAGAGTCGGCCCCATGGGATATTTTGAGACCATGTATAACGTTCTGTCACCGAAGTTCCTCGTCCGCCATGTGGAGCAGTTCTTAAAGGAGATTAAGAAGGTCGATATCACCGGAATCTCCTTAAGAGATATGGGAGATATGGTGGCTTCGGATAAGAGAAGATCCAATGTAATCAACAGGGAACAGGCCAAACAGGTCATCATCAGCCAGCTGGAGAAGATTGATGGCGCAAGGGATCATCTGATGATCAACGGTGGAAATGCTTATTCCTGGGCCTATGCCGAGGATCTGGAGAATGTTCCTGCCAGCCACAATCCCTTCTATGTCGTGGATGAAGAGGTACCCTTCTACCAGATGGTCATCCATGGCTGTATAGATTACAGTTCCGTGGCAATCAACCTAAGTGACAGCTACGATAAACAGGATATCATCCTAAGGAGCATTGAGTTCGGTATGTCTCCCCACTTTACCTTATCCTATGAGAATTCCAGTAAAATCAAATACTCCGGCATGAATCACCTGTATTCTACCCAGTATGAAATTTGGCTGAAGGATGCGGCCGAGATCTATCGCAAGACCAATGAAGCCTTACAGGCGGTGACCGGCAGCACCATTACGGACCATAGCAGGATACAGGACGGAGTAAAGAGAATCACCTATGGGAATGGAACCGTCCTCTATGTGAATTATACAAAAACAGACGTAGAGATCTCCGGTACGAAGGTTCCCGCCAGGGGCTATACGCTGAAGGGGGTAGAGGAATGAAGAAGAGCAGAATGACATTACGGCAGAAGAGGGCTGTCATCGGATTATTGTTCATTTCCCCTTGGATGATCGGGTTTTTCGTATACTATCTGCGCAGTCTGGTTTTGACGACGCAATTTTCCTTAAGCAAGATATCCATTGCGGAAACCGGTGGTTACATAGCGGATTTCATCGGTTTAGATAACTATATCTATGCTTTTACCAAGCATGGAACCTTCAATCAGGTACTGGTGAATTCCCTGCAGGAAATTCTCATTGATGTCCCCTTTATCATTTTTTTCAGCCTGTTCATAGCGATACTGCTGAATACCAAGTTTAAAGGACGGGCACTGATCCGTGCAATTTTTTTCCTTCCCATTATACTTGGCTCCGGTGCCGTCCTGGAATCCTTACAGCTTGCTACTGAGAATGTCCAGGGCGGTGGAGGGGCGATGCTGGTGGAATTTGCCCAGCCTTCCGGAGTAAATATAGATTATTTCATGGATCTCTTAGGACAGTTGGGACTGCCGGACCGGGCCGCAGGCTACATCGTCGGACTGGTCGGAAGAATATTTGATATCGTAAGAGCATCCAGTGTTCAGATCATCATCTTTATTGCAGCCCTCCAATCCGTTTCCCCTTCTCTGTATGAGGTATCAAAGATCGAGGGAGCGACGGGCTATGAGACCTTCTGGAAGGTCACCTTCCCCATGGTTTCACCGCTGATCCTGACCAACGTGGTATATACCATTGTGGATTCCTTCGTCAACAGTCGGGTGGTGGATATGGCATATTCCGCAGCCTTTACCAATTATGATTATGGCCTAAGCTCTGCCATGAGTATGATCAGTACTCTGCTGGTATGTACCATATTACTGGTGGTCGGGGCTTTGATTACCAGAAAAACCTTTTACTACAATTAGGAAGGAGGAAGCTACCTTGAAGCTGAAAGAGATCGGTTTACAGATCAGGAAGAGGAACAGTGATACCGTATTTCTCAATAAAAGAGCAAGAGCGGTCCATAAATCTAAGGCCTTCCTCTTATCGGTATTTAAGTTTATGATACTGTTGGGGATTTCCTACATTATCCTGGGACCTGTGATCAACATCATCAGTAACTCCTTTTATTCAGCCTCGGATGTGTATAACCCTTCCGTGTTCCTCTTTCCATTAAAGCCGAATACGGATAATTATCGTCTGTCCTTCCTTCGTCTGGATTATTTTAAAACCCTGGGCTGGACTTTGTTTTATGTGGCTACAATCACTTTGATACAGATATTTATCGCCTCCATGTGCGGTTATGGCTTTGCAAGATTTGACTTCCCCTTTAAGAAGCTGCTGTTTGCCTTTGTCATCGTAACGATTGTTTTACCCGCCCATACCATCATGCTGCCGGTTTATCAGCATTTCAGAAATTGGGATATCTTTGGCATCCTCCGGCTGATCAGAGGCAAACCCCTGAATCTTCTGTCAACGGAGCTGCCGATGTACCTGATGACCCTCTTTGGTACGGGTTTACGTTCCGGGCTCTTTATCTATATCTTCCGGCAGTTTTTCAGAGGACTGCCCAAGGAAATTGAAGAAGCTGCCTTTATCGACGGCGCCGGAATGTTCTATACCTATTTCAGGATTATGCTAGTCAATGCGATTCCGGCTGTCCTGACTGTGGCTGTGTTCTCCATGGTATGGCAGTATAATGACATGTTTTATGTCAGCCTCTTCTCCATGCCCTCGGGGCACAATATTTCCTTCCGCCTGTCCACGATACAGGCTACCATCCGCTTCGTTGACAAGATCAGAGACCCGATGATTACACAGCTCTATGTTTATGCAGGAGTGATTCTGGTAATATTGCCGATATTGATTATCTATCTGATCCTACAGAAGTATTTTATGGAGGGCGTGGAACGCAGCGGTATCGTAGGCTGATACCAATGGTCAACCCTTTTAAAATAGAGCTTAATAAATATTAAATAGGAGGAGGACTCGAATGAAAAAGACGAGCAAAAAAATGATTGCACTGTTACTGTGCATATCCATGCTGCTGCTTTCCTTAACTGCATGCGGTGGAAATGATTCCAAAGATACAGGGAACAAAGCAGAGGCTACACCTACCACAGCCCCGGCAGCTGATCAGAAGAATGAGACGGCTGACGCTACAGCTACTCCCGAACCGGAAGAAGTGGATCCTTATCCGGCCTTTGACTTTGGCGGAAGAACCATTAAGGTTGGTATCTGGTGGGATTACTACTATACCAGTGACCATGATGATGTAATGGATGATGCCAGCGTCATTGATACGGAAACAGCGCAGATGAAACTGGACAATATCAGAAGGATAGAGGAGAAATACAACTGCAAAATACAGTTTGTCAACTTTGGTTGGGACGGAACCATATCCAGTCTCAATACCTCTGTTACTGCCGGAACCCCCGAATGTGATATCTATCTGACAGATCTTCAGTTCGGTATTCCTGCGGTTCAGAATGGTCTGGCTCAGGATCTGAAAGCAATTGCTCCCGAATATACCGATCTTTTCGCAGAGCAGAAGGTGATTAAGCCTCTGGAAGGCCTAGGTGGAACCTATTTCTTCACAGAGCAGGGTGTTACACAGCACGGTATCTTCTTAGGCTATAATGCAACCATGCTGAATGATTTGGGGCTGGAGGATCCTCAGCAGCTCTATCAGAATGGTAAATGGACTTGGGATAAGTTTGCAGAGCTTGCCAAGGCAGGAACCAGGGATACGGATGCCGACGGTACCACTGACATTTACGGTTACGGCGGAAGCTTTATTGACCTGATCAACGGTATGGTTATGAATAACGGAGGAGAGATTGCGGCAACCACCACAGAAGGCATCAGTAAGCCCCAGACAGTGGAAGCCTTCGAGTTTATTGACCGTCTGTATAATAAGGATATGTCCGCCAGACCTTGGAACGGGGACGACTGGGATGATAATCTCCTTGCTTGGTCCGATGGTAAGGTTATGTTCTGGACTGCCCAGGCCTGGTCTCTGGACCAGCAGAAGAAGGCAGCAATTGCAGAGGGAGCGGAATTACCCTTTGAATATCATGTGGTTCCTTATCCGACAGGACCCAGTGGTGATGCTTCCAAGATGTATAGTCCGGTTGCAGGTAACTGGTATATCATTCCTGTAGGTGTGCAAGAGCCCGGTAAGGTATTGCAGATTTTCGAAGAATTCCTGAACTGGCACAAGGGTGATCCGGAGCTTCGTGATGATATGACAGCCTTCGAAGCATGCTTCAACTCTTTGGAGGATGTGGATATCGCATATAAGTCCGGTCTGAATATGAAGCTGGATATTTGGAACAGCTTAGGTGACTACTTCAGATTAAGTGACATGATCTTCTGGCCGGTAGTAGTAAGAAAGGATACCACCGTTGCACAGGCAATCGAATCCGCGAAACCGGTGCTCCAGGAGGCATTGAATTATTTCTATGAGAAGTAAGGGATTGAGCCGGACCTTCCCGTAAGAATAGTATGAATGAATTGAGGGCTGCAGTGCCGGATCTGATCGGAGCTTCGTCTCGCCATACCCTGGCACTGCAGTCCTTTCTTCGTAATATAAGTAAATCAGCTGTCTTAAACTTTCGTTCAGGTTTCTTGGCTATAGAAATATCATGTATTTGTTCGTTCACAACAACATGGAATAAAATAAAGTGTAAACTGAAAGTTAAATCCAGATTTTATTAATATGAATGCTCCTCCTTCCGATCATCCGGCGATGCGTAGGCTAGGGTAATCGCTTTATTTCCCCGGCAGCTTACAGCCTGTGAGCAAGCCTGACAGACCGGAGGGAGTTAGATAGAGAAGGAGTATCCTAATATCCTATTAGGACTATCATAAGAAAGGTTTTATTAAAATAACATAAAGGAGAATTAGCATGAGCAAAGTTACGATGTTCACCGATAATCTACCCAATATACCTTGGCAGGAGAAGCCTGCCAACCAATTTGGTCCAGTCTGGAGGTATACGGAGAATCCCATCATAGACCGCAATCCAATTCCGGGAGTAGCCAGAATCTTCAACAGTGCGGTTGTTCCCTACCAGGGAGAGTTTATCGGAGTGTTCCGGGCAGAGCAGACAGACGGCGTTCCCCATCTGTACCTTGGCTATAGTAAGGATGGAATTCATTGGACCTTTGAACCGGATCGAATCCCCTTTGTAAATGAAAAGGGAGAACCTTTTCTGCCGCGTTATGAGTATGACCCACGGCTGATCAAGGTTGAGGATACCTATTATATCATCTGGTGTACCGATTTTTACGGAGCCGCCTTAGGACTGGCGAAGACAAAGGATTTTAAGACCTTCGTCAGGCTGGAGAATCCTTTCCTGCCCTTTAACAGGAATGGAGTACTCTTCCCCAAGAAAATCAATAGCAATTTCCTTATGCTGTCCAGGCCCAGTGACAGCGGTCATACCCCCTTCGGCGATGTATTCTTAAGTGAGAGTCCTGATTTGGTCTACTGGGGCAAGCACAGGCATGTAATGGCAAGAGGCTTTAAGCAGTGGTGGCAGTCCCTGAAGATCGGCGGAGGCGCAGCACCCATCGAAACCAGTGAGGGCTGGCTTCTGTTCTATCATGGAGTTACCGGAACCTGTAACGGATATGTATATAGTATGGGAGCCTGCATCCTGGATTCGGAGCAGCCCTCCATCGTTAAATACAGAGCTGAAAGCTTCATTCTGACTCCGGAGCAGTGGTATGAGGAAAGGGGCTTTGTAGCGAATGTGGTCTTCCCCTGTGCGACGCTCAATGACGCGGCTACAGGAAGAATCGCTATTTATTATGGAGCAGCTGACTCCTATGTTGGCTTGGCCTTCACGACTCTGGAGGAGATTGTGGATTTTGTGAAGCGTCATGATAAGGCCAATGAGGATGATAAGGATTACGGTATCATGTAACAAAAGGTCGGCAGGAGGGATCAGGATGACACATACGCTTACAGAACAAGAGCGGAAAAGTATGAATGACAGAGGACAGCTTCATCAGGGCAACCTTACCCGTATCCGTCGGGTGATGCGAAAAGCGCAGGAAGGGAAGGACCTTACGATAGGCTTTGTCGGTGGCTCCATCACGGCCGGCTCCTTGGCCAGTAAGCCTGAGAAGTGCTATGCAGCTCATGTCTTTCAGTGGTGGAAAAATCACTTCCCTAAGAGCCATATGACCTATATCAATGCAGGAGTCGGAGCGACCAGCTCTCAGTTCGCAGTGGCAAGGGTGGAGGAGGAGCTGCTTCGGTTTCATCCGGATTTCGTAATCGCCGAGTTCAGTGTAAATGATCAGGATAATGATTTCTATAAGGAAACCTACGAAGGTCTGATCAGAAGAATTCTTCTGCATCCGGCAGAACCTGCCTTGTTTCTGTTCAATAATGTATTCTATGATGACGGACATAATGCCCAGAGGGTACATAATGAGGTTGCTGCCTATTATGACCTTCCTGTTGTCAGCATGAAGGAAAGTATCTATGAGGAAGTAAAAAAGGGTACTCTTAGAGGGGAAGAGATCACTCCGGACCAGCTGCATCCCAATGATTACGGACATGAGCTGGTGGCCGGAGTCATTCTCCAACGGCTGGATGATATCTATCAGAGCTTAGACCAATATCAAGATCCGGCACCTACCTATACCATACCCGGCAACACCTTGACCGCCAACCGGTTCTTTGCCTCCATCCGCCTTAGTAATATCAATACTACCCCCAATATGTATGGATTTCTGACGGATAAGGAAGCAAAGGCCGGATGCTGGGATGTCTTCCGAGGAGGCTGGTATGGATACCGTCGGGGAGACAGAATCTGCTTTCAGGTTACTGCCTCCCTGATTTCAATCCAGTATCGGAAGTATGCCAAACATCCTGCTCCCATTGCTCTGGCTGTCTTAGATGGAGATGAGGGGCAGGCATCGGTGCTCGATGCTAACTTCCGGGAGACCTGGGGGGATTGTCTCTATCTTCAGGATATCAAACTCTCCGGAGAGCGAGGATACCACACCCTGGAAATTAGGATTCAGGAGGAAGCAGAAGAGAAGGCCTTCTATCTGGCATCGGTCATCATTGCATAACAATTTTTTGCAGTCTTATAGGAAAGTAATAATGAGTTTAGGAAGAAATAAAACATTTCATAAGAAAGAGGGGGCGTAAGGATGTTAGCACAGACACCGCCGATGGGCTGGAACTCCTGGAATACCTTTGGGTGGGAGATATCCGATGATTTGATCCGCAGTACCGCCGATTGCTTTCATGACACCGGTTTATATGAGGCAGGATACAGATATTTGGTTATAGACGACTGCTGGTCGGAGAGGAAGAGGTACAGCAATGGACTGCTGGTTCCCGATCCGAGAAAATTTCCTCATGGAATGAAGGCAGTGGCTGATTATGTCCACGCCAAGGGCTTAAAGTTCGGTATGTATTCCTGTGCGGGAACCATGACCTGTGGAGGACACCCTTCCAGTCTGGAGCATGAATTTACGGATGCACAGACCTTTGCAGAGTGGGGTGTGGATTTTCTGAAATATGATTATTGCTATAAGCCCCATCATATTCCGGGGCATATCCTTTATAAGCGGATGGGGATGGCCCTTCGGAATTGTGGCAGGGAGATTCTCTTCTCGGCCTGCAACTGGGGGAATGATAACTCTCATGAGTGGATCAGGTCCACCGGTGCTCATATGTACCGGTCCACCGGTGATATTCAGGATAACTGGGAGTCCATTAAGAGGCTGGCCTTAAGCCAATGGAATAGGGAATGCTACAGTGCTCCCTACTGCTACAATGATATTGATATGTTGGTCGTAGGGATGTATGGGAAGGGAAATGTAGCCTTAGGAGGCTGTACGGACGAAGAATACAGGACCCACTTCTCTCTTTGGTGTATGATGAATTCTCCCCTGATGATTGGCTGTGACATCCGTCATATGAACGAAGCCACCAAGGAGATTCTGACCAACAAGGAAGTCATTGCCCTGAATCAGGATCCGGAGGGCAGACAGGCTTATAGTATGGAGCAGTGGAACAATCCGGAGGTAAAGATCTATGTGAAGCCCTTGTCGGATGGGAGCTTCGGGATCGGAATATTTAACCTGGGAGATACCAGGGGTGAGGGCTCCCTGCAGTTCTGGGATATGGGACTTCCCTCCTCCTCCGGTTACGGCTTTTCTCTTCGTGATCTGTGGGCGCATGAGGAGGTCGGAATCTTCAAGGAGCATGTGACACACTGGCTGGAACCCCATCATTGTAAGATCTATCGGGCAAGGCTGGTGAAGGTCTAAATGGAGACTGGGGCAAATTATTGCCTGGAATGTGGCAAAAAGCTGGATAGAGATGAGATTGCCATTTATCTGAAGCTGGTCAACAGGGGAGCCAAGGAGTACCTCTGCATTCCCTGTCTTGCCAGGTATTTCAAATGCAGGGAGGAAGACATCCACACCAGAATAGAAAGCCTTAGAAGGATGGGATGCAGTTTATTTATCTAGTACATGGATGCCATGATATAGACAGCAGCAGAAGGGAGCATAAGAATGTGGATAAAGGGCTTTACCTATGGTTGGAAAGCAGTCAGAGGAGCTTATCGGACGGAGAGGGCAATTGCCTCTCAGGACAAGCTCTTTGATCTGGGGATTAATTGGATGTGCCTGGCTTTTTATGTTGAGCAGAAGAGCTTTGCCTCCACCGAGATATATTACGATTATCGCAAGACAATAACAGATAAGGATATCAGCTTTGCCATAAAACGGGCCCATGAAAGAGGAATTAAGGTATGCTTAAAGCCGGTCATTAACAGTGCAGATAACATGTGGCGGGCTTTGATTGATTTCCCCGACGGGGATATGTTGGGGCAGGATCGCTATTGGGGCGCTTGGTTTGAATATTATACGGCTTTTCTCTGTCACTATGCGGAGCTGGCAGAGGACACCGGCTGTGAGATGCTTTGTGTCGGCTGCGAGATGAGCGGAACAGAACGGAAGGAGACATATTGGCGGGAGCTGATTCAGAAGGTCCGAGCCATCTACAGCGGTCCGATCGTCTATAACACAAATCACGGCAGGGAGGAGATGGTTCCCTGGTTTGATGCCGTAGATTATATCGGTACCAGTGCTTATTATCGCATCGGTAAGGTCCCGAAGGATACGATGGAGCATATGCTTCAGGCCTGGAGTAAGGTGGGAGAGGGGCTGGAGCGTATCAGTGATAAATATGGGAAGCAGATTATCTTCATGGAGATCGGCTGCAGGAGTGCGGAGGGCTGTGCGACGATGCCCTGGGATTTTGCTCACAGGGAGCTCCCCTGGGATGAGGAGGAGCAGGCCGCTTTCTATGATTCTTGTCTGATGGCCTTCCGGGATAAGAAGTGGTTTGCCGGAGCCTTCTGGTGGGACTGGAGTACGGAGGTGTATAGCACCCGAGAGGAAGCGATGAAGGACAGGGGCTTTGATATTCATCTGAAGAAGGCGGAAACAGTAATCAAGAGATGGTATCAGCAAGCCGACACAGATGATATGTGCTAAGGTATATCAGCAGGCCGACACAGATGATATGTGCTAAGATATATCAGGCCGATAATAGATCGTATGCCCTAAAGGGATATCGGACAGCTGACACAGTGCTCTAACTTATCAGTAGACTGAATAAGGGATCAAAAGGGCTGCATCACAATCCATTATTGGTTCCTTGTGATGCAGCCCTAAATGTTATCTATTGAGCGCTTTATTCACTTACACTACGGAAATCGACGACTTCGGTTCTCGTATAAGAGATACTCTCCGGTACCTCTCCGGCCACCAGATAATTGTATAATGCAATGATCGGATCATGGCCCTGTCCGAAGGGATCCTGACCCATAGCAGCGTATACGATACCTTCCTTGATCATCTCAATTACATTATTATCATAATCGAAGCATACCAGCTTGGTCTTACCGATTCTGCCTGTTTCCCTGATGGCTCTGGCGGCTCCGGCAATACCGCCGGTTACAATAACAAATACCTTGATATCCGGGTAGGAAGCCAAGGCTTCCATCGCCTGCTTATATACCACCTCATCGCTTAACTCAGCCTCGATTTCCAGGGCCAGCTTGACTTTCTTTCTCTTACCTAAGGCTTCCAGCACCGCATCACGGCGTACCTTGTTGATGGAGGTATTCAGGCCACCGCGGATAATTGCGTATTCTCCTTCTCCCTCGGTTGCTTTCGCCACCAGCTCACCGGCCATCAGACCGGCAGCATAGACATCGGGACCGAAGTAGGAGAGTCTCTCAGTACCTTCTTTGAAATCACAGTTGAAAGCCATTACCGGAATATTCTTCTTATTCGCTGCTTCTACATGTGTCTCGATATCTCCGATAAAGCCAGGTGCGATCACACCGTCATAGCCTGCATCGATCTTCTCACGGAAGATCCTGTTGAAGCTGTCGTCTACTCTTTCAAAGCCTATGTAATCTACGTCTACATTCTTTGTCTTCAGCTCATTCTGCGCATACAGGGCACCCTGTCTTACGCCGTGCCAGAAGGGATGATCCAGAGGGCTTACCATGGCAATCCGTAATCTCTTCTGACTGATCTGGCTGACAGGTACGATGGAGGTCCGGAAGCGCTTCAGCAGTCTCTCTATGCCTGATAACATATTCTGAAGAGATAAAGCCTGATTATTGATTTCCTCGTTCTCCGCCAGCTCTTCCTGGGTAACTGCCGCCACATCCTGGGTGATGGAGGAGATTTCGTTGGAAGCATCGTGGAGGATTAAGCCTCTTTCATTGATACCCTTGGTATTCTCATCGATCAGTCTGGATTCCTCATAAACCTTCTTCATATCCTCATTCAGGATATTTGCATTCTTATTGATGGTATAGAAGGATTCCTTCACGGAATCGAAAATCTGCTTACTGATGTTAAAGCTCTCCATACAGTTATCGATACTGTCACTGACCTTCTCATTGCTGTTGAAGATATTGGTCAACAGCTTATTGATCTGTCCGATGCTATCTCTGGTCAGAGCGGACAGTTTGTTCATCTCCTGTGCCACGACGACGAAGCCTCTTCCTGCTTCACCGGCTCTGGCAGCCTCTACTGCGGAATTTAAGGAGAGCAGCTTCAGCTGTTCGGTGATGTTGATGATCAGGCTGTTCACCTGGTCAATCTCCTTCAGATGAGTATTCAGGTTATCGATAAAGGAAGCTGTATCGGTTAAATTCGTGGAGATAACATCCATCTGCTCATTGTATTTATCCAGTCGATCTGAGCCTTCCTCCGAAATCTTAACCGTATTCTCAACAAAGCCCTCAATATTTGCCAGGCTGTTCGTAATACTATTCGTTCTTTCACTGACCTCTTGGATACGATCCAGGGTGTCCTTCACGATCTTGAGCTGCTCTTGTGCTTTCTCGGCTACCGTGGACATATTGGATGCGATCTGCTCATTTCCCTTATAGCTCATGTCGAGGCTCTTGGTTACCTTATCAACTGCGTCGGAGAGAATGATGACATTACTCTTGGTAGACTCGATGAAGCTTAAGAGATTTCTCTTCATATCGTTGAAAGCTAGGGTCAGGGTCTCAAGTCCCTTTGTCTTATCTTCAATGATATCACTGATATTTAGTTTGCCCTGAGAAAGCAAAGTGGCATTGTCGTCAATTAAATTAATCGCCTTGAAGAAGCGCAGCAGTAGGAATAAGAGAACACCCAGAGACAGGATGACCAAGGAAAATCCGATAGAAAAGACGGGATTTCTCTCTTTCCTGATGGTTAAATAAAAAATGAACAGGAACAGCAGGAACGCAAGGATAGCTGAGGTCATAGAAAGTATGAAAAATCTGGTATTATTTCGCTTTATCCCCTTATTGGCTTGTTTTTCTGACATAAATATCCTCCCCGTTTTACTTAATGATTGTCATAAGACCCAGCTTCAGACAGATGATACGCATTATACTCTTTATGAATGTCGTATATTTCATTGTTTATTATCAATTTTATCATTATTAGGTCGGAAATACAATAGATAAATCTATTTTCGCTGTCGTTATCGGCCTTCCCTAATCACCTGCCGGACATGTGCAAGCTTTCAGTTTAGGTCTCGGGATATCAAATGGGTGGCATAATCCGGGAGATCGGTTGATATAAATTAATGAGATATCTGAAGGGGTAACGTAAAGAAGAGATGCAACGTTACAGAGGGTGAACGGAGTGGAGTATTCGGAGCAAAAAAGACGGGTAAAGGAGAATATCAGGGAGATCTGCCATTTAAGCCAGATGCAGGTATTGGCAGCCTCCTATCATCAGAAGAATTATTTTCAGCAGCAGATTGACCGCAGAGCGGAGGAGATCCTTCAGCAGCTGGAGCTACCGGATCAAAGGGAGAATGGGCAGGAGGAGCCTGTCTTAAGGGAGTTCACGGTGGAGGAGCTGACTGAGTATAACGGAGCGGATGGTAAGCCTGTCTATGTGGCGGTGAATGGAAGGGTATACGATCTGAGCAGTGTTCCGGCCTGGACAGGTGGAATGCATAACAGCTTAAGGGCAGGACAGGACCTAAGCAGCTGGTTCAATAGCTGCCATGGGGGTTTTCTTACCGTGCTGGAGCGATACCCTCTCGTGGGTATTTTGAAGGAGTCCTCTCCTTCATGAATAAGAAGAGCGCCGGTGCTCCGGCGCTTCTTATATCGCTGTTAAGTATGGATGCTTAAATCGCATTATGGCAAAAGGCTGCGATTCTGTCGATCGGAATATCACAGACCGACCCTACTTTGAATTTGTGATGATGCCTTTGACCATTGCCCATACCGCCACCGATACCGCCACCGATGCCACCGCCGACACCGCCACCGATACCATTGGCTATTTTGCCGATGCCACCGCCGATACCACCGCCGATACCACCGCCGATGCCACCGCCGCAGCCTTCCTCTTCTCCCATGAGATCACTGCCCATACTACCATTGAAAGGACTGGTCGGTGCAGTACCCTGTTGCGTCAGCAATCTTACGAAATCGCAATTAACGGCCAGGATAACTCCGGTAAAGCCACCGCCGCTGACACCTCCGCTGGTTGTAAAGATTGTAACTGTCTGGCCGATAAAATCACACAGATGTCTGGCTAAGCTTTGACCTCTGATGCCATTTTGATTACCATTATTTGAAAATCCCATATCGATACCTCCAATCTGTCTAAGCTTCGGGAATAACTTATTTTCGATTCAACCATGGTATATTGTATGTTCTATTCTGCGGTATCGTGTCATTTTAAGACTTAACATACGATATTGTACGGAAAGACGCCTGCTTTCTGTCAAACAGAATTATGACAGAAGGAAGCGATCTTATCTACCGGAATGTCGCATATGGAACCCACTTCAAAGCCATCGGGCTCATGTTTCTTTCTCCTTGAAAGCAATCCCATGGGGTTGCCGTTCGTTTCCGTATCACAGATACTTTCGCTTAAGGGACTGGCCGGAGGAGTACCAAACTTTATTACTAATCTGACAAAGCAGGAATTCACTCCGAATAGAACACCGGTAAAGCCACAGCCCGAAGTACCTCCGCTGGTTGTGAAGATGGTTACGGTTTCTCCGATGAAGCGGGAGATATGCTCCAGTAAGCTACAATCCATATAGATTCCTCCTTAATGATATTGGCAGAATAACAGTATCATACCTGCATCCTGATATATCATATGCAGCATCAGACATAATGCGACATAATATACAGAAAAAGATGTTTCCGGTGAAAAGGTAGCTGTTTCACATATAGCTATAAAGCTACACAAGGCTCCCTATATGCTCCCCTCACGCACTGGTTCCTGGACAGATTTCAATTATGTGTGCCAGATTCGGATGCCTACATCCGCATCTGGACACGGCATAATTTTCATTCTGTTCAGCAAACAGTGCATTATGGGAAACATATAGAGAACCTCGTGTAGCATTTAGGCTATATGTGAAACAGCCCTACCAATATGTTAAGCGATTGCTCCGACGACATGAGTATATCAACAACTGTAATATTCGCTATAGATTACTTCCGTTATTCTTAATTACCTCTGTATACCAGTAGGCGGAATCCTTCAGGGTTCTTTTCTGTGTCGTATAATCCACATGAATCAGACCGAAGCGCTCATTATAGCCTTCAGACCATTCAAAGTTATCCATCAGGGACCAATAGAAAAAGGCCCGGATATCTGCTCCTTCCTGTGAGGCCTTCGAAAGCTCCTTCAGATAACGGTGCATGAAATCAATCCGGCCGGGATCATGCACCTGACCGTCCAGACTGACCCAGTCGGGCATGGACAGTCCGTTCTCGGCAATGATAATCGGCAGATGATACCGTTCATACAGGAATTTCGGAGTATAATACATGATTTCGGGATGCACCAGCCATTTCAGGGCTGTCTTATCGAAGCCCGGCTTTCTGGGGACCACCTCAAAGCCTGTATCGGAGGAGTCTTCCTTCCGTATGACATTACCCTGATATAGGTTGATTCCGAGAAAATCCAGGGGCTGGCTGATCAGCTCCATATCTCCGTCCTGTATGATATCAGCGGGAAAAACATCTTTATAATATTCTAAACCATCCTGTGGATAGGTACCGTTCAGGACGGGCTCCAACCACCAGGAATTGGACCAGAGGCCCCTGGCGGATGCATGGAAGAAATAAGCTCTTGCTGCCTCCAAATCTTCAGCTGAAGCGCTATTGGGTACAGCGGGTCCTGGACACGGCACATAGCTGACGATCGGTGTCTTCTTTGCATGGCTTCGGATTACCTTCACGGCTTTTCCATGAGCAAGAAAGAGATGATGCATCATGGTAAAGATTTCTCCGGGAGATACCTTAGCTCCCGGGGCATGATAGCCATCGTAATGACCCAGGATCAGATGGCATTGAGGTTCATTGATTGTCATCCAATAGGTGACCCTGTCGGACAGGGCATCTACGACGAGTCTCGTATAATCCGCAAACCAGTCGCTGATATCCCTGTTCAGCCAGCCGCCCTGCTCATACAAGGCCTGAGGCATATCCCAATGATATAAAGTGACATAGGGCTCAATCCCTGCCGCCAGAAGCTCGTCCACAAGCTGACTGTAAAAGGCCAGCCCCTCCGGATTCACCTTGCCCTTGCCCTCGGGAAGGATTCTCGGCCAGCTGATGGAGAAGCGGTAGGCTTGCAGCCCCATTGCTTTCATCAGAGCCACATCCTCCTTCATTCTATGATAATGGTCACAGGCAATATCTCCATGGTCTCCGTTCATAACCTTTCCTTCCGTATGGGAGAAGGTATCCCAGACCGACAAGCCCTTACCTGCTTCCCTTGCAGCACCCTCGATCTGATATGAGGCGGTAGAAGCGCCCCAGATAAAATTCTTTGGAAAATTCACGTCGTGTAACTTCCTTTCTCTAGTATTTATTATTACCATTATAGCAAATGATTTTGCAGAATAAAAGGGATTGACTATGAATTTATTATTTCGTGGAAAGGAAGGGTAGGATTAGAAAGAACAGAGTCTGATGAATTGGAGAGCATGAGGTGAGCATAAGGAGATCATGATTGAACTGTATTGCAAGCAATGGTAAAATGTTCTAAGGAGGAAGGAAGTATAATGATAAGCTATTGACATGAGGGAGGCATAGAATGAAGCTTAAGGATGCGATCCGTACGATGTTATTTAAGGATAAGGTGCAGTACTTCCATCAGCTCTATACGGAATGGGGAGAGAAGCTGGATCCGGACCACGTTCTGGAGGAATATCCCAGACCACAGTTAAGACGGGACAACTACACCATCTTAAACGGCTATTGGAGCTACTGCATTACGACCGGACCTTATCAGCCGGGGCAAAGTGACGGAAGAATTCTGGTTCCCTTTTCGCCGGAAGCTGCGCTGTCCGGTGTGAACAGGCAGCTTCAACCAGGAGAGTTTCTGTGCTACGAAAGACCTCTGATCATAGAAGAAAAGCCTGAGGGGAAGCGTTGTATTCTGCATTTCGGTGCGGTGGACCAAGGCTGTGAGCTATGGATCAACGGGGTAAGGATCACAGAACACCTGGGAGGTTACCTGCCCTTCTCGGTTGATATCACAGACCGGATTCAAGAAGGCGGGAATCTGCTGGCAGTCAGGGTATGGGATGTCTCGGACAGCTCCTATCACAGCAGAGGGAAGCAGAAGCTGAAAAGAGGAGGAATGTTTTATACGGCTCAGAGCGGTATCTGGCAGACAGTATGGCTCGAATGGGTTCCGGAGCTCTATATCACAGCACTGGCTATTACTCCGCTATATGACGCTTCTTCTGTCAGAATCCGAATACATATGAATACGGAGATCGGCGATATAGGGAGTTCAGAGGTCTTTTCCGAGGAGCCGTCAAAGAAACAGCAGGAACGCGGTCAGAAGCTGCGGAGCGAGGAGGATACCGCCCTGAAGGATGAGGGCGCTATGGTTTACCGGGTGGATATCTACGAGAATCAGACCCGGATACTGACCTATAGCTCTGTCCTGCCGGAGTTTACTGTCCGGTTGAAGAACTTTATCAGCTGGAGCCCTGAGAACCCCTTCCTGTACCAAATGGTAATATGGGCAGGAGAGGATCAGGTAAACAGCTATTTTGGCATGCGGGCGATCGAGATCCAGGTTGACCCGGAAGGAATGCCAAGAATCTATCTGAATCATAAACCCTATTTTCAGAGAGGCCTTCTGGATCAGGGCTATTGGCCCGATGGCTTATATACGGCCCCCAGTGACGAAGCCATGATTTATGATATCAAACAGGCCAAGACCCTGGGGTTTAATATGTTAAGAAAACACTGTAAGCTGGAACCCCAAAGATGGTATTACCATTGTGACCGTCTGGGGATGCTGGTCTGGCAGGATATGGTGAATGGAGGAGAAAAATACAATATGCTCCTGGTCGGTTACCTGCCGACCCTGTTTCCCGGATTTGCCAGCCGGATCAAGGATCACCATTACCGTCGGCTCGGCAGAGGAAATGAGGACGGCCGTAGAGAATGGCTGGCGGAATGCGAGGCCACGGTTCGTTTGCTATATAACCATCCCTCCATCGTGGTATGGGTACCCTTTAATGAAGGCTGGGGTCAGTTCGATGCTCTTAAGGTGAAGGCCCTGGTTCGTCAGCTTGATCCAAGCAGACTGATTGACCATGCCAGCGGTTGGTTTGATCAGAAGGGTGGGGACTTTGACAGTATTCATAATTACTTCCACCCGCTCAGTCTGAAGCTGAAGAAACAGGCGACTGTTCTTTCGGAATTCGGAGGCTATGCTTGTTACATAACGGAGCACTCCTATTCCTTTACCATCTATGGCTATCGGATTTATGTAACAAAGGAAGCATTTGATCAGGCTTATCAAAAGCTGATGAGGGAGGATTTGGCCAACTTACGGAAGAAGGGCTTGTCTGCTGCCGTCTATACTCAGCTTACCGATGTGGAGGATGAGGTGAACGGACTGTTGACTTATGACAGAAAGCTCTGTAAGGTCACTCCTCTGGATAGCTTGGAAGAATAAGGTCAGCAAAAGAAAAGAAGAGGGAGTTTAATATGGAATTTGTGAAAATACCTGATAGCGATAAGACAAAGTATATGGAGCTGCTGCTCATTGCAGATGAACAGGTAAGCATGATTGAAAAATACCTGTATCGCGGTGAGATGTTCGCCCTGTATGAGGGTGATCTGAAAGCCCTTTGTGTCGTTACAAAGGAAGACGGCGGATTCTATGAGCTTAAGAATATTGTTACCGTACCCGAATATCAAAGGAAGGGCTATGGACAGAGGCTGGTCGCAATGATAGCGGATTACTACAAGGACACCGGTAAGGAGCTGTATGTCGGAACAGGCGATTGCCCATCTACACTTACCTTTTATGAGAAGTGCGGATTTGTAAGATCACACATTATCAGTAACTTTTTTACAGACAATTACGACCACCCCATGTATGAGGATGGAAAGCAATTGGTGGATATGGTTTACTTAAAAAGATCTTTATAAATCCATTTCCTTCTCACGGCACAGCAGCTAATGCCTGTGACGGATAGAGAAGGCAATTAAATGGACAACTTTATCAGAAAGGCCCGGAACAGCTCCTACCGGCTTACGCCGGAGGAATTGACCCGGGCTTTCTCAAGCTCTTTTTTACCGCTTTCTGAACTTAAAAATCACACTGTTCAACCTGGAGAATCGGGTCTCTTAAGCACAGAGCAGATCAATCTCTTCGCCGTTCAAGGTTTCTTTCTCCAGAAGCTCATTGCTGAGCTTCTCCAGAAGCTCGAAGTTTTCCTTCAGAAGCACTCTGGTCTCCTCATAAAGGCTGTTCATCAGAGACCTGTATTTCTCGATCAGTTGGCCGTCATGTCCCCTCTCCAGCACCTCCATACTGAAAAGTCCCATTTCCGGATCCATGCCGTACTTATTGATATAATCCACGATCATGGTGGAAGCCCTCTGTATGTCATTGCTGGCTCCCGTGGTAACCTCAGAGGCGCCGAAGAAGAGCTCCTCTGCAGCCCTGCCCGCCAGGAGCATCTTGATATTGGACAGCATCTGACGCTGTGTCTGATACAGGGTATCCTTAGGTATGCTTAGATTGAAGCCTCCGGCTCCACGGACGCTGGGGATGATCGTCACCTTGGAGATATAGTTCTCCGGCAGAAGCAGCTTGGTAGCCAAAGCGTGACCAGCCTCGTGGCAGGAGGTGATTCTCCGGTCCTTGTCGGTGATATAGCTTCGGTCTGCCTTCGGAGCACCGGCAATCACCGTATAGAAGGCCTTTTCGATGTGATTCTGACGGATGACCTGCTGCTTCTCATTGGCTGCCTGAATGGCGGCCTCATTCATCAGGTTTTCCAGCATGGCGCCGCTGAAATATACGGTGGATTTGGCTAAGGCATCAAAATCCACGTCCTCCCCTATGGGCTTTGACTTGGCATGCAATTCCAGGATTTTCTTTCGGGAGTTTACATCAGGAAGACCGATTTCGATCTGCCGGTCAAAGCGTCCCGGACGGAGCAAGGCCTCATCCAGGGTGTCCAAGCGATTGGTTGCTCCGATGACCACGATGCCCTGATGATCATGGAAGCCGGACATTTCTGTCAGAAGAGCATTCAGGGTCTGATCCCGTTCATCGTTGCTGGCATTGGAGTTACGGGCACGCTTCTTACCGATGGCATCGATTTCATCAATAAAAATAACGGCCTTTTCGTTCTTCTTCGCTTTATTGAACAGGTTACGGATACGGCTGGCTCCGACACCCACATACATCTGGACAAAGTCGGAACCGCTCATGGTATAGAAGGGAACATTGGCTTCTCCGGCAATTGCCTTCGCCATCAGAGTCTTACCGGTTCCCGGAGGACCATAGAAGAGAAGTCCCTTGGGCATCCGGGCACCAACCACGGCGTATTGATCCGGGTTCCTGATAAAGCCTATGATATCCTCCACCATGGACTTGGCTTCCACATTTCCGGCAACCTGATCGAGGGTAATGGAGGGGGTATTTTTCTTCTTTTTATTGGCATCAGAAATCAGCTTGCTGTTGCCGGAGTTTCGGCTATACCAGAGTATCCCTCCGGCAATGGCTGCGACCAAGAGAACACGGAGGACATTGGATGCCGTATCGTTCCCGTAGGTGACCTCAAGCCCATTTATAAGTAGAAATTCAGTAAAATTCTCGGTCTTAGGATGAGGAACCTTATAGTTTATGTTCGGTTCACCGATCAGCTTTACCTGAAAGGTATTCCCCGTACTGCTTAGAACCACTTCTTCCACCTGCTTCTGTTCCACAGCTTCCAGGAAGGAGGGGTAAGACAGAGTTTGATCGGACTTATTCATAAAATGAAAGCCTGTCAGAGCCAAAGCCGAGAAAGCCAGAATAGACAGGACAAAAATCAGGATTTTTTTCATAGCTACCTCCGTTGCTGATGATCGCTTATATAAGATCGGTGGAACATGAATGTGACACAGGTTTGCCTTATTATTGTAACATTTATTCAAGGCTTTTCTAGGATGGATTCATGGTAAGCACGTATGAAAGTGCCAGAACTGCCTGCTTATGGTTAAGGGCTTAGGGAATATCCCTAACCCCTCGACGCATATATTAAATCATAAGAGAGGTACAGGCAGAGGTCTGGGTGAGGTTCATGGGCAGGAGGAGGCCAAGAGCTGCTTTCGAAGGGACCTGCTTTAAGTGCTTTGTCTGTCATCGTCTGTACGGCGAAACGATTGAGAGGAAATGGAATGGATAGCGGAATTCTGGAAAATCAATTGAATCTGGCCCTGGATGTACCGGAAGCAACCAGGGAAAAAACGATGAATCTAGGGGTAGGCTTTGATCCATTGGATAATACCTGGGAGCTGATCGTAAAATATAGCGGCAGTCTGCAGCCGATTGAGGAGGAGCTGGGGATATCGGTAGTGGAGCTGTCCAACGGTTATGCGATTATCACAATACCGGAAAGCCTGATAGACCGGCTGATCGGCTATGAGCAGATTGAGTTCGTAGAGAAACCAAAGCGCCTCTTTTATGAGGTGAACGAGGGAAGAACGGCCTCCTGTATCAATCCTCTGCAAAGCACGAATTTTAACCTCTTTGGAGAGGGAGTAATTGTGGCTGTGATTGATTCCGGGATTGATTATTCCCACCCTGATTTCAGAAATGAGGATGGAAGCACCAGAATCCTTGCCCTATGGGACCAGACCATTCCCGGAAATCCACCGCCCGGCTTTCGGGTAGGGACCTTATACAGCAGAGAACGAATCGATGAGGCCTTGCAGCTGCCGATGCCGGAGAGAATGGATATCGTACCCAGCACGGACCTGTCGGGGCACGGAACCCATGTGACCGGTATAGCAGCAGGCAATGGCAGAGCCAGTAACGGTCTATACCGTGGGATCGCATCCAGGAGTGAATTACTGATTGTAAAGCTGGGAGCTTCAATCGGGGACTCCTTTCCCAGAACCACTCAGCTGATGGAGGGCCTGGAGTTTGTGATCCGTCAGGCAATAGCACTCAATCGTCCGCTGGCTGTCAATATAAGCTTCGGCAATAACTATGGCTCCCACACCGGAAGGTCCCTTCTGGAGAGCTTCATCAATGATGTGGCGGATATGGGAAGGACGAGTATTGTCATTGGTACCGGCAATGAAGGAGCAACGGGGAATCATGCACAGGGAATCCTTCGAATGGGGACCAATACCATAGTGGATCTGGCAATCAGTGAATTTGAATTTTCCATGAATCTTCAGATATGGAAGAATTACTACGATCATTTTGATGTTACGATTACAGCTCCGAACGGGACCCGGGTGGGACCGATTCCTTCTATTCTGGGGACACAGCAGTTTCGGATTGCCCAGACCGAGCTCTTACTCTATTACGGGGAGCCAACACCCTTTAATCCTCAGCAGGAAATCTATATAGAATTCATTCCCACAGGAACCTATATTAATTCCGGTATCTGGCGCTTTGAGCTGGTACCCAGGAAAATCGTGGTCGGAAATTATGATATGTGGCTTCCGGCAGGAGGGTTGAAAAATGAAAACACCCGCTTCCTTCTGTCCTCCGAGTTCACTACTCTGACGGTACCATCTGCTGCTTACCGGGCGATCACGGTCGGAGCCTACAATGCCTTCACGAACAGCTATGCTCCCTTCTCAGGCAGGGGCTTCACCAGGAACAATGAGATTAAGCCGGACCTGGTGGCTCCTGGGGTAGATATTAATTCCTGTGCACCGGGGGGAGGCTATTCCGTTCGCTCCGGCACCTCCATGGCGACACCCTTTGTGACCGGCAGTGCGGCTCTGCTGATGCAATGGGGTATCATCCAGGGAAATGATCCCTATCTTTATGGAGAGAAGCTGAAGGCAATACTGATTGATGGCTGCAGGCAGCTAAGGATTGAGACGGTCTATCCGAACAGAACCCTGGGCTATGGAGCCCTGTGTTTGGAGAATTCCTTTAATTATATGCTTTCCTAAGGCATTAAAAATGGTATCGCAACTGTCAGTTGACAAATTGCAAGGTGCCGGTTTATTGCTTTTCGCATCCATTTCTGCTAGGATTAACCTCGGGAGGTGGAAATGTGAAGTTTTGTGATAAGCTAATTCAATTACGTAAAGAGAAGGGTTACTCCCAGGAGCAACTGGCGGACTTATTAATGGTATCCCGACAGGCTGTGAGCAAGTGGGAGGCCGGTCAGTCCATGCCGGAGCTGAATAAGCTGATGATACTGGCTGATCTGTTCGGAGTTACGGTGGATAGCCTGGTCAGGGAGGAGCAGCAACCGGGGCAAGAGCCACAGTCAGCGGCCAAGAATGATCCGGTAATACAGTATCAGCCGGTTTATGTACCAAGACATTTTGGAGAATATGAATATAAGAGCAAGCGGAAGCTATTTGGTCTTCCCTTGATTCACATCCATTACGGTTACGGCCCCAGGGTGGCTAAGGGAATCATAGCGATCGGAAACATTGCGATCGGTGGCATCAGTATCGGTGGTCTGGCCCTTGGTGGCATCAGCTTTGGAGGCTTAAGTCTGGGGCTTCTGGCTCTGGCCGGATGTGCCATCGGCTTGCTTGCCTTCGGAGGTCTTGCTGTCGGTCTGCTGGCGATCGGAGGCTTTGCCTTTGGGCTATATGCCTTGGGAGGAATGTCCTTTGCCAGCCAGATTGCAGTAGGCGGAATAGCCTCAGGCCAGACAGCAATCGGTGTCAAGGTAAGCGGAAAGCATATTTTGGAGCTGACGGAGTCGATTGGCAGCAGTCAGATCAGAGCCTTCATCCTGCAGTATCACCCGAATGTCTGGGAGCCGCTGCTAAAGATATTAACTACCTTCGGCGCTATGGTCCGGTAAAAATGTCTCTTGACTTGTGTTATATTTTGACATATGATATAGAAGAATTAGGATGATGAAAGGATAAATCATGGCTACTACTTTGAAATGGGTCAATTTCAAATCTGTTATGACAGCAATTTTTGGCGTTTACGGGATAAGTGCGCCCAAAATTGAAGAATTAACAGAGGACCCTATAAGTCTATCCATAGATTCATGATTACTTCCGCCATCAGAGGAATGAGAAACTTTTGATATGATGGAGCATGAAATTTTGAACCCAAGGCTTATTGGCCTTGGGTTTTTTGCGTGAAGAGGGTATTGAACGCGCATACAAAACGAAGGAACAGACCGGGTCAACGAATGAGGCTGCATCAACTTGAACAAACACCTGATGTGTTGCATAAACGTCACAGAAAATAGGATGAATAGAAATGAGGTAATATAATGATTGAATTAAGTGTAAACAAGTTAAGTAAATTCTATGGGGCCAACCAAATACTGAAGGAAATATCCTTTGATATTAAGAGCGGAGAGCGGGTTGGACTGATCGGACAGAATGGTTGTGGCAAGACCACGATCTTCAAGATCCTCATGGGAATGGAGGAGTATCAGAGTGGGGAAATCAGCTTCAGGAAGGGAGCCAGGATGGGATATCTGAACCAGATTCCTGAATTCGGTGAGGGAATCACGGTTCAGGAGGTGCTGGAGGGTGCTTTTGAAGAGCTTTACCGGATGAAGCATAAGCTGCAGGAGCTGGAACGACAGTTTGCATATCTGCAGGAGGATAAGCTGAACAGGGCCTTGGAGCTTTACGGGAAGCTGACGGAACAGTATGAAAGGTCCGGGGGCTATGAAACAGAGATCAGACTTCATAAGACCACCGAAGGACTGCAAATAAACGATGTGATGCTGCAGCTGCCCTTTGACTGCTTAAGCGGAGGGGAGAAGACCAGGGTGATCCTGGCAAAGATTCTTTTAGAAGAACCGGATATTCTGCTGTTGGATGAGCCCAGCAATCACCTGGATCTGGCTGCAGTGGAGTGGCTGGAGGGCTTCTTGAGGGACTACAGGGGAACTGTGCTGGTAATCTCCCATGACCGTTATTTCCTGGATGCCGTGGTGACCAGAACCATAGAACTCTTTCCGGACCATGCAGAGCTTTATCAGGGGAATTACAGCTATTATGTGGCAGAGAAGGAGCGCAGATTTATCCTTGCACTAAAGAACTACCAGAATGAGCAAAAGAAGATTGAGCGCATGGAGGAGCAGATTGCCAGATACCGGATCTGGGGTGAGATGCGGGACAGTGAGAAGATGTTCAAGCGGGCGAAGGAGCTGGAGAAGCGGTTGGAGAAGATGGATACTCCGGTCAAGCCGGAATTGGAGAACCGTAAAATCCGTCTCAATCAAAAAACCATCGGAAGAAGCGGTAAGCTGGTGCTGGAGACAGAGGGAGCCGGCGTAAGCTTCGGGGACAAGGAGCTTCTGAAGGACATCAGCTTTACTCTCTTCTATCAGGACAGTGCCTGTATCCTCGGCAGGAACGGCTGTGGAAAAAGCACCTTCCTAAAGCTTGTGGTGGGAGAGCTGACAGCAGACCGAGGTGAGCTTAAGCTTGGAGCCCAGGTAAGGATCGGCTACCTGCCGCAGCAGGTGACTTTTGAGGATGAGAACCAGACCATACTGGAGTATTTCTCGAGACTTCATAATATCACGACCGGAGAAGCCAGGTCCCTGCTGGCAAAGGCTCTGTTTCTGAAGGAGGATGTGAATAAGAAGATCAGATTTCTGTCAGGAGGTGAGAAGAGCAGGCTGAAGCTGTGCTCTCTGACCTATGAAGGTGCTAACTTTCTGATTCTGGATGAGCCGACCAATCACCTGGACATTGATTCCAGAGAGGTACTGGAAGAAACCCTGATGAGCTTTCCGGGTACACTCCTTTTCGTTTCCCATGACAGATATTTCATCAATAAGGTGGCCGACAGAATCCTTACACTGGAGGAGGGGAGCATGCAGGTCTATGAAGGAGACTATTCCTATTATCAGGAGGAGTCTAAGAAGGCTGCTGCCCGGAGGGCTGATGAGGCAAGTTCTAAGGAACCGGCATCTGCAACCCAAGAAAGAGCTTCGAAGAATTTGTCAGGTGCATCAAAGACCCTGGAGAGAGCACCTAAGGTTCTCGAAGCTGTACCGAAGACATTGAGAAAAACGCATAATAAGCAGGAAGGAACCATGGAACCGGAAGCTTCATTGAAGCAAACAGCAGGAAGGGCGCAAATAAACGGAGGTGCATATGGAAGCAGGAAGCTTCGGATACAGTTGGAGGCAGAGATTGAAACCCTGGAAGCAAGGAAAAGGGAGCTGGAAGAACTTATGGAAATAAGCAGTACAGATGCCATCCGGCTGAAGGAGCTTTTTGAAGAGCTTCAGCTGACAGAAGACAGACTGACAGTCGTCTATGAGGAATGGGATAGAGCACTGGCAGCAGAAGAGCTGGCGTAACATGAAAATGATACGTGCCGGTGTATGACCGGAGGATGAATAAAGGATAAAGAGAAGTGAAAGCAGGTCGTAAAGCAGATGATAAACCATAATAAGATCAGATGATAAAGCTGAGGATATTGCAGATGATAAAGTAGAAGATAAAGCAGATCATTACGCTGTGGATGGAATAGGTCATAAACAGAGGATAGAGTAGGTCATGATGTAGAAGCTGTATCAGGGATTCATAAAAGGGCAGCCTATGCTTCCCGCAACTTATATGTATCGGGAAATGGCATAGGCTGCCTTATGCTTCATCGTGATCCGGTTTACCGGCTCACTAATATATTTGGTGTCAAAATTACATACAACTTATGTAGGTAGTCGGAGCAACCTACTCATGCTCTTGAAACACTCTATTACGCTTCGTCTTCGGCACTCTCTTTCTTCTTGCCGGTAATCTTAGCTAATAGGGTTACGATAAAAGTAAGTAACAGAATAACTACAAAGATACTGAGCATTCCCTTACCCATGACTTCAAGAGATATAATAAAATCCTCGCCCAATAAAGCTCTCATAATGACTCCTTTCTTATAACAGACCAGCTTCTGATATCCTGATATCGTATGGATACAATGCTATGTCAGATACAGATCGATGGTTCCGGGCTCTAGCCCAGGATATCCAGTAATAATTTGATTACCACACCGCCTGCAACAACGGAACCGATCTGTCCGGATACGTTCGCGCTGATGGCATGCATGAGCAGATGGTTGGAGGGATCCTCCTTCAGACCCATCTTCTGAACCACACGGGCTGACATGGGGAAGGCAGAGATACCGGCCGCACCTACCATGGGATTGATCTTCTTACCCTTGGGAAGGAAGAGATTTAAGAGCTTGGCAAATAATACACCGCCGATGGTATCGAATACGAAGGCTACCAGACCCAGACCCATGATCATCAGAGTCTTCCAGTTGATGAAGGCATCTGCCGTCATCTTGAAGGAAATCGTGATACCCAGTAAAAGGGTGATCAGATTGGGAAGTACGTTCTGTGCAGTATCAGACAGGGAATTTAAAACTCCGGATTCTCTGATCAGGTTACCGAACATCAGGAAGCCGACCAAAGCAACGGACATCGGAGCGATGATACCTGCGATAAAGGTAACGATGATCGGGAAGAGGATCCTGGTCGTTTTGGACACTGACTTCGGATTATATTCCATACGGATCAGCCGTTCCTTACGGGTGGTCACAGCCTTGATAGCCATAGGCTGTACAATAGGCACCAGGGCCATGTAGGAATAAGCAGCCACGGCAATCGGACCCAGATAATCGGAATCCAGGATGTTAGCCACCAGAATGGAGGTAGGGCCATCCGCTGCACCGATGATACCGATGGAAGCCGCATCATTTAATTCAAAGCCAAGCAATACTGCAACTGAAATGGTCGCAAAGATACCGAACTGAGCTGCCGCACCGAAGAGGAACATCTTCGGGTTGGAGAGCAGGGGTCCGAAGTCAATCATAGCTCCGATACCGATGAACAGGAGGATCGGTAATGCTTCGGAGGCATTAATGCCAGTCTCAAACAACCATTCAATGATACCCTCGTGACCTAATACTCCGGTGTCAGGAATGTTGACTAATATTGCACCAAGACCCATCGGAAGCAGCAGGGAGGGTTCCAGACCCTTAGAAATCGCCAGCCAGATCAGAACAAAACCGATCAGATACATGATACATTGTTGCCAAGTAATATCCATAATACCTGACAATAGAAAATCCATAATAACGTCCTCCTTAGCATGAGTGAATAGATAAAAACAAATAGATAAATTCAAAATCAAATTGGTTTCATTGTAGTACAGGAGGGACAGGTATGTCAATGATGATTCGTAAGTTTTTGATAATCGGATGCTAAGTTTTTATCAGAATAAATGCTATTTTTTGTCATCTGCCTCTTCCAGTAATTGTATAAGGTAAATATCACGGAAAATTTTTTTTGACACTATGCAAGGTGGATAAAAACTCTGCGGAATATTTGTGAAAAACATATAGTTTAGTTGGTAAATTATTGGTATTACAAGGAGGTAAATATACATAATGACATAAGTGATAGAACGAATAGTTTGCTATTGCACAAATTTTCTAAACATGATAACATCAATGATGTGGCATAAAATAGCTAAAAAATATATGATAGGGAGATGAGCAAATTGAATTTGACATTCTTTGAGTTAGCATCAATCGTGGTTTCCGTATTGGCTTTCGCTGCAGCATTCTGGCTCTATCGGTGGGTCGCAAAACAGCCTTCCTCCAATGCAAGAATAGCAGAAGTCGGTAAGCTTATCAGAAACGGCGCAAATACCTTCCTTGCAAAGGAGTACAAGACTCTGCTGCGTTTCTGCTCCGTAGCAGCGATCCTGATCCTCCTTTTCCTTCCCTCTCCGATCTGGAAGGGTGATGTTGTGGAAAACATTACGATGGCTGTATCCTATATCTTTGGTACAGTGTTCTCCGGTATTGCGGGTAAGGTTGGTATCAGTATTGCAACAATAGCAAATATCAAAGCAGCAGAAGCAGCAACCAAGGGAATAAAGCCCTCCTTCATGTCCGGTTACCGCGGTGGAGCGGTTATGGGTATGGCAGTAGTAGGCTCCAGCCTGCTCGGTGTTACTTTAGTTTATATGATTACCGGTGAAACTTCAGCTCTCTTAGGCTTCTCCTTCGGTGCCAGCTCCTTGGCTCTGTTTGCGAAGGCAGGAGGCGGTATCTTCACAAAGACGGCCGATGTCAGCGCAGACCTGGTTGGTAAGGTTGAACTGGGTATTCCAGAGGATGATCCCAGAAACCCTGCGGTTATCGCTGATAACGTAGGAGATAACGTAGGTGATGTTGCCGGTATGGGCGCAGATCTGTTTGACTCCAACGTAGCATCCATGGCAGCAGCTATGGTTATGGCAGCATCCGTCGGAAATCTGACGAAAAACATCAGTATGGTAATCTGTTATGCAGCAATCGGTTTATTGGCTTCCATTATCGGTGTATTTACCGCTAATATGAAGGAAGGCGGCAGCCCGACCAGAGCATTGAACACAAATACTTATGTGACGACTGTCATCTATGGCGTCTTAACAGCAGTTGCAACTTATTTCTTTGAGTTTGAATGGCGTATTTGGGCAGCCAGTGCAATCGGTCTGGTTGTTGGTACGGTTATCGGTATTGCCAGTGACTATTTCACGGATGATAGTAAGCCTCCGGTTCATAAGGTGGCTAAGGCCTGCGAATCCGGCCCCGCCTTTACGATTATCTCCGGTGTTTCCTATGGTTTACTTAGTGCACTTCCCGCTATGATCGGTATCGGTATTTCTGCTCTTGCCGCTTACTTTGTAGTGTCGCCTCTGGGTGCAGCAACAGGCAATGAGGTTGGATATGGTATGTTCGGTATCTCCATGGCAGCGGTTGGTATGCTCTCCATCGTTGGTATGATCATCTCCAATGATGCTTATGGTCCGATCGTAGATAATGCCCGTGGTCTGGTTGAGATGGGCGAATTGGGTGACAAGGCTCTTGAAATCACAGATTCCTTAGACAGTGCAGGTAACACCGTTAAGGCAGTAACCAAGGGCTTCTCCATCGGTGCTGCAGGTCTTACGGTTATCGCTCTCTTAGGTGCCTTTATTACTGAAGTAAATGATGCCGCTGAAGTACTTGGCGTAGCCGGAATTACCAATGGCTTTGATGTAACCAACCCTACCGTATTCTTCGGTCTGCTGGTAGGTGCTGCGATTCCTCCGGTATTCTGTGCGATGCTGATGCTCGGTGTAGACCGTAACGCTCAGAGAATGGTTGCGGAGATTCACCGTCAGTTCAAGGAAATCGTTGGTCTGAAGGAAGGTAAGAAGGGTGTAACCCCTGAATATGATAAATGTATCGAAATTGCTACTCATGGCGCAATCAAGGAGTTAATTCCTGCAGGTCTGCTGGCTATCGTATCCACCCTGCTGGTTGGCTTCATCGGTGGTGTTGAGGCTGTCGGTGGCTTTATTACCGGTAATATCGTCAGCGGTCTGATCTTTGCATTATTCATGTCAAATGCAGGCGGTCTGTGGGATAACACCAAGAAGTATATAGAAGCAGGTCATCAGGGCGGTAAGAACTCTGTGGCTCACAAGGCCGGAGTTGTTGGTGATACGGTAGGTGATCCTTTCAAGGATACAGCCGGTCCTTCCATCAACACTCAGATCACGGTAGTTACTCTGGTAGCTTCCCTGGCAGCATCCCTCTTCCTGCAGTTCAACATCATGAGCTTATTCTAATTCAATCATGGATGAAACAGTTGAAGTTCTTACTTCGGCTGAAGAAGACAGAGGCGGTAATCGACAGATTACCGCCTCTTTGTATGAGAAGGATGATGATATTCTTTATACTTTATTCCTCTGTAATCAGCTCCAGCCTTTCTGGCACTGACGATGAACAGCTATTGATCGGAATATAGATATCCATTTCACAGTAGGAATCATCGCAGACAGATAAGTCCATTCTTTCAAAGTGGTAGGGTACAGGCTGCTTATGCTTGGTGTTCTGCATCCAATAATCCGTATAGTCATAGAGTTCCTTCATGGTTCTGTAGTTGAGCTGTAAGGGCGAGTGAAGACCGACATAACGGAAGACAGCATATTCTAAGGCAGGCAGCTCCATCGTAACAAAGGGCGGTTCCGCTTTATTTAAGACCGTGGTCTCCACACAGGGGAGATAATCATTGCTGATGTGAGCATTTGGAAGGTAGCGGATGACAGCCAGATAAATCTCCTCATGGATTCGGTTAGGAATCTTCATCATATACTGGCGACGGAAACGCATCGCAACCTTATTGGTTGTAGCATTCCTCAGATTCTCAACATGAAAGATCTCTTCCTTGATGCCCTGAACATAGAAAGAGGGCTTCATTACCATCCGCGGCTGAATGACGAAGCCTTGATTTACTCCGGTCAGGGTCTTGGTGTCCAGCTTCTGTTCAATCGGAAGCTCGGTCTTCAATCTCCGGTACTTGGCCGGTGTAATACCGAAATAGTTCTGGAAGGCCCGTATATAGGACTGTTCATATTCAAACTGGTACTTGATGGCGATATCTATGATTTTCAGTCTGGAATGGATGAGATCATGAAGGCTTAAGCTTAGCCGCCGTCCCCGGATATAGGAAATCAACGGTTTGTTGCAAATGGACTTAAACAGCCGTTCCAGGTGAAACTTCGATAAGCCGGCCTTCTTTGACAATTCGTCAAGAGAAAGAGGATGCAATAGGTCCTCCTCAATGGTATCAATGATAGCTTCAATTAGAGATAACTGGTTTAGGTTCATAACAGATCCTTTCTAAAGGTATTCCTCATAGGAGCCTGCACTGTCGAAGACTTATCTGTAATTTTTCGTATTTTTCCTATCCATTCGCCTTCTGAAATAGCAAGAAATGTTAATTTCATCTGTTTCCATAATTATATAATAGGCCTTGTAATATGTAAAATAGAAAGGTAGGAAAATTGATGAAAAAAAAGACATTATTTTTATCAGGATGTTTGCTTGTGTTAATCGCCTTAACAGCATGCAAAAAGGAGGAAACGACAATGTTAAAGAATGAGGAACAGAAGGAGCCGGTAACCACACCGGAGGTAACAGAGGAAAGCAAGGAAGTGAAAGAAGAGGCAGAGAAGGCAGAGGAGCCTAAGGAGCAGACCGAGACTGCTGCCGAGGAGCAGGTCAAAGAGGCAGTTGTCGAGGAAGTATATTACATTGATGAGACCTTCACCTCTACAGCCCTGGCTTCAGCAAAGGACGGAAGCAGTCCGACGAAGCAGCTTAAGGTTTATCTGCCACCCAGTTATTATTCCTCGGGGAAAAACTATCCAGTGGTATATTTCTTTCATGGCTTTGGAGACAGTATGAGCTTTATTGCTGCCCGTAAGCATTATTTTAATCAGTTTATGATAGAGGAAGGGTCAAAGGAATTTATCGTTGTAGAGGTGGATGGCAGCAGGGCGAATACAACCCAGGGATCCTTCTGGATGAACTCACCGGTCACAGGTATGTGGGAGGATTATGTCATGGATGAGATTATCCCTTATATAGACAAGACCTATCATACCATACCCAAAGCGGAATCCAGGGGAATTGCCGGATATTCCATGGGAGGCTATGCAAGCCTTAACCTGGCCATGAGGCATCCGGATGTATTCTCTTCTGTACTTTCCCTGTGCCCCGGTGTGCTGAAGAAGGGCTCGATGCAGCTGGCAATGAGTTCCTGGAAGGGTGATAATACCTTCCTGACCTGCTATGGACAGACCTTTGCGCCGAATGAGGCTAAGGAAAATATGTGTGATATCCCTACCTTGGATGGCACGCCGGAGGACAACGAAATTATTGCGAAGTGGGAGAACGGCTTCAGTAACTGGAATGAGAAGCTGGATGCCTACTTGGCCAAAAACACACCTTTAAAAGCAATCCATGTACTCAAGGGGACCCAGGATTATTATCGCTGGATACCGGAAGGCTGTGATGATCTGTCCGCACTGATGACCGAAAAAGGAATTGAACATACGATGACAGATCTGAACATTGGCCATTACTTCCCTACAGGCTATGAGAAGGATTATTTTGTCCCCTTCTTCTCAGAAAACCTGGTAGCTGAATAATAGCTGAAGAAGGAGGATTAGCAAAAAAGCAGCCGCATATTTATCAGGAGTTTAGTTGCCATTTCATGGATGATGTTGTATAATGATAATCAGACAACAAGATATAGTGATTATTGATATACAAAGGACGTCCCATGTCCGTGACCCATATTATTTAAGACAAACACGGAGGGTGGCAATGAAGAAGCTTCTGATAATTGGAATATTGCTTATGATGATCTTCCTCTTATCCGGCTGCAGTCTGGCAGGCGGCGATTACCGCAACGGCAGGAAATGTTTTGTCAGCGGGAATTACGAAGAGGCAGCGGCCTGTTTTGCCAAAGCAATCGATAAGAATCCGAATCGGGCAGACTATTATATCGATTACGGCATGGCTTTGATATCGCTGCAGCGTTTCGATGAGGCGATAGAGCAGTTTGACCGTGTCTATATGGATAAGAATATTCCGATGGTCAGGGAGAATAATAAACGGGCCTTAAGAGGCAAGGGGATTACATATTATAATAGGAAGCAGTATCAGGAGGCAATCAGCCAATTTGATGCAGCCTTGGCCATCGGTGCATTATCCGAGCTGGATATGGATATATTGTATTATAAGGGAGATGCACTTGTCACGATAGGCGAATATGAGCAGGCGGGGGCCACCTATAGCCGTATCATAGAGCGAAACAGCAAGGAGGCCGAAGCGTTCGGCAAACGTGCCTATACTTATTTAAGAGCAGGAGAATTCGATCAGAGTCTGGCGGACTATGAGGAAGCAATCAGACTGGAGCCGGATAACTTTGCGTACTACTTCGGTAAATATGAGCTGATGCTGGCGAGAAAGGACGAAGTTGGAGCGTCAGCCGTGTTAAGCCAAGCTGCGGCAATTGAAGCGGACTCTAAGGAGGACCGTTATCATCAGGCAAGGATCCGTTATTATCAGGGGAACTATGATGCAGCCCTGACAGAGCTTTCCGAGGGCTTTGCACAGGGCTTTCCGGAAGCGCATTTTTATATCGGAGAGATCTATGCCAAACAGAAGGATTACGCAACTGCCATCTACTACTATGAGAAATATATAGAGAAGGGTAATGTGACGGAAACCTCGGTCTATAATCAGCTGGCATACTGCTATATGAAGCAGGGGGCTCCGGCGAAGGCTCTGCCTTATCTGGAAACCGGGATCAGTATCGGGGACGCGGTTACTCTGAAGGTATTAAGAAAGAATGAGATCATAGCACTGGAACAGCTGGGACAATTTGAAGCCGCCCGGGAAAAGCTCACAAGCTACCGAAAGGATTATCCTACAGATAAGGATGCTGCCAGGGAAGCAGTGTTCCTGGAAACCCGAATGGTCAGTGGCACAGCAGAAGAGACGGAATGAGAGAGAAGATCCTATCATAAGGATTTGCAACAGGAGAAGGAAGCCATGGCAGAGTTATATGATATGAAGGAGCAGCAGGAGCGCTTTATACTGGTAGGTGTTGCCGTATCTGATAATGACGATACGGCAGAGTCTTTGGAGGAGCTGGAGGAGCTCTGTGTAACAGCCGGAGCGATAACCGTAGGCAAGGTCATACAGAACCGCGAGAGTATCCATCCCGCCACCTATATCGGGAAGGGTAAGATAGAAGAGGTAAGGGAGCTGGCTTTTGAGAATGACGCCAGCGGAGTGGTTTGTGATGACGAGCTGACACCGGCCCAGCTGAAGAACCTGGAGGAGGCACTCCAGATGAAGGTTTTGGACCGTACCGTCATGATTCTGGATATCTTTGCAAAGCGGGCAAGCACCAGAGAGGGTAAGATCCAGGTAGAGATGGCGCAATTAAAGTACCGCTCCACCAGACTGATCGGACTTCGAAATTCCTTGTCCAGGCTCGGCGGTGGTATCGGTACCAGGGGTCCCGGTGAGAAGAAGCTGGAGGTAGATCGCCGTCTGATCAAAGACAGGATCAATGTACTCCGCCATGAGCTTGAGGATGTGAAGAAGAATCGGGAGACAGCCAGGAGCCTGCGTAACAAAAGCATGCTTCCGGTGGTAGCTATCGTAGGCTATACCAATGCCGGAAAGTCAACGCTGCTGAACCTATTGACCAAGGCAGGGGTGTTGGAGGAGGATAAGCTCTTCGCCACCCTGGACCCGACCACCAGGAGCTATACCCTGGAGAGTGGGCAGCAGGTATTATTCACGGATACGGTAGGCTTTATCAGAAAGCTGCCGCATCATTTGGTGGATTCCTTCCGCTCAACACTGGAGGAAGCCAAGTATGCGGATATCATACTACATGTAGTGGACAGCTCCAACCCGGACGCATATAAACAGATGCATATCGTGTATGATACCCTGGGAAAGCTGGGAATTCAGGATAAGGTTATTATCACCGCCTTCAACAAGCAGGATAAGCTGGATGCAGAGCAGATTATGAAGGATTTCAAAGCAGACTATACTGTGAAGATCTCGGCAAGGACAGGGCAGGATATCCCTAAGCTGCTGGATATCATAGAAACAGTGCTGAAGGAACGGAAGGTGCTGGTGGAGAAGGTGTTCTCTTACAATGAGGCAGGTAAGATTCAGGCTGTCCGTAAATACGGCCAGCTGCTGGAGGAAGAATACCGGCAGGAAGGGATCTATGTAAAGGCTTATGTACCTAAGGAGGTATTCTTACAGCTGTAAAGGATGCCGCGAAATAGCAGAAAGAATGAGGGTTGGCAGGGCATTCATCGGCAAATAAACAAGGAAACTTAATAGGAATTAATGACTAATTTAAATACTAGATATAGTGTAAGGTTGAAAAAATCTTCATATATCTAGTATTTTTGTATTGACTATCCAATTATAATCTGCTACTATAAAAACATAAGCCATACAAGCAAAATCTCTCCTTTGAGAGAGCGGGAAGGGAGACAGTTACATATGATTAGCGTAGTGAAGAGAGACGGGCAGGTTGCTGAATTTACCCTGCAGAAAATCAGTG
The DNA here is from genome assembly GCA_023441965.1 of Bacillota bacterium. Classification (GTDB taxonomy): domain Bacteria; phylum Bacillota; class Clostridia; order Lachnospirales; family Lachnospiraceae; genus Mobilitalea. Next base: position 95,613 of record JAEZNB010000078.1, read on the forward strand.
ATGCAGTTACCAAGGCTTTCAAGGCCACAGAGAAATTTTATACGGATGAGATCATCAGTTTGATTTCCTTAAGAGTAACCTCTGATTTTCAGAAGAAGATTAAGGACAATTTGATCCACGTGGAGGATATCCAGGACAGTGTGGAGAATGTTTTGGAACAAACCGGTTACACGGATGTGGCAAAGGCCTATATCTTGTACCGTAAGAATAGAGAAAAGATCCGTAATATGAAGTCCACCATTCTCGATTATAAAGAGATCGTGAACAGCTATGTGAAGGAAGAGGACTGGAGAGTAAAGGAGAATTCCACCGTAACCTATTCCGTCGGCGGTTTGATCTTACATAATTCAGGCTCTGTTACTGCAAACTACTGGCTCTCGGAAATTTATGACGAGGAGATTGCAAATGCACACCGCAATGCAGACATCCATCTCCATGATCTGTCCATGCTGACCGGTTATTGCGCAGGCTGGTCCTTAAAGCAGCTGATTAAGGAAGGACTTGGCGGTATTCCCGGAAAGATTACCTCTTCCCCTGCCAGTCATCTGTCCACACTCTGTAACCAGATGGTAAATTTCCTTGGGATCATGCAGAATGAATGGGCAGGAGCGCAGGCCTTCTCCTCCTTTGACACCTACCTGGCTCCCTTCGTTAAGATTGATAACCTGACATATAAGGAAGTAAAGCAGTGCATTCAGTCCTTTGTCTATGGGGTTAACACACCGAGCCGTTGGGGAACACAGGCTCCGTTCTCCAATATTACCCTTGACTGGACCGTACCCAATGACCTTGCAGAGCTGCCCTGTATCGTAG
>JAEZNB010000102.1 GCA_023441965.1 Bacillota bacterium
GACTTAACGTTCTGCGAGGGGGAGGGGGGAAGCGAACGAGCCCACGACCCCTGCGAAACCGCGAAGCGGTTTTGTAGGGGTTGAAAATAAATATGAAGAAAGGATGGATCATAATGGAACTTAAGAAGACGATGACAGAGCAGGAAGCAATTGAGGAGCAGCTGAAGATTATCCGGAAGGGTGCAGCGGAGCTGATATCCGAGGAGGAGCTAAGGCAGAAGCTGATCAGGGCAAAGCAGGAGAAGAGACCTCTCACCATCAAGCTGGGACTGGACCCCAGCGCACCGGACATACATCTCGGCCATGCGGTGGTGCTAAGAAAGATAAAGCAGCTGCAGGAGCTGGGACACCATGCGGTGATCATTATCGGGGATTTTACCGGAAAAATCGGGGACCCCACCGGGAAATCCAAGACGAGAAAGCCAATGTCTGAGGAACAGGTGAAGGAGAATGCCCGGACCTATACGGAGCAGATTTTTAAGATCATTGATCCCGTAAAGACCACAGTAAGGTTCAACAGTGAATGGCTGGCAAAGCTTCATTTCGAGGATGTCCTCCGGCTATCAGCCAGCACAACTGTGGCAAGACTTCTGGAGAGAGATGATTTTCATGAGCGGTACAAAAGTAAGGAAGCGATCGGACTCCACGAATTCTTCTATCCCTTAATGCAGGCTTATGATTCTGTTGAAATCAGGGCGGATCTTGAGCTGGGAGGAACAGACCAGACCTTTAACATTCTTATGGGCAGAAATCTTCAGGCCAGCTTCGGCCAGGAGCGGCAGATTGCCCTGTTCATGCCGATTCTGGAGGGACTGGACGGTGTGGAGAAGATGAGCAAGAGCCTGGGGAATTACATCGGTATCTTCGAGCCTGCCGAGGTGATGTTCAAGAAGGTCATGGAGATACCGGATCATCTGATTCTTCGGTACTTCGAGCTGGCTACCGATGAGCATCCCGACCGGATCGAAGAAGTGAGAGGGCAGCTGCAGGAGGGAAGGAATCCGAAGGAGCTTAAGCTGGAGCTGGCAGAGATCATCACCGGCTTGTATCACGGGAAGGAGGAGACAGAGGGAGCCAGGAAGTACTTCAGTAAGGTCTTTGAACAGGGTGGATTACCGGAAATCATGCTTCAGATCAAGCTTCCGAGTCAATGCATCAGCATCCTCGATATCGTTCCCTTCCTCCTTGATCAGAAGCTGATCAGCTCCGGCAGTGAGTTCAGAAGACTGGTAAAGCAGGGTGGAGTCAGACTGGACGGTAAGCTTATAGAGGATATTGATATGATCCTGCCTAAGAGAGAATTTGTTCTGAAGATCGGAAAGAAGCTCTTTTGCAGGTTTTCACCGGAGGATGGTCTGCAAGCATAAGAATAATGACAGGGATAAGTTTCGACTGCTGCAGGAATAGGATAAGTTAAAGCACGAAATTATCTGAAAAGAATATACAAGAACCGCCTTTTTTGGTATAATAAGCTTAAAAATAACTGCAGCCCTATAAGATGCCATTACTATAGGAGAATAAAGAAAGTACTGCTAGCAAAAAAGGAGGAAATCTAATGGATTTTATCAAAATGAATGCGAATGACACCGGGCTAAAGAAGGTGAAATGCTCCGTAAAGCCAAGCGGATATTTCGCATTGGCTGAGCATGGAAAGGTAGCTGATATCTGTGTTTCAGAACAGGACTTCAAGGGTGTGGCAATTGCAGCTAAGGCTTTGACCGGAGACATGGAACTGGTAAGCGGACTGAAGGCGGAGGTAAAGAGTAAACCGGCCGGGGATTATGTAGTAATCGCAGGAACGATTGGTCAGAGTGAGTGGATTGATCAACTGGCTGAAGCGGGTAAGATTGATATAAGCGGAATCAAGGGAACCTGGGAAACCTATGTGATGGAAACAGTTGAACAACCCTTCCCCGGTGTGAAGAAGGCCTTGGTGATTGCCGGCAGTAATAAGAGAGGAACGATTTATGGCATCTATAAGCTGTCTGAGATGATAGGAGTATCCGCCTGGGTATGGTGGGCAGACAGCTATCCTGTGAAGAGACAGGAGCTTTTGATTGCAGACGGAAGAATTGAGACGAAGGAGCCTTCCGTGAAATACCGTGGTATCTTCATCAATGATGAAGAGCCCTGCTTCGGTGGCTGGTGCTGGAGTAAATTCGGCGGCATCAACTCTAAGATGTACGTCCATGTATTTGAGCTGATTCTCCGCCTGAAGGGTAACTATATGTGGCCTGCCATGTGGGGCAAGAGCATCAATATCGATGACCCGGAGAGTCCCAGACTGGCAAATGAGTATGGGATTGTGATGGGCACCTCCCACCATGAGCCCATGATGCGTGCCCAGAAGGAATGGACGGTTCTCGGTGATCAATATGGCGGTCATTCCAACTGGAACTATCAGAGGAACCAGGAAGGTCTCTACCGCTTCTGGGAAGACAGAATTATTGAGAATAAGGATTATGAGAAGATTGTTACCGTCGGTATGCGTGGTGATGGTGACGAGGCTATGATCCAGGGTGGCAAAATCACGGATATTATCAGTTTGTATGAGAAGATTGTTACAGATCAGAGGGAAATTCTTGCGAAGCACATTCATCCTGACGTAACACAGATTCCACAGATGTGGGTTCTTTATAAGGAAGTGGAGGAATTCTATTCGGCAGGAATGAAGGTTCCCGAGGATATTACCTTAATGCTGTGTGACGATAACTTCGGAAATGTACGCCATCTCCCCATGGGAGAAATGAGAAATCATAAGGGCGGCTTCGGAATGTATTATCATTTCGATTATGTAGGCGGTCCCTTCTCCTATAAATGGATCAATAATATGCCTCTCCAGAAGACCTGGGAGCAGATGACCATGGCGTATGAGTACGGTGTGGATAAGATCTGGATTGTCAACGTCGGTGATTTAAAGCCGATGGAATTTCCGATTGAGTATTTCCTTGATCTGGCCTATGATATCGAGAAATGGGGCCAGAGAAATAAGGTGGACGAGTATACCTATTTATGGGCGAAGAAGGAATTTGGCGAAGAGTTCGCGAAGGATACTGCAAAGGTCTTAAGAGGCTATACGAAGATCAACGGTATCAGGAAGCCGGAGAATCTCTTCCCGGATACCTTCCATCCGGTAAACTATGGGGAAGCAGACCGAATCCTTGCGATGTATGAGGAGATCGCTAAGCTGGCGGAGGAGCTTCATGGCAAGCTGCCTGCTGAGAAGAAGGATTCCTTCTATCAGCTGGTACTTTATCCTGCGAAGGCTTCCTACCTGATCTATCGCCTCCATATCTACACAAGCAAGAATCTGCTCTATGCGAAGCAGGGTAAGAATATGGCGAATCGGGTAGCCAGATATGTCAATGACAGCTTCGTCAAGGACCTGATCATGTCGGAATACTATAATAATGAGATGTCCGGCGGAAAATGGACGCATATGATGACTCAGGGACATATCGGACAGACAGGTTGGCGGTCTGCCGAGGTTAATATTATGCCTTCCCTGAAGATGGTAACTACCGCCATGGGTGCCAAAATGGTGGTTACGGTTCCGAATGATGTGAAGGCCTATACGGAAGGTGCAGCCGTGCTTCCGAATTTCACCAATGTTGGAAATGAAGAGCATATTATCCTTATAGGCAACAGTGGAGATACTCCATTGAATTACACCCTGACTACAGACAGTGATTGGATTCTCATGAAGCAGGAAGGGGATGCGGAGTATGTATCCGGCAGCCTGACAGGAGGTAACCTGGAGGATTCCGTTATAAAGGTCAAAGCTGACTTTGGTAAGCTGGTAGGTAAGGATTACAGTGAAGGCAAAATCACCGTGAGCGGACCCGGCCGTACTGTTGAGGTTCATGTGAAAGCAGTCACTTATCAGACAGAGAATCTGCCACCTGCTACCTTCATCGATGCCCAGGGCATTATAGCCATCGAAGCAGAGCATTATGCTGACAAGGTGTCTTATGGAGAGGGCAGCTGGGAGGTAATTGAGGATTATGGACGTACCCTGTCCTCCATGAAGGTATTTCCCACCAATTTGCCTGCGAAGAAGCCCGGTAAGGATGCTCCTTATCTAGAATACCGCTTCACTACGAAGGCGAAGGGCAGGATTAAGGTGATCGTTTTCTCGGCTCCGACCAATAGTCTCTCCTCGGAGACAGGCATGAAATATGCTGTAGCTGTGGATGGGAATAAGGAAAAGATTGTTGATACCTTTACAAATACAACGCCTGTAGGACATGGTAAGCTGTGGGATCTGGGTGTGATGCAGAACTGTAGGATAACCTCAACCAGGCATACCCTTGCTGATCAAGAGGTTCATACACTTCGGATCTATATGGTGGATGCCGGCTTCGTATTGCAAAGGCTGATCATAGAATGTGAAGGCAAGCTTCTGGAATGCTTTATCGGCCCTGAGGAAAGCTGCTATACACCGATCGTACGGGCATAATAACGCTGCTTAATCCGGATATGGACATCTGCAGGAGAGATCCTGCAGATGGATTACTAGATAGGGTGGGAATTACATATGAGAGAATATGAAGAACTCTTTGCTTATGTCAGAGATATCCTTGAGAAGTCTTCCGTTCAGGGCGGCAAACGTAAGTCCAGCATCGGCTACAGCCGTTTCAGCCACATAGAACGGGTTTATTCCTGGGCGAAAAGAATTCTGTCAGAGCTGTCTGCAGATATCACCATCCATAAGGAGACTGTTTTGCTTGCATCCATATTCCATGATGCAGGGTATGGTGTCAATGAGGATAACTACTGTCATGCAGAGGAAAGTGCCAAAATCTGTGAAGCCTATCTGAAAGAGAAGGGTTATGATTGTCAGCTCATCAACCAGGTGGTGTATCTGGTAAGAAACCACTCAAAGAAGGAATTATTAGAAGAGAAGAATACACCCATTGAGTTGCTTGTGCTGATGGAAGCGGATTTACTGGATGATACGGCAGCCTTAGGACTTGTGATGGATGCGATGATCGTAATGAGAAAGAGAAAGCCTGATTTTCACAAGATTTATCAGCATATGCTGAAATATTCTGCGAAGCAAATAAAGATTAACCCTATGGTTACCGAACCGGCGAAGCGCTTCTGGAAAGAAAAACAGAAGCTGACGGAGGAATTTATCCGTCAGCTGGCCAGGGATCTGAATATAACTTAGTAACACAAGTATAGCCGATTCGTCTGCTTCAGATTGAATAAGAAGGATATTATGAGCTCCCTATATGACGGACAGTAGGAATATTGTCTGTCATATGGGGAGTTTATTTATACGTTTTTCCAGGTCTGTAAGGTATATTCCCTTAGCAATTTCTCTATCACCGACGATGGTGAAGCCGTGCTTTTGATATAGGCGAAGAGCTGGGAGATTCTGCTTCCCTGTACTGACGATTGCTTTCTGCAATCCGGGAAGTGATAGAACCTGCGCCAGTAAGGCATCGGCGATTCCCCTTCTGAAATAGTCCGGATGAACGGCTACCCGGCAGATATCCAAGGTATGATTTTCTTCCGTATAAGACAGGAAGCCGGCCAGAATTTCGTTTACGAAATATCCGTAGAAGCTCTCGCCGCAATCCTTTAACTGCTCTTTGGTCTCCAGCAAGGGAGGGATTTCATCATAATTGATGATCTCGGCTTCAATCTGATACGAAGTCCTCTGTAATGAAAGAAGCTTGTCCAGAAGGACCGGATTTTGTAGATCGATTTTCTCTATCATGTTATCTCCATTCTATCCGGATCATCATGTCCTGCATGTGCACCCTGTGTCAATCGTAGCTATGTTTGAGCCCTAACAGAACCTAGACATTCTGAAGACCCTGCAGATCGGAATAAAAGCCGGGATAGGAGATATCCACGCATTCCGGATGCAGGATGGTCACGGAACCCTCTGTCATCAGGTCTGCAACCGCAAAGGACATGGCAATTCTATGATCCGATTTACTGTCAATCACCCCTCCATGAAGTGGCTTTCCTCCTTCAATGATCATACCGTCCTCTGTCGCCCTGATCTTTGCTCCTAAGAGGGACAGGTTATGAACCATGGTATCGATTCGATTGGATTCCTTCACCTTCAGCTCAGAAGCATCCCGGATCACGGTTCTCCCTTTAGCGAAGCAGGCAAGCACTGCTATGACAGGAATTTCATCTATCAGAGTAGGGATGATGCTGCCTCCGATCTCGATTCCATGAAGTTCACTATGACGTACCAATATATCTGCCACAGGCTCACCGCCATGGTTGGTAGCATTCAGTAAGGTAATATCGGCACCCATCTGCTTACAGACCTGAAGAATTCCGTCTCGGGTCGGATTAATGCCGACATTTTTAATCAGAAGCTCCGAATTCGGGACAAGCAGCCCTGCTGCGATAAAGTAAGCGGCAGAAGAGATATCACCGGGAATGGTGATGCTTAAGCCCGTCAGTCGGGGCTCCGGCCAGATCGTGACTGTGGTGTTCTCGCTCTTAAGCTTAGCGCCGAAGCCTGCCAGCATAAGCTCTGTGTGGTTTCTGGACAGATAAGGCTCCGTAACGGAGCTTTCTCCTTCAGCATAAAGACCGGCCAGGAGGATACAGGATTTCACCTGGGCGGAGGCAATCGGAGAATTGTAGTGGATTCCGGTCAGCCGCTGGTAAGCTTTGTTCATATTCCGCAGATCCGATTCAGCGCCGTCTCCGGAGTTGATCACTAAGGGAGCACAGCCGTTCCCCGCTTCACTATAGATATCGGCACCCATCTGCTGAAGAGGGGTCAGTATCCTGCCCATCGGACGGCGCCTGATGGAATCGTCCCCGGTCAGGACGGAAGCAAAGGGCTGGCCGCACAGGATGCCTGAAATCAGCCGCATGGTGGTACCACTATTGCCTACATCCAATAGCTCCGAAGCCTGGCTTAATCCATGGAGTCCCTTCCCATAAACCGTTACCCTATTCTGTGAGGAAGCATTTTCAATCCGGATTCCCAGCTGACGAAAGCAGCGGATGGTTGACAGACAATCCGCTCCTTGCAGGAAATTCGAAACTTCAGTTTTTCCCTCAGCCAGAGCACCGAACATCACTGCCCGATGTGAGATGGATTTGTCTCCGGGGACAGACAGACTGCCCTTCAGGGGAATTGTTTTCTGATTGCTCATGTTGGACTCCTTCTGATATCATTCTATCTTCTCGTTCGTATCGTGTAAGAAATATGGATGCTATGCTTAAGCTTATATCTTGTATGTTTGCTCGTTATCATTCGCTATCGATGCTCATAGGCTCCTTTGCACCGGGAATCCTTCTGTTTCATTCCGGAAGGAAGCAGGCGGATCCCTTGATCAGGAAATCTGCTACCGTTCATATACCCGGTAGTTATATCTCCTCAAAAGAGTCTTTGCATTTTCTTCCGCAGTCTCTTCATAGAATTCAATCCGGAGGACTCCTTCCTCAAACTCACGGTTATGGATGATACCGATATTCTTAATACTGATTTGATTGCTGGCCAGCAGGGTAGCAATTGTAGCTATGGCACCTGCCTCGTCCATGATGTCCAGATAGATTTCATATACCTTCTTTATTAAGCCATGGGCTTTGTTCGGTATGGAGCTGCGGTATTCTCCGGCAGTATCAAACATCCGGTATAGATAATCACCATCCTGTGCGGTCAGAGCCTCCGATACCTTCCGCAGACTGTCTATATAGCGATGTAAAGCCTGCTTGATGACCGGTCCATTGGTCAGGCAGATATCCTGCCACATGATGGGAGAGGAGGAGGCGATTCTTGTGATATCCTTGAAGCCCCCTGCAGCCAAAGCCCTCATTTTCTCGGCCTTATCATCGGACTCGCGGACCAGGTTGACCAATTGGGCAGCAATGATATGGGGGAGATGGCTGATGGCAGCAGTAATTTCATCATGCTCTCCGGCATCCAGTATAATTGGGATAGAGCCCATCCTCTCCACCAGGCTGTGGAGGAGATGGATTTTGTCCTCCGGAGTTTTATCCGTAGGAGTCAGAATATAATAGGCATTTTCCAGGAGCAGGGCATAGGAGTTAAGGTAACCGGTTTTCTCGGAGCCGGTCATCGGGTGACCACCGATGAACTGCTCTTTCAGACCAAGCTCTTCCGCTGCTGAATGGATATTTCCCTTAACACTGCCAACGTCTGTCAGGATACAGGAGGGTTTGATGAGCGTCTTTAGCTGCTTCAGATAGCTGATATTAGACAGCACCGGAGCACAAAGAAAGATTAAGTCACATTCCGGGATTCCGACATCCAAAGAGGAGGTAACGGAGTCCAGGACCTGGTCGGCCATGGCTGCCTGCAGGTCAGAGCTCGGATGCTCCTTATGATAATCATAGGCCCATAGGATAAAGTCGGGTTGTACCTTCTTCAAGGCTCTTGCGATGGAGCCTCCGATCAATCCAAAACCGATAAAACCTATTCTTTGTATGCTGCTAAATTCACACTCACTTCCGTTCATGGATACCTCCCGTTTTTATTCTCATGCCTTGACTTGCATTGCGGCTGTTGCAGACAGGAATCTGCCGGATACCTCATATGGATACAATACCGCGAGGCTATACTTAAGTATAGTTTCATTATAATGTCTTACCCATCAAAGCAGCAAGGGGTCTTAACTCATCCGTTAATTTACCGAACTGTTCGAAGGTCAGGGACTGAGGACCATCCGATAAGGCACAGGAGGGATTTGGATGGGTTTCGATCATTAAGCCGTCAGCACCGACAGCCACTGCACTCATGGCAAGGGGCTTTACATAAGCTCTGACACCGGTTGCATGGCTGGGATCTACGATGATGGGAAGATGACTCTTCTCCTTAATAACAGGTACGGCACTGATATCCAGTGTATTTCTGGTTGCCGTCTCAAAGGTACGGATACCGCGCTCGCAAAGGACCACATTGGGGTTTCCTTCTGCAATAATATATTCGGAAGCATTCAGCCATTCGTCGATGGTAGCGGACAGACCACGCTTTAAGAGGACGGGAAGGCCTGTTTTTCCTACCTCCTTCAGGAGATAGAAGTTCTGCATGTTTCTGGCGCCGATCTGGAGCATATCCACATATTTCACTGCAGTCTCAACGGCATTCAGACTGGTTACCTCACAGATCACCGGAAGACCGGTCTCTTCCCTGGCCTCCTTCATGTATCTTAAGCCCTCCTCCTCCAAGCCCTGGAAGGCATAGGGAGAGGTTCTCGGTTTGTAAGCTCCGCCACGTAAAATCTGAGCACCGGCTTCCTTGATGGCATGGGCTGTAGCTAACAGCTGCTCCTTACTTTCCACAGCACAGGGGCCGGACATGATAACAAGGGAATCTCCTCCGATTACCACATTGCCCACATGAACCTTTGTCGGTTCGGGATGGAACTTCCGGTTCGCCAGCTTATAGCTCTCCGTTACCGCTACGATCTTATCAACATCCTCAAAGATCTCCAGGTTCTGATCCTGCAGCCTGGACTTATCACCGACCACGCCGATGATGGTAACCTCGGTTCCCGCTGAGATATGGGCGAATAAGCCCTTTCCCTCAATAATATTTCTAATTCTTTCGATGGATTCCTGCCTCGCCTTAGGCTTCATTACGATAATCATGTCATTACTTCCTTTCTGTTCTATATGAATAGAGTTGTTTTCTGATAGTGTATAATCCACGATAAGCAGATTAGTTCTAATCTGCACATCCACGATAAGCAGATTAGGAACTCGCGTACCTCGTACAAGGTATATCCACGATAAGCAGATTAGGAACTCGCGTACCTCGTACGAGGTATATCCACGACAAGCAGATTAGGAACTCGCGTACGAAGTACGCTCGTTCACGTTGCACTTATCCATGAGAAAACATACAGTTCTTTGTGCGAGTACAAGAACTGTTTGCTTTCTCATGGACTAATCTGCTTATCGTGGATTATACACGCATTAAGGGGAGGTGTCAATACTATGTTGCTTTAAAGCGTTACGGTTTAACGTGCGAAATAAATAACTTTGTTAATATTTCCATAAAACTATTGTAAAAGTGGACTTCCTCTAGTAAAATATACTAAGAGGTAATTTTGGGAATTGGGTGAACTATACCCAGAGATATCAGATGGGTTTTTGGTATAAATCAACTGATATTTCCATTGTCCCCTTTCAGCGGGACGATTCACTCTACTACTTACTATATCATGTATAGGAGGAAATCAATATGAATGTTTATACTTCAGAAAAGATTCGCAATGTTGTTTTGTTAGGCCACGGTAGCTGTGGCAAGACTACTTTAGTCGAAGCCATGGCGTATACAACAGGTATTACAAAGCGTCAGGGAAAAGTTGAAGACGGAACCACAATCAGTGATTACGACAAAGAAGAGCAGAAAAGATTGTTCTCCATCAGTACAACGGTAGTCCCCATTATTTTTGAAGATATTAAGGTTAATTTCCTGGATACACCGGGATACTTTGACTTTGTAGGCGAAGTAGAAGAAGCACTTCAGGCAGCCGATGCAGCTGTAATCGTAATCTCTGCGAAGGCCGGAGTCGAGGTAGGAACATTAAAGGCTTGGGAGTATTGCGAGAAGTACCAGCTGCCGAGAATTATCTTTGTATCAGATATGGATGACGATAATGCAAGTTATCGCGAAGTAGTAGAGAAGCTGATTGAGCTTTATGGCAAAAAGATTGCACCTTTCCACATTCCGATCAGAGAGAATGAGAAATTTGTTGGATTTGTGAATGTAGTTAAGATGGCAGGCAGAAGATTTACGACAGCCAGCGAGTATGTGGAATGTGATATTCCGGATTATAGCATGGAAAATCTTTCTAAGTTCAGGGAGATCTTGATTGAAGCAGTAGCTGAGACCAACGAGGAGTACATGGAGAGATATTTTAATGGCGAGGAATTCACCCAGGAAGAAATCTCCCAGGCACTTAGAAATAATGTGATAGATGGTTCAATTGTTCCGGTTATGATGGGTTCCGGCGTTAATGCACAGGGTACTACGATGCTGCTTCAGGCGATCGAGAAGTACTTCCCTGATCCTACCAAATCTAAGATCAGCGGTAAGAACACAAAGACCGGTGAGGACTTTGTTGCGGATTATGATCCGAAGAAGCCTTTCTCTGCCAGAGTATTTAAGACCATTGCCGATCCCTTCATCGGTAAGTTCTCCTTATTCAAGGTGTGCTCCGGCGTTCTGAAGTCCGATATGGTAGTCTTCAATGTGGACAAGGATACAGAAGAGAAGGTCAACAGAATCTATGTATTAAGGGGTAAGGAGCAGAATGAAGTTACTGAGCTCCATGCCGGCGATATCGGCGCCCTTGGTAAGCTCTCCGCGACCACGACCGGAGATACCCTGTCCACCAAGGCCGCACCTATTTCCTATGAGCGCTTTACTATGCCCAAGCCTTATACCTATCAGCGCTTCAAGACGAAGAATAAGGGCGATGATGATAAGGTATCACAGGCCCTGGCGAAGCTGATGGATGAGGATCTTACCTTAAAGATGGTAAATGATAAGGAGAATAGGCAGACCCTGCTGTATGGTATCGGTGACCAGCAGTTGGATGTTACCGTATGCAAGCTCTTATCCAGATATAAGGTTGAAATCGAGGTTATGAAGCCGAGAGTGCCCTTCCGTGAGACCATCCGTAAGAAGGTCAGCGTACGCGGTAAGCATAAGAAACAGTCCGGCGGACATGGCCAGTATGGTGATGTACTGATCGAATTCGAGCCCTCCGGAGATATGGAGAAGGCTTATGTATTTGAAGAGAAGGTATTCGGTGGTGCTGTTCCGAGGAACTTCTTCCCCGCTGTTGAAAAGGGTATCGCTGAATCTGTTCTTAAGGGACCTCTGGCAGGTTATCCTGTTGTAGGTCTGAAGGCTACCCTGGTGGACGGCTCCTATCATCCGGTTGACTCTTCCGAAATGGCCTTTAAGACCGCAGCATCCCTGGCCTTCAAGCAGGGCTTTATGGAAGCTTCCCCGGTTCTCCTTGAGCCGATCGTATCCCTGAAGGTACTGGTTCCGGATAGATTCACCGGTGATATCATGGGCGACCTGAACAAACGGCGCGGCAGAGTTCTCGGCATGAATCCGATCGCAGGAGGCAAGCAGGAAATCATAGCTGATATTCCTTTGTCCGAATTATACGGATATTCGACAGACCTTCGTTCCATGACCGGCGGTATCGGTGATTACTCCTATGAGTTCTCCCGTTATGAGCAGGCTCCTTCCGATGTACAGCAGAAGGTAATCGAAGAGAACGCTAAGGAAGAAGAGGCAGAGAATTAATAAATACCATAAGTATAATTAATGAATGGATTCATTGCATTTCCATTTACTATCTGATATTATATTTTTGGTAATAATTATTACAATTATTGTACATTCTGGCATCGTTGTCACGAGAAACTATAACGCTCCTAGATATTATCTGATGACCGATCAGAATGTTTAGGAGCGAAGATTTTTTGAGTAAAGTACTGTGGAGTAAAAGGAATAAAGGTGTCCGGAAAGGATACTTTTAGATAAAAATCAAATAAAGGAGAAAGTATTTATGGAAAAGTTCTTTAAGCTTAAGCAGCATGGAACCACAGTTCCGAGAGAAGTAATTGCAGGCGCTACGACTTTCTTTGCAATGGCTTACATCATTTTTGTCAATCCTGATATCCTATCTATGACCGGAATGCCCTTCCAGGCGGTATTCTTAGCAACGATCTTCGCGGCAGTTGCCGGTACTCTGGTTATGGGCTTATTTGCCAATGTTCCTTATGCACAGGCACCCGGTATGGGTCTGAACGCATTCTTTACCTACACCGTATGCTTCGGACTTGGTTTCTCCTGGCAACAGGCTTTAGCAATGGTATTCCTTTGTGGCGTTATTAACATCATTATTACTGTAACCAAGATCCGTAAGCTGATCATTAAGGCGATTCCTGCAAGCCTTCAGCATGCAATCGGTGGCGGTATCGGTGTATTTATTGCTTACATCGGCTTAAAGAATGCAGGACTTCTTCAGTTCATCGTAGATCCTAACAAGTATGCACCTGCAGTTCCCAATGCTACCGGCATGGTGAATGTTGCTACTGACAGTATCGTAGCAAGCGCAGCAGCTGTTCCTGAGGTAGTGAAGCTGAATACAGCTGGAGTTCTTTTGGCTCTGATCGGTATCGTACTTACCTTAGTACTTCTTGTTTTGAAGGTGAAGGGTGCTATCTTCATCAGCATTATCGTTACTACCATCATTGGTATTCCTATGGGCGTAACTGATGTTTCCGGCTTTGGCTTGGCTTCCGGTATCGGCGATTCCTTTAAGGATTTAGGTACTACCTTTGGTGCTGCATTCGGTAAAGAAGGTTTATTATCCTTATTTGATGATGTATCCCAGATTCCTTTGATCCTGATGACCATCTTCGCCTTCAGCTTATCAGATACCTTTGACACCATCGGAACCTTTATCGGAACCGGCAGACGTTCCGGTATCTTTGATGAAGCAGATGAGAAGGCTCTGGAAGAGGGTAAGGGCTTCAAATCCAAGATGGACAAGGCTTTATTCTCCGACTCCATCGCAACCAGTGTTGGTGCTATCTTCGGAACCTCCAATACCACTACCTATGTTGAGAGTGCTGCAGGTATCGAAGCTGGCGGACGTACCGGTTTAACCTCTGTAGTAACCGCTGTTCTGTTCCTGGCTTGTATCTTCCTTTCTCCGATCGTTGGCATCGTTCCGACTCAGGCTACCGCTGCTGCATTGGTTGCTGTCGGTATCATGATGCTGGCAGCCTTCAAGGATATTAACTGGACAGATTTAGAGGATGCGATCCCTGCATTCTTCGCCGGTATCTTCATGGGCTTTGCATATAGCATCTCCACCGGTATCGCATTCAGCTTCGTATTCTTCTGCCTCGTTAAGTTGGTAAAGGGTAAGGTAAAGGAAATCAGCCCTGTATTGTGGGTTGCTACAGCCTTATTCATCATCAACTATATTATCCTCGCTACAGTAATCTGATTGCTTAGATAAATAGGGATCCTTCAATCCCTCTCAATGCGGTTGTACCGAAAGGGAAACTGCATTGAGGGGATTTTTTATTCAAGCTATGGTAATTAATCAGCTTCCGGATATCAAGGAAATAATTATGTGGGGAGCTTTAAAGGGTTAAAGGAGTATGACGGGTATAAAATATTTAAGACTGATAAGGGAAAGTTGGTCCGGGATGATTATTATATTGAAAAAGTAGAGGAAGCAGATCAGTGTAAAGTGATACCGGCGGAGCAGGTCTTTATGACCGGCTTCGCAATCTTTCTATGTAAGCCAGCAGCCGCAACCGTTAAAATTTAGGACTGATAGAGAAGCAGTGAACCATAGCACGAATAAAAAAGGACTGATATGCAAGGGCTATCGAGCCAATGCATATCAGTCCGAAAGAATCATTGAGTATCAGTGGATATACTATGTTAAGCCTTTAATGCTTATTCATTATCCTGTGCTGCCTTCTTCTTATCACCGATGGATAAGGCCAGGTTCAGCAGAATACCGATTACGGCTGCAGATGCGATTGCAGGGAACTCTGCACCGAACAGAGGGATCATACCGTTCGGGAAAGCGAAGCTGCCACCTAAGCCGATGATTAAGATGATAGCGATTACTGCCAGGTTCTTGGACTGGAACATGTCCACCTTGCTGTCCATCATGATCGTGATACCCTGTGCCGCGATAACACCGAACAGATAGATGGAGAGACCGCCGATTACGCCTTCCGGTATGGAATATACTGCATTAACCAGAGGAGTGAAGCAGGAGATGATCATGGTAATGATGGCAGCTGCAATTAATACGGGAACGGAGAATACCTTGGATAATGCCATGGCACTGATGTTTTCACCGTAGTTGGTTCCAGCGGGACCACCGATGGCACCGGATACGATATCACCGATACCGTCACCGATTAAGTTAAGACCAAGCTTATCTCCGAGATTATACTTCTTCGAAGAGCCCTTCTTCTTGGCAAAATCATTCACATAAATATCAAGCTGGAAGATATGTGCGGTTGATTCGGGGATGGTTGCGATGGCAATCGGCATGATTGCAACAACAGCCGCCCAGCTGGGCTTCGGCAGAGTAAAGATCGGAAGGTTGATGATACCCTCCAGTGCCGTCTTATTGAAGCTGATGAACTCTATTCCGGTAGCTGCTCCGATGATGGCTGCACCGATATATCCTGTCAACAGACCAAAAAGAATAGGCAACTGAGATAGTTTGCCCTTCAGGTATACAGAATATAAAATTGTTGAGAATAGAGTAATAAGTGCGATTACCCAAGACCAATCACGAAATCTGATGGCGTTATTTACTTCCTGATCTGAAAAGGTCTGATTTGCGTTAGCGATAACACCGCCGATGTTGACACCCTGATAATCCTCTTCAGCGTGCTCATCAGTGTTGATTACTGTGCTGGCTGGATTGCTATAGCTGGATGCGTTATTCAATGCTGCGCCTGCTAAGGATAAGCCGATAATAATAGCGATACTTCCTGTTACGGTAGGGGGAAGAACCTTCTCGATCACTGTTCTGCCGAAACGCTTAATCACCAAGCCGGCAGCGATGGATACGAGACCTGACATTACGATACCAAACTGTGCAATTGAGATTTTGGAGTTGAGATCCAAATCAGCAAATTGCTTAGCACCCATAATAGAAGCAATGGCTGCGATGTAAGAAAAGCTGGATCCGTAATAAAGGGGGATTTTTCTTCCGGTAACAAGAATGAAACAAAGAGTTGCCAAGCCGCTGGCGAAAATGGTGGTAGATACGTGGAAACCTGTAAGAATAGCAACGAGAACGGTTGCCGGGAACATTACAACGATCTGTTGCAATGCAAATAGAATTAATTCCACGATCGGGGGACGTTCATCGGGTAAATAGCCGATGGGTTGTTTCTTAGAAGACATAGCTTATACCTCCTGGAATTTTTCTTATTTTGACATATTTTAATGTATTTGTAAAGAGGGTTTTTATAATTTCTTTATATATTTTTTTAATTTGGGAATAATATTATAGTAAAAATTACCAATACAATTTCAGGTAAATCGTATTTCTCCTGTGAGCAGCATGGAATTATGCATTCGCTAAAAGGATATCATAATTCTATTTACAAATGACTGTTTGCCTGTTTATATGTTACCTATCCTGTGGTACAATATGGGCGTGACAGGTATGGATGTTAGAAGGAGGTATTACATTGGGATTGATAAATAGCTTACGGACACGTTTTCAGGGATTGACGGATGCCATCCTCCGTTTTCCGCTTTCCATTCTTCTTTTTTTAGCGACAGCTGTCATGAATGCTGTTGTAATCAGTACAAGAGATTTTGAGGACTATACAAGACTTATATGGACCTTTCTCGTTGGGGCTGCTCTCAGTGCGGCGGCACAGATGGCATATGAGCATTTTTACCGGAGGAAGACAAGCAGACTGATCACTTTGGCAGGATCGGCTGTGATTACCCTGGCATATTTTCTTCTGATCAGGAAGAGTGAAATGGCTACTGTCGTCTCAGTACGGACGATGGTTCTTTTATTCTTATTGCTGGTGGCCTTCCTTTGGCTCCCCACCATAAGGTCGTCTATTGATTTTAATGTAAGCTTTTTGGAAGCCTTTAAGGCCTTCTGGATTACCGGCTTCTTCACAGGTGTTCTGTTTCTGGGGCTTGCCCTGATCCTAAGTGCGATTAACCTGCTGCTGGTTTCCATCAGTACAAGTGCCTATACCCATACGGCCAATATCGTATTTGTCCTGCTTGCTCCTCTTTATTTCCTGTCCCTGATACCGAAATATCCGGCTGCAGGAGAAGCAGAAGAGGGTGCTGCGCCGGAACAAACGCAAGAGATTCCACAGGAGACAAGAAAAGGCGGGACAGGAGATATACCCGGATTTCTGTCCAACCTCTTGACCTATGTGATTATTCCGGTTACTGCCGTCTTTACCCTTATCCTCCTAATCTATATTCTTTTGAATATAACAGAGGAGTTCTGGACCGATAATTTACTGGAGCCTCTCCTTGTGTCCTACTCCATTACCGTAATTACTGTCTATCTCCTGGTCAGCAGGCTGAATAGTCCGATGGCCGCTGCTTTTCGGAAGGTATTTCCGAAGATTCTGCTGCCTGTGGTCCTTTTCCAGACCATATCCTCCTGCCTGAAGATCGGAGCGGAAGGAATCACCTATGGCCGTTACTATGTGATCCTGTTTGGCTTATTTGCGACCGTGGCAAGTCTGCTGTTTAGTTTCCTGCCTGTAAGGAAGAATGGTTTGATTGCACCGATTCTGATACTCTTAGCCCTTCTGTCCATTGTACCGCCGATTGATGCTTTTACCGTCAGCCGAAAGAGTCAAACAGACAGATTGAAAAGCATACTTACTGAGAAGGGGATGTTATCCGGTCATAGGATTACGCCCAACCCGGACTTATCAGATAAGGAGAAGCAGAGAATTGTCAGCTCCATTGAATACCTGGATTGGATGCAATACACGGATGAGATATCCTGGCTGGAGGATTACAGCAGTTCCCGCGATTTTCAACAGACCTTTGGCTTTCCGAGATATGGGAATACCAGAGCGGAGTATAGGAGTCTCTATCTGTATCTGAACCCGGAGCATATGATTGGGATAACGGGGTATGACTATCTGCACAGTATCCATCTGTCCGATCGGGGGGATATCCGGAGAGAGGCAGCCTTCCGCAAGAAGGAGGTGAATTATTACCTGGATTATGAAAGGTCAGGGGAGATTACCTATCTGCTGCTGAAGGAAGAGGAAACAGAGCTCCTTCGCCTCTCATTCAATGATATCCTGAATCAATTCAACACCGGAAGGACGGATAGCTTTTCTGACGAAATCACAGAAGAGCAGGCCAGATTTACCGTCGAAAGTGATCGGGCAATATTGACATTAACCATCAGAACCATTAATATAGATTACTGGCAGGAGGAGAGCAGCTGGTATTCAGATGCCTATCTCCTGATCAGGATTAAGTGATACTACATGTGCGGAGGTTTTATGCAATGAGAAGGAGGATAATCAATTTTATCGCAGCAGTACTGATGGTAAGTGTTATGGCAGGCTGTAGTAAGGACGCCAATAAAGGATCTGCCACCGACCAATTTGCAAAGCCCGAAAAGAATGATACGGTGGCTGAGATCGTGATTAAGGATTTTGGCTCCATCTTTGTAAGATTCTTTGAAGGTGCCGCTCCCAAAGCAGTGGAGAATTTCACGACTCATGCGAAGGAAGGCTATTATGATGGGCTTACCTTCCATAGAATTATTGAGGATTTCATGATCCAGGGTGGGGATCCTACCGGCACCGGAAGGGGTGGTGAAAGCATCTGGGAGAAATATTTTGAGGATGAGTTCACAGATGACCTCCAGCCTTACCGCGGTGCATTATGTATGGCGAATGCGGGTGCGAATACGAACGGAAGCCAGTTCTTTATCGTGCAGAGCGGTCAGTTATATGAGGAGAACGCATTAAAGTCCTATGAGCTAATGACCAAGGCGAAGTTCAATGAGAAGGCGATAAAAAATTATGGGAAGATCGGGGGTACTCCCTGGCTCCATAAGGCCCATACGGTTTTCGGACAGGTCTATGAGGGCTATGAGGTTCTTGATGCGGTTGCACGGGTTGAGAAGGCTGACCCGCAGAACGGAATTCCTGCTGTTCCTGTTGTGATAGAGACGATCAAGGTTTTTGAATATAGCGGAGAATAAGAAAAGATAACAAAGGGGTGTCGTGAAACGGCATCCTTTTCTTATCCGGCCCATAAGCATAAAGGTTAGCCCTCCTACTGCGCAGAAGTACCTGATTAGCCCTCATTCGGCGATGGATATAACCTGAATATGCAAAATTTAACGACATATGTGAAATTCGGATTGACATTAGGAAAAAAATTCATTATACTCTTTAAAACATACTATACCGATATGAAATGTGAAAACTATGATTCCGATTATTTAAATGAGCAGGGAGGAGCACAGGATGGAAATCACAACACTTTGCGTCCATGGAACAGACGATATTACCCATAATACCGGATCGGTAACCGTACCGATTTATCAGACAGCTACCTACGTCCATCCCGGTGTGGGTCAAAGCACCGGCTATGACTATTCCAGGGTCCAGAATCCGACCAGGGAACAGCTTGAGCATATTGTGGCGAAGCTGGAGGGAGGGGTTGCAGCCCTGGCTTTTTCCTCCGGTATGGCGGCCCTGACCGCTATGATGGAGCTGTTTCAGATCGGTGACCATATCCTTGCGGCCACAGATCTCTATGGTGGTTCTATCCGCTTATTTCACTCCATCTCGGTCAAGAACGGGCTATCCTTTGATTATCTGAATATGACTGACCTCCGGGAAGCAGAACAGAAGATCAGGAAGGAAACGAAAGCTATTTTCATCGAGACACCCTCCAATCCAATGATGCAGGTGATCGATATTGCAGCTGTCGCTGAACTGGCGAAAAAGCATGGTCTTCTTCTGATTGTGGACAATACCTTTCTGACCCCCTATTTCCAGAATCCCATATCCTTAGGAGCAGATATTGTGGTCCACAGCGGCACGAAATACCTGTCCGGCCATAATGATACCCTGGCAGGCTTCCTGGTAACCGGCTCCCCGGAGCTGGCAGAGAAACTGCGCTATATCTATAAGACAACCGGAGCTTGTCTGGCTCCCTTTGACAGCTGGCTCCTGATCCGGGGAATCAAGACCCTGGCGATACGGATGGAAAGACAGCAGGAAAATGCAAGGAAGCTGGCTCAGTGGCTAAGTGATCATCCTAAGGTGCTGAAGGTATTCTATCCCGGTCTGGACAACCATCCGGATATAGAGATCAGCCGCAAGCAGGCAAGAGGCTTTGGCGCTATGATATCCATTGAGGTAGATACGGAAGAGACGGCGGTGAAGCTATTAGAGAGGGTGAAGCTCCTTCTCTATGCCGAAAGCTTGGGCGGAGTAGAGACTCTGATTACTTATCCCATGCTTCAAACCCATGCGGACATACCGGAAGCGGAACGGGAAGCAAAAGGAATTAACGGAAGATTATTAAGGATATCGGTCGGCCTTGAGGATCCGGAGGATCTGAAGGCAGACCTGACACAGGCTTTCCAATCAGAGTAGGGAGGTAGGAATAGGAATGAGTTATCATTTTGATGAAAATATAGACCGCAGAGGGACCTGGTCCATCAAGCATGATTTTGCTGCAGAAAGAGGGAAACCGGTAGACCTGCTTCCCCTCTGGGTCGCGGATATGGACTTTAAGACGGCACCTCCGATCGTGGAAGCCTTACATCAGGCAGTAGACCATGGTATCTATGGCTATACCGAGAGCAAGCAGGAGTACTTTGAAGCGGTAGCCTCTTGGTTTCGGGAGAAATTTGGCTGGGAGGTTAAGAGGGAATGGTTGGTGAAGACACCAGGCGTGGTCTATGGTATCGCCTGTGCTGTCCGCGCCTTTACCGGGGAAGGTGAAGCAGTCCTGATCCAGAAGCCAGTATATTACCCCTTCTCGGAAACGATCCTGGCAAATCACCGTAAGCTGGTGAATAATCCCTTGGTCTATAGGGATGGGACTTATCATGTAGATTATGCCGATATGGAAGATAAAATCATCAAGAACCGGGTGAAGCTGTTTCTTCTGTGCAGTCCCCACAATCCCGTGGGAAGGGTCTGGACAGAGGAGGAGCTGATCCGAATGGGTGACATCTGTATGAAGCATGGAGTTGTTGTGGTATCGGATGAGATCCATTCTGACTTCATCTACTCCGGCTATCAGCATTCCATCTATGCCACGCTGAAGGAGGAGTACTTGAATCATTCAGTGATCTGTACCTCTCCGAGTAAGACCTTCAATCTGGCAGGACTGCAGATATCTAATTTCTTTATCGCCAACCCCAGCCTTCGCCGCAGATTCCGGGCTGAAATCGTTGCAAGCGGTTATAGCCAGCTGAACACGATGGGCCTGGTGGCCTGCAGGGCGGCTTATGAGAAGGGCGGACCCTGGCTGGAGGAGCTGAAGACCTATCTGGCAGGCAACCTGCAGCTGGTCCGGGAGTTTCTGAAGGAGCGTCTGCCGCAGATCAAGCTGGTGGAGCCCCAAGGCACCTATCTGGTCTGGTTGGATTGCACAGCCCTCGGTCTGTCGGAGCAGGAGCTGGAGAAGCTGATTGTTGAGAAGGCCAAGCTCTGGCTGGACGGAGGAACCATGTTCGGGGAAGAAGGAAGCGGCTTCCAGAGAGTTAACATTGCCTGTCCCAGAGACCTGCTCCATAAGGCCTTGTTACTGCTGGAAAAAGCTGTAAATACAGATTTACCGTTGACAGATAAAGTATGATGATGTAAACTTATCGTGTAAATAAATATCAAACCTCACTTTTTTTGGTGAGGTAGAGGAGCGGCATCTAATAGTCTGTAGGGGAGCCTGAGAAGCGAGGAAGCTATGGAGAAGGAGATACCGCCGAAGCTTATAATATACTCAATATTATTTGCTGGGCCTGCAGTGAACAACTGCAGGACTGTCTCATTAAACGGCCCGGTTTAATGAGTTGTGCTATCTCAACCAGGGAAGTAGAGGACTCAGAACAGTGACGTAACCTGAGGTATCCTCAGGTTTTTTTGTGTGATAAAACAGGTGGCAGAATCCACCATGTTTGGACAAGAAAGCCAAGTAAACCGGGGAGAGAAGTAGGGATAGGGGAGGAGATGACTCCCTAAGCTACAGGGAGGCCGGAAGGCCTTCGTAAATGAGGAGGATGATTATGAAGAAAAGGTTAGTTTCATTGTTGGTCATTGCCGTATCGGTAATGATGCTTGCAGCAGGGTGCGGCACCAAGGATAAGGATGAGAAGGCTGGGAATAATGGTACTCAGGAGAACAAGCCTGCTCAGACCGCAACAGAAAAGGATACTGAGACAAAGGCAGATACCTTCAAGGTTGGCCTTGAAGCAGCATATGCCCCCTTCAACTGGACACAGCTGGATGATTCCAACGGTGCTGTTCCGATTGATGGCTCCAAGGAGTATGCAGGCGGCTATGATGTTGAGATTGCGAAGAAAATTGCAGCCGGCCTTGGAAAAGAGCTGGTTATTGTAAAGACAGAATGGGATGGTCTCTTACCTGCTTTGATTTCCGGTAAAATCGACGCTATTATTGCCGGTATGTCACCGACCGAGGATCGTAAGAAGTCCATTGATTTCACGGACAATTACTATGAATCCGAACTGGTTATGGTAGTGAAGAAGGGCGGAGCCTATGAGAATGCTACCTCCCTCAAGGATTTCACCGGAGCGAAGATTACCGCTCAGCTGAATACCTTCCACTATACCGTAATCGATCAGATTCCCGGTGTTAAGAAGGATACCGCTATGGACAACTTCCCTGCCATGAGAGTTGCGCTGGAAGCCGGTGCTATTGACGGATATGTTTCAGAGAAGCCGGAGGGTGTCAGTGCTTCCGCAGCAAATAAGATTTTTGCCATGGTAGAATTTACAGAAGGCTTCGAGACCTCTCCGGATGATACTGCAGTTGCGGTAGGATTACGGAAGGATAGTGAGCTGACTGCTAAAATCAATGAGATTCTGGCCACCATCTCCGAAGCAGACCGTGTGGAGATTATGGGCAATGCGGTTAAGAATCAGCCAGCAGCTGAATAGTCAGAAGGATTCTTTTAGAGGCTGTCCCGAATGGTAACTTGATATAGGAAGGGGCAGCCTCTTTCTCTTGTAATTCATAGGCAGGAAAGCATAAAGCGATGACAGCCGGATAATTTAGAATGCTACGGGACCTAAGAATTTAACCCGTGTTCGATAAAGGATGAAAGGTTTGGTGTAAGTATGAATTGGGAAGTATTTGAACGCATTATCGTAGATTATTGGCCGTCCTTCCTTCGGGGCGCAGGTGTAACCCTGCTGATCTCGATTATAGGTACCATAGTAGGTTCCATCATCGGCTTATTGATCGGAACGGTAAGGACAATACCAAAACCCAAGCATAAGATCAGTAGGGCTTTATTAAGAATCGTAAATGCGATCCTATCCGCATATATAGATGTATTCCGGGGAACCCCTATGATTGCCCAGGCGATGGTAATTTATTATGGATCAATGATGGTATTCGGCATCGATATGGACAAGATGTTTGCCGGTCTCTTTATCGTATCCATCAATACCGGTGCCTATACTGCGGAAATCGTCCGCGGAGGTATTATCTCCATTGACAAGGGACAGTTCGAGGCCTGCCATGCGATCGGTATGAATCATGTCAAGACCATGCGATATGTAGTTCTGCCCCAGGTAATCCGAAATATCCTGCCTGCCATCGGCAATGAATTTGTCATCAATATCAAGGACACCTCAGTATTGAATGTCATTGCCGTAACAGAGCTGTTCTATGCTACCAAGACCGTTACCGGCATGATGTTCACCTTCTTTGAACCCTTCCTGATTGCTTGTGCCATCTATCTGGTCATGACCTTAAGTGTCACAAGAATCTTAAGGTATATAGAGAAAAAGCTTGACGGACCGGATAATTATAATATTATTCCGGGCAATCAGATGCAGGTGGCCAAGCCAGAGGATATGGTGAAATAAAGGAAGGAGGAGTTCAGTTATGAAAAGTAAAGCAAGCTTGAATGAATATAGCAGCAGTGAATATGATGAAAACGGATATATCATCGAAGTGAAGCATCTGAGCAAATCCTTCGGTAACAATGAGATCCTGAAGGATATCGATTTCAATGTAAAGAAGGGGGAAGTGGTTTGTATCATTGGCGCCTCCGGCTCCGGCAAATCCACCCTGCTACGCTGTATCAACCTGCTGGAGCAGCCCAGTGGGGGAGAGATTATCTATAAGGGAAGCAATATCACCGATTCCAAGCATAATGTGTATGAATACCGGACCAAGCTGGGCATGGTGTTCCAGCAGTTTAACCTTTTCAACAACCACAATGTGCTTAGTAACTGTATGGTCGGCCAGCTTAAGGTTTTAAAAAGATCCAAGGAAGAAGCTGAGAAGACAGCCATCAAATATCTGACGGTTGTTGGCATGGACCAGTATATACATGCGAAGCCCCGGCAGCTGTCCGGAGGCCAGAAGCAGAGAGTGGCGATCGCCAGAGCTCTTTCCATGGAACCGGATGTTTTACTCTTCGATGAACCGACCTCCGCTCTGGATCCCGAGATGGTAGGCGAGGTGCTGAATGTTATGAAGGATCTGGCTAAGAGCGGACTTACCATGTTAGTGGTTACGCATGAGATGGGCTTTGCCGAAGAGGTATCGGACAGGGTTGTATTCATGGATAAGGGCGTGATCGCTGAGGAAGGCACACCGGAGCAGATCTTCAATCAGCCGACTCAGGAACGTACGAGGGAGTTCTTAAGGAGAATCCTAAGAGTGGATTCAAGTAAGTAAGGGTATATATAACAGGAAGAGCCTTAAACTAGCCGCCGAACCGGATATCGAAGGAAATTTCGATGCTGATCGGCGGTTTTCATATATTATGGTTTACATGATCCGTATAAGTTCTATATAATATCATATAGTAATACTTATATGACGGACTGTGTCCTTGAGAACAAGCAGGAGGACTCTGAATGAGATTGAATGAAATAACGATAAAGCAGTTGCAGAAGCTGTACCGGGACAGAACCTTATCAGTTAAGGAAATAGTACAGGAATATATGGAGCGGATCCAAACTCTGGACCGGGGAGAGCAGGGCTTAAACAGTGTGATCGAGCTGAATCCCGAGGCACTAACTATCGCAGAAGAGCTGGACCGCAGGGGTGAGACGGAAGATCAGCTCCTATACGGTGTTCCTATCCTGATCAAGGATAATATAGCGACGGCGGATCGCATGCACACCTCGGCCGGAGCCCTTGCCCTGGCTGATTCTGTCGCAGGCTATGACGCAGACCTGGTAAAGGCCTTAAGAAGCAAGGGAGCAGTGATTCTCGGCAAGGCAAATATGACTGAGTTTGCGAATTATATGGCGAAGAATATGCCCGGCGGCTACAGCTCCAGGGGAGGTCCGGTCGTATCCCCCTATCACCGGGAGAAGGATCCGAGTGGGTCCAGTACCGGCTCGGCAGTGGCAGTAGCGGCGAATCTTTGTACGGCGTCCATCGGAACCGATACCTGTAACTCCATCGTTTCACCGGGACTGGTGCATGGAATCGTAGGACTGCGGCCCTCTACAGGATGCGTAAGTCAGCAGGGCATCATACCGATCAGCTTCACTCTGGATACGGCAGGCCCCTTTACACGGACGGTAGAGGATAGTGCCCTGATGTTTGCAGGGCTGACAGACACGCCGGTCATCAGAGACCTGGAGAGCAGTCTGAAGGGTATGACCATAGGGTATAATGAATGGGTTTCCGGGGACCTGGAGGAGAAGATCGCGGTAAGAACAGAGGAGACCATCAGAGCACTGGAGGGTAAGGGCGCTAAGATCAAGCGGCTGCAGCTTCCGGAAACGCCAAACCTTGAGAACCTGATGAAATATGAATTCAAGTATGCCCTGAATCAATATCTGAAGACCTTGCCGAAGGAATATCCCATCAAGACGCTGAAGGATATAATCGAATATAACAAGCTACATGCAGATGTTGCCTTACAGTATGGCCAATACTATCTGATAGATGCAGAAGAGAATACCTCCGGAAAGCTGGAGGAGGCGGCATATCGGGAGATCTTACAGGACAGGCAGAACTGTATGAGGAGGATCCGGGATCAGTTAGAGGGGATGGATCTATGCATCATGCTAAGCGATAATAATATCCTTCAATATACGGCGCTTCCCATGATTACGATTCCTACCGGTCTTTATGAGGACGGAATGCCCTCAGGAATCGCGATGACGGCTTTACAGGACCGGCAATTGTTACAGCTTGCCTACACCATAGAGAAAGCAATAGGGAGAAGAATAGAACCGGGGGGATATTAAGATGGATCTGATCAGTAGTATGGAAGGATTAAGGGATAATCTGAAGTGGTTCACAGAGCATATGGATCAGAAGACAGCCAAGTACTTTAACCTGAAGCAGCTGGAGCGTATCATCCATAGGCTGGAAGAATTCGAGACAGCTTGCGGAGAGTGTCATAGATTTGGGCTGGAGCTTCTGGAGTTGACTGACAGGATGAGGGCATCAGCGCTACCCATCGGCAAGCCCCTGTATAAGGAATACCAAAGGAAGCTACAGGAAATCATAACTCACCTGACGAAGGCACATAAGCTGCTCCAGGAGGGGTATTATCTCGGCTTGTATATGGGAGTTGGAATGTGTATGGGATTAAGTCTTGGAATGCTCTTCGGAGATCATATGACCCTTGGTATGTTAATCGGCATGTGCCTGGGCCTGGCAATCGGAACAGGGCTGGATGAGAAGGCCGGTAAGAAGGGACAGGTAATATAACGGACAAACAGGTGTATAAGGAAGAGTTCTCTTGTTATAAGAAATAATCTATGGTAAAATACTAATATTAACCACCACACTTATGAACGAAAGGGAGGAACTGCCATGTATGAGATGAAACCGGAATATTATACAGGGATAGATTTTATTGATGAAGAGCATGCCAAGCTGTTTTCCATAGCAAATAAAGCTTATGAGGTATTAGTAAATGATTTTATACCGGATAAGTATGATTACATCCTTGAGGTAATCAATGAGCTGAAGGATTATACGCAATATCATTTTACCCATGAGGAAAGCTATATGGAGAGCATCGGCTATAAGAGACTTCTTTCCCAGAAGGTGGCTCATGATGATTTTATTGACAAGCTGAACGAATACAATGCAGACAACATTGATGAGAATCAGAAGGAGTCTCTGCTGGAGCTGCTGGATTTCTTAAACAACTGGCTCGTGGAGCACATCTTTAAGAAGGACAAGCTGATTGCGGAACCGTAAACTAGGATATAAAAGTTAAATAGATACAAGGGCTCCATATATGTTCCTTCACACAAGTCAGAGGACGAACCTCCATCTTCTGAATGTGTATTATGGGAACATATCGGACCCCTTGTATCTTTTCTTTATTATGGGACAATCATAGGTTTATGAAGACTGGCATAGGTCAGGTTTCCTCTGCACGAAGCTCAGCAAAGGCTTTATAATAGTCGTAATATTTCCCATCATATGCGGAGAAGAGGTAGCGGGCTAGGATATTCGAAACCTTATGACCTGCATCTGTCAACTCCTGTACATGGGGTATAAAATCATCTATGGAAGGATTACTGTATTCGACCTTAAGGACAAAGGACAGATACTCCGCCTTCCTATCCCTCTCCCACAGCTTGGGATGTTCCTCTTGGGTAGGGATGGCAAGACCTGTCTCTATGGTATTCTTTTCCGGGCTGTATAATAGGATACTCTGGTACTGGTCCTTGATATAAACGGACCAGGCATCGGTATCGTCGATGGAGAACAGATAGATGTCATAATCCGGTTCCTCCTGCCGATACTGCTGCTGACTTAAACGCTTAAATTCTTCGATGCAATCCATCTTTCTGTTGATATATTCCTTCGCCAAGTACAGCTCCTTCAGCTTCCGGTCTAAGTCCTGATCAAGAGTAGTCAGGGTATCGGCCAGTTCGTAGGGCGTTAACCCGGGTAGCCTCTTCATATCCTGAAGGGACATTCTAAGGCAGCGGTAATGGGCAAGGTCAGAAATGGTATAGATGGAGCTCGGGTTGTAGCTCCTATAATTATTCTCATCATTCCGCGGCATATGGATCAGACCTTCACTTTCCCAATAACGGAGGGTGGATTTGGGGATGCCAAGTAATTCCGAAATCTCACCGATAGAAAATGAATTCTTCATGCTGATACCTCCTTGGTGATCATAAAAGCCTTTTGATATATTCCTGCTGGGTGATGCAATAATGCCTTGATCCGGCAAGCTCCTTATCCAGAACAAATCCGACACTTTCAAAGGCTTTGACGGATCTATCATTGTGCTGATGGATGATGGCATTCACACGATGCAGTCGCCATTGGAAGAAGGCTATCTTCAAGCCCTGGCAGATCGAGGCCTTACCTATACCTTGTCCCCATTTCTCCTGGTCACCGATGACAATTACCATCTCAGCCTCGTTCAGCCTCCGAATCAGCTTCAGGAAGCCGACCGGTCCGTTCTCCTCGGTACGGATCAGAAAGAAGCTTCCGTTCCGGTTAAAGAGCTGTGTCATAATCATCATATTGACCCTGCTGATGGCATGCTTAATCTCGGAGGCGATATCTGCCGCCTCATTCAGGTAGCGGGTGACTTCTTGGTTCTCCATCCAGTCCATAATCGCCAGCGCATCGTTACGGGTTACTTCCTGCATCAGACTTACCTGTGTTGCTCTCATTATATCATATCCTTTCCAATATAATAAAAGCCTTTCATAGAATTTATTCTTCCTATGACGGTTCTTTCAAATGCAAATGCAGCATACCAGGTAATTATAAAGGTTCAAGTAACTTGAATGTCAATAGATTGGATGAAATTTAAAAAGCCATAAAATGATAGGTGAATGCATTAATGAATATTGCAGACCGGGAGGTTATGGATGAAGCAGGTGGAAGCGGCGATAAAGCATAAGATCAGGCAACTGAAAAGGCTTGAGCTTCGGGTACGATACGGACAGGGTACCGGGACTGGAAGCAGTGGGAAGAGCAGAAAACCTACGGGTCAGCTCCCCCTGCTATGGGATGAGTTCTTTGATCTGAACGGAGATGGGAAGAAGAAGGCCAGATATACGATGGATCAGATACACGGTATGGATAAGGAAGCTTATAAGAGTATGGTCAGTGAGTTCCTGTTCCGGGTATATTACCGAAGCTATCAGGAAGGCGGCAGATCGGAGCTGAACCTCTATGACCCCGATTTACTAAGCCGGTTGGGACTTCCCTTTGATGCAGACAGCGATGCTGTGAAAAGGCGTTTTCGGGAGCTGGCGAAGCAGTATCATCCGGATGCAGGCGGAGCCGATGAGGAATTCATTCGATTGATGGAAGTATATCAGGAGATAAAGAAGTCAGATGCTTAGGTGATCGGATGGCCATGGGAGATGCGGTCTAGGAGAGAGATTTGGGTATTGTATAAAAAATGATTGCAAGTTTTATGAAATAGTATATAATGTTACTTACTGTGCCTAAGGATAGACCGCTGGCAGATAACGTAAGTTATACACGACGAATACCCAATGACAGGGACTTGTCCCGCATTTACCTGATCTGATGTAAGGTTTGAAAGGAGAATCTACTTGACCGCACATACCGGACCCAAAGCACTGACAGAATACATACTATATCAAAGCAAACATAAGGCGAATAAGACCTTTTATATCCTGCTTGCCCAGGGAATCCTGGCGGGCATGTATATAGCAATAGGAGCCGTCGGTTCTCTTAAGGCTGCCACCGCAGTAGCGGACCCGGGGCTGGGAAGCTTTCTGGGAGCTCTCGTCTTCCCGGTCGGAATCATAGCAATCCTGCTGATGCAGGCAGAGCTCTTTACCAGTGACTGCATGGTAATGGTTGCCGTCTTTGCAGGACGCACCAAGATTACAAAGATTATTCGGATCCTCTTCCTGATCCTTCTGGCTAACTTAATCGGCGCTATCTTTATAGCCTATCTGACCGGAGCCTCCGGAATCTTTGACGCCAAGGCCATGGAGCTGGTGATCGGGAAGGCTGTCCATAAGGCAGAGCTGCCGATTCCGGAACTGCTTGCCAGCAGTATCTTCTGTAACATCATCGTCTGTACCGGTGTCTGCCTTGCCTACAGCTGCAAGGAAGAGATCTCTAAGGTGGTGGTTGTATGGCTGGCGATTACCGTCTTTGTTCTTAGCTCAACCGAGCACGTAGTGGCAAATATGTATTACCTCTTTGTCGCTTACTTTAACGGAGCAGAGCTTACCCTGGTCCAGATCTTCAGAAATCTATCGGTAGCAGCCGTTGGTAACTTCATCGGAGGAGGACTCATCGTATCCGGTGCAAACTATCTTCTGGCCTACCGGGATATAGAGAAACCTCATAAATAACAGTAAGACAGATCCCCTGCCATCGTTTTCGGTGACAGGGGATAACTATTCTTTAGTTGAATTCCATTCGATTCTGATTCCTCAGATCTGAAAAGTCACATTTACCGGAAAGTTCACGATTTGTATAATTTTCCTATAAAAAACTTGACCAAATACCCATAATATGTAAATGAATATACATGATATGTAAAGAATAGACAAAAAATAGAAGAATCTTTGTTGAGTATTATATTTCAACATGTATTTACAAAATATGCCTCATGCTTTATTATATTGTTATCTAAATAATTCCAGAATTATTCATTTCTCAAGTCAGATAAAGTATTTATGCTTTATTCCATTTCTTAATATCATCTTAAGGAGGTTATCTATGAAAATCGCATTCTGGAGCAATTCTTATGAGCAATCCTTGGTCTCCTACAATCTGGCAGCAGTCAGTATAGCAAGCGTTATGCGTTTTCCTTATCGTGTTACTGTTCTTGAAAATCATCTTTATAAGGATAATCTGGGGCATGCTTTCCTGGGTGCTGGTAGGATGCCATTTCTCCGGGAAGTCGGTACGAATTACTACGAGGGAGGAGGAATAGAGGGATTGCTTCGGATTATTTATCGTGGGGAGAGCAATCCGACGGTCCTTGGGAACTACCAGAAGGAAATCATACCAAACCATCTATTTTATCTACCGCAAAGCGGATATATACACAATGAAGTCTTTGATTATGAGTTCAATCTTAATCTTAATCCCTTATTCCGGATGTTAAGTGTCTCCGATCTCAGCTATATCGGCACTGCTCCGATGAACCTTAATTCTAAAACCATTCTTGAAGCTGCTGATCTGATCGTCGTTAATCTCTGTCAAAACCAGAACTTTCTTGAAGATTTTATTCAAAGCTACTCCTCCTTGATCCCCAAAGCTGTTTTCCTGATTGGTAATTATTCGAACCGCAACATCTTAAGCCGCAGGAGAATTTCCGAGCTCTGTGAAGTCCCTTTGGAGGATATTACTCCGATTCCATGGAATCAAGACTTTCAGGAGGCATGCAGCAGAGGAAGGGCAGTGGAGTTCATCACCGGTAATTATAGATGTACCAGTGACAATCCGAATTACAGCTTCATCCAATCCATCAGAAGAGCTGCCGGAATGATAATAAAACGTGCAGAGCTGTCAGGGAGGCTGATTGGGAGGGAGAATATTCCTTGTGGTATATAACCTTATTTAGACTCCTTCTGATGCTTTGTACCGCAGTGCTGCTGTTTACTGTGCTCCTGTATGTGGGTGGAAGGCTGTCAGCAATCAAATTAAAAAGGCGTAAGCGGACTTGTCTGAAGAATAAGCAGCTTCTGAAAGGAAATACGCTAAAAATATGTCTGCTTACTTTAGTCGGTATGGTTCTTTTTTCCTTCCTTTTGATCAAGTACTATTCGAGGGGTAAGCTATGAAACTGAAACGAAAAATAAAACGATCAACCAAGCAATATATCATAGTAGTTCTGCTTTGTATCATCATAATAGGGGGTGCTTCGCTTGCTAGTATAGTTCTAATGACAGAGCAACTGAAGCAGGAGTATGAAGCACAGCTGCAAGAAGCAGAGCAAGAGAAAGTAAGGTACCTAAGAAGTGTTTATGTTGCTCAGACAGGAATCAGTGCCGGGGATGTCATTACAGAGGACAATGTAAAAAGAATGACGGTTTATGCAGCACAGCCTGAGGACACCTACATGGAGGAGGAAGGCATCGGCAAGACTGCTTTGCTGGATTTAGAAGCCGGAACCCACCTATTAGGAAGCATGCTGACCGAGAACGCGGTTACTGACGAGCTGCGGGAGATAGAATATAACAGTATTTTGGTAAATTCCAATATAATGGAAAACGACTATATTGATGTTCGAATCATGTTCCATAACGGCGAGGATTATATCATCTTGTCAAAAAAGGTTTTACAGGGCTTTTCTTCTGATACCGGAAGCTGCTTTCTTTGGCTGACGGAGGAGGAAATTCTACGAATGGCCAGTGCTGTTGTGGATGCATATCTCTATAGAGGAGCCAAATTATATACCACTAAATATATTGAACCTAATCTTCAGGAGAAATCCCAGGTCACCTATAAGCCAAGTATCTCAACTCTACTCTTAATCGAGGATAATCCCAATATCATTGAAACCGCTGAGAATGCCCTAAGCAGACAGGTGCGGAAGGCTATGGAAAACCGTTTAGCTGCAAGCCTTACTACGAAAGTAGAGGAAATCGATTGGGCCCTCTCTACCAATGAAATAGAGGAAGTCGAGGAGCTACCGGCCGCTCTTGATCCTGAGATAGTGAAAAGCTATCAGGAAGAGCAGCAGAAGAGAAATGCAGATATCGATTTAGGACCATAGGTCGATTATCGTCTCGCAATATGAAAATAAGGCACTGCTCAAAGGCTGACACATCTTTCAGCTGATGCAGCCATCCCAACTGCATCGGAAGGCAGTGATTTGAACAGCAATCGGCTGTATACGAAACAATCAGAACCGATTCTTACAGATTTTCTGATCTGTAGCGGAATATGTTTCGTAGAGTATCGTCACTACCCTGGTACCTAAAGATCCATGAATCCTTCCAGGTCTTGGTACCTTGGTAGGAATGACGATAGCTGCATCTAATCAAAAGTAAAAAATGAAAAATAAAAGGAGCTAAGTTCGGTATGAGGTATATTAGTACCGTCAAGCACAGATTTGAGGATAGGATGATAAGAGAAGTTAAAATGATTAGATTAATTAGTAAATGTTAACGGAGGTTTATGTATGGTATGTATCGGTTATGTAGGATGTGAAGCCTTCGATGTTATTCTGTATACTGCCCGAACAATAACAAAGCTAAATTACCGGGTCCTTATCGTAGACCTTTCTGAGACAGGAGCCCTAAATCAATCCATAAAGCATGGTATGGGGCTGGACAGCAGGAGGGATATCGTAAACTACCGGGAGATCAATTATACAAGAAAGATACCCTCTGAGTATGAATTAGAAGTGTATCGGGATGGCGTGATCCTTGTAGTCTATGGCAGTAATTATGAAACAAGCTTCCCTATCCCCTGCAATGCAGTAAACATCATAGTAAATACCTTTCCTCATATCATAGAGAGAGTAAATGATTTACTACATAATATGATAAAGAATGAGGATAGATTCCGGCTCTTGATCAGAAATGTACTTAGCCCGGATGATGTGGACAGGGTAACGGACAGCATGAAGCTGCCTGCCAAGACAGAGAAAATCAGTTATCTCTATTTTGACCTTAGGGATTATGAAGGAGCGATTCATTGTCAGCTGAAGCAGCGGATCAGGTTTAGAAAGGTTTCAGCCAGAATGATAAAATATATAGCCGGAGAGGTACATACGATTTTACCTATGATAAAACCGGCAAGGATCAAAAGAGCTCTTGTGATGGCCGGAAGGGGAGTGTGAGGTTTAGGTGAGTATGATTGCTTTTTGGTCTCCCTTGCATGGACAGGGACAGACCAGTAATCTCCATGACATAGCCTTTGTAATAAGTAGTCTTCACAATAAGAGAGTGCTTATGATGCAGACCCAGTATGACAAAAATAATCTGGAGAGTCCTCTTGTAGGCCATAATGTCGGTATATCAAATGCAGCTGATGAGTTGTTTCAGGACATAGGATTAAGTGCCGCAGTTACCTATAGCAATATGAATAAGTTAAGCTTAAAGCTTCTGGAAAGCTGTTGCCTGACCTTTCAAAATTCTTCCCTTCTTCTGCTCCCCGGGTCGGATATTAAGAATCGCGAGACCTTTGACAGAGATATCGGTAAAGGTGTAATACGGATGATTAAAAGTGCCAATGAGCTGGTTGATATTGTTCTTATCGATGCGAATAGTGGTGATGATGAGCTTTCTTTTCGAATTATGTCAGCTGCAGATCTGATCGTAATTAATCTTTCACAGCGCAGGCATGTATTAGAGAAGTTTTTTTGCGGTTACGGAGAACGCTTTTCAGATAAGAAAAATGTCTTTTATCTCTTCGGTGATTATGATGCTAATTCGGCTTACAATCTCAGTAATTTCAGAGTTAAATACAGAAAGTATATAAACAGAGCGAACTCGGGAGTCATACCCTACTGCACAAAATACATGGATGCACAAAATGAGAGCAATGTTCTGGATTTTATGCAGGAAGGATTGCGTAAAAGAGGAAAAAGTGATTGGGAAAGGGTGCTTGGCTATATAAAGAGAAAGCTTCCGTCAATGAAGTATATCCCTGAGGAGACGGATTATTTCTTTTATAGATCCAAGCGATCCACAGAGAGTATACTGGATATGTTATATGTGTCCATGGAAAAGGATCAGGGGGAGGGCAGGCAGAAGTGAACCTCAACGAGTTAATCTTATGCGTTCTTTTGATAGTCTGCGCTATTCTGGTTATATACCATATTTTCAGAGAAAAAGCAGAGGATGATATGGAGGTTACTTTCGAACGGTATTCTATTTCTTATCTTTGTGAAGAGACCAAGCGTACCTTTCATGAGATTGTTAATATGAATATGGATGCTCTCAACCTGAACCAGCGGGATTTAGAGAATCGGAGAGCACTGAAGAGATCCTTAAGTGATGCAATCCGTAAGTGCTCCCAGGGAAATTTGGGTGAGAAGATAGTAGTCATCACCCGTATCAAAAGTAACCTTACAAATAATCTGGGGATAAGTGAGGATGTCATAGATGCGGTCATACCCTTCAACAGGCCTGACATGCTTTCGGCAGCTGACATGTTCGAGATTATGTTATACCTGGAGAAAAGGGATGGAAATCGGAACATGTTCCGGGGCATTTGTAAGAAGACCGGTATAGGAGAGCTTAAGCATGACGAAGGGGGATACCATTACAGTATCACAGAACAGGATATTAAGGCGGCTTATGATAAGCTGCATCAACCCTTAAGCTATGACGATAAGCTGAATATTCTCACACAGCGCGTATATGAAGAAACCTATGGCCTGTCAGTTACAGATCTTTTCATTATGGAGGATGATTCCCTGGATGGAATTCAGGGAGGAGTATCCGGGAGTACATCCAATGATTTCAGGTACCAGGAGGAGGATGTGTTTTATGGCAGCTTCCATAAGCCCAGGACCTATGAAAGTGTCTGGATTATCTTTGGAGGAAAGCAGATACATCTGAAATTCTTATCCTTTCAATCAAATGCAGTCGTCATGAGAATATGTAAAAACTTAGCCGAACATGGACGGACAGGACATATTACCTCCTCCGAGGGAGGCTTGAAAACCCATCTTGCTGATGGCAGCCGTGTTACCATATTCCGGCCGAACAATGGATCTCAATGGGCTTTTTTCGTAAGAAAGTTTACCGGAACGGCTACAAATGATCTAAGAGATCTGATAAGGAATAAGGGCTGTGAATATCCGATCCGGGCGATAGAGTGGCTCATCAAGGGGAGTGTCAATCTGATTTATTCCGGTGACCAGAACTCCGGTAAGACCACAAATATGAGGGCATCTGTCAGAGTTATAGATAAACGTCAGTCGGTCAGGTCCATTGAAGCGGATTTTGAGCTATATCTGAATGATGCCTACCTGGATTCGAATATCTTGGGTACACGACCCAGCGAAAGACTTGACTTCCCTAAGCTGATTGAATTATTGAAGGCCTCTGATGCCCATACCATCTTATTCGGCGAAACCGCCAGTCTTGAGCATGCAAAGCACCTGATCGATCTCCTGCTTGCCGGTACAAAGAGAATTATCACTACGGGACACTGGCCGACACCTGATGAACTGGTCTCTTACTTTGTTCATGCAATGGGTGGCTATGGCAACACCGGGACTGAGGATGTGGAGGCACTGGTATCCAGACTGCTCCACATCGATATCCACTGTGTGAAGGACAATGACGGAAACAGATATATCGACAGGATTACCGAGATCATACCCTTTTCCCGTGAGGAAGAGCTTCCTGCTGCTGAGCATACCATTGAAGGAAGGCTTGAACTGATCGTACATTTTTTGAAGCTCATGGTTCGAAAAAAGACCTACTGCACCCGAGATATCATTGTATTCGAGCATGGGGAGTACCGTATGATTAACCCAATCAGTGAACGACTTGCTAATATCATACTAAGGAATCTGCCTCCCATAGACAGAGAGGATTTCATGAGATTTAACAAGGTTCCTCCAAAGGAGGTAGAGCTGTCAATTGAAGGATGAAAGCCTTGTAAGTATAGAAAATACAGTAAGTGATGCTGTTAAGTTTTTTCCGGATATCTCCGGTAAGGATCATAGACTTGAAATTCTGCTACTTTCTATGGTAGCTGTCTTAATGATTATTATACCGATATTAATTTTATCGGATCGTAAAAAGAATCATCGTTGGGGTGTTAAGAAGAATCCGGGAGGAAAACAGAGGTTATCGGACCGGATCTTTCCCCCGATCTATCATTTCCTGATGTCTTTTCCCTTCACAAGAGCATATATGGAGAAAATAGCGTATCGCTACCGCCTCATAAGTCCCTGTGATAGAAGGGTGATCGCAAGAAAAGCCGTGGGTGTTTGTCTCTTGTCCTGGGGATGCTGTTTGCTGACATTCATAACGGTATTTGCATTTAAACCAAGGTTTAGTACTTTAATCATCGTGGCTGCCGCTATAGTAATCATCAATGCCGAAGTAGTAGGAAGAATGACAAAAGCATATATAATCTCGGTATTAATTGAGACACAAATGTTGCTGCTAAATCTTCAGCATAATTTCCATGTAGAGTACCGAGTGGATGATGCCTTCTACCGATCTATGGACAATTTGAGTGCAAATATGAAGGCTGCCGTGGACCAGATCTATCAGCTTCTTCTTTCGGAGGATAAGGAGGAAGCACTTCTGGAATATTATGAAAACATTCCAAACAAGTTTTTAAGAGCCTTGGTCAGTCAATGTGTAGCTGTGATGGACCGTGGCGATAAGATTATGAAAGGTCAGAGGCTATTCATCATTAACCTGGAAAAGCTGTATTGCGAGCTGGATATTGAGATAGAAAAGCAGCAACGACTGAATAATGAGTTCTTTGGGGTAATCGCAATCGTAATCGCCCCGATCTTCTGTATAGATTTTGTCAAAAGCTTTGCCATTAATATAAAGGAAAACATGGCTACCTTTTATTATGGTAAACAGGGTATTCTACTCGATCTAGGACTTATTCTTTTTATTTCCCTTATTTATGTTGTGATGAGGAAGAGCGCAGAGTATGCCTCTTACAAGCAAACAGGCCATCAATGGCTTTATCGGCTGGATCGCATCCCATTCGTGAAAAGGGCCATAGATAACTATTGCGAGAAGAATGCGACTCAAGTGGAGAGATTAAGACGAGAATTAAGAAACAATGGCAATCATTTGCGCCCGAGGCATTTTGTACTTCGCAGCTTGGTCATTGCCTTTCTGATCCTTGTGGTCAGCGTCGGTGTATCTGTATATCTGCATGGATTAAGCAGGAAGCAGCTACTGGCAGCAGGAAGAGCAGAGGTTGAGACATTAACTTCGGCTGCTAAGGAAAGCCATTATGATAAAATGGCAGAGCTGATTGAGACATTTACTGCAAGATATGTTCTCTCCGGAGACAAGGAAGCAGAAATGCCTGCAAAAGCAGAA
Organism: Bacillota bacterium; assembly: GCA_023441965.1. Classification (GTDB taxonomy): domain Bacteria; phylum Bacillota; class Clostridia; order Lachnospirales; family Lachnospiraceae; genus Mobilitalea. Next base: position 37,713 of record JAEZNB010000102.1, read on the forward strand.
GAAATGGCAGAGGTATTCCAAAAGGAAGGGACCTTTCGCAACAGACTCATCAATGATGCTTTGGCAAAGGAAGTATATAGAAGAATTCAAGCTTATCAGAAGGAGCATTTCTCCTTCGCTGATCTCTTCATATGCCTGTTGCTTTCATGGGCCTCATACTTTCTACCGAGGATATTGCTGAAATATAACGCAGCGGTATCTAGGGATGCTATGGAGGACGAGGTAAACCAGATGAATGGCTGCATCTCCATGCTGATGCATTATGACTCCATGACTGTGAAGCAGATTCTGACAGAGTTGGAATCCTTTGCTGTCGTATTTAAGCAATCCTTAAGAGTATGCATTAATGATTACGGAGCGGGAGACATCAATGCATTGCGGGAGTTAAAGGAGAATGAGCCCTATGAACCCTTTGGCAGGATCGTTGACAATCTGATCAGATGCGATGAAATGCCGATCAGCCAGGCCTTCCATGAAATCGATGTGGAGAGAGACGGATACATGTCGAAGAGAAAACTGGCAAATGAAAAAGCAATTAAGAAAAGAGTTTTGCGGGCATATCTGCTCGCCGCCCTACCCTTTATGGTGCTGTTTGCTTATGGGATCGTTCCACCCTTGGCTGCCTCCATGAACGAGATCAATGCAATGCTTAGAGATCTGGAAACTACGTCATGGTAAAAGAAAGAGATAATATTAGAGGAGGATTTTTATGAAAACGAAGAAAGTGGACTTAATACCGATGGTTATTCTTACGGTGATTGTTGTGGTACTGTGCGGTTTGTTTATTGCCTGGCTGACAGGTACCTTTAAGGATAAGAAGGTAGATATGGATTCCGGCACTGAGAAGATTGACAGTGCGATAGGCAGCGTGGCGGACTTCGATCTTCTGGTCTATGATGGGGACATCATCAGAGGCAAAACACTAATAAAGCTGATCGAAGATTTTGATACGAAGGATGTCCAGGTTTCCATATGGGTACACACGCTTGACAACTCCGATACTTACTACAATTATGCTTATACATCAAACAATCTCGGAACGACTGTTACGGTTACACCTCCTCCGGGAAAGGCTGCCTCCGGATACATTACACCTTCAGGAAGCTTCCTTGGAGAAGTATTGAAGAATGTAAACGGTGAAATTGTATGTCTAAAGTTTTCACAGCAGAAATAGTTCATTCAGAAAGGCGAATGAAAAACAGGTAGTGAAATGAGTGTGATTATTGAGCCGATGCCCGGCATATGGGGATGGGTAGCATGGAGGATGATATGAAAACGAAAAAATCAAATATCTTGGTAGTGATCTTATTTGCGGTCATATTCGTGATTCTGGCAGGTGCATTTCTGGCTTGGATGACAGGCATGTTTAAGAATAAGAAGAAGGAACTGAATGCTGGTGCAGATAAAATCAATGATTCCGTCAGTTCCATCGCTGACTTTGATGTAGATATCTATAATGGAGCCTCTATTAACGGTGTATCTTTGGTAGAGCTGATTGAGGAGGTTATATATAAGGGAAGGGATATCTCGATCGCTGTACAAACCCTTGCTAATCTGGATAGGCTGGTACCGATTACGATCTACTATAACCGGGCATTAGCGGCAGACAATGAGATAGATTCCGGTGGTGTGGTAACAACTCTGCATCAGAACATCAGCAGTAATAATTATATAACACCATCAGCAAATTTTGTTGGTAAAGTGTTACGGAATACCAATAATGAAGTAACCGGAATTCTCTTTGTACAAAAGAAATAGACGAACAGATAGAGCTTTAACAAAAGGTGGAAGAGAGATGAAGCATAAGAATTTTGATTTGGTGGCAGCAGTCATTTGGACCGTAGTAGGTGTGGTTATTATGGGGATACTGGTTTATCAGATTATTTCTTATGTGAACAGTACTACGGATGTAACCAGGGAGGTCATCAGAAATTCAGAAGATATTGCAGATGGAATTGCTGAATACAGCATAATGAAGTATGACGGTGAAGAAGTAAGGGGCAGTCAGGTAAGAAACTTCATTAAGGAACAGCTGGGTGACTATGCTTCCGAAGAAACAGCTCCAATTTACGTGAAGGTAACAACGGTAGTGTCAGGAGTGACCTATACAAATACCTATGTAAACAAGCAGTATTTTAATGATATGAAAAACTTCGCCAGCCTACGGTATTATATTAAACCTGAGGCAATCTTTAAAGGTGAGGTTAATAAATCCGCCAATAAGGCTATATTGGGTGTGACATTCGTTCAGAAGTGATAGGTCAGGATACATTCGGAGGGAATACTATGCGTCATACAATCACTGATTCCTATGAACTGATCCTAGGAGCGTTACTCTTGGGGCTTGGTTTACTCTATTTGGCATCACAGGAAGAGAGGGCCGACCGGCTGCTTCATGTGGCTATGGAGCGGGTGATAGAAGATCAAGCCATAAATCAGCAATATAATGAGATTGATATTAATCAAGTGCGGGATACGGAACTATATGCAATGATCATGGGATACCGGGAGTATCCCATTGTTATCGATGGACAGGTGATCGCTCCGGATGGAAATGATTATCCTACCTATTTTGGATACATCAGAAAGGGCAGCTATACCAAAAGTTATCGGTATGATTCCGGACATAAAATCATGTGGATAGAATATACCTATGCGGGAGCATAAGCAGTTTTAGGTGGGGAGGGTTATAAATGAATTATCCGGGGAGGATAATCGCAGGGTTTATTATGGTAGTGCTTATATCCATATTTCCTTTGCAGTATTTGGCCCAAACGAATAATGACACCCTGGATGCTCTCGTTGAAGAAAAGACACAGACCTTCACAGACGCCATAAGAAAAAAGGGAAGCTTGGATATTGGAACGTATGAAGAATATATCAACTACCTCGATGCTACCGGAGAACTTTATGATGTTGAGATTGAGGATATTCATCCTGTCACAGGGGAAGAGCTTTCCCTGACAGATCCGGAGGATGGCCATGACTTTCGTTCTTCCTGCACGGAGGCCGGACATGAACATATCCATGAGCAGCAGCTTTATTTTATGGGAAGAAAAGCAGAAGCAGCTGTTTCTGTGGAATATCGTATGCCAAAGGAAGGACCAAGCATAGAGGCTGCTCCGGGGTTTGGGGATGCTTTGGACAGACCAATCATGTCATTGGCAGCCCATACCCATTCGGCTGACTGTTATGTGGGGCATAGGCACAATGCGTCTTGTGGCACCATGTCAATAACCTTTATGTCTTACATTTCTTCCGGTAACGGCGAGGAAAGCAATGGTATAAATATCTATTGCGGCTATTGCCAAAAGACCATCCTTACCATGAGTACTTGGAAGGCTCCTTATTATGGAAGAGATGAAATAAGGTTACATGATTATATTAATCATTATAATGTGACTTATAATAACTATACAACGGGCTACACAGATCTATTGAATCAGATGTTTGCGTTAAAAAGTGCTGTCAGTCCCTATGTCACTAAAGCGGATAACATATCATCAGGTGACTATTGGAGTAATTCCTCCTATGGATATGTGCCCGGACAAAGCTTCAATTTTACTCTCCCCTCCATAGGATACTTTTCAAGATGCTCATGTGATAGTTCTCCGGATATATTTTATATAGCTGGTGGCTGGAATGACTATTATGGCTATAGCATATATGACATAAATTGCAATTATTGTTTTAAGAAAATCATTAGTATGAGTTACTCATCCAATAAATATACTCTGCAGATCTTTAAGAATGGAGCCGTATATAAAAGCTATGACAGTAGCACTACAGCTGATGTAAGAAACATTTGGTACAGTTTAGGTACCCCAAACAGTGAGGGTAAGATATATCGAAATGCCGATATAAGCGAGTCCTGGCTCCAATATGCGATACTATCTGACGCAGTAAACCATGGATGTATTTATCCGAAGACGTTGTGTAATATCATAGAAGATACCACGCCCATATGTAGTCAGGTGGTTTCCTCCATAATAGCTACTAACCCTACTCAGACTGTAAATCTAGGAGGCAGCATTATCACGACCGCTACAGCCACATACTTAGATGGGCACACGGGGACTATCAACTGTACTAATAATTTTAATCCTAATCAAACCGGTTCACAGACCGTAACCCTTACATATACAGGCCTTGTTGGCAATGCTAAAACAACAGGGAGTAGGACGTGTTTCATCACAGCTAATGTAATAGGGGCAATCCCGGCATCACTTTCTGTTATACCATCCGGTAGTACGGTCTACAATGGCACAGTGCCTAGTTATTCAGTTACTGTGACTTACCAAGATGGTACTACGAAAACCCTGGCGAGCGGACAGTACACCATGACCGGCTGGAGCAACGGACCCGGAACAAAGTCCCTGACCTTCTCCTATACAGAGAACGGTAAAACAGTGACGAAGAATATAACAATCACTGTATTACCGAACGTAACAAGCCTGGCAGTGACTCCTTCCGCAACTACGGTATATAACGGAGCAGTCCCGACCTATACTGTTGTTGTGTCTTATGAGAATGGTACATCAAAAACACTGACTG
>JAEZNB010000041.1 GCA_023441965.1 Bacillota bacterium
ATGAAGGCTCTGCGAAAGGCTCAGATGAAGGCTCTGTGAAAGGTTCAAATGAAGACTCTGTGAAAGGCCAAATGAAGGCTCTGCGAAAGGCTCAGATGAAGGCTCTGTGAAAGGTTCAAATGAAGACTCTGGGGAAGCCTCAAATGAAAGAGGGAGCTGTTTCCGCTAATCAGTTGATTAGTAGAGAACCGGCTCCCTGTGATTCACATTATGATTACTGCATATGCTTCAGCAGCTCCTGCTTCCATCTCTCTTCCGAGGAATGAATGACTCTTCCTCCAAAATGCTTACGGATGAACTGTAGGGACCTGTTGCGGTCTACTGCCATCACATAATCGTCATACTCCTGCCTGTGAAGCTCCTCCTCTGTCAGACGGATGACCTCTCTCTTAAAGTCTATGGCCTCCATGGCATGATTCAATCTTCGGCAAAAGTCCTCCCATTCCTCAAAGCCCCGGTAGAGGAAGGTGGCTGCCGCAGACTCCTCACTGATCGCCAGCTCCACTGCTGCCACCCCGGGTTTAGCTCCGGGACAGATCAGCCAGAGGATGTTCTCGGCTTCCTCTCCTGCCAGCTTGGACTTCATCCCCACATATATCCTCATGGGATCGCATATCTCCTTGAATACCTTATATTCCTCTACGATACGGCTCTCATTGATCTTCTCTTCCAAAGCCTTCGGGATGGAGGGAGCGATCTCGTATAGCTTGCTGAACTGTACTGCTACCCCTTCCGGCATCAGGCGGGCGATCACCTGCTGCTGTGAGGAGGTCAGACTGCCGTCTATTTCCTTCACAGCCCGTATGGAATTCTCACGAAGCGTATGCAGACACTTGGTGATACAGTCCGCAAAGGAATCGGTATCATGGCTAAGACGGAGGAAGGTGTAGCTTTCTCCCGTATCCAGCTCCAGGGTCAGCTCAAAGCTGCCCTTCGTCATACGCTTAGCGAAGCAGAGGGGAATCCGTCTCCCCTTATCATCCGGCGGCAGAAGCAGGATGCAGTTGCCATAGACTTCTATGATTGCAGTTCCCGAGGCACTGCCTCCTGACTCCGTATATCGATACTCTCCCCGAGTCACAAGAAGGGGCTTATCCTGAACGAACAGGGCTTTACGAACCTTGCGGTTATAGGCGGCATAAAGCTCTTCATAGAAGGCATCACGGTTACTTCCGAGTCGGGAGATTAGGAAGGCGTCCGTCTTCGTTCTGATCAGGAGCTGATACTCCGGTGTCTCGATGGCCGTAAGCTCAGCATAAGGGATGTGGCAGGCATCAAAGAGGGAGGACAGGGTCAGACCCCTCTCCTCAATTAGGAGCTTTACCTCTCCCTCCAAAGCTGCTGAAAACAGCTGGCCGGTATATTCCATAGGCATGTATTCACCATCCTATCCTAATTTCGATCCACACTCGCCACAGAATTTCGTTCCGGGAGGATTCTCATGACCGCAACCGGGACATTTACCCGTAGCCGGAGGTGTTGTCGGTGCTCCGCAGTTATTACAGAAGCGTACACCCTGAGCCAGCTTGGCACCACATGTTGCACAGACTGCCAGCTCCATACTGGCTCCGCAGTTATTACAGAACTTACCGGCCCCTGCGGGCTTGCCACAGGAGGGACATACGGTTGTCTTACTCTCTATTTTACCCTGCCATACGGTAGCATTGGCTCCGGCATCCTCAATATTGCGTCTCATGGCATCTGCTCTTGCCTTCGCCACATAGATCTCTTGCCTGGGCGCACAGGATACACATAAGCCCTCATCCTCATTCAGGCAGGCATCACATACATATTTGTGGCAGGCATGGCATCGGTGAAAATGCTGCTGCGCCTCATTCTGGCTTAGCTCGAAGGCTCTCTCATGCTCCTTCTGCCATTCCGGGCTCATGCCGTTAAAGCGCTCGGAAAGGACATCCCCTCCGCGGGCTGCTGCATAGCCAAAGCTGGACATCTTGCCTCCCACCAGGTGTCCGAGAATGCTGGCACCCTGTGTCAGGCCGCGGAGACCTTTTTTCTTCTTATAGGTTTCGCTCTCAATGAAGCTTGATTTGTATCCATCATGGCAGTTATCGCAGTAGAAGGTAAATTGAAAGCCTGCTTCTGTGGAGTTATCCTCATAGTTTCTGGTAAAAGCCTTTAACATGATATCCTTTCTCCTTTACTTGATTTTTTTACCGCAGGCGGTGCATTTGGTATTCTCGAAGAATTGCAGTACGCCACAGCGGGTATTCCGACATTTGACCATCAGGCTTGCACCGCAGCTATCACATTTCTCCTGCACAAAGGTCCGTCCGGAGCAGGAGGGACAGGTGATATAGAGCGGTCTGTTACAACCGGCACAGAATGCCTCATTCTTATGTATCTCCTTAAGACAGGTGGGACAATGATAACCGAAGGGACTATGACTGCCACAGCTGGGGCAGAACCTGGCATCCCGGTTAATGAAGGTACTACAGTGAATACAGGGTTGCTTGTAGGTTGCCATGAAAATACCTCCTATCTCTTCCGGACAAAACCTCCTTTGCATATAGGAATGGGGATTGGATCAGGAAGGTGATCATAAAGAATTTCGCTTTCAATTTCTCTCATTTTCTATGTATTCATTATATAACTATCTACCATTTGTTACAATAATTTTCCTTATAATGTATAGCCTTATGGGATAGGTAATCCATCCTATATAATGGTAGGAATCGGTTGATTTCATGAGACGGAACGTATATAATTATGATAGGGAACCGGTTATACTGATTGGCCGGATGGACACTCTACGATAGAAAGGGAATGGTCATGGAAGGCAGTCTGCGCAGGGAAAACTTAATCAAGCTTTTGAAGAACCGGCAGGAGCCCATCTCCGGAGGGGAACTGGCGAAGCTGCTGGGTGTCAGCAGACAGGTTATCGTTCAGGATATCGCCCTTCTTCGGGCGTCCGATATTAATCTGCTCTCCACTACGAAGGGCTATCTGCTGTATCAGTCGGAGTATCCCAAGATAAAGCGCTTATATCGGGTAAAGCACACGACGGAGCAGATCGAGGATGAGCTATGTACGATTGTGGATCATGGAGGGAAGATCCTTGATGTCCTGGTCAATCATGAGATCTATGGCGAGATCGCTACCCCCTTAATTATAAGAAACCGCAGTGATGTTTATGATTTTGTCAGGAAGGTGAAGGAGAAGCGGATCGTTCCTTTGAAGGAGCTGACCGCAGGGATCCACCAGCATACCATTGAAGCAGATTCGGAGGATACCCTGGATCGGATCGAACAGGCCTTAAAGGAAAAGGGGTATCTTCTATAAAAAAGGAACAGAGCAGTTCTGTTTCATTTACTTCGCTTAATACAATAAATCGGGTAGGAGGCTAACCATTAATTGATTAGCCGACCTCCCACACCGCACGTACGTACCGTTCGGTATACGGCGGTTCCTTAGTTTTCACAGATTTTCAGATAATAGTCAGACATGGATAT
>JAEZNB010000060.1 GCA_023441965.1 Bacillota bacterium
GGTACAGAGGGCGGAAATCAATAAAAAGACCGTGATTGACTATGATCCCAAGGCAAATCAGGCAGACGAGTACAGGACCCTGGCGCAGAAAATAGACGGCAACGATATGTTCGTCATTCCCAAGCCGATGAAGCAGGAGAGGCTGGAGGAGCTCTTAATGGAGCATGGTATTTTGGATCTGTAGAATGCAGAGGAAGACAAAGCTCCGGCAGCTGTATGCAGTACAACTGCTGTAAGATCAAGGCCGGAGTGAAACGATGGGCATTGTAATATTAAGTGAATGGAGGTACCAATATGGTATTAATCAGATCAATCATCCGTCCGGAAAAGGTCGGTATCGTATTAACGGAGCTCTTATCTGCCGGTTTTCCCGCGGTTACCAAGATGGACGTATACGGACGGGGCAAGCAGAAGGGAGTCAAGGTCGGAGAGGTCTTTTATGATGAGATTCCGAAGGAAATGCTCCTGATGGTAGTGGAAGATAAGGATAAGGAGGATGTAATCCGGATCATTATGAGATATGCCAGAACCGGGGAAGAGGGACATTTCGGGGATGGAAGAATCTTCGTAAGCCCGGTGGAGGAGGCCTATACCATCAGTACGAGGAAGAAGGGCCTGTAGCAGATAGACGCAGTAATTACATGGAGGTTTTGATATGAAAGAGGTAATGGCAATTGTCAGACAGAATAAGGTCAATGTAACCAAGGAAGCTCTGGCAGAAGCCGGGATACCGGCGTTTACCTGCAGAAAGGTGTTGGGCAGAGGGAAGAAGCTGATCGATATGACCCTGCTACGGTCTATAGTGGATTCCGGTGAGCTTCCCGTATCTCCCCAGGGAGAATATCTGTCAGAGTCCCATCGGCTGATTTCCAAGCGGGTATTTACCATGATCGTAAAGGATGAGGATGTGGAGCTGGCAGTGAATACCCTTATGGATGTGAATTCCACCGGTAACCCCGGAGACGGTAAGATCTTTATTCTTCCGATTCAGGAGACCTACCGGGTACGGGATGGGGAGCAGACCACGGACGCATATTAAAGAAGGAGGTGACGAGAATATGGAAGCTATGAACAGAGTTCTTGATAAATACAGCTCCAGGGTCTATAAGAACCGTAAGGAGCATATGGTGAATGTCGGTAATAATGACAATCATAATGAGATCGCTGCAAATGTCCGGACGATACCGGGTATTATCACCCAGAGGGGCTGTTGCTATGCAGGCTGTAAGGGAGTTGTGCTGGGTCCGATCAAGGACGCCTTCATCATTACCCACGGACCGATCGGCTGTGCCTATTATTCCTGGGGTACCAGAAGGCATAAGGCGAAGAAGGAAGAGGGGGAGGATAACTATTTACAGTACTGCTTCTCCACCGACCTTCAGGAGCCGGATATCGTATTCGGCGGAGAGAAGAAATTGAAGAAGTCCATAGAGGAAGCGGTTGAACTATTCCACCCGTCAACGGTTCTCATCTGCTCTACCTGCCCGGTAGGTCTGATCGGAGATGATATCCATGCTGTGGCAAAGTGGGCAGAGAAGGAATATGGAATCAAATGCATCGCCTTCAGCTGCGAGGGCTATAAGGGAGTCAGCCAATCCGCCGGTCACCATATAGCAAATAATCAGCTGGTACGATTCGTCATCGGAGAAGGTGACCGGGAGATAAAGAATCAGTTTTCCATTAACCTGTTGGGTGAATATAATATCGGTGGTGATGGTTGGGAGACAGAACGACTCCTGAAGAGGATCGGTTACGAGGTGGTATCCACCTTCACCGGAGGCAGCAGCATCGAAGAGCTGAAGAATGCCCATAAGGCAAACCTAAGCCTGGTACAATGCCACCGCTCCATTAACTACATCGCTGAACTGATAGAGACCAAGTATGGGATTCCCTGGATGAAGATCAACTTCATCGGTCTGGAGCAGACAGCGAAGAGCCTTAGGGACATAGCAAAATTTTTCAATGATCCGGAGCTGATTCAGAGAACAGAGGAGGTCATTGCGGATGAACTGGGGCAGATTGAAGAGGATATGACCTACTACCAAAGCAGGCTGAAGGGGAAGACAGCTGCCATCTATGTGGGTGGCTCCAGAGCACATCACTACCAATTCCTGCTGAATGAGCTGGGTGTCCATACGATACTTGCCGGATATGAGTTCGGACATCGGGAGGAATACGAGGGCAGGGAGGTACTTCCCTTCGTGAAGCCGGATGCGGACAGTAAGAACATCGAATCCATCACTGTAGAACCGGATCCGGAGAAATACCACCTGTATCTGTCCGAGGAGGATCTGAATAAGCTGAAGGAGGAGAAGGTGATCGGTTATTACGGTGGCATGGTGAAGGATATGAAGAACGGAACCTATATGGTGGATGATCTGAATCATTATGAAACAGAGGAATTCTTAAAGCTGCTGAAGCCGGATATCTTTTTCTCCGGAATTAAGGATAAATTTGTGGCACAGAAAGGCGGAGTCTTATCCAGACAGCTCCATTCCTACGATTACAGCGGACCCTATTCCTGTTTTCGCGGAGCGGTGAATTTTGCCAGGGATATCACCATGGGCATCTATACACCGGCATGGAGCTATGTGAAGGCTCCCTGGAAGAGTACACCGATACTGGAAGGAAGCTTGGGAGGTGGGGAAGCATGCTAGACTATACGAAGAAAGAGGCTTATGACAGAAAAGCTTTAAGGGTGAATCCGGCGAAAACCTGTCAGCCTGTGGGGGCCATGTATGCGGCCCTGGGAGTACACGGCTGCTTGCCCCATAGTCACGGCTCACAGGGTTGTTGTGCATTTCACAGGATGTTCTTAACAAGACATTTTAAAGATCCGGCAATGGCGTCCTCCAGTTCCTTTACAGAGGGCGCTTCTGTTTTTGGTGGTGGAACGAACCTGAAGACCGCCGCCAAAAATATATTTGACATATATAATCCTAAGATCATTGCCGTTCATACCACCTGCCTGTCGGAAACCATCGGTGACGACCTGAATGCCCTGATCCAGAGCATCGATATTCCGGACGGTAAATATATGGTCCATACCAATACACCGAGCTATAAGGGCTCCCACATCACCGGCTTCAGTAATATGGTGGCAAGCTTCATCCGTTATCTGACGCTTAAGCCGGATAAGAAGAACGGGAAAGCAGCCCTGATGCCTGGCTTTGTCAATCCCGGAGATATGAGGGAAATGAAACGGATCGCAGACCAGATGGGAGTTCCCTATACGATGCTGCCGGATACCAGCGGTGTCTTGGACTCTCCGATGACAGGCAAATTTGAGTTTTATCCCAAGGGTGGCACCACGGTGGAGGATATCATAAAGCTGGGAGAATCAGAAATCACACTTGCCTTCGGCAGGATGAGCTCGGAAGCTCCGGCGGAAGCCCTATCAAAAAAATGCGGAGTCCCTTACCGAATTCTGCCCTTACCGATCGGTATCGGCAGAACCGATGAGTATATCATGGCCTTACAGAGTTTCGCAAAGAAAGAGGTGCCCTATGCTCTGGAGGAGGAGAGGGGACAGCTGGTTGATATTCTGATCGATATCCATCCCTATACCTATCAGAAGAAGGTGGCGATCTTCGGTGATCCGGATACAGTACTAGGTCTTGCCGAATTTGCCTTGGAGATGGGGATGATCCCTAAATACCTCATGACAGGTACACCCGGGGACTACTTTGAAGCTGCGGCTGCAGACCTGTTCCTGAAATTCGGTGTGCAGGACTGCAAGGCGAAGGCTGACGGTGATTTATTTGAGCTGCATCAGTGGATCAAGGAGGATGGGGTGGACCTCTTAATCGGGGGCACCCACGGAAAATATATCGCCAGAGCCGAGGACATTCCCTTCGTCAGAGCAGGCTTTCCGATCATCGACCGTTATGTTCACTCCTATCTGCCCCTGACCGGTTACCGGGGAGGGATGAGATTGGCTGAGCTGATCTGCGGCGCCTTGATGGATCGAATGGATCGAGACTGTGCTGAGGAAGATTTTGAAATGGTCATGTAGCACTTATCCGCCTCCTATACCCCCCTGTGACTGCTGCTCCGGCAGATAACCTGCCAATAATCAGATACCTTTTTACCCGTATATCCATATATTCGTATACCAAGAAGGAGCAGCAGGACACAGGAAATTTACAGGGGGGCCGGACAGAAAGTTTTAAGATAGAACAGAGAAAGAATAAAATGTTGACTCCGATAAGGCAGGAGGCTTCACAGGAGTATTAAGGTCAGTGAAAGTAAGGTTTCGCTGCTATCTGACAGTAGATGGGAGGTAAGTATGGAGCATGCATATATACTGGAGGAACGTTTGGACTCTATCAGGAGAAAGCAGGAGGATGGCTGCAGAGGTAACGGTCTTAGGTGTGATGCGGACAGTGTATCCGGTGCTGTAAGCCAGAGGGCCTGTGTATACTGCGGTGCCAGGGTTGTCTTAAATCCGATTACCGATGCCTTTCACATTGTTCACGGACCCATCGGCTGTGCAAGCTATACCTGGGACATCAGGGGAAGCTTAAGCAGCGGGGAAGAGTACTACCGCAACAGCTTCTCCACTGACCTGAAGGAGCAGGATGTCATCTTCGGCGGGGAGAAGAAGCTGGAGGCTGCGATTGCCGAGGTGGCAGAAAAATACCAACCGAAGCTGATCTTTGTCTATGCAACCTGCATCGTCGGAGTCATTGGTGATGATGTGGAGGCTGTATGTAAGAGGATGTCGTCCACCTATCAGATCAGAGTAATACCGGTGAAATCGCCGGGCTTCTCCGGCAATAAAGCAACAGGCTATAAGATGGCCTGTGATGCTCTTATGGAGCTTTTGGCTCCTCATAGGCCTGCAAAGGTGAGAGGGATTAATATCCTGGGAGATTTCAATCTGGCAGGAGAGCTGTGGATCGTGATGGATTACATCAGACGGATGGGAATTCCGGTGATTTCCACGATAACCGGTGATGCAGATTATGACACCCTGATCCAGGCACCGGCGGCAGAGCTGAATATCGTTCAGTGTGCGGGCTCCAGCACCTATCTGGCAAAACGGATGGAAGAAGAGCTGGGGATCCCCTTCATTAAAGTCAGCTTCTATGGAATAGAGGATACGGTCAGCTCCTTGCTTCGGATTGCAGATGCCTTACAGGATGAGGAGGCAAGGAGAAGAGCTGTGGAATTTTGCAGGGAGGAAAGCGACAGGCTGAAGAGCTTTCTCAACCTATACAGGAGCAGACTGGCAGGCAAAAAAGCCGCCATCTATGTCGGTGGAGGCTTTAAAGCCATTTCCTTGATCCGGCAGTTTCAGTCCCTGGGGATGGAGACCGTAGTAGTCGGCACCCAGACCGGAAAGAGGGAGGATTATGACCTCATAGAGGAGCTGGTCAGTGAGGATACCATTATCCTGGACGACACCAATCCCTCCGAGCTGGAGCGTTTCATCAAGGAGAAGGAAGCGGATATTCTGGTCGGAGGAGTGAAGGAAAGACCGCTGGCTTATAAGCTGGGAGTTGCCTTCTGCGATCATAACCACGAGAGAAAGCACCCCCTTTGCGGCTTCGAGGGAGTCATTAATTTTGTGAAAGAAATCAACCGGAGCATGAACCATCCGGTATGGAACTATATCTGATAGAAGTGTGAAGAATAGCATCTTCACACGGGAAGAAGAGCGGATTATTGCAACAGGAGACGCACTCCTTGCTCTTTTTGGGTTTTGTGCCACCCTAGGGCGGCGGATTGGAGATTATGATGAAAGGAAGCCTTGTTCACTTGAATGTAAATCCCTGCAGGATGTGTATGCCCATGGGGGCTGTAACTGCCTTGTACGGGATCAGAAAATGCATGACGATACTCCATGGCTCCCAGGGCTGCAGCACCTATATCCGCAGGCATATGGCTACCCATTATAATGAGCCGGTGGATATCGCGTCCTCTTCGCTAACGGAGGAGGGAACGGTGTATGGAGGTGAAAAAAATCTCATACGGGGGATAGTGAATCTGATCAAGGTATATCAGCCGGAGGTGATCGGGGTCGCCACCACCTGTCTGGCAGAAACGATAGGAGAGGATCTCCACCGCATGATTGTGAATTTCTATGAGGCATATCCGGACTATCGGCATATACCGGTCATACCGATTCATTCGGCAGGCTATGGCGGAAGTCAGTATGAGGGATATTTTGCAGCACTGACAGGGATTGTAAAGACGATTCCCATGGAGCCTACGAAAAACAATAGGATCAACATCGTCACAGGTCCCATCTCACCGGCGGATACCAGATACCTGAAGCAGCTGTTGGAGAGCTTTTCCCTGGAATATATCCTGCTGCCGGATCTCTCTGAGAATCTGGATGGCGGATATCAGCCGGAATACATCAGACTTCCGCAGGGAGGAACCTCGATCGATGAGATCGGGCTCATGGCAGGAGCCAGATATACGCTGGAGCTATCTGCCTTTACAGGGGAAGTCAGTTCCGTCGGACACTATCTGAAGGAAACCTATGGAGTTCCTTATGCCAAGCTGAATTTACCGGTCGGGCTGCGTGATCATGATGAGCTGATCCGGTGGCTGGCGGACCTGTCAGGAAAGCCTATGCCCTTAGCCGTGAAGAAGGAACGCTCCCGTTATTTAGATGCCATGATCGATTCTCATAAATACAACGGAGAAGCCAGGGCGGTGGTATACGGGGAGCCTGACTTTGTCTATAGTACGGTTCGCCTGTGTGCAGAGAATGGAATTATGCCGGTCATTACCGCCACAGGCTCCAAAGCCGGAAGGTTTAGAGAACTGATCCAAGCCGAGATCGAAGGATTGGCGGAGCAATTACAGACTGGGTTCTTTGAGATTATGGAGGACACGGATTTTCAGAAAATAGAGGAAAGAGCCCGGGAGTTAGGTTGTAATATTCTGATCGGGAATTCCGATGGAAGGAGAATGGCAGAAAGGCTGGGTATCAGCCTTGTCCGGAGAAGCTTTCCCATTCATGACCGTGTAGGTGGTCAGAGACTTAAGATGCTGGGCTATGAAGGAGCGCTTACCTATCTGGATGAGATCACGAATGCTCTCTTGGGCAGGAAGGAAAGCAGCTATAGAGAGGACCTGTATCGCCGTTATTATAAGGAGACCGGAAGCATGGCGATACCCAGTGAATTTTGGTTGCAGAGGAGGGAGACAGACATGGAGGAAGAGATTTATGTATCGGAATTAAAAAAGAAAACCGGGAATAATGACCGAACAGCGGAGGAGAAGACCGCGTCCCATCCCTGCTTTTCCTGTGGTGCTGCTCATCAGTATGCCAGACTGCATCTTCCGATTGCACCGAAATGTAACATCAGCTGTAATTATTGCCTGAAGAAATATGACTGTCCCAATGAAAGCAGACCGGGTGTTACAAGTGCCGTCCTAAAACCGGAGGAAGCCCTGCATCGATTTCTGGAGGCTAAGAATAAGCTGCCCAACCTGACAGTGGTAGGGATCGCCGGACCCGGGGATGCCCTGGCCAATTTCCAGGAGACCATAGAAACCCTGAAGCTGATCCGGGAGCAGGATCATAAGATTACCTTCTGCCTATCCACCAACGGACTGATGCTTCCCACCTATGCCGAGCAGCTGATCGAAGTGGGTGTAACCCATGTCACCGTCACGATGAATGCGGTTCATCCGAATATTGGAGCCAAAATATATTCTTTCATCGATTACATGGGGGAACGCTTCACCGGCGAAGCTGCTGCAGCTATCTTATTGGCAAATCAGATCGCAGGCATCAAGCTGATGACGTCCAGAGGAATTCAATGTAAGGTCAATATCGTCGTACTGAAGGGGATCAACGATCTGCATATACCCGAAATCGTACAAAAGGTGAAGGAGCTTGGGGTAACCATGACGAATATCATGCCGATGATTCCGGTGAAGGGCAGTGTATTTGAACATCTGCCGCCCGGCAGCCCAGAGGAGATCTCACAGCTTCGTAAGCAATGCGAGTTTATATTAAAGCAGATGTATCATTGCAGGCAGTGCAGGGCGGATGCTGCCGGAACCCTGGGAGGAGATACAGTCCCCCTCTGGGATAAGTCCCAAAGTAAGGCAGATAAGGAGCAAGCTTTCAAGGCACCCTTCAAGGCACCCTACTTAATCCCTTCGACAAAGCAGGAGGAGATCATACCCCTCAATAGTACTTCCGGTAAGCAGGAAGAAATGACAGACGAAGAAGGTGCTACACCGGGTCAAGGGGAGGTATCCTTCAGGATTCAGGTGGCTGTGGCTACGAAAAGTGGTTGTCTTGTGGATCAGCACTTTGGTCAGGTGACGGAATTTTATGTATATGAGTATAAGAACGGCAGAGCTTTCTTTCTGGAGAAACGGTCCATATCCAAATACTGCAATGGGCCGGAGGATTGTGATACCGCTGATGACAAGATCAGCAGGATCATTGAGACCATAGGGGATTGTAAGGCGGTGATCGCCCTGAGGATCGGTGAAGCACCGAAGGAGAAGCTAAGGCAGAAGGGGATCAGGGTATACACGACATATGACAGGATCGAGGCTTCTGTCGAGAAGGCAGCCGCTGAGATCTCAGCCTCCTGATGCAAGGGACATCAATTCCTGCTGTATAGAGACGTATACAAGGTGATGAGTAAGCAGAATCATCGGAAGATAGAGAAGGAGAGGAAAAGAAGAATGGTTCAAGTAAAATATCACGTATTTATCTGCACAAGCTGCCGGGTGAACGGTCAACAGAAGGGCCTGTGCTATTCCAAGGGCTCAGTAGATATCGTGCAGAGATTCATGGAGGCAATTGAGGATTATGATTTATCGAGTGAGGTGATGGTGACCAATACCGGCTGCTTTGGCATCTGTGATAAGGGTCCTGTCGCTGTGATTTATCCGGAGGGTGTCTGGTACGGCAGTCTGACAGAAGATAGTGTCGAGCAGATAGTGGAACAGCATCTGCTGCAGGGAATACCTGTGGAAGAATATATGATTTAATTTGCTGGCTGCACCTGTGTAATATAACGCTGGAGCAGAAAAGGTGTAAAACCCATACCCAAGGTCTGGGAAGTGTGGGGGGCCGGCACTGAACTTAAAAACATCGACAAGGAGGAAGGTTATGCTACGGATTATTGATAATACATTAACTGCACTGGATCGGGCTTTGCCTTCCAAGGAAGAGCTGCATGAATTCTGCAGACTTCTCTTTCTGATCGGAGTAGATGAGATCGAGCTGTCCACAGCAGTGTATGAGAAGCTGGAAGGGTTGCCGGAGCAGGGGAAGTTCCTGCTCAAGGTCACTTCTGTCGAGGAAATCAAGAAATATCCCGATATTCACCGCTATGTCTGCCATAACGGACACGGCCTTGAGAAGGTGATTTACGAGATACAGCTCAATGATCCGAGAGAAATCGTGAAGCTTAAGATGCTTCAGGGGGTCAGGGAGCTTAGGATCGTAGGACTTGATGATTTGCTGTGCAGCCCCTATGAGAAGCTATTGCCGGAGCTGAAGAAAGTACTGCCCAATACCACCCTGATTTTTTGTCCGGAGAACACCTATAACTGTGCCAGCGCCTTGGCAGTGCTATGGCTCATGGAATATGGCAAGGCTGTGACGACCAGCTTTACAGGGTGTAGGAATAATGCCTCCACAGAGGAGGTAATCATGGCCCTACGTCTTGCTGCCAGGTATAAACCAAACCGTGACCTGACGGTATTGCCTCATTTGGCCGCTCTGTTTGAAAGCTTCACCGGTAAGCCCATCGGTCGAAAGAAACCGATCCTTGGAAAAAGCATCTTTCGGGTGGAAGCAGGAGTTCATGCAGATGGACTCAAGAAAAACCCTGCCACCTATGAGGCCTATGATCCCTGTTGTGTCGGGCAGAAATCCGAACTGGTCATCGGTAAGCATTCCGGAACGAAGGCAGTAAAGCTAAAGCTGGAGGAGCTGAAGCTTCCGGTACCTAAGGAAGCGGTGATCGACCAGATACTAAAGACTGTCAGGCAGAGCTGTACGGAATGCCGGAAAAGTCTCAGTAACGATGAATTCATCAGGCTAGTATCGGAGGTGACCGAACTTGAAAGTAAGCAAATACATTGTTGATACTACCCTGCGGGATGGAGAACAGAGCCCGGGGATAGCCCTCCGGATCGAAGATAAGGTGAAGATCGCAAAGCTGCTGGATGAGCTCGGTGTCTATGAAATCGAAGCGGGAGTCCCGGTACTGGGGGAGGCCGAAGAAGAGAGCATTCTAAGAATCATCGAGAACAGGAAGTCTGCGAAGATATCGGTCTGGAGCCGGATGAATGTATCAGATGTAAAGCGGTCCATTACCTGCAAACCGGATATCCTCCATATCGGAGCGCCGGTATCCTATGTCCAGATCTATAGTAAGCTAAGGAAGAATAAGGGCTGGGTAGTCAAGCACCTGCTGGAATGTGTGGAGGTGGCTAAGAGCCGGGATATTTCAGTAACTGTCGGCTTGGAGGATGCATCCAGGTCCGATATCGGCTTTATGCTCAGTATGATCAAGGAGCTGCAGAAGGCGGGAGTTGATACCATCCGAATCGCCGATACGGTGGGAGTACTGACACCAAACCGGACAAAGGAGCTGGTGGATACCATTATCTCCAGTACAGATATGAAGATTGAAATGCATGTTCATAACGATCTCGGCATGGCGGTAGCAAATTCAATCATCGGTGCCAAGGCCGGGGCTGACTATATCGACTGCACCCTGTTCGGTATCGGTGAAAGAACAGGAAACTGTAATTTGTATGATTTTGTCAGTGCCACGGAGTCCATCTTTGCATTCGCCATGAGCAAGAAGCAGATCCGGGCTGTTGAGCAGGAGCTATATGAGATTCTGAAAGGAGCCATGTGACAAAATAATGTGCAATCCTCCGGGAGCATCCTATCATTTTTATGATATAATGCGATAGAGGAGGTGATTGCTTGAGACAGAAAAAACCAATCGGTTTAATCCTACTGGTTGCCTTACTACTGATCATTTATTCCATTATAACAGGTGGAGATGATTCAACCTATAAATATAAGGGTAAGTCCTATGAGATCATCGAGGTTGACGGCGGAGATTTATCAGGAGAAAGAGAGCCGAATGTAGCAGTGGATATCGGTTATGGGGACAGAGAGTATTGGGGCCTTACGAACGAATACGGACAGCTGGTCTATGTGATTGCAGACAGGATCATACTTCAGGATGATGAGACTGAACCGGTCAAGTCCAATGGGAGATATTATTATGATGAAGCGAAGGTTCCGGGAGTTGAACATCCGGAGATGGATGAAGGGCATGTAATCGCGGATGCCCTTGGAGGTGTGTCCAATGCCTATAACATCACTCCGCAAAACAGCACCTTGAACAGACACGGCGACCAAGCCTATATGGAAAAGGTGATCCGGGATGCCGGCGGCTGCGAAAGCTTTATTGCCACCATTACATATCCCGATACGAAGACACAGATCCCTTCCGGCTACCGATATGAATATATCCTGAATGGGGAGAGGATCGTTGATGAATTTGAGAACGTAAACCCGGATACTGTGAATGCAGCCATACATTAATTAAGAAATCAAAATAAAAAAGCTCCCCATGGGACTCGAACCCACGACCTACGCATTACGAATGCGTTGCTCTACCAACTGAGCTAGGGAAGCTTATATCGTAACTGAATTAAGTTACTTAGTTATTCTATTATAAAGCCTTTAAAATTTCAAGGTTTTTTTCAACTATTTTTCCCGGAGCTTGCTTTGTTCGGGCATAAATAATCCGGGTAAGGAGTGCAATCCCTACCCGGAGCATTATCAATAAAGGAACTATTATCTTCTCTCGCCCATAAAGCAAAGACCGATTGCACCGGGACCGGAATGGGAACCGATACTGGGGCTGACATAATTGATGAGGATCTTCTTATGGGGCAGCTTTTCTCTGACCAAATCAGCGAGGTAATTCGCATCCTCCGGAGCGTCTCCATGAGCGATGCAGACGATATCCTCCTCGTCTCTGTACTTACCCATACTCTCCAGCATATCATTAACGATGACGGATAAGGACTTCTTCCTGCCTCTTGCAGTAGTGAGGGGTACCAGCCTTCCTTCCTCATTCACATACAGAATCGGTTTAACATTAATCATACCTCCGATGATGGCGGTCGTCCTCGATATTCTGCCTCCTCGATAAAGATGGTGCAGATCATCCACCGTGAAACGGACGCAGAACTCCATCTTATGCTGCTCCAGCCACTCTACAACTTCGTCCAGGGTTTTACCCTCTTCCTTCAACTGGACAGCTTTCATAATGAACATTCCCTCACCCATGGAGGCATTCAGGGTATCCAGTACGATAATTTTACTGCCGGGATTCTCCTCACATATCTCCCTTGCGCCAGTCATGACATTGCTACAGCCACCGCTTAGGGCTGAGGTAAAACTGATATGTAGAATGTCCAGGCCCTGATCTACATAGTTCTGGAAGGTCCGGCGGATCACCTCGGGGTTACTAGCCATGGTTGTGGGCATAAGGCCTCCACGCATCTTGTCATAGAACTCTTTGGGGGTCAGGTTCACTTCATCCCCATAGGTTACTCCCTCCAGGTCATAGTAATGGGGTATAATACCGATCTGTTTCTCTTTGATATAATCCGCAAGCAGGTCGGAATTGGAATCAGCAGTTATAACAAAATCCTTCATGGTCTTGCCCTCCTATCTATCGTTTCCTCTTTCATTCTACTAGACCCTGCAAGGTTTGGCAACCGGATTTTATCTTCTATTCATTTTTATTTTATAAATTATTTATATTTGACTAAGAAAATAAAGCAATCCTTGGAGAAGAATCATCTCGAATGCCGGAGCAGGAAAGCAACCGAAGAAGATATTTTTATATCCCGGATTGAAATGTCTGCGGGCATATGATACATCCCAAATTGAAGCAGTCCGTGGGCATATGATACTCCCCAGATTGAAGCAGTCCGTGGGTATATGAAATATCCCAGATTAAAGCAGTCCGCGGGTATAAATATCATCCCGAATGAAGCAGCTCAAGGGTTGGTGCATGGTCCTTGGATGCTAAACCCGGGATGAATCACAGACGTTCCATTCAATCATTATATTAAGCAGGTTCTGTCTATCAATACTTCCTCTGCCCTATATTTAATGCTTCAGCCTCTTCTCGAAATAGGCAAGAAGCTTATATAATCCGGTGGCTACAATACACAGGATTACGATACTCATAATGACCCAATTGAGCTTAAATACCTGGCTTCCGTAGATGATCAGATACCCCAAACCGGCCTTTGCCGCCAGGAATTCACCAATGATGACACCGACCAGGGAGAGGCCGATGTTTACCTTCATCAAGCTGATGATGGAAGGGATGTTCGAGGGCAGGATTACCTTGAATAGGACATCCTTCTTGTTGCCGCCTAAGGTCAGGATCAATTTAATCTTATCCTCCTCCACGGACTGAAAATTGGAGTACAGGGTGATGATGGAGCCAAAGATCGCCACAGAAACAGCGGCAACGATAATGGTCTTCATATTATTACCCAGCCACACGATGAAGACCGGAGCGAGGGCGGATTTTGGAAGGCTGTTAAGAACGATGAGGTAGGGCTCCAGAACCTTGGAGATGCTTTCGTTCCACCAAAGGAGGACAGCAATGAGTATCCCCAGAATATTTACCAGGGAGAAGCTGACCAGGGTCTCCAGCAGAGTGATCCCGATATGATAAAACAGCTCACCGTCAGCAGACATCCCAAGAATGGTTTTCACTACTCTGGATGGACTGGAAAATATGAAGGGGTCCACGATGCCCAAATGTGTGGATACTTCCCAAAATGCTATAAAGCCGATTAAAATCACAAGCTGTGAGATACGTATTTTTCGTTTCAGAAGCAGATGCTTCCGGACAAAAGCATGTTGAGCAGCCGAAATGTTGAGGTCTTCACTTAAGACCTTATTGCTTTTCCTGCTCATGATGGGTTAGCTCCTTCCATATCAGATTGAAATAGTCTTTGAATTCAGGAGCGCTTCTGGCTGCGAAAGGAGTCCTGTTTTCTATAGATAGACGGATATCAAAGCTGCTCTTTACAGTACCTGGGCGGGGGGACAGAACGATAACCCTGTCGGACATGCTGATCGCCTCTGAGATATCGTGGGTTATAAGGATGGCGGTCTTCTTCTCCCTGCGGATGATGCCCCAGATATCATCTGCCACCTCAAGCCGGGTCTGGTAGTCCAGGGCTGAGAAGGGTTCATCCAACAGCAGGATATCCGGCTCCAGCAGTAGGGTCCGGATCAGGGCAGCCCTCTGCCGCATGCCCCCGGACAGACCGGAGGGATATGCATTCTTAAAGGTGATCAGGCCATAAGTATTCAACAGCTCATTTATTTGGACATAAGAGCTTTCAGTCAATTTATGCTGTATCTCCATACCGAGAGTGACGTTTTTTAAGGTGTTTCTCCAGTCCAGCAGGTGATCCTTCTGGAGCATATAACCGATGTTTTTTCCGGAGGACTTAATATCCTTACCGTTAATATATATTGAACCGCTGCTTGGGGTGAGTAGACCGGCAATCAGAGAGAGCAGGGTGGATTTACCGCAGCCACTGGGTCCGACAATACCTACGAATTCGCCTTCCGCTACATGAAAAGAAACATCGAAAAGAGCCGGTGTTTCTCCATCAAGGCTATGGTAGGAATAACTGATATGATCTATTTTCAGTAGCTCGCTCATATGGTTCCTCCTTTTTTGCTTATACAGTATTATATGAAAGGGAAAATGATAGGTTCCTTGGAGGTGATTTGGATTGACTTTATTCGAGTGGCATACTATAATGTGATTAATATCGGATGAAGGATTTGGGAGAGACTGCGGGGAGCTTAAGCCTGCGCAGCGCCGAAGGGGAATGCGAAAACTCTCAGGCAAAAGGACCAGGTCTGGACGATACTCTGGAAAGCGATGTGGCACCGACGAAGCAATTTCCCGCATACGTGCAAGGTGGGAAGGAATCTTTCAGGTAAACCAACAGAGGCGTATTGTTGATTCAGTACGCCTTTTTTGCGTGCAAAGGAAGGAACTTCTCGGAGATGCTACACTATAATAAGTAACAGGAGGATATAAGCTATGGAGAAGAGGACGCCTCTTTATGATTGCCACCTTCAGGCAGGAGGAAAAATCGTTCCTTTTGCCGGTTATCTGCTGCCGGTTCAGTATGAGACAGGGGTAATTACAGAGCATATGGCAGTCAGGACAGGAGCAGGCCTGTTTGATGTCTCCCATATGGGAGAGCTAACCTTGGAGGGGGAGGATGCCCTTCTGAATGTTCAGCGGCTGGTCACCAATGACTGCAGCAATATGGTAGATGGTCAGGTGAAATACAGTCCCATGTGTAATGAGGAAGGCGGAGTTGTGGATGATCTTCTGGTTTACCGGAAGGCTGCCGATTCCTATCTGATCGTTGTGAATGCAGCCAACAAAGACAAGGATGCTGAGTGGATGAGGTCCCATATCACTGGAAGGGTAGCGTTTCGGGATATCTCCGAGGAAGTAGCTCAGCTGGCCCTGCAGGGACCACGGTCGAAGGAAATCATGTTAAAGCTGACGGCAGAGGACCTATTACCGGTCAGATATTACAGCTTCCGTGAGCAGGTATCGGTGGCCGGTATCAATTGTCTGGTTTCAAGAACCGGCTATACCGGAGAGGACGGCTATGAGCTCTATTGTGCAGCCCAGGATGCAGAGAAGCTTTGGATGGCCCTGCTTGCAGCCGGACAAGAACAGGGCTTGATTCCCTGCGGTCTGGGAGCCAGGGACACCTTAAGGCTGGAGGCAGCCATGCCCCTTTATGGACATGAGATGGATGATGCCATCACTCCTTTGGAGACAGGTCTTGGCTTTGCAGTAAAGCTGGAAAAGGAGGATTTCATCGGAAAGGCA
This sequence comes from Bacillota bacterium, assembly GCA_023441965.1. Lineage (GTDB taxonomy): Bacteria > Bacillota > Clostridia > Lachnospirales > Lachnospiraceae > Mobilitalea. Next base: position 15,939 of record JAEZNB010000060.1, read on the forward strand.
GGAATACTTGCCAAGGGAACCCCTCTTAGGACCCGGGTCGGCCTGAACATTACCGGCAGAGGAATTGCCAGGGAGCATTGTCCGGTATACTATGGGGACAAACTGATCGGAACAACGACCTCCGGTACCCACTGCCCCTATCTGGGACGCCCGGTTGCCATGGCCCTCATCGACAGCTCCATGAGAGAGCTTGGTACAGAAGTAGAGGTAGAGGTCAGGGGCAGAAGAATCGCTGCTCAAATCACTACCCTACCCTTCTATAAGAGAGAAAAATAATCGTCCGGGCATAATGCTTGGAGGATGAGCCATGCTATGAATAAATGCAGAGAAGGTCAGGCTTACAGCTTAAGAAAGATAAAATAAAATATATTATAAAATATTGAGGAGGCTTATTATGAAGGAATATTTATATGCGAAATCACATGAGTGGGTACAGTTTCTGGATGAGACTACTGCCAGAGTGGGAATCTCTGATTATGCACAGAAGGAACTGGGAGATCTGGTCTTCATCAACCTGCCGGAGGAAGGAGAAGAGGTAATGCTTGGGGAATCCTTCGCTGATGTGGAGTCCGTTAAGGCAGTATCCAATGTCTATAGTCCCGTGAGTGGCAGGATAAGAGCTATCAATGAAGACCTGCTGGATCGGCCGGAGGATGTGAATTCCGATGCCCTGGAGGCATGGTTCATTGAGGTGGAGGATATAACAGAACAAGCCGAGCTTATGACAGAAGAAGAATATCAGAGATTTCTCAAGGAGCAGAATTAATAGCAAGATCTGAAATATACCATGCTGCATTCTACTGGACAGGAATTCATACGGAGGCAGCATAGAGATATAGGAGGCTGATCAGATGGGTACCTATGTACCGAATACGACAGAGGAACAAAAGGAAATGCTTGCGCTTATCGGTGTGAGCTCCATGGAGGATTTATTCCGGGCCATTCCTAAGGAAGTGAAGCTCACGGAAGGTTTAAGACTGCCTGATGGACTGACAGAGCTTGAGGTAAGAAGAAGAATGACCGGAATCGCCGATAAGAATCAAGTGTTTCAAACGATTTTCAGGGGATGTGGTGCATACCGGCATTACAT
>JAEZNB010000120.1 GCA_023441965.1 Bacillota bacterium
CGGCCGCTTGGGGCTGTTCTTGGGCGGGTTCTGGCGGGGGGGGGCTATGACGCGGTATGCGAGAGGCGCGTCCGCAAGCGGGGCCCGCGGATGACGACGCAAGAACCCGGTGCGCCGATGAATGCACGGAATCAGAACATCGTGTGTGCCCTTCCAGGGAATGGGGAGACTATTCGGATGTGGAGCGAGACGAGCATAGGAAAGGAAGCAGCTGCGCGGCGATGGGAGGCTGGATGACGGCACATTCGCGTGCGGAGAGCTTCGCCTCGTTCTTCAAGGTAGCTACGGGCGGGTACAAGCCGCACCAATGGCAAGCTTTGGTCGCGCTCAACGGTTTTCCGGAAATCGTTCCGGTTCCAACTGGGCTTGGGAAGACAGAATTGGCTCTTGCGTGGGCTTGGCGCCGACTTGTAGCCCGCGAGCCAGAGCCTCTCCATCTCGTGTATTGCTTGCCCATGCGCAGCCTAGTCTCGCAGACAGTGCAGCGCCTCAGAAGCTACTGCGATGCGCTCCGAGCACATGAGATGAAGTTCGACCTCCAGGTCTACCAGCTCATGGGTGGAGAGATCAACGAGGAATGGGTGCGGTGGCCGGATAAGCCATGGATTCTGGTCGGCACTCAGGACCAACTGCTCTCGCGTGCGCTGAATCGTGGTTACTCGATGAGTCGCTTCGAGTGGCCGGTTCACTTCGGAATACTCAATAACGATTGCCGGTGGCTCATCGACGAGGTGCAGCTCATGGGGCCGGGTCTATGGACAACGTCGCAGCTTGACTGGATGCGCCGCAAGCGGTTCCAGTCGTTGAAGCCGTGCTTGACGACGTGGATGAGCGCCACCGTAGGCGCATCCTTCCTGAGCACGACTGATCGAGTTCGCGAGGAACTCGCAACGCCGTCTGCGGAGCAGATCGCGTTCGAGAAAGAACTCCAGATCGCACTTGATGACGATCCTGGTATTAAGTGCTGGCGCGACGCGAGGCGCCCGCTTGCGTGGTGGCAATCTGCGGGTTGGGTTTCGAGACCTGGTGGCGGAAAGAAGAGACGCGTAGCTGAGTCGGTCACAGCGCAGACGGCTACCGTGGATGCCATCGCCACCACCGTGAAGGAAAAGCACGTGGCGGGTACGCTCTCGCTCGTCATCTGCAACACAGTGGGTATGGCGCGCGAGATATTCCGTGCGTTGTCGTCGGTGAACCACAAGGTGCTGCTCACCTCACGGTTTCGGCGCGAGGATCGCGCTCGACACGAGCAACGGCTCATCGAGTTTGAGTCTATGCGCAAGGCGGGCACCCTGCCCAAGAACGATCCAGGGCTCATTTGCGTGAGTACCCAGGTGATCGAAGCGGGCGTCGACATCTCATCCCATCGCCTCTTCACGGAACTCGCGCCTTGGCCGTCGATGCTTCAACGACTGGGGCGTCTCAACCGAAGGGGGAACGACCAAGAAGCTCAGGCTTGGGTCTGGGAGACGCCGAAGGAAAGCGGTGCCAAGAGAATGGAGCGCATAGGACCCTATGAAGCAAACGACGTCGCACGCGCTAAGGACCTCGTGGACGCTTTCGTTCTTCTCTCCCAGGAGAAGGCGTTCTCAGAGGCCATCGCCGAGCTGAATACAATCAAGCACAAGGAAGTGGCAGAGGCCTTGCAGCCCAAATCGAGCCCACTACCACGCGCGATCGACGTCCATGGGCTTTTCTCCACCGAGCGTGATGTACACGGTGGCTTTACCGATGTCAGCGCCTTCGTGCGAGGGACCGATCCCGATCTCGACGTGACAGTGTTCTGGCGCGTGTGGGAGGGCGACACCCCTCCACGCGGCGACAAACTTGATGGACCGTTGCTAGAGCCTGCGAAGGAGGGCTGCCCTGTGTCCTTCATTCGCGTCCAGAGGATGCTCGAGAGCAGCAAGGGTAAGGCTTGGCTGTGGGATGACGAGGCCGATCGCTGGGAGCGCGTGAACCACTGGGACATCCGTCCCGGCATGCTCGTCATGCTCAAGCGTGACATCGGTGGCTACGACGCGATAGAAGGTTGGACTGGCGACAAATCGAACCTACTTGACGGAGTTCCTCGCGCCGGGCGTGGAGCGACGCTCCGAGATGATGCGTGGACCGAGGCTGGGTACTGGTCGACGCTCGAGGATCACCTCAAAGATGCAAGGGGCGAGGCCGAGAAGCTGTGCGCCGCGCTCTCGTTAACCGGTGACACGCGGAAGGCTGTCGTCGAAGCCTCTGGGCTCCACGATCTGGGCAAGGCGCATCCGCAGTGGCAGGCGGCGTTGCCCGGCCGCTCTGGCATCCCCGGCGCGTTGCTCGCCAAGAGTCCCCGCGTCGTCGCCACCGATGTCGTAGGCGACGCATCCAGTGTTCGCACAATGTTCGCCACGCTTCGCCGGCACGCGCACGCACTGCCCGATGAGTTGCGTCGGCACGGTCGTGAAGATGCCGTTCGCTTACGCTGGGCCATCGACGACAAGCTCAACGAAGGCGAGTTGCAGTTGCTGCGCAACCTCACGGGCGTGCGTTGGGCGGGCCACCTCCAATTCCGCCCCGGCCTTCGCCACGAGGTCGTCTCTGCCCTCGTGATGTGGCGCAGATACCGCGACAGAGAGACGAAGCCGTATCCCGCGCTCGCAGTCTACTTGGCGGTTACGCATCACGGAAAGGCGCGTACGGTGATGCGCTCAACGGGGGGCGAAGGTGATGACGTTTTTGGTGTACGGAGC
>JAEZNB010000112.1 GCA_023441965.1 Bacillota bacterium
TTAATTATGTGGGTGAGTATAACATTCAGGGTGACCAGGAAGTGATGCTGGACTATTTCAAAAGAATGGGCGTTCAGGTGCTTTCCACCTTTACCGGCAACGGGACCTACGACGGCCTCAGAGCGATGCACCGGGCGCACCTCAACGTGTTGGAATGTGCCCGTTCGGCCGAGTACATCTGTAATGAGCTTAGAGTACGCCACGGAATTCCGCGTCTTGATATTGACGGATTTGGCTTTGAACCACTGGCAGCGTCACTGAGAAAGATCGGTTTGTTCTTCGGCATCGAGGACCGGGCCCAGGCCATCATTGACGAGGAAACCGCCAGATGGAAACCGGAGCTTGACTGGTACAAGGAACGACTGAAAGGGAAAAAGGTGTGTCTCTGGCCCGGCGGCTCCAAACTATGGCACTGGGCCCATGTCATTCACGATGAAATGGGAGTTGAAGTCGTATCGGTGTATACCAAATTTGGTCATCAAGGAGATATGGAAAAGGGCATTGCCCGGTGTGAAGTAGGGGCCTTGGCCATTGACGATCCCAATGAGCTTGAAGGTTTAGAGGCCATGGAGATGTTGAAGCCGGACGTCATCTTTACCGGTAAACGTCCGGGCGAGGTGGCTAAAAAAATCCGGGTACCTTATCTCAACGCCCATGCGTATCACAACGGTCCCTGGAAGGGATTTGAAGGTTGGGTCAGGTTTGCCCGGGATATCTACAATGCCATTTATTCGCCGATTCATCAGCTCGCCCTTTTGGATATCAGCAAGGATGAAGTACCTACAGATAAAGGATTTGTAACCCAAAAGATGCTCTCGGACGCCAATTTAAGCGAAGAGATTACTTCTTCAAAGGTATTGAGAGAGTATACGGGTCAATATGACTGCGTTTCCCCATTGCGTGAAAAAACCTATCCTAATTTTCCAATTTCAGCCAAACAGCTTTCCGCGGTGTAAGGGAGGCGATGTGATGATGAACAATGTGATGAAAGACCGGATCGAGCAGTTGGTGGATTATATTATGAAAAAATGTCTGTGGCAGTTTCACTCCCGCGCCTGGGACAGAGAGAAACAAAACGAGGGCATTCTTACTAAAACAAAGCAGATATTGTGTGAGGAACCCGTGGAAACAGGAACTCCGGCGGACAAGTGCTATTGGGTGGATGCCGTTTGCCTGGCGGAGGCTTTTAAAAGCCGGTATCCCTGGTTGAACACCATGGACAAAGGAGAGATCCAGCTGCTGATGCAGGGACTAAAAGACCGGATGGACTACTTAACCATTACCGGGTCCCTGAATGAAGAGTTGAAGGACCCGCACTATTAAATCGTAAAGATAAGAACTGTGCCGTCACGGCAGACGTAGAACAAAACAAACAGAAAAAGGAGTAATACTATGTCTTGTGAATTGAAAGAAAAAGAACGTGCCGGCGTTATCAACCCGATATTCACATGCCAGCCTTGCGGCGCGCAGTATGCCAGCATAGGAATAAAGGACTGCATTGGGATCGTTCACGGAGGGCAGGGCTGCGTTATGTTCGTCCGCTTATTGTTCTCACAGCATTTCAAGGAAAGCTTCGAAATTGCGTCTTCTTCCGTACATGAGGATGGGGCGGTATTCGGCGCCCTCAATCGCGTCGAACAAGCGGTTGACGTGCTTTTGATGCGGTATCCCCACGTAAAAGTCGTACCCATCATCACAACCTGCTCGACGGAAGTCATCGGCGACGACATTGACGGTGTGATTAAGAAGCTTAACGAGGGACTGTTGATAGAAAAATATGCGGACCGGGAAGTCTATCTTATTCCGGTTCATGTACCCAGTTTTAAGGGAAGCATGGTAAGCGGATACGATGTGGCGGTAAAGGATTTCGTAAGTTACTTTGCCAAAAAGGATCAGTCCAACGGAAAACTCAACTTGATTACCGGATGGGCTAATCCGGGGGATGTCACAGCACTCAAGCATCTTCTGGCAGAAATGCAGGTGGATGCCACCGTCCTTTTTGAAATCGAAAATTTCGATTCCCCCTTGATGCCGGAGGGGAACTGGGTCTCCCACGGCAACACGACGGTTGAGGATCTGCAGGGAACGGCAAACGCGCTGGGAACCATTGCCTTGAACCGGTACGAAGGCGGTCAGGCCGCCGAATATCTGGAAAGTGAATTCGGTGTTCCGGCTATTATCGGGCCTACACCCATCGGCATCCGCAACACGGATACCTTTTTGCAAAATGTGAAAAAATTGACCGGCAAGCCAATTCCTCAATCTCTGGTTTATGAGCGGGGAATTGCCCTTGATGCGCTGACCGATGTAACGCACCTGTTTTTAGCCGACAAAAAAGTAGCCATCTACGGGAGTGCGGATCTCGTCATCGGTCTTGCGGAGTTCTGTCTTGATCTGGAAATGAAGCCGGTGCTGCTGCTGCTGGGCGACGACAACACCACCTATCCGAGGGACCCTCGGATCAAGGCCCTTCAGGAAAATGTGGATTACGACATGGAGATCATTACCAATGCCGATTTATGGGAACTGGAAAACCGCATTAAGAACGAGGGTCTTGAACTGGATCTCATCCTGGGTCATTCCAAGGGCCGGTTTATCTCCATCGACAATAATATTCCCATGCTGCGGGTGGGTTTCCCCACTTATGACCGGGCGGGACTGTACCGTAATCCCATCGTCGGATATGCAGGCGCCATGTGGCTGGCCGAAGCCATGGCCAATACGCTGTTTATCGACATGGAATACAAGAAAAACAAGGAATGGATACTGAATGTATGGTAAGGCGCATCCGGTTGTAAGGCGTATCTAAAATACGGGATTCCGCCGGTTCCCGGTTAGGATCGGGTTCTGGCGGAATTCCATTAAGAAGAGGATGACAATGAATGAAATGGATAGGGATATGTTCGAAGCCTTTGCAGAGGATTATCGGGATGCAAAGATGTACCATTACAGGGCGGAACAGTTTTTAGATGAAGGACAGCATTTCAGCGTGGTATTCAATGTGGCGGCCGTTGCGCTGGAACGTTATCTTCTTGCTTTATGCGAGTTGCATGGTATAGAGCCGCTAAATCACAATTACACCTGCTTGATGGATGCGGTAGAAGAAATCATGGAGGTTCCTCCGACCTTAAATAAGGAAATACGATCGCTGGATTTAATATTCGGTATCTGTTCTCTGGAAAATTATTATCACGGGACGCCTGA
>JAEZNB010000118.1 GCA_023441965.1 Bacillota bacterium
TGAAAACATTTGCTTACAAGCATTTATTTTAAAGGAGGACGTTGTAAAAATGGCTAAGGCTAAATTTAACAGAACGAAACCGCATTGTAATATCGGAACCATCGGTCACGTTGACCATGGTAAGACCACCCTCACAGCAGCTATCACAAAGACTCTTCATGAGAGACTCGGTACCGGCGAAGTTGTAGCTTTCGACCAGATCGATAAGGCTCCCGAAGAGAAGGCTAGAGGTATAACAATATCTACTGCTCACGTAGAGTATGAGTCCAAGGCTAGACACTATGCACACGTTGACTGCCCCGGACATGCTGACTACGTTAAGAACATGATCACCGGCGCTGCTCAGATGGATGGTGCTATCCTCGTAGTAGCTGCTACTGACGGCGTTATGGCTCAGACAAAAGAGCACATCTTACTTTCCCGTCAGGTAGGTGTTCCTTATATCGTAGTATTCATGAACAAGTGCGACATGGTTGACGATCCCGAGCTCCTTGAGCTGGTTGAGATGGAAGTTAGAGACCTGTTAAACGAGTATGAGTTCCCCGGCGACGACACACCTATTATTCAGGGTTCTGCTCTGAAGGCTCTTGAAGATCCCAATGGTCCTTGGGGCGAGAAGATCATCGAGTTATTCGATGCAGTTGACAGCTGGATTCCCGATCCTCAGAGAGAAAAGGATAAGCCTTTCCTTATGCCTGTTGAGGACGTATTCTCCATCACCGGTCGTGGTACAGTTGCTACCGGCCGTGTAGAGCGTGGTACTCTTAAGGTATCCGAGGAAGTTGAAATCGTTGGTATTAAGGAAGAGACCCGTAAGGTTGTTGTAACCGGTATCGAGATGTTCAGAAAGCTTCTGGACGAGGCTCAGGCTGGTGATAACATCGGTGCACTGCTTCGTGGTGTTCAGAGAACTGAAATCGAAAGAGGCCAGGTTCTTGTTAAGCCCGGTTCCGTTAAGTGCCATAAGAAGTTTACCGCTCAGGTATACGTATTAACCAAGGAAGAAGGCGGACGTCATACTCCTTTCTTCAACAACTACAGACCTCAGTTCTATTTCAGAACAACTGACGTTACCGGTGTTTGTAATTTACCTGACGGCGTAGAGATGTGCATGCCTGGTGATAACATCGAGATGTCCATTGAGTTAATCCATCCCATCGCTATGGAGCAGGGCTTAGGCTTCGCTATCCGTGAAGGTGGAAGAACCGTTGGTTCCGGTAAGGTTGCTACAATTATCGAGTAGGCTATTAAGCCCGACACGAGTATAAATAAAGCTCCCAGAGTAAGCGTGCTTACTACTGGGAGCTTTTTTATGCGAGTATAGGGCGCAGCCCGCGACCAAAAATTTGCGAAGCAAAATTGAGGGACGCGCAAGGCTTTCCCCTCACTTCAAATATGGTAATAACTATAACCTGCAGATCCCTAAAGCTATAGCATCGTTTTACCGATAATATAGATGCATAATCATTTCCCATAGAAGTCCCCAAATTTATCCCTTTATGTCCTTGTAGATAAATGACGAGGAATAAAAGTTTTTAAAATTTCCTTTGAATATTACAGGAAAAGAAGATATAATATAAGCAAGTATGTTTAAGTTACCGAGTATTGGAAGAAAATATAGAAGAACATTGATAAACCCAAACCTCAAGGGATCTTTAGTGACATTATCAGGGCAGTTTATAGAATGTTAGTTTTATAAAGCAAACAGTTATAGTCGGTTAGCTAAAGGTGCATATCTATGACATCAGGTAGTGAACTTAAGTTTATTATATCAGACAGATCCGTTATCTACACGGAAGGGAAAGGAGTTTCAGAATGTTGGGAAGTGACATTGGAATTGATTTGGGGACAGCAAGTGTGTTGGTTTATATAAAGGGTAAAGGCGTTGTCTTGAAGGAGCCATCTGTAGTGGCTTTTGACAGAGATACAAATAAGATCAAGGCAATCGGTGAAGAGGCCAGACTGATGTTAGGACGAACACCGGGCAATATCGTAGCTGTCAGGCCCTTAAGACAGGGAGTTATCTCTGATTATACGGTTACAGAGAAAATGCTTAAGTACTTTATACAGAAGGCGGTAGGCAAGCAGAGATTCAGGAAGCCCAGAATCAGTGTTTGTGTACCCAGTGGTGTAACAGAGGTTGAGAAGAAGGCTGTTGAGGACGCAACCTACCAGGCAGGTGCCAGAGAGGTTGCTATTATCGAGGAGCCGATTGCAGCGGCAATCGGGGCCGGAATTGATATCTCAAGACCCTGCGGTAATATGATCGTGGATATCGGCGGTGGTACCACGGATATCGCCGTTATCTCTTTAGGAGGTACGGTAGTCAGTACCTCAGTTAAGATTGCAGGCGACGATTTCGATGATGCCATTGTAAGATATATGAGAAAGAAGCACAACCTTCTGATTGGTGAGAGAACGGCTGAGGATATTAAGATCAAGATCGGATCTGCATACCGCAGACCGGAGTCCGTCAGCATGGAGGTCAGGGGACGTAACCTGGTAACAGGACTGCCCAAGACAATCGCTGTTACCTCAGAGGAGACAGAAGAAGCCTTAAGAGAGACTACCTCGCAGATCGTAGAAGCGGTTCACAGTGTTCTGGAGAAGACTCCTCCGGAGCTGGCAGCGGATATCGCTGATCGCGGAATTGTATTAACCGGTGGCGGATGCCTCTTATATGGCTTGGAGGAACTGATTGAAGAGAAAACCGGTATCACTACGATGACAGCAGAGGATCCTATGACTGCCGTGGCGATCGGAACCGGTAAATTTGTTGAGTTCTTAAGCGGTAAAAGGGATTAAAGAATTTTTAAAGAGCAAAATTCTTGTAGAATTTTTGAGGAGCAAAATTCTTGTGAAGAACTGCGTTGTTCGCGCAGTGGCACTCATATAGAAGCATAATTCTATGGAAGGGGCAGATAGGTATGGTAAGAGGATTATATACAGCTTACACGGGTATGGTCAACGAGCAGAAGAGGCTGGATATTATCGCCAACAATCTTGCAAATGCCGCTACCGTAGGTTACAAAGAAGAGAATGTTACGAATCAGTCCTTTGATAAGCTGCTGACCATTAAGATCAGGGATGTGTCCGAGGCCTACAACGATCGTCCCATTGGAACTATGAGCCTGGGAGTGAAATTGGGTGAGGTTTATACCAGCTATACTCAGGGTTCCTTAAGGCAGACAGACAAAACCTTTGACATGGCTTTAGAGGGAAAAGGTTTCTTTACCATGTCTGTAACGGACAGGGCTGGCAATGAGAGTTTAAAATACACACGAAATGGTTCTTTTACCATGACAAGGGATGGTCATATCGTGGACGCAGATGGAAATCACCTGATGGGAGAAGGCGGAGAGATCATACTTCCTACGGATGCTGCTGAGATCAAGATAGATGAGACCGGCGCATTCTACGCTGACGGAGTATATGTCGACAGCCTTCTGATTACAGATTTTGAGAATTATGATTATCTGGTGAAATCGGGTGACACTATGTATCAGACCGTGGAAGGGGCAACCCAGATGCCTGCCGATGCTACCGTTAGGCAGGGCTTCACGGAGCAATCCAATGTGAATGTAGTGGCCGAGATGGTCGAGATGATTACGGTCACCAGGGCTTATGAAGCTAACCAGAAGGTGATTCAATCCGTGGATCAGACACTGGATCTTGCCGCAAATTCCATTGGAAAGGTATAAGAGTGCTATACAGGTGGATAGGAGCAGTCCGGTGAATTGGAGGAAATGATATGATGAGATCCTTGTGGACGGCAGCGTCCGGTATGATTTCGCAACAGACGAATGTAGATGTAATTTCCAATAACCTGGCCAATATTAATACGACAGGTTATAAGAAAGAATCAGCAGAATTTAAGTCTTTACTGTATCAGACGATACAGGAGAAAGCCTTTGATCATAACGGAGACCCGAAGCCCTCCGGTATCCAGGTTGGACTTGGTGTGCGTAATTCCGCAATCACCTCCCAGTATACCCAGGGTATTTTACAGGAGACGGGAAACGATTATGATCTTGCAATAACGGGAAAGGGCTTTTTCATGGTCCGTATGCCGGACGGGGGAACAGGCTATACCAGGAATGGCTCCTTCGGTCTTGCCACCGGCCCGGAAGGTATGACCATCGCCACCTCGGACGGTTATGCCTTATTGGATTCCACCGGACAGCCGATTGTGATTGATCCTATCTATAATCCTACCGATATATTAATAGATGAGTTTGGGCAGATCTCTTATCCGAATGATGCAGGAGAGCATGTTCCCATCGGCATTGAGATTGGATTAGCTCAATTCAGTAATCCCGCCGGTCTTGAGAAGATTGCGAACAGTCTGCTTCGGGAGACTGAGGCTTCCGGTACGGCGAGAATGGAGAATGACGACCCCTCTTTGTCGAGGAGTAAGCTGCGCCAGGGTTATCTGGAGGGCTCCAATGTCAAGGCAGTGGACGAAATGGTAAACCTGATTGTAGCACAGCGTGCTTATGAGATGAATTCCAAGATTATTACGGCAACGGATGAGATGCTTCAGCAGGCGAATAATCTAAGGTAACACATCTGCAGTAACTGAATGAGCAGGTGAGGGAAGCTATGAAACATCCGCCTTTCGGAAAGGAGTAAACGATGGCTATATCAATCGGACCCGACTCTATGTTCCTGTCGTCTGCAGGTACGTCAAAGGAGACCGCTAAGACAGACCTGCTGAAGGATAAGCTGAAGAATAATTCCGCAAGCGATGAAGAGCTTATGGAGGTCTGTAAAAGCTTTGAAGCATATCTTCTGGAGCAGGTGATGAAGGAGATGAAGAAATCCGTTCATAACGAAGAGGATCAGAATGATTATCTGGAACAGTTCGGAGATATGCTTTATGAGGAGTATGCTAAGAAGGCCACGGAAGGTCCGGGGCTTGGACTGGCACAGATGCTATATGAGGCTATGAAGAGGAATGCTTAAGGTTTTGATGATGGTAAGGCATTGATCTCAGACCGGTATCAGCATACATAGATAGTAACGGTGGAAGTAAAGCGTTATTCAATGTCATTTTGAACAGAGCCAGTAGGTGGCCTTCGTTCGGAATGACATTTTCTTTATACGGTTGATAAGATATATAATAAAAGGGGAGGTGGAGCAGTGGCCGAGAGGGTGGAAGGCTATGTGGAGAAAATCGTGTATCGGAACGAAGAGAACGGATACACGGTATTGAGTCTTAGAGTCAATGAGGAGGAGCTTACCTGTGTCGGCAGCTTTACCCTGATCAGTGAAGGAGAGTTTATCCATGCCACCGGTAACTATGGTGAACACCCGGTATATGGGGAGCAGTTTATTATGGAGAGCTATGAGCTGAAGGAGCCGGAGGATCTTTATTCCATAGAGAGGTACTTAAGCTCGGGAGCCATCAAGGGCATTGGTCAGGCTCTGGCAGCGAGGATTGTTAAGAGATTTGGAGAAGGGACTTTTCGGATCATTGTAGAGGACCCGGGCAGGCTCGCAGAGGTCAAGGGCATCAGTGAACGGATGGCGATAGAGATATACCGTCAGTTTGAAGAAAAGAGGGACATGAGGAATGCGATGATGTTCCTGCAGAAATATAACATCAGCGGTAATCTCGCCGTCAGGATATATCAGGAGTATGGAGCAAGGATGTACGATATCCTGAAGGAGAATCCCTACCGTCTGGCTGAGGATATTGCCGGAGTGGGCTTTAAGTCCGCAGACGAGATTGCGCGCCGTATCGGGATTGGAAACGATTCGGACTACCGGATCAGGGCAGGAATTCTCTATACCCTTCTGCAGGCCGGCAATGACGGACATGTCTATCTTCCGGAGCAGGAGCTTCTCTTGAGGGCGAAGAACCTGCTACAGGCGGAGGAAGAGAATCTGCTCAGACAGCTTACAGCCTTAAGTATCGAGAAGAAGCTGATTGTGAAGCCTTCCGATGAAGGAAATCATATCTATTCCTCAGTTTTCTACTATATGGAGCTGAACGTTGCCAGGATGCTCCATGATCTGAACCTTAGACATAATCTGAAGGAGGATTATATAAACAGCAGACTGGCGAGGATAGAAGAGCAGTTTGATACGCCGCTGGAAGACCAGCAGAGAACAGCGGTGAAGGAAGCCTTCAAGAATGGTCTGTTAATCATCACCGGAGGACCCGGAACAGGAAAGACCACCACCATCAATGCGATTATCAAGCTGTTCGAATCGGAGGGAATGGAGCTTCTGTTAGCTGCACCGACAGGCAGGGCTGCAAAAAGAATGACAGAGACTACCGGCCAGGAGGCGAAGACCATCCACCGCCTGCTGGAGCTTTCGAAATTATCTGAGGGGCAGGAGAATAAATTTACCTTTGAACGTAACGAGTCTAATCCCTTGGAGACGGATGTCATCATCATTGATGAGATGTCTATGGTGGACATCAGCCTGATGTATGCACTGCTTAAGGCTGTTTCTGTGGGAACCAGACTGATCTTGGTAGGCGATGTGAACCAGCTGCCCAGTGTCGGACCCGGTAATGTACTGAAGGATATCATCGAGTCCCACAGCTTTAACGTTGTTAAGCTGACGAAGATCTTCCGGCAGGCAGCCGATAGCGACATCATCGTAAATGCCCATAAAATCAATGACGGAGAACAAATCAGCCTGGATAATAAAAGTAAGGATTTCTTCTTTTTGAAGAGGGAGGATTCCGGAGTAATCACTGCAGTCATGATAAATCTGATCAAGAATAAGCTTCCGAACTATGTGAAAGCCAGCCCCTTTGATATTCAGGTTCTGACGCCCATGAGAAAGGGAGAGCTGGGAGTGGAGCGGCTGAACGTGGTCCTGCAGCAGGCATTGAATCCCCCGGCACCGGATAAGAAGGAGAAGGAGTATCACCAGAGCATCTACCGGGAGGGGGATAAGGTGATGCAGATCAGGAATAATTATCAGCTTACATGGGAAATCAAGAGCAGGTATGGGATAACGACCCAGTCAGGAACGGGAGTATTCAATGGAGATGCCGGGATCATCAAGGAGATCAATCTGTTCTCCGAGCATCTGCTTGTGGAATTCGATGATGGACGGTTGGTGGATTACAGCTTCAGTCAGCTGGAGGAGCTAGAGTTGGCTTATGCAGTTACGATTCACAAGGCGCAGGGAAGCGAATATCCTGCAGTCATTCTTCCGATTCTGGACGGACCCAGACTGCTGTTTAACCGGAACCTGCTCTATACGGCAGTAACCAGAGCAAAAAGCTGTGTTACGATTGTCGGAAGTGATTCCATGGTAAAGTTTATGATAGATAACAAGAATGAGCAAAACCGCTACTCGGGATTATGTCATCGGCTTCAAGAATTAAGGTCATGAATAATGTGAGGACGGCAGCAGTATACTATAAGAGCCTTTGCCGATTCTGTCTTTTACCGGAGGATCGGAAAAAAGTTGATGCAATAAAATGGAAATTAGGATATAATAGGTTTGTCTATAAGAGCATATCCCGGTATCAGCATGGTATGCAGAGGATCCCTTATTTTTCAGATAGGTGAGCGCATCAATTACGATATGTTCGGTAGGATGAAATAGGATAGGAACATTTGATTGGAGGAGAATACTTTGTTAGATACGTCATTGGTTGTAATGGCTGCGGGAATAGGCAGCAGATATGGTGGAGGGATCAAACAGCTGGAGCAGGTTGGGCCCAGTGGTGAGATTATCATGGACTATTCCATCTACGATGCGATGGAGGCGGGTTTTAATAAGGTTGTATTTATTATCCGGAAGGATCTGGAGAAGGATTTTAAAGAAATCATCGGAAACAGGATGGAGAAGCATGTCCATGTGGAATATGTGTACCAGGAGATGGATGCTTTGCCGGAGGGCTTTACAAAGCCCGCAGACAGAACCAAGCCCTGGGGTACGGGCCATGCGGTTCTATGCTGTAAGGACCTTGTGAAGGAGCCCTTTGCAGTCATCAATGCAGATGATTATTATGGGAAGGAAGGCTTCAGAAAAATATATGCCTATCTGAACTCAGAGCATCAGGCTCCGGGAGATTATTGCATGGCGGGCTTTATCCTTGGCAATACCTTAAGTGAGAATGGTGCGGTTACCAGAGGAGTCTGTAAGATCGGTGAAGACGGTAAGCTTACTGAAATCACGGAGACCTCCGGAATCGTATCAATGGGTGATTATGCAGCCGCTAAGGATAGTGCGGGAGCTGAGTTTAAGATTGATCTTAACAGCGCAGTATCTATGAATATGTGGGGCTTTCGGCCGGACCTGTTTGATAAGCTGCAGGCAGGCTTCATAGAGTTTTTGTCAAAGCTTCCCGAGAACGAAATAAAGAAGGAGTATCTGCTTCCTGAATATATCGGTAATCTGGTGAAGAGGGGAGAGGCATCGGTCAAGGTGCTGAAGACTGCTGACCATTGGTTCGGTGTCACCTATAAAGAGGATAAGGAGAAGGTAGTGAGATCTGTCAGAGCCTTGGTGGATCAGGGAATATATCCCGCAAAACTATTTTCATAGGGAATAACGGAAGGGCGGATAGAGTTGTTCCAGAATCTGATCGATATGCTGTATCCGGTAAGGTGTCCTGTCTGCCGGGAGATCGTTGTCCCAAAGGGACAGAGAATATGTGGTGGCTGTAAGGATAAGTTCCGACTGATTGAAGAACCGCGCTGCAAGAAATGCAGTAAGCCGGTAGAATTCGAGGAACAGGAATATTGCAGTGACTGTATGAGGAAGGACTTTCATTATGTCAGAGGTTATTCCGTATGGATATATGACGCTGTCATGAAGGAATCCATAGCAGATTTTAAATACAGAAACAAAAAAGAAAATGCAAAATTCTATCTGGAGGAGCTTCTTAGCCATTATAGAGAGGCCATAAATAAGCTGGCTTTGGATGCCCTGATACCGGTTCCGATTCACAGATCAAAACACAAGCTCAGGGGCTATAACCAAGCAGCGATACTTGCCTGGGGAATCGGAAGAGAGCTTGGAATCCCTGTGTTGAATGAGCTTCTGATCAGAGTGAAGAAGACCTTGCCACAGAAGCAGCTTGATGACAGAGAGAGACTGGAGAATCTGAAGGAAGCCTTTCGGATAAACAGGAAGGCTGCAGACAGCTACAGAAAGCAACTTAACAGAGTCTTACTTGTTGACGATATATATACTACCGGGAGTACGGTGGAAGCTTGTACCGGCATACTTTTGGAGCATGGGGTGAGGGAAGTATACTTTGCGACATTGTGTATAGGTAAAGGATATTAACATTTGCTGTAAGATAAGGAGGAAAAGCATATGGATGTAAAAAACTGTAAGGGCTGTGGTAAACTGTTTAACTACTTGTCCGGACCTCCCCTATGTCCAGCCTGTGCTAAGGCACTGGATGTGAAGTTTGAGGAGGTTAAGTCTTATGTCTATGATCATCCGAGGTGTGATATGCAGGAGGTTTCTGAAGAAATGGAGGTATCCATCGCACAGATCAAGCAGTGGATCCGAGAAGAGAGACTATCCTTTGCCGAGGATTCGATGATCGGCATCGACTGTGAGGGTTGCGGTGTCACAATTAAAACAGGCCGCTTCTGTAATGTCTGCAAGGCTAAGCTGACCAATAGCTTATCCAACATGTACAAGCAGCCTGAAAAAGTGGTACATAGGCAGAAGGAGACCAAAGAGAATCCCCGCATGCGTTTCCTGAATCAAGATGAAGCGAAATAAGTTAGATTACATAGGCAGGTTTATTTCAGGTACCGGATACCATCCTCGGTAATTGAGATAGTACCTGCCTTATATAAGCTCCCGATTGCTCTTTTGAAGGCGTTCTTGCTGATATGGAACTCTTCCTTGATCTGCTCGGCAGAAGAGCTGTCGGAAAAGGGCAGGAAGCCGTCGGCTGCCTTCAGCCGATCCAGGATCATGGCCGAATCTTTATCCATCTGTAGATAGGATTTATCACGGAGGCTTAAGGTCAGCTTTCCGTCCTCTCTGACATTCATAACTCTGGCTCTGACAGTATCACCGATATGAAGCTTATGATATAATTCCTTATTCGGAATCATGGCGGAATATCGGTGATCGACGGCCACAAAGACACCGAAGGCATCAATAATATCGTATACGATCCCCTCCACCATGTCATCCTTCTGATAAGGTGACTCAAGGGACAGAAGGTCGTATACCTTCATCGTGGCACATAAACGGTTGCTTTTATCAATATAGAGGCTGACAAGAACAGGTTCGCCCTCCTCTACAGGAGCGGTCTGCTCCTTATAGGGCAGCAGCAGATCCTTCATAAGACCCCAATCCAAAAATGCTCCAATCTTCGTAACCTCTTTTACTCTAAGAACAGCTAAGCCTCCAAGGGTAAAGGGTACCTTGGCTGTTGTAGCAATCTCTCTGTCCTCGGAATCCTTATAGACAAAGACCTCCAATCTGTCACCCAGCTTCGTCTCCTCCGGAGCCTCCTTCTGGGGCAGTAGCAGCCGGTGCCGGTGATCGGAACCCGGCTCACTAAGGTAATAGCCAAAATCCGTCTTTTTTACAACTTCCAGTATCTGATATTTTCCTAATTCAATCATGATATCTTCCCTTCTTCTATGAAGCCTTATTGATATGACTGGTCTTATAGGATCAGCCATGATTAACCGGATACATCTATGTCCTATGGTACACGGACACTTTATGTCAGATTCATCCTACTATTATAGCATTGAATCCTGATTTTATATAGTATTTTCTCCCTATCAATATTCATTCTCCGGCTGCAATGCCTGCAAGTATGAAAAATACTGGTATTTCTATCATATATTTGTTATAATAGGCTTGTTTGAAGGGAGGAATACAGTTGGACTCTACGGAGTATTATAATGAGAACGCAGCTGAGTATTTTGATCGTACGGTCGACTTGGATATGAAGGTGTATCTGGACCGCTTTCTTGAGTTTGTGCCTGAGGGCGGCAGTATTCTGGATCTGGGTTGCGGATCCGGAAGAGACAGTGCATATTTTATGTCTTTAGGATATGATGTCACAGCTATGGATGGTTCTGAAGAGATGTGCAGCCTCGCCGGTGTCCACATCGGCAAGGATGTTTTGCATATGACCTTTGATGAGATGGATTTTGAGGATGTGTTTGACGGTGTCTGGGCAAATGCTTCCCTGCTCCATGTTCCCAGAAAGGAGATAGCCGATATTCTCCATAAGGTTATCCGTAGCCTGAAGAAGGACGGGGTTTTGTATCTTACCTTAAGATATGGTGAATATGAAGGAGAAGAGGAAAAGAGGTACTTTACCTATTACCGCACCCGTGATCTGAAGGAACTGTTAGCGGAATTTGATGCACTGGAATTGCTTGAGATGAAAAAATATGATGATTGCAGAGAAGAGAAGGAACTTGTTTGGCTTCATGCCCTGGTAAAGAAGACGCAGTAACAGACCGGACCCGGATAGACGAACTATACTCTGACGTCAATCTTCGTGCCAAGTCCCGGATGAACAGACTGCTCCATCATTTTAATCAGGTTTTGTCCTGCTTTCTCTATGGTATCCAGATTCTTGCCCAGAACTGCGATGCCTACGTTAGTGTTGGACACAGGTTGGGCTGTTATGGGGGTGGAGCCGATCTTCATGGATGCTTCCTCCTTTCTGTAAGGGATGAATAGATTACTGTGATTAAGTTATAATGAAAGTATTCCTATAATTACTGACATGTCATTGTTCCGTAATACGGAGATGCCATGTTTTCTATTATACAGCCGGATGATTGGGATAAGGAGCTGGGCTGTCAGCTTTATAGATTATCCTATATGATTATCATAACATATTCATGTGACTTTGCATATATACAAAAGGAAAACGGACAGAAGAAAAGGAGGAAGAAATATGATTTACGATGTAATCATCATCGGTTCGGGACCGGCCGGCTTATCAGCCGCCATTTATGCCAGTCGGGCAGAGCTGAACTGTATCGTAATAGAGAAGGCGGGCTTGAGCGGTGGACAGATCATCAATACCTATGAGGTGGACAATTATCCCGGTATCCCGGAAATCAACGGCTTTGATCTTAGCCAGAGGTTCAGAGAGCATTGCGATAAGCTGGGTACCACCTTTATCACCGGTGAGGTAAATGAATTTCACTTGGAGGGAGACCTCAAAGTAATTACGCTGGAGGATGGGACTCAATACAAAGCAAAGGCCGTGATCATCGCTACCGGTGGCGTACCCAGGCATCTGAATGTGGAAGGGGAAGAAAAGCTCTCAGGTATGGGTGTCTCCTACTGTGCTACCTGCGACGGGGCCTTCTTTAAGAAGAAGACGGTTGCTGTTGTCGGAGGTGGTGATGTGGCTATAGAGGATGCCATATTTCTGGCAAGAATATGTGAAAGAGTCTATGTCATCCACAGGCGGGACCAATTCCGGGCTTCCAAAAGCATCAGTTCGAAGCTGCTTGCCATGGATAATGTGACGATCCTTTGGGATAGTGTTGTAGAACGTATTAACGGTAATGATGCCGTGGAATCCATCGAGGTAAAAAATCTGAAGACAAATGAGAGCAAGACCTACAGTCTTTCCGGAGTTTTCATCGCGGTAGGGTATCTGCCCAACTCGGAAACCTATCGGAAGGTCGTAGCAACAGACGCCGGCGGCTACATCATTGCCGGAGAGAGCTGTGAAACGAACGTACCGGGAGTCTATGCTGCCGGGGATGTCCGCACGAAGGATTTAAGGCAGATTATCACAGCAGCCTCAGATGGAGCAAATGCAATTACAGCAGTAGAAAGGTATTTCAATCGAATTTAACAGAAAATTATGCCAATACATGGCAAAGACGACTAAATTTATGAAAAATTCTGATAAAAAGTCGTTTTTGCCATGTTTTTTCGTTGACACCACATGCCATATTTGTTATAATTACGTCGTAAGATGTAATAAATTTGTAACAATTAGCTGTGGCATGACAGCCCACGACGACAGAGGATAAGGGCGTTTTGTTTTTATACCCGGAGGATATGATACATGAGAAAAAGTGAGGCCTTGAAATCTGCAATTTTTGTCGCATCTGCAGCCTTATTCCTATCGCTTCCTTACTCTGCAGCCTATGCACAGCCAGAAGAGGGAGTTGCCGGAATGGCCAAATCCCTGAATCTGCTTGTTGAAGGTACAGAGGATTACATAACACAGATTTATAATGAGAAGTTCATATCACCCCTGGATGACAAGGGTGTGGCAAATGTAGATAATTATGTGAATATCAGAAGTAAGCCCTCCAGAGAAGGCGAAATCGTCGGTAAACTGTACCGTGGCTGTGCATGCGATATTCTCGAGCGTTTGAATGGACAGGATGGAGAATGGGTCAGGATAAAATCCGGCGATGTGGAAGGCTATATAGCTGCTAATTATTTGGTTACAGGGAAAGCAGCGGAGAAGATGGCAGACGAATATGCCACCAAGTACGCCACAGTCATAAATACGGCTACCCTTCGGGTGCGTTCAAAGCCAAGTAAGGAATCAACCACACGGGAATTGATTCCGGAAGGGGAAACCTATATCGTATTAAAGGAATATGAAGAGTGGGCAGAGATTCTTTTAGGCTCCGATGATTCCGGCAATGACTTTACCGGTTATGTATCAAAGGATTATGTTAAGATTGAGATAGAATTCAAGGAAGCAATCTCCATAGCAGAAGAGCAGCGAATCATCAGAGAGCAACAGGAGGCAGAGCGTGCCGAGGCAGAACGGTTAAGAAAGCTGGAGGAAGAGAAGGCCAGAAAGAAAGCACAGGAAGAGGCAGAGCGAAAGGCAGCTCAGGCAGCGAAGGAGAAGAAGGAAGAGCCGCCTGTCAGCAAACCCAGTACTCAGGAAAGCGGCAGCCTGGCCGCCCTGAGAAATGAAATTGTTACTTATGCCCTGAAGTTTGTTGGTAACCGTTATGTATGGGGTGGAGAAAGCTTAACGAAGGGTGCGGATTGCTCCGGCTTCGTATGGAGGATTTATGATAACTTCGGCTATTCCATTCCCCGTGTGTCCTATGATCAGGCAGCATCGGCAGGAGTTAAGGTAGCCGTGGAGGATCGTAAACCCGGAGATCTGATTTTCTACACGAACAACTACGGAACCGTAAATCATGTAGCAATGTACATAGGAAATGATCAAATTGTACATGCGGCAAACTCCAGACAGGGTATCATTGTCTCAAAGTACAACTACCGCAAGGTATATAGAGTAAGAAGAGTTGTAAATTAACAGCATATCCATTATGCCGTAAAATCATAAAGCTATCCCGGATACTTCTTTTGTTACAAGGCAAAGAGGTAAGTATCGGGATAGCTTTTTTATTCTGAACAGCCCTTCAGTCATATAGAAGGATAAAATTATAACGAAGACATAACAAAAACATAGGCAGATAGTTGCAGTTGGAAAAACCATGAATGTATGGTAAAATATAAGCAGATCAAAATCGATTGTGTATCAGACGATTCATTTGAATAAGGAGCTTATACCATGGAAGATAAAGCGAAGCAGGAGAGAAGGAAATATAAGAGACTTCCGATTGAGCTGTGCCTGGATGTTGACGAGGTGTTTAAGCAGGACAATGTCATAATCAAGAATATCGGAGCTTCCATCTTGGTCTTTGACATATCCAGAAGCGGCATCGGCTTTATCAGTGAAGCAGATCTGCCGGTCGGATATTACTTCAGAGGTACGATTAATTTTGGTAACGGTGATTTTTTTCGGGTCGTGATACAGATCGTCAGAGTAGTTGTCATTGATTCAAGCAGGAAAAACTATGGGGCTGAATTTGTTGGCTTGGCACCCTTCCTGGCCGACAAGGTGGATACCTATGAGAAAACCCTTATGAAGCATATGCAGGCCGTGGAGTGATTTATCCCTGTCCGGCATAAAGCTTAACAGATATATGTTTAAATGAAGGACGATTGGAGTATATTATCTGAGAAGATAATTTATACCCCGATGGTCCTTTTTCATGTCAACCATCATCTAAAGGAGATAATCATTTAATAGTATTAACTTTCATATTATTTTGAAATTTGATTAAATTAGAGAAAATATTGTAAGTGAAAAAATTATCATAAAGTCCTATTGACAAAGACACAAATGTACAACTTGCACAAACAACCGGACTTAGCTTCCATAAAATGGGTATTTCTTTTTGCGATTTTATGGATTATCAGAAATTTATCCACAGGTAGAAATCCTTAGTTTTGAATAAAAAGAAGTTATACACGAGTTTATCCACATTATCCACAATAATAAACTACTCTTGTCGCATACGTAAAGTAGTGTCAATAACGAAAATGCGTTTTGTAACTTATGATAAATCGACAAAACCCGGCTAAATCATGCGAAATGGGACTTGACTTTTTAATTGTCCGATAATAGTAAGAGAGGAAAATAAATTAGCAAAAATCAATCGAAATTAGTAGAACAAATAATAAATATACACGATAGATTAAAAAATATGTAAAATTATAATGAAAATAAGTAAATTACTGGAGTTTTACATATAAATTCCAGTATTGGGCAAATTGGCTTGTCACTTTTTCAGGCATATGTTATAATGAAATCAGCATAATTGTTATGCTACTAGAAAGTAAAAAGGAGTTGGGCGTTATGCGTTATATTATCAGTGGAAAGAATATTGATGTAACAGAAGGGTTAAAGACAGCGGTTTATGAAAAAATCGGAAAACTGGAACGATACTTCACTCCTGATACAGAGATTCATGTAACTCTTAGTGTAGAGAAAGAAAGGCAAAAGATTGAAGTTACGATACCCGTTAAGGGCAATATCATCCGGGCAGAGCAGGTAAGTAATGACATGTATGTATCCATTGACCTGGTAGAAGAGATTATCGAACGTCAATTGAGGAAATATAAGAATAAACTGATCGACCATAAACAAGCCGCCTCCAATTTTAATCAAGCTTTTATTGAGGATGATTATTTTGAGGATGATGCAATCAAGATCGTTAAAACGAAGCGTTTTGCGATAAAGCCTATGGATGCAGAGGAAGCCTGTGTACAGATGGAGCTGCTGGGCCATAGCTTTTATGTATTCCGGAATGCCCAGACCGATGAAGTGAATGTTGTTTATAAACGCAAAGGGAACACCTACGGATTAATCGAACCGGAGTATTAAGAACCACCTTGGACATAGGATTGAATAAGGTTAGCAGGCCTGTAAGTAATTTTACGGGCCTGCTATTTTTACCGGCTCTGTTTTGTCATACACTAAGCGGAGCATCTCATCAATGGATTATTCCTCTACAGGACTGATCGATAGGGTGGAGGCAGAACTGTGCTTATAGCCATAGCATAATCCGGTTAAAATAATTTCTGTTGAATAACCTAATCGTAAATGTTACAATAATAGGTGAACGATTGCTCGGGAACGAAAATCTTCAGAGAATGGATGTATAGGAGTGAATAAGAATGGGATTGCTAGACAAGATATTCGGTACACACAGCGAAAGGGAAGTGAAGCGCCTGCTCCCTCTCGTCGACAGAATAGAAGCTCTGGAACCGGAATATGAGAAGTTATCAGATGAAGATTTAAGAGCGAAGACAACTGAATTTAAGAATAGACTGAAAAATGGTGAAACCTTAGATGATATATTGGTTGAAGCATATGCTGTGGTAAGAGAAGCTGCAAAAAGAACAATCGGAATGAGACATTACAGGGTTCAGCTGATCGGCGGTATCATACTTCATCAGGGACGTATTACTGAGATGCGTACCGGTGAAGGAAAAACGCTGGTGGCAACCCTGCCTTCTTATCTGAATGCCCTGGAGGGCAAAGGAGTTCATGTAGTCACGGTAAATGATTACCTGGCAAAGCGTGACGCGGAGTGGATGGGCCAGATCCATGAATTCTTGGGACTGAAGGTTGGCTGTGTACTGAACAGCCTTGAAAAGGAAGAGCGTAGGGCAGCCTATGGCTGTGATATTACCTACGCCACCAATAACGAGCTTGGCTTCGATTACTTAAGAGACAACATGGTAATCTATAAGGAACAGCTGGTTCAGCGTGAGCTGCACTATGCCATTATCGATGAGGTTGACTCTATCCTGATTGATGAAGCGAGAACACCGCTGATTATCTCCGGACAGAGTGGCAAATCCACAGAGCTGTACAGAGTATGTGATATTCTTGCCAGACAGCTGAAGAAGGGTAAGGAAAGTGGCGAGCTTACCAAGATGGCAGCTTTGATGAAGGAAGAGATCACTGAGGAAGGCGATTTCATCGTAAATGAGAAGGAGAAGAATGTCCATCTGACCGCAGAAGGTGTGAAGAGGGTGGAGAGATTCTTCAATATTGAAAATCTGGCTGATCCCGAGAACCTTGAGATCCAGCATAATATCATTCTCGCATTGCGGGCCCATAACCTGATGTTCCGGGATAAGGACTATGTGGTGAAGGAAGATGAGGTTCTGATCGTCGATGAATTTACCGGCCGTATCATGCCGGGAAGACGTTACAGCGACGGTCTGCATCAGGCGATCGAGGCGAAGGAGAATGTCAAGGTTAAGAGAGAAAGTAAGACTCTGGCTACGATTACCTTCCAGAACTTCTTCAATAAATATAAAAAGAAGAGTGGTATGACCGGTACAGCGCTGACTGAGGAGCAGGAATTCAGAGAGATCTATGGTATGGATGTCATTGAGGTTCCCACCAATATGCCGGTAGCCCGTATCGACCATCAGGATGCAGTATATAAGACCAGGAAAGAGAAGCTGGCTGCTATTGTAAGGGAAGTCATCGAATCCCATAAAAAAGGTCAGCCGGTCCTAGTCGGTACGATAACGATCGAGGCTTCGGAGGAGCTCAGCAGTATCCTGAAGAAGCAGAATATCCCGCATAAGGTCCTGAATGCGAAATTCCATGAGATGGAAGCGGAAATTGTTGCAGAAGCCGGACAGTATGGTGCGGTTACGATCGCAACCAACATGGCAGGCCGTGGTACGGATATTAAGCTGGGTGAAGGCGTGAAGGAGGCCGGTGGTCTTAAGATCATCGGTACAGAACGTCATGAAGCCAGACGTATTGATAATCAGCTGCGAGGCCGTGCCGGTAGACAGGGTGACCCCGGTGAATCCCGTTTCTTTATTTCCTTGGAAGATGACCTGATGAGACTTTTTGGTTCCGAACGGCTGATGGGAGTCTTCAATGCTCTGGGAATGCCGGATGGGGAGCAGATTGAGCATAAGATGCTTTCCAATGCCATAGAGAAGGCACAGAAGAGGATAGAGAGCAACAACTACGGAATCAGAAAGAATCTGCTGGAGTATGACCAGGTCAATAATGAGCAGAGAGAGATTATCTATGCTGAAAGAAGAAGGGTCCTTGATGGCGAAAGCATGAGGGATACCATCTACCGCATGATTACCGATACAGTGGAGGACAGTGTCAATACCTGTATCAGTGACGACCAGCTTCCCGAGGAATGGGATCTGGAGGAGCTGAATAATCTGCTGCTGCCGATCATCCCCCTGAATAAGATTGAGATTTCCAAGGATCCTACGAAGGAGATCAGGAAGGCAGACCTCATACAGCAGCTAAAGGAAGAGGCTGTGAAGCTTTACGAGGATAAGGAAGCGGAATTCCCTGAAGCAGAACAGCTTAGAGAGATTGAACGGGTTATCCTGCTGAAGGTAATTGACCGTAAGTGGATGGATCATATTGACGATATGGATCAGCTGCGTCAGGGTATCGGCCTGCAGGCATACGGACAGCGCCAGCCCATCGTGGAATATAAGTTCCAGGGCTTTGAGATGTTTGATTCCATGATTGCCGCCATTCGTGAGGATACCGTGAAGGCTCTGATGCATGTCAGAATTGAGCAGAAGGTGGAAAGAGAGCAGGTTGCGAAGGTAACCGGAACCAACAGGGATGACAGTGTGGCCAATGCTCCGATCAGAAGAGCCAGCAAGAAGATTATGCCGAATGATCCCTGTCCCTGTGGCAGCGGTAAGAAATATAAGTTCTGCTGCGGCAGGAATGCATAAGCTGTAATCAGCTTCAGATAGGATAGCTTAGGAAGTATAGAAATAACCGTTAGAAAGAGGTGATTTGGTGGTTGAATTAGATCAGTTTAAATATACGCTCGGAACCTACGAAAAACCGCTGATGGAAGTGGGGGATTCACTTTGACCTCGCTAAAAAAGAGCAGAGGATCAGTGAAATAAACCAGACGATGGAGCAGCCCGGCTTCTGGGATGATACGGACAAGGCTCAAAATCTTATGAGAGAGCTGAAGAATCTGAAGGATACGATGGAAGAATATGCCCAGCTGAAGACCGGTTACGAAGATGTTCAGACCTTGATACAGATGGGTTATGAAGAGAATGATCCCTCCCTCATCCCTGAGATAGAGGAGGCTCTGGAGCTGTTCGTTGACAGACTGGAGGAGCTGCGCCTGAAGACCTTACTTTCAGGAGAATATGATAAGGACAATGCGATCCTTACCCTTCATGCCGGAGCCGGTGGTACAGAAAGCTGTGATTGGGCAAGCATGCTATGCCGGATGTATCAGCGTTGGGCTGATAAAAAGGGCTTTGCCGTGGACATGCTGGACTTTCTGGAGGGGGAAGAAGCAGGTCTGAAATCTGTTACCCTGGAAGTCAAGGGTGTGAATGCCTACGGATATCTGAAATCAGAAAGAGGGGTTCACCGTCTCGTCCGGATTTCACCCTTCAATGCCGCAGGAAAGCGGCAGACCTCTTTTGTATCCTGTGATGTTATGCCCGACATTGAAGAGAATATTGACATTGAGATTGACGACAAGGATCTTCGGATTGATACCTATCATTCCAGCGGAGCCGGCGGACAGAATGTCAATAAGACCTCCTCAGCGGTCCGCATCACCCATCTGCCGACCAATATCGTAGTGCAATGTCAGAATGAGAGGTCTCAGCTTCAGAATAAGGATAAGGCCATGCAGATGCTGAAGGCCAAGCTTTATCTGATCAGACAGCAGGAAAATCAGGAGAAGATCACAGGTATTCGTGGTGAGGTGAAGGAAATCGGCTGGGGTAACCAGATCAGATCCTATGTACTGCAACCCTATACGCTGGTGAAGGATCACAGAACCAATGAGGAAGTAGGTAACGCTGCCAGTGTACTGGACGGGAATATTGATCCCTTTATTAATGCATACCTGAAATGGAGTGCACAGGGTAGCCAGTAACCGGAGTGAATGAGCGATTGAGCTGATTCACGGAAATTACAAAGCATTTGTGCCGCAGTATGAGCGGAGAAATGGAGATGAATATGATCACGAAGCAAGCAATATTTCAAATTGGTGAAGATTTGTATGGACTGAATATCATGGAAGTCAGCACGGTCGAGAAGTATATGGCGACGGAGAAGGCAGCCAATGCATCTGAAAATGTGAAGGGTATCATTCATCTGCGTGGAGAGGTCATTCCGGTGTACAGCTTACGAAGTAAGTTTGGTCTTGAGGATAAGGAACCGGATCAGGATACCCGATTGATCATTACAAAGTCCAATGATATGACAATTGCTTATGAGGTTGATAAAATGCTGGGGATCAGTAATCTGGAGGAGGAACAGCTATATGAGGTCCCTCCGATTGTAATGAGCAGGAATACCACCTATCTGAAGCAGATCACGAATCAGGAAGGGAAGCTGATTCTGCTGCTGGATCATGACGGTATATTAAGTCAGGAAGAGCAGGATAGTCTGAAGAAAATGGGTAAGAAATAAAGGATTACTTCGTCCTGAATAGAATAAATGGTTGCCAATAGGCGACAAGGGCTGCCTTTCGGGGCAGCCCTTTGTTTTGTCGGAGGCAGGAGAGGGAGATGGGAGCAGGCATAAGAACCAGGCATAAGAACAGGCGAAATGGGTATTGCATTATCCATGAATATGTGGTAAGATTTCTTTCTATCAAAGACAGTTGTATTCGATATACATACAATGGGAAAGATGAGAAATGGTAGCAAGTAAATCCTTCGGAGGTGTGAAAACATGAGCGGAGAGCAATATTATCTTGTAAAGAAGAAGGCGGTACCGGAGGTGCTGCTTAAGGTTGTAGAAGCGAAGCGGCTGCTGGATTCAGAAAGAGTCATGACGGTACAGGAAGCAACCGATGCGGTGGAAATCAGCAGAAGCTCATTTTATAAGTATAAGGATGATATCTTCCCATTCTATGAGAATACCAGGGGAAAGACCATCACCTTCATGCTTCAGATGGATGACAGACCCGGTTTATTATCCAAGGTCTTGAATCAGGTAGCAAAGTGTGAGGCCAATATTCTGACGATCCATCAGAGTATACCGGTGAATGGGATCGCGCTATTGACCTTAAGCATTGAAATCCTGCCTCAAACAGACAGCACCTCTGATCTGATTGAAGCAATCGAAGTGATGGAAGGGATTCATTACGTGAAGATATTAGCCAGAGAATGATGTGGGAGCTTCTGGCCGACATCATACGGACAGGAAGAAAAGGGCGTGGAATGGAGGATAAAAATGATTAATATAGCAGTCTTAGGCTATGGTACGATAGGCTCCGGAGTGGTGGAGGTCCTGAATACCAACGGAGAAAGTATCGGAAAGCGGGCCGGCGATAAGATTAACATAAAATACGTGCTGGACTTAAGGGAATTCCCGGGAGATCCGATCATGAAGATACTGGTGCATGACGTCAATATCATTCTGGAGGACCCGGAGGTGAAGATTGTCGTTGAAGTTATGGGAGGTGTTGAGCCTGCCTATACTTTTGTAAAGACGGCACTGTTAAAGGGCAAGAGTGTGGTTACCTCCAATAAGGAGCTTGTTGCCAAGCACGGAGCCGAATTATTGGATCTGGCTAAGGAGAGGAGCTTGAATTTCCTTTTTGAGGCCAGTGTCGGTGGCGGTATTCCGATTATCAGACCCCTGAACCAGTCCCTGACTGCGGATGAAATCGTGGAGATTACCGGTATTCTGAATGGCACGACGAATTATATCCTGACGAAAATGAGCGAGGATAATCTGGATTTTGATATAGCCCTGAAAAATGCACAGAGCATGGGATATGCGGAACGGAATCCCGCAGCGGATATCGAAGGCCATGATGCTTGCAGAAAGATTGCGATTTTATCCTCCCTGGCCTTTGGCATGCAGGTGGATTTTGAAGATATCTATACAGAGGGAATCAGCAATATTACAGTTGCTGATATTCATTATGCCGAGGCACTGGGTGCAAAGATCAAATTATTTGCCTCCAGCATCCGGGAGAAAGATGAAAGAGTTTATGCCATGGTTGCACCGGTCATGATCAAAGCGAACCATCCCCTTTACAATGTGAATGATGTGTTCAACGGTATCTTTGTCCGGGGAAATGTAATCGGCGATGTGATGTTCTATGGAAGAGGCGCAGGCAAGCTGCCGACGGCCAGTGCTGTCGTGGCAGACGTAGTAGATGCCGCCAAGCACCTGGGGACCAATATCTGGACCATCTGGAGCAGCAAAAAGCTGGAGCTTACGGATATCAATATGGTGGAACACCGTTTCTTCCTCCGGGTCAAGGATCAGGGAGAGGATACCAGGAAAAAGATCCATGAGCTCTTCGGCGCAGTCGAAGAGGTTAAGTCCGAGGTAACCGGAGAATATGCATTTATTACGTCCTTCATGACCGAGCAGAGACTGAAGGAGCTGAAGAGCTCTCTCGATGATGTTCTGAATGTGATCAGAGTACGGTTTTAACAGGGAAAACATACGAAAGGAAACTTGTTCCATGAAATATATCGTAATACTGGGGGATGGAATGGCAGATGAGCCACTGCCTGAGCTGGGAAATAAAACCCCTCTGATGGAGGCGGTAACCCCGCAGCTGGATCAACTGGCCCACAAATCAGAAATAGGAATGGCCTATACCATTCCGGAGGGAATGAAGCCGGGCAGTGATACAGCCAATCTGGCAGTTCTAGGCTACGACCCCAGAAAGTATTACTCCGGACGCTCTCCTCTGGAGGCCTTAAGCATCGGAGTGGATATGAAGATGACGGATATTGCACTAAGGTGTAATGTCGTAACGCTTTCTGAGGATGATCTCCCTTATGAGCAGAAGACGATCTTAGATCACAGCTCAGGCGAAATCGCTACCGAGGATGCCGCTATCCTCATCGAAGCAGTTCGCAAGGAGCTGGAGAATGATATCTATAAATACTATGTGGGAACCAGTTACCGCCATCTGACGATCTGGGATCGGGGAGAAGTGGTAGACTTAACCCCACCCCACGATATCCTGGGCAGGGTCATCGGTGACTATCTTCCGAAGGAAGAGGCTCTGAAAGAAATGATGAAGAAGAGCTATGATATCTTAAATCACCATCCCTTGAACATGGAACGGCAGGAGAAGGGATTAAATAAGGCCAACTCCATCTGGTTCTGGGGTGCGGGAACGAAGCCGGCCCTTACCTCCTTTGAGGAGAAGAACCATAAGAAGGGGGCTATGATATCTGCAGTCGATCTGCTGAAGGGAATTGCAGTCGGCGCAGGGATGAAGGTGATCGAGGTGCCGGGAGCGGACGGGACCCTTCATACGAACTATGAAGGCAAGGCCCTGGCAGCAGTAAAGGTATTATTGGAAGAGGATTATGATTTTGTATATATTCATGTAGAGGCTCCGGATGAGATGGGTCATCAGGGGAATATTCAGAATAAGATCAAGGCCATCGAGTTTCTGGATCAGAGGGTAATCAAGATTGTTACAGAGGAGCTGAGCAAGGCAGGAGCAGCTTTCAGAATGCTCATCATGCCCGATCATCCCACACCGATTCGCTTAAGAACCCATACCAGCGACCCGGTACCCTATCTCTTATACGACAGTACAAGGGAGCAAAAGCATGCTTTCTTCTATAACGAAGCAGAGGGGAAAGCCGCAGGCAATGTGATCAGAGAAGGATATACTGTGATAGACAGACTATTCAGAGTATAAAACATATCAAGCCCTTGGGCAAAAATAAGGGGCTGTTTCAAAATAATTATAGAGCTACAAGAGGTTCCCTATATGTTCTCCTCACACACTGGTTGCTGGACAGATTTTGATTATATGCGCCATCTTCGGACGCACACGTCCGCATTTGGCATCATATAATCATCAATCTGTTCAGCAAACAGTGCATTATGGGAAACATAAAGGGG
>JAEZNB010000107.1 GCA_023441965.1 Bacillota bacterium
GATGGGGAGACCCTGGTACTGAATGCGAATCATAAGCTGGTTCAGTATATTCTGACCAACGAGCAGTCCGAGCAAACACCGATGATCTGCGAGCAGCTCTATGATCTTGCCCTCTTAAGTCATAAGCCCCTGGAGCCGGAAGCGATGACCAAATTTATCCAGAGAAGCAATGACATTATGCTGCTATTGGCAAAATAACGATATACTAAGATATTCTAATATGAGGCTGTTTCACAATAGCATCCTTGGATACACGAGGAGCCATATGTGATCCCATAATTTACTGGTTGCGGAACAGATTGATGATTATGTGATGCCAGATGCGGACGTAGGCGTCCGAAGCTGGCACATATAATCGAAATCTGTACTGCAACCAGTGAGTGAGGGATACATATGGTTCCTCGTGTATTATAAAGGAGATTGTGAAACAGCTCATTCTTTTCACTTTTTTTCATAAAATCCTTGCATTTACCGTAGTATATGCTATTATATATAGTAATTAAAACTATATTATATAGTTGCGAGATACTAACATGTAGTAAAGATACAATATTTGCATATAATATGCAAAAATATACGGAGGATGTAAATGTCATACAGAATTATTGGAGACAGCTGTACCGATTTACCGGAGCAGCTAAAAAAGGATGAGCACTTCAGACTGGTTCCCTTAACCTTAATTGTAGATAACAAGGAAATTGTCGATGATGAGAGCTTTAATCAGAAGGATTTTCTGCGCAGAGTGAAGGAATGTCCCACCAGCCCCAAGTCTGCCTGCCCCTCTCCGGAGGATTATATGAAGGAATTCGAATTTGATGGGGATATCTATGTAGTGACCATATCTTCCAACCTAAGCGGTTCCTATAATAGTGCAGAGCTGGCGAAGAGGCTCTATCTGGAGGAGCATCCGGATAAGAAGATTGAAATCATTGATTCCCGGTCCGCATCCGTCGGTCAGACCTTGATTGCCATGAAGATCAAGGAGCTGATTGAGAAGGGCCATCTTTTTGAATCCATCGCGGGAACGATTCGTGGCTTCCGCGACAATATTAAGACAAAGTTTGTGTTAGAGTCCCTGGAGACCTTAAGAAAGAATGGAAGACTCTCCAATCTGCAGGCGATTATCGCCAGTGCTCTTAATATAAAGCCGGTCATGGGCGCTACTCCGGAAGGAACGATCTGTAAGCTGGACCAGGCCCGTGGCGTAGTCAAGGCGCTGATCGCCATGGCGAAGTCCATAGAGCATGATGTGGTCAAGCCGCAGGAAAGAACCCTTGGAATTGCCCATTGCAATAATTATGAAAGAGCTTTGTTTGTAAAGGATGAAATATTAAAGAGGATACCCTTCAGGGATTGCTTTATCGTGGATACTGCCGGGGTCAGCTCCCTTTATGCGAATGAGGGTGGAATTATCACCGCCTATTAATATCTATCGTCTGATTGGCGTAGAATATATCCGGATTTTTATGATAAAACATTCGCATTTTCATAAAATAAACAGTTGACTTTTTGGTACATTTATTAGATAATAACTAATGCGGTGCTTCGGTTTAGGGGAAGCATCGGTAGTTATTATCGAGGCGTGGCTCAGTTTGGTAGAGCGCTGCGTTCGGGACGCAGAGGCCGTGGGTTCGAGTCCCGTCGCCTCGAGGAGAGTAAGCCTATAAGATTCTGATAGAGTCTTATGGGCTTTTTATGTGCGCCTTACGGCGCGTATTTCATGGATAGGGACCTGGCTTGCCGCTTCAGCTTTGGGTGTCAGATGATGTCGTATAAAGACTCTTGACAGAAGAAGCCGCAAGGATTACTATTTCATAAATAAGTCTAGGAGCAAGGGGGAGCTTAGGATGGAGCTTATCATCAGAGCAATGGAGAGAGAGGATTGGAATGCGGTAGCAGCCATCTTCCAGGAAGGGATTGATCTTAAGACTTCTACCTTTCATCAGGAGGTTCCCTCCTATGAAGGCTGGGATGCTTCCCATACAGCCGACTGCCGACTGGTGGCAGTTTCAGAGGGTCAGGTAATCGGGTGGACGGCTCTGACCCCTTATAGCAGCCGCAAGGTATATGCAGGGGTTGCGGAGCTTGGCATCTATATCAAAGCAGAATTCCGAGGCCGGAAGGTGGGAGAAAAGCTCCTAAGAGCATTGATTGAGGAATCGGAGAAGCAGGGCTATTGGATGCTTCAGGCAGGGATATTCGAAATTAACCGGGCCAGCATCGCCCTTCATGAGAAGGTTGGATTCCGGATGGTAGGATACCGGGAGAGGATTGGGCGAGATGGCAATGGGATCTGGCAAAATACTGTTCTGATGGAGCGGAGAAGCCCACAGATCGGCAGATAAAGGTGCCTAAACCGAAACAGACAAAGCAAAAACGGACAAACCATTATAAAAGATTAACCAGTGAAACAGATAAGCCAGTTATACAGAAAAAGCAGAGAAAGCTGATAAAAAAATGATAAAAAGATAAAACAAAACCGGTTAGCAAAAAAAGCCAGGAAGCAGGCAGAGCCGCTAACTGGCTTTTCAGATACGCATGATGCATTTTCTCCGGATGAAGAATATAAATCTTTTTCTATACCCGGAATGCTATGTAACGGCTGCTTACGATAGGCAGACATGGATACCTTAGGATCAGCAGACGAACTGCGGTCTCACAAAGGTAACCCCGGCTTCCAGTGTCCGTTCGATGATATCCTGGAAATATCCCGGAACCAATTCGTCCGTCAGCGTATGGTCATGAATCAGCATGATATTATGAGCACCCTCTTCGTGCAGATTTCCGCCGTTATTGGGCTTGGGGTTATCGATATGCTCTTGCACCATGGGATAGGAGAAGCTTTTGTCATAGTGAAGACGATACTCCTGATAATCAAAGGTCCAGAAGATATCATAATCCTTGTCCAGCTTCTGCTCATAAAACCAGTCATAGGTGATCGGACTGTAATCCAGCTTACAGAAGCCATGGGAAGCAAGGTATTGCTGCAGGGCTTCCTTGTTCTCGCCACCCTTATCACCGTAAGGGAAACGGAAGAGTTTAAATTTACGCTCTACACCGGCTTCCTTGTAGAGATCGTTTATGATCTCCTCCTGGCGCTCAATTTCTGCGATGCACTGCTCCAGGGGAAGAGAGGAAAAGTGTGGATGGGAGTAGGAATGATTTCCGATATATGCACCCTTCTGAATGGCATAAATACCATTCTCTCTGGCTTCCTCCACCCGTTCGCCCCAGAAGAACAATACAGGTATGATATTCTTCCCGAGAAGATAATCCATGATTTGCTTCGTATTCTTAGTAGGACCGTCATCAATGGTCAAATATGCAGTAGTCATAGTTGACACTTCCTTTCGTTTTATATCCATATCATATCATAATTTTTTATATAGTTCCAGAAGCCTATAGAATTATTTATATAATTTTTTTCTTATATTTGATATAGTTTTTCTATTTGCTATTGACAAAAGCGTATCCTTATGGATATAATACTTTTCAAAAATTTGTAATATTCTTCACGGAGTATCTGATAGAAAATGATAATAAAGAAGTTATCGTCATGGAGTTGAATGACGCAGGCGTCTTAGGAGCTTATTAAGGCGCCCTTTTTTATTACTCATAACGCTGGCACGCATAAATGATAAAGGCAGTAGGAGAGATTCAAAATGGCATAAGGTGTGCAATTCGGATCAGACGCCGTTTTTAGGATATAGCAGAACCGGATCAGAATGGTAGACGATGAATAAGCATAAGGAGGGGATAAGATGTGGAAGAGATGTTCCGGAGAAATGAAGCAAATGATCTGCATAAGGGTCAGTCAAAAGAGCAGACAAAAGAACAGACAAATGAATAGAGCAAGGAACAGTCAAAGAATCAGACAAGGAATCAGACAAGGGAACTTAAAGGCCCTCCTTTGCAGCCTTCTTTTTGTGACCAGTCTGCTGCTTCCGGGCTGTCATAGGAAGATAAGGGAAGAAACAGAGCTTATGGTGGGGGCAGCGGCAAGTCTGAAACCGGTGATGGAGATATTGGGGGATAGGTATGTGGAGAAGAAGGAGGGCATCGCTCTGATCTTCACCTATGCAAGCTCCGGAACTCTGGAGCAACAGATCCGCCAGGGAGCACCGATGGATGTATTTCTGTCTGCCTCAGATAAGCAAATTCAATCTTTATCAGAGGAGAATTACCTGCTTGCGTCTACGATTACGGAGCTGACTGAGAATCGGATGGTTTTAATTGTTCCCTCTGACAGTGCCCTGAAGCTTACAGGTTTTGAGGATATCACCGGAGCATCGAAAATAGCGATCGGAGAGCCGGTCTCGGTCCCGGCAGGTAAATATGCCTGCGAGGTATTTGAATTCTATGGACTACTGGAGGAAGCACAGAAGGTAGCGGTCTATGGCAAGGATGTTACGGAGGTGCTTGCCTGGGTCAGCTCCGGCAATGTGGATGCCGGTGTGGTATATACTACGGATGCGGCCTTGTCGGATCAGGTAACCGAGATAGCCCTTGCTCCTGCGGAAAGCCATAGCAGGGTAGTATATCCGGGGGCAGTGGTGAAGGAGACAAAGCAGGAGGCTGCCGCAAAGGAGTTCCTGGAATACCTGAAATCAGAGGAAGCACAAAGGGTATTTGAGGAGTATGGGTTTCTTAGGAGGTAGTACGAGATGGATTGGTCACCCGTATGGATTTCACTACAGATTTCAATTCTGGCTACATTGATCACGGGAGTTCTGGGGATTTTCTGTGCCTGGAGGGTATACCGATCTGAGAGGAGAGGCAGAAGAATCCTTGATGTACTGCTTACCATACCCCTGGTGCTTCCGCCCACAGTGACAGGCTTTCTGCTGCTGATGCTATTCGGTAAGCACGGGTTTTTCGGCAATCCCTTGCAGCAGATTGGAATAAGGATTGTATTCACGAAGACGGCGGCTGTTCTTGCGGCTGTGACCGTCTCCTTCCCCCTGATGTACCGCTCTGCCAAAGCGGCCTTTGAGCAGGTGGACATCAGACTGGTCCAGGCGGCACAAACACTGGGAATGCCGGAATTCAGTATCTTCCGTAAGATTATCCTGCCCTTGGCTTTACCGGGGGTAATCTC
The DNA here is from genome assembly GCA_023441965.1 of Bacillota bacterium. Taxonomy (GTDB): domain Bacteria; phylum Bacillota; class Clostridia; order Lachnospirales; family Lachnospiraceae; genus Mobilitalea. Next base: position 5,099 of record JAEZNB010000107.1, read on the forward strand.
CGGCGGGATATTATCCTTTGCCAGAGCTTTGGGCGAGTTTGGCGCTACACTCATGGTTGCCGGGAACATACCCGGAGTAACACAGACCCTGCCACAGGCGATCTATATGCAGATTCAGGGTGGACGGACAGAGGAAGCCACAGGCTGGGTGCTGCTCCTGGTCACCATATCCTTTATCATGATACTCGGTATCAATGGAATTGCCTTACGAAAAATGAGATGGGAGAGGAAAGATCATGAGCTTACTGGTAAATCTTGAGAAGAAGTATAGGGATTTTACCCTGAATATAAGCTTTGAAGGCAGAGGGGAGCCCGTAGGGCTTTTAGGAGCCTCCGGCTGTGGGAAGAGCTTAACCTTAGGCTGCATTGCCGGAATCATTAGACCCGATCGGGGGAGGATCGTTCTGAATGACCGGGTTCTCTTTGATTCCGCCGGGGGAATCAATCTTTCTCCCAGACAGAGGAATATCGGTATGCTGTTCCAGAATTATGCCCTCTTTCCCCATATGACAGTCAGAGAGAACATCGGAGTAGGCGTTCGGACCAAGCAGCGTAGTAAGGAGCTGATCGGCAGATTGCTTTCCCTATTCCGCCTGGAGGGACTGCAGGACAGATATCCGGGCCAGCTTTCGGGCGGAGAACAGCAGAGAACAGCCATGGCAAGGATGCTGGCCTATGAACCGGAGGTTTTGCTGCTGGATGAGCCCTTTTCGGCTCTGGACTCCCATCTGAAGGAGGAGCTGCAGCAGGAGCTGGCAGGAATTTTAAGAAATTATGGAGGGGAGTTCCTTATGGTATCCCATAATACTGAGGAGCTTTACCGCTTTTGTGATACAATCGCTGTGATAGAACGAGGACTTCTCCTGGAATACGGCAGCAGCGACAGGATCTTCGAGAAACCGGCATATCATAAGACAGCCCTGCTGACCGGCTGTAAGAATATCTCCCGCGCTGTCAAAAAGTCGGAATATGAAGTGGAAGCCCTTGACTGGAAGCTTTGCCTGCAGACAGACCTGCCTGTGACTGAGGAGATCCGATATGTCGGTATCCGTCCGGAGGCACTCCGAGGCTGTCATGAGGCTGGTACGAACAGAGTCAGTGTTACCTTCCATCACTCCATTGCCGGGCCCCGAGATCTATGCCTGACCTTTCGGAGTAAGCATCATGCTGACAGCAACTATCTATTCTGGACGCTTCCTCTGAAGGAATGGAGGGAGAACGGACATAAGCCGCCGGATTATCTCGCTTTGCCAAAGGAGCACCTAATCCTCATGAAATAGTAATATTGTGGAATTGTGCAAAAAAACATGCCCTCTAAACGTAATATTTGACAATTCGGTGTATTGAAACATAATTCTCCGGATGATAGAATTGCACTCATAGAAATTACTAGTAATTGCTAAGTGCAGTCAGAAACAGCATGGAACCGGATACCTGCCAGGGGTAGGGTCGGAGCTCTTCCGGACAGAGACGTCACTCTTCATTTGAAGAAGTGGCGTTTTTCTTTTAGGCAGAACATCCTATCAGGAAGGCGGGGTCAGCCGGTTAAAGAAAGGGAGGTTATTTCAATGAGACAGGTTGCGATTTACGGTAAGGGCGGAATAGGAAAATCCACCACGACACAGAACTTAACAGCCGGTTTGGGCGAGATGGGTAAGAACATCATGATTGTCGGCTGTGACCCCAAGGCAGATTCCACGAGATTGATACTCGGTGGGCTGGCCCAGAAAACAGTACTTGATACCTTAAGGGAAGAGGGCGAGGATATTGACCTGGAATATATCATGAAGCAGGGCTTTGCAGGCATCCGCTGCGTGGAATCCGGTGGTCCCGAACCCGGCGTAGGCTGTGCAGGCCGTGGTATCATCACCTCCATTAATCTGCTGGAGCAGTTAGGAGCCTATACGGAGGACCTGGATTATGTATTTTACGATGTACTTGGCGATGTAGTATGCGGCGGCTTTGCCATGCCGATCCGGGAGGGTAAGGCCCAGGAAATCTATATCGTGGCCTCCGGTGAAATGATGGCCCTATATGCTGCCAATAACATCTCCAGAGGTATTCAGAAATATGCTTCCACCGGAGGTGTAAGGCTGGGAGGTATCATCTGCAACTCCAGAAAGGTAGACGGAGAGGCAGAGCTGGTTAATGCATTTGCTAAGGAGCTGGGCTCCCAGATGATTCATTTTGTTCCGAGAGACAATATGGTACAGAGG
>JAEZNB010000028.1 GCA_023441965.1 Bacillota bacterium
GTGCTTTGATAGTGCCTACGATGGCGACAATAGACGGGCTCTGTAGATGTATTGCGAGATAGTTGCAGACTGCATGCACATGCCTCTGAGCGTTTACTCCAATGTCGTAATGAATCTTAGTTGCGAGGAGCAATCTTTTTATGTCGTCTTCGGGCACTTTTTAGGTTCAGCGAAGGCGTTATCTTTGATTTTCGTGTGATATTGTTTGTAAAATCATAAGGTTTAAATGAACTTTTGCTTGCATATTGATAAATATATTTTACTCATGACACTGAGTTCTTGCGATTATAAAGCCAGAAAGCCCAATTTTCTGCATATTCATCGCTTGACCTGTATGGGGTTCGATTTCCCTAGCAGGTACCACAAGAAGAACGCTGTATCTGCAAGATACGGCGCTTTTTAATTTTGCATACATGTATATGATTTTTCACTCAATTACTGAAAAGGCAACATAGGTGTTAAATATCTTAATGATCAACTGATATTCTAAATAAGAACATATGCTTGAGGGCGTATAACAATAAATACCGCTAATCAACTGTTGGATATAGTCAAATAATAAAAAAAACATTGCGAATAAGCTCATATCATGTGTTTTAGGCATATTCGCATAACGAACAAATGATGTTAAAGTGTTTACATGAAGCTAAGACAGCTTAAAAGCATAACGTAAACATACTGCAGGTTCATTTCTTGGTTAGAGTTGTAAAGCTCCTAAGGTTCGGAGCAGTACACATTTGAGTTTGCCGCAATGTTATATACCCAGTTGCGGGAGGTTGTTGTGACTGAATTTGAAGAACTAGCATTAAAAAAAATAACTAAGGACTATTTGATCGACTGCGTTTATACCCGATTGAATGTCATCGCAGGCAGATACGGCATCAGCAATGCGGAGATCAGCAAACATATAGGATGGGATCCCGCTGGTTTCAATCAGAAATACAGCAGAAGCAATGATCTGCGCATCACAACTTTTATTAAAATTTATGTGGCGCTGGTTGATTTGATTGCTGAAAAAGAGGCCGAGCTGGGGCTGGATGGTTTGGAATCATCACAGATCAGATTGGATGAGCTGATTACTCAACAAGAACTTGATGTCGGTGCTCTGTTCAATCATATAAGCGCCGCAGCTGAAGGAAAGTCGGAGTTTCTAAACAGAGATAATTATACCAGTACGTATAAACTGATGAAGCCATTTGTTTTTGTCGGGAAGAGAAGCAAGAAGTTTAGTGACCGTGAGACAGACGTTTATATCCGTTATTATAAGAAGGCCACAACCAATTGACTAAAAAGCAGCCCTAAGGTGGAGGAAATATGCAGAAACTGTATAATGATCCAGCAAGCATGGTTAATGAATCCATTACCGGTTTTGTAAAGTGCTATCAGCGCCATGTTGCGCACACTGATTGCGCCCGGACACTAAAGTATAAAAATGCGCCTATCGCTGGAAAGGTCGGCATCGTGAGCGGCGGAGGGGCGGGGCATGATCCTGCGTTTATGGGCTATATTGGGAAAAATATGCTGGATGCTGTGGCGATTGGCAACATATTTACACCGCCTTCCGTGGAGTCGTTTTACACCGCGTTCAAAGAGGGTGATGCCGGGCAAGGCGTTGTCTGTCTGTTTGGAAACTACCCTAAGGATATCGCCAATGTACAGGAGGCAATCAAGCTGGCAGAAAAAGACGGAATCCGTGTGAAAACGGTGATTGCCAACGAAGACGTGGCGACAAGCAATCCTAACACCAGAAGAGGCATGACGGGCGAAGTGTTGCTTTGGAAGATCGGCGGTGCGGCCGCGGCTCTTGGGTATGATCTGGATCAGGTTGTTACGGTCTCGAATAAGGCTTTGAGCAGAACCCGCAGCATAGGAATCGGCTTGGCAAGCTGCATAATCCCTGAGGTTGGACGGCCCAACTATGTGATAGAGCTTGGAACGATGGAGATCGGTGTGGGGCATCACGGGTTTTCCAGCAAGGATACATGCAAGCTAAAGACTGCGAATGCCACAGCGGATATTATGGTTGATGAGATACTAAAGGATATGCCAGTTGCTGATAGCGATAGGGTTGTGGTTATGATATCGGGTCTCGGCAATACAATGCTGAGTGAGATGAATATTTTATACAGCAGGGTTTACGATGTGCTGACTGAGAGGAAAATCGGGATTCATCATTCATTTATCGGTAACTTCTTTACCTCGCTGGATATGATGGGCGTGACACTGACAATGATGAGCCTTGATGAAGAATTAACGCGACTGATGGATATTCCTGCGTATCCCGTCGCTTTGAACGCTTTTGCTTACTTTAATCAAAATAGCTGACAAGGTTATTAGCAGACAATATATGTAAAATGAGGGCCGGATAAGGTCAACAGATTGTTTTTGAGCAGCTTTATCCAGGTGTTTATTAAATGCACCAATTAAAAGTAAAAAATCAGGGATTTTTGATTTGCAAGCTGCCAAAGGTAAGGGGGAAAATCATGAATTTGGTTGAGATGGCGGGTATTCACAAAAGTTACTACGGCTTTGAAGTCCTTCACGGTGTGAACTTTTGCTTGAGAGAAGGAACCGTGCACGCGCTGATGGGCGAAAACGGTGCCGGAAAGTCGACGTTGGTCAAGGTGATTGCCGGTGTGCACCGATGTGATTCTGGGTCTATTAAGATAGCCGATAAGCCGGTGGAAATCGATTCTCCGGCTAAAGCGCGAGCGCTGGGCGTGGCGATGATCCATCAGGAATTGTCTGCGGTTTCCGAAATGTCTGTAGCAGAGAATATATTCCTTGGTCGGGAACCTGTTCATGTGGGTTTAATCAATTACAAAGAACTGTACAAGAAGACGAGCGAGCTACTGGAAGAGCTTAATATCTTTATCAATCCAAGAACGAAAATGAAAAATCTCAGAGTGGCAGATCAGCAAATGGTGGAGATCGCAAAAGCGCTATCTCAGAACGCGCAAATTGTGATAATGGATGAACCCACATCTGCCATCACGGATCATGAGGTTGAAAGCCTCTTTAAAATGATTCGAAGCCTGAAGGCCCGTGGCACTGGAATTATCTACATATCGCATAAAATGGATGAAATCTTCCAAATCGCTGATGAGATAAGTGTTTTGCGTGACGGAATGAACGTCAATACCTGGGAAGCGAAGGACGTGGATTCCGAGACGCTGATAAAAAGCATGGTGGGACGCGAGCTGAAGTCTCAGTTCCCCAAGGTGGTGATTCCTATAGGCGAAACAGTATTGGAAGTCAGGAATCTCAGTAAAGCTGACCAATACGAAGACATCAGTTTTGAACTTCGCAAGGGTGAAATATTGGGGTTTGTGGGCCTTGTCGGTTCGGGCAGAACGGAGCTAATGCACTCCATATTTGGCTTGAGTCGGCCGGACTCAGGTGAGATTTATCTCAACGGAGAAAAAGTGCTCTTTAAAGGACCGCAGGAGGCGATCAGAAACGGTATGGCATATATCACCGAGGATCGCAAGCGCGAGGGATTGATACTTCCGATGGGCGTCCATCACAACATGACATTGTCATCGCTTAAGAATTTCACGCAGTCAGGATTGCTTCAGCATCGTAAAGAGGGCGTCGCTGTTGAAGAACAGGTTAAAGCATTGGGTGTCAAGGTTGCGAATTCGCGGCAAGCTGTTAAATCACTATCAGGCGGTAATCAGCAGAAAGTCGTCTTGGCAAAATGGATGATTACTGCCCCTAAGATCATCATTTTTGATGAACCGACCCGCGGCATCGACGTAGGCGCGAAGGCGGAAATCTATAAAATCATGTGCGAATATGTGTCGCAGGGCTACTCAATCATTATGGTGTCCTCGGAAATGCCTGAAGCGATGGGGATGTCTGACCGAATCATTGTGCTGAGCAATCATAGAATGAGCGGTGAAATCAACCGTAGTGAGTTTACACAAGAGAGTATTGTACAGATGCAGTTTATGCATATGTAAAAACTATACGAACGATAGGAGCGATAGGAATGAATAACCAGACTGCCAATTTAGCTGTGAAAAAGAACAAGATGTCTTTAAAACAATTCGTATCCATTTTTGGATCTTTGATTGGGCTTATAGTGTTAATCATTATCATGTCTGCGCTGAAGTCTAATTTCTTAAGCACAGATAACATTCGGAATGTACTGCGTATCGCATCCATCAACGGATTGTTGGCCATTGGCATGACCTTTGTGGTGCTGACGGGCGGCATAGATTTGTCAGTGGGTGCCATAATGGGATGTGCCGGTATGTTCTCCGCCTACTTTGCTCAAACCAGCATGGGTTATCCATGGTTTATCGGTGTGCTGGTGGGGTTAGGTATCGGACTTGTCATCGGTTTGTTTAACGGCTTATGCATTTCGTATCTGAAGGTTCCGGCCTTTGTGGGCACCTTGGGTTCTATGAGTATTGCCAAAGGCCTTGCCTTTTTGCTCACGGAAGCCAAACCGATTCCAAGCCTTAATAGTGAGTTTAAATTCATCGGCGGCGGAAGTATCGGCGGTTGGTTGCCGATCCCCATTGTTGTCATGATTGCCGTGCTGCTCATTTGCTTCACCCTGTTGTATTTCACGCGCTATGGCCGCTATATCTTCGCAGTTGGCGGTAACCTGAATGCCGCTCATGTGTCCGGTATCAATACAAAATGGATTATCTGCAGTGTCTATATCATCTCGGGTATATTGGCTGCTCTGGCCGGCGTCATTACAACTGCACGTGTGACATCCGGCGTCACATCCACTGGTGACGGCTATGAAACCAATGCAATAGCGATGGTGGTTATCGGAGGGACGAGCCTAGCGGGCGGCCGTGGACGCCTGTGGGGAACAATCATCGGCATACTGCTGCTTCAATGTTTAACAAACGGTCTGGACATGCTCGGTATCAATGCGTACTATCAGCTGATTATTAAGGGATTTGTCGTAATTGGCGCTGTCATGCTGGACGGCTTAAGCTCAGACAATTAAAAAGATTATATATTTTCATACGAAATAGTGTATGAAATAAAAAATATTGGGAGGAAACAAAATGAAGAAATCTATGAAAGCTCTGGCGATGTTACTGGTTATGCTGTCACTTGTGTTTGCTTTTACTGCCTGTGGAGCACCGGCCGCGACTCAAGAGCCTGCTGAACAAGAATCTGAGCAGCCTAGCGCGGAGGCCACTGAACAGGCTTCGGAAGAGGCTTCGGAAGAGACGGGAAGCTCTGATGGGCTCAAAATTGGTGCGACTTTCTATAGCCTCCAAAACGAGTTCACGATGCGCATGGACAACGCTGCGAAGAAATGGGCAGCGGAGAACGGAGTTGACTACACTTCTTATGATGGCAACTATGACGCCGCCACCCAGCTTTCTCAGGTTGAGACGATGATCGCTGATGGCTGCGATGCCATCATCTTAAACCCCCAGGATGCGGTTGCCTGCGCAGCAGCTGTTGAACTTGCTCATGCAGCCGGTATTCCGGTGGTGGGCGTGAATACCATGGTCGAAAGCGATCTGCTGACCTCGTATGTGGGTTCACAGGACGTATCTGCCGGTGAAGACATCATGAAGTTTATGATCGAGTATTTGGGCAAAGACGCCTTCAACATCGTGATCATCGAAGGACCTATGGGTCAGTCCGCTCAACTTCAGCGTATTGAAGGTATCGAAAATGTTTTGGCTGACTATCCGAACATCAAAGAGCTTGCGCGCAATACCGCCAACTGGTCCCGTTCGGAAGCGATGACGCTGATGGAAACATGGATCAGCACATACGGCGACGATATCACCGCGGTGATTGCAGAGAACGACGAGATGGCGCTGGGTGCCCGCGAGGCAATTGAAGCGGCCGGCAAGGACATTCCCTGCATCGGTATCGACGGTATCACCGACGCTGTGACAGCGATTCAGGAAGGCCGAATGATCGCGAGCGATTTCCAGAACGCTGAAGGCCAGATGACAGGCGCTCTTGACACGGCTGTTAAGGCTGTCAATGGTGAAGCTGTTGAGAAGTTCTACTGGATTCCGTTTGAAATGATCACGCCTGACAATGCGGCTGATTATGTGGGCAGATATTAATCGAACGAAATGGTTTTTTAAATAACCATGCAGGAAAGGCGGACGGCACGTAAAGGTTCGTCCGCCTTTCAAAAAACTGTGATAGGAGATAAAAACAATGCTTAAATATGAAGGTGTTGATCTGGATTATTCGCTGAGTGGTAAAACGGCTGTCATCACAGGCGGCGCGGCGGGTATCGGTTATGCGACGGCAAAGTTCTTCCATGATAAGGGTGCTAATATTGTTTTAGCTGACCTGAATCCGAAGGTTGCTGAGACAGCTAAACAGCTTGGGGAGAATTGTATTGGCGTTGCCGGAAATGTGTGTGATTCCGATTATCCGGGCAAAGTGATCGAGGCAGGCGTTAAGGCGTTTGGTCAAATCGATATTCTGGTTAATAGCGCCGGTATTGTGGCTTTAGAAAAGGCAGAAGAAATCAGCGCGGATGACTGGAACAAAACGATCAATATCAATCTCTCGGCAAGCTTTTTCATGGCTCAGGCCGTGGGCAAGTATATGATCGATAATGCGATCGGTGGCAGCATTGTCAATATGGCCTCGCAGGCCGGCGTGATCGCGCTCGACAAGCATGTGGCTTACTGCGCAAGCAAGGGCGGTATTATTGCGATGACCCAAGTGCTGGCAATGGAATGGGGAAAACATGGGATTCGTGTGAACGCTGTGTCTCCGACTGTTGTCCTGACTGAGCTCGGACATAAGGCGTGGGACGGCCCGGCGGGCGACGCGTTTAAGAAAGAGATGCCCTCTGGGCGATTTGCTGAGCCAGACGAAATTGCGGCATGCATTGCATTCCTTTGCAGCAAGGCCGCGGGAATGATTACGGGGCACAATCTGCTCATCGACGGTGGATTTACGATAAAATAGTTTATTGGAGGAATAAACATGCAGCGCATTCTTAATAACCCTGACAACATTGTCGATGAAATGCTGGATGGATTTGTGAAAAGTCACAGCGACATCGTTAAGCTCGTCAAAACCAGTGAAGACAACGCTAGAGGAGTGGTCTCGGCTGTCGATGCCCCCAAGGTGGGCAAGGTCGGTGTTGTGACCGGTGGCGGTTCCGGCCATAAGCCTGCTTTTATAGGATATGTGGGCAAGAACATGTGTGATGCCGCTGCTGTCGGTGAGATCTGCTCATCTCCCACAGCGCTGGCGTTTTTGGAGGCCTTTCGTGCAGCAAATGGCGGTGAGGGTATTGCCTGTCTGTACGGAAATTACTCCGGAGACAATATGAATGTCAAAATGGCGGTCAAAATGGCTAAACGAGAGGGCATTACCGTAAAAACCGTTATCGCAAATGACGACGTGGCTTCGGCGCCCAAGGACGAAAGAGAAAAAAGGCGCGGCGTGGCCGGTGAGATATTCATGTGGAAGTGCGGTGGGGCAAAAGCAGCCAAAGGTGCTTCCTTAGATGATGTGATCGCAACTGCTCAGAAAGCCATAGACAGTACGCGCAGCATCGGAATTGGGCTGACGCCGTGTACGCTTCCGGCCGTGGGGCACCCCAATTTTGAGATAAAAGACGGCACGATGGAGGTAGGTATCGGCCATCATGGCGAGCCGGGTATTGAGGTTTGTGCTTTGGAAAGCGCGGCTGGAATGGCAAAGCGCATGGTGGATGTGGTTGTCCCGGATTATCCCTATCGGGCCGGTGACGAGGTGGCCGTACTGGTATCCGGTTTGGGTTCGACTCCTGTCATGGAGTTGTATGTTTTGTATAACGAGATCGAGAATCTGCTGACTGAGAAGGATATCAAGGTGTATCGGTCGTATGTAGGCAACTATTTTACCTCTCTGGATATGATGGGTGCGACACTGACTGTCATGAAACTAGACGATGAATTAAAAGAATTGATTGATGCTGATGCATATTGCACTGGTTTGAAACAGTTTTAGGGGGAGTGGGTTATGTCAGTTTTAAAAAACAAAAATGGACGTGAGATATTGCTTTGCATGGTTAAAGCGATACAGGCGAATAAGCAGTATCTCGGAGATGTTGACGGCCTCATCGGCGACGGCGACCATGGAATGAACATGAATAAAGGTTTTACCATGTATGGCACGCAATTAGGCGATGAAGAGACCATGTTCTCTGACGGACTGTTTGACTTGGGAACCGTGCTTATCAATAAAATCGGAGGATCCATGGGGCCGATATATGGCACTGTATTTATGGACATGGCGGATAAGGCCGATGATGTTGAAGACATAACGCTCACGGTGTTTGCGCAAATGCTGGAAGCGGGCTTGGAAGGTCTTTATGGCATTGTGGATGCAAGACCCGGAGATAAGACGCTTGTGGACACGCTATATCCTGCTTTGCAGGCGGTCAAAAATGCTGCGGATGAGGGCAAGGGGTTTGCTGAGGCGCTGGATGATATGAAAACGGCCGCTGAAAAAGGCAAGGATTCCACCAAGGATCTGGTGGCCAAGTTCGGACGGTCAGCCCGTTTGGGCGAGCGTTCACGCGGTGTGCTGGATGCAGGCGCCACTTCCTGCTGCATCATTTTGCAGGCCATGGCAGACGGTATGAAAAAGGTACTGGAAGACTGACGAAGAAAGGTGGGGTCTGATTTGTATAAAATAGCGATCGGCTGTGATCCGAATGCCGCGGAAGCCAAGCAGGCTATCATCGGCATGCTGAAGAAAAAAGGCTATGAAGTGAGTGATCTCGGCAGCGAGGATCCGATCTATGCCAATATCGCGGTCAAAGTGGCGACTGCTGTAGCGGACAAGGAATATGACAGAGGAATATTGATTTGCGGGACCGGCATTGGCGTCTCTCTTGCTGCTAACAAGGTAAAAGGCGCATATGCCGCGCTGATTTCCGATGTATATTCCGCGGAGCGCGCTCGTATGAGCAACGACGCAAATATCGCATGCTTTGGCGCGTTCACAATCGGTATCAAGCTGATGGAAAAGCTGGTAGAGGTTTTTTTAACATCGGAATTTGAGCAAGGCTGTTCATCACAACCTAAGGTTGACAGAATAAGAGAGTATGAGGCGGCACAATAGGCATTGCTGAAAGTTTACATTGTTGATATTTTTTAAGAGATGAGCGATAAATATAACGATATAGAAAATCTGGAAACACTAATGACAAAATAGTACGATTTGAACTTAACGAATAACATAGACATAAATACGTCGCAATGGAAAGGAGAACGGGTTGGTTCTGGGTCAAAGAGAAAATGATGCGCATAATAGAGAAGACGCCGCAAAACTGCTGGAACGTCTGACGGATATCTATTTAGACTATTCAGGGAAGAATTTCGATCAGGGCAACCCAAAGCGAGGAGTTGCCCGGTTGTTCAGAAAATGGTTTACCAGCTTTGATTCGCTGGCTGTCAATTCGGTTCATCAGGAGTTTTTAGACGAAGTTGGGCGCATAGTGAAGAAATTGAGCTTGGCGCTTGAAGAACTCAAGACAGATGATGCTGATGCTTGCATGGGTTTTGCCGGGCAAGCCGTGAGTCTTATGTTAGCGTCAAAACCAACCAAAGAAAAAACAACAGCGGAATGGTATCTGACCATTGCCGAGTATCAATGCACATCTATTCTGCCATTTGTATCTTATAGTGAGCTCAAGCGCACTCGGGAAGACATGCTAAAGCGTACGCCAAAGCGGCTGATGTATCCGAGACAACGTGAAATGATAGAATTAATGGATAGTCTCATTATAAAAAAGCATAAGATCGAAAAGTATACCTAGGTTCTAACAGGCCGAGGTATTATTTTTTTGTTTCGTGTGATATTGCATTATATGCATCAAACAACGATGATAAAGCCCTTTGTTATGCATATGATAGCAAAACATGCGAGACTACGAATCAAAAGGTCATGAGTTCGAATCCCTCCGGGCACGCCAGTCAAAAAAGCCCTTGAAATAGGTATTTTCAGGGGATTTTTGTTTTCTCGAAATCGCGTATTTTACTCTCTAAAATGTGCAATTACTGCATTTTTACTGCATCAGGATTTTTCCGCTTTCATTTTGGCCTAAATGACGGTTAAGAGCAGCTATGGTAAAGCGAAAAATTCTCTTGGATTTAATAAGCTTTGCTTATCAAACAAGAATTGTATTAAAGTATTTATTTCGCAAATCGGAAGCCGGAAACCGGAACCTATGGTACCATCTGTTTAGATAAAAAAAGTCGTATGAAAGAACAGTACAAAAGCAATTCGGAATATGACACCGCAACATCCGGCTGATGATTTTCACCACCAGATCCAAAGTATTCTAAATAAGACTTGTTTCTTTAGTATGAGCTGTGTTTTCAGTATTTTCAACGAGATCGTTTTGTCCCCTCCAAAGCGGAAGGACGACTTTTAAGGTGAATAACCCCTCCTCAGCTTCAAACGCGCAGTAGCCATTGTGCTTTTCAGCAATCATCCTGATGCTTTTAGCGCCAAAGCCATGCTGCGGTTGGGTGCTTTGAGGTAATCCCTCCCGCATTGTGACGGTTCCCCGATAAGGATTACTGATATAAATGAGCAATTTATCCTTGTGCGGCTGGCAGTTGATGCGCACCGTTCGTTGCGCTTGCACGTCCATTTGTGCAGCGGCATGGACAGCATTATCCAAACCGTTGGACAGCAGCGCACATAGCTCTGTATCCGAAAGTGACAGGGCAGCGGGGATATTGACTTCAGCGCTGAAAGCCACATTCTGCTGCTTAGCTTTCGCAGCAAAAGAAGACAGAATCAGATTGACAGCGTTGTTCTCGCAATATTGTACCGGAACAATCTTGTCTATATCGGTTTGCGCCTGCCGTATATACTCGCCCGCCATGGAGATCTCGCCGGCTTCAAGATAGCTATTGAGAAGAGAGAGGTGATGGCGCATGTCATGGCGGTAAATCGAGGTCTGCTGCTGCACCTGCTGCAACGAAAAAATTTCGATTTTGGCCCGCTCAGATTGCGCTGTGAGTATAGCGTTATCCATTTCCAGCCTACTGCGTCGCTGGACTTCCTGATGGTAGGCTGAAACAAACGCCACATAGAAGAGCGCCATCGCTGCGGGAAGAAATTCGATGACCACCCGCACGCCCGTATATAAGGCATCGGTATAAACGGTGGTGGTATAGTCGAATATATAATAAAACAAAGGGAGCCCGCCGAATAACAGCAACGACCGTTTGGAAAAGGTCATTGCCCGGTAAGCCGCCTTGGCGAAATACCGTCGGAGAAGAATAAACAGTGAGACCAAAGAAAGTAAATAGCCCAGCGAATAAGCCAGCATTGTGCCAAACAGATGAAACGAGACCGCCCCAATCCACTGCGGCAGCTGACAGCAGAAATATGCAGTTAAAATGCTTGTCAATGCTACACCCCACGGGCGTTTGAAGCGAAACACCAACATAAGGAAAAGCGGGAGATGGGAAATCAGCGGATAGAGCTTTCTGGTGTTTTCAAGCCCCAAAAGTAAGTAGCTAAGTGTTTGCGCCGCCAAAATGATAACACTAAGCACCGCCACCTCGCGGCGGTCTTTTTTTGAGGGGCAACCACCCGCAAAGCAGATCGCGAGCAAAGTTCCGTACAGCAGCACAAGCAATCCCAAAATAACCGTCATCACTTAACACCCTTTTCCGCAAATAGCTGATCCATATATGCCTTGCGCACCTGTGCATAAAGCCGCCGTGAAACCGGCACCACACTGCCTGTATAAGTCAGGATATCAGCAGAGCGAAGCTCCTGCACTTGCCAAAGGTTGACGATAAACGCTCTGTGTACGCGAATAAATTCCGGCCTTTGTAAAAGTACGCTTTCATATTCAGAAAGCGGCGCGACAAGTTCTCTTACACTGCCATCCGTCAAATGAAAGCACATCATTCTGTTCATGACTTCCACATAGGCAAGCTTGAAAAAAGGAATGTTGGCCACGCCATTTTGGAACTTGACGGACAGACCGTCCTCCGGCTTTTGGGCAATGCGAAACAGTTTGTCCAGAATTGGAAAGAGATTATCCGCCGTGGCAGGCTTCAACAGGTAGGCAAACGCGTCTACCGAATAGCTTTCGACGGCGAATTCCGGCGACGAGGTTAAAAATGCGAGCTTTATGTTTCCGTCAAACGCCCTGATTTCATGCGCAATCTCCATCCCGTTCACAAGCGGCATCATGACATCCAAAAGCAGGAAGTCAAAGCCGCCTTTGCGCACATCCTCCAGAAGCGCGACACCATCTGAGTAAGTTATGTAAGTAAAACATGCTTTCGTTTTCGCTCGATAGTCATTGAGCAGCTTCGAGAGCCTGTCCAACTCCTTTATATGATCATCACAAACTGCGATACGCATAGTTGTCACCTCATTCATGCAACGATATACCTTCTTATTCTATCATAAGCAGCTTGTGTATTGTCACTCCTTTATGACCGTTTACAACAAAAAGCACCACCGTTCGTACGCAAAACGGTTTTGATAAATAATTATTGCTATGCTTGTACCGTGGGGCATTGACCAATGTGCTTCGAAATTATTGATATGCTACAAGGAGAAATCATGAAAAAGTTATTGCCTCTCTTATTGACCGCAGCTTTGGTGCTCGCCCTCTTTGCCGGTTGCGGTGGTGGGGGCGGTTTTGACCAAACAGACACGACAGAGAAGAGCCCCACCCAAACGGCTTCATCTGAAGCCACAGACATAGTGCTCAGCAATCCCAGCGGAGATACATGGACGATACTTGTGTATTTATGCGGCACCGATTTGGAAACCAACGGGGGCTTTGCTTCGATAAACCTGCAGGAAATGACACTCGCCACAGGGTCGGATAAGGTGAACGTTATTATTGAAACTGGCGGCACACAGCAATGGGCCATCGACGGCATCGATCCCGGACAGATACAGCGATGGAAAGTGGTTCCCGAAAATATAGAGTTGTTGGACAGTCAGCCTCTGTCCAACATGGGCGAAGCAGAAACACTGGGGAGCTTCCTGAAATGGGGCGTTGAAACCTACCCTGCGGACAAGTATATGTGCCTCATGTGGGATCACGGCGGCGGCAGTGTGGCGGGAATTGCGGCAGACGAGCTGCACGGCGGAGATATGCTCAACTTGAAGGAGTTATCTCAAGGCTTATCCATGGCCGGTGTGCAGTTTGAACTGGTAGGCTTTGATGCCTGTCTTATGTCCACCATGGAAACGGCGGCGGCTTTAACGCCCTATGCCCGGTACATGGTGGCCTCACAGGAGCTTGAACCCGGTACCGGCTGGGACTACACTGCCTGGCTTAACGTCTTAGCGGCCGATACAACGGCAGATGGCCTCGCGGCAGGCACGGCTATCTGCGATAGTTTTTATGCCAAATGTGCGGCAGGCGGCACCGAAAGTCTTGCAACATTGGCAGTCACCGATCTGTCCAAAATCCCCGATTTGACGTCGGCCTTTAACGCCATGGCCGCCGAAATGAAAGGCTTCACTTCCGTTACAGAAAAGCTGCAGCCATTAACGCAGGCTATTGTAAGGGCGGAAAACTACGGTGGAAACAACGATAGCGAAGGTTATACCAATATGGTCGACCTTGGCGATCTGACAATCTGCGCCGAAGGCGTGCTGAGCGATACCGGAGACACGTTGCTCGCCGCTCTTTCTGAGGCGGTACCCTACCATGTGGCGGGTGATGGGCGGCAAAGAAGCAATGGCCTGTCCATTTATGTGCCCTTGTCCGTCGCGCCGGGCGAACTGGATCAGTACGCCGCGTTGGCGGCGACCAGCGGAGAATATTTGCGCTTTTTGGAAGGACTGTTCGGTTGGACGGTGCCCGACGATGTGGTGATCGTCGAACCTGTATATCCGATTGGAGAAAGCATGCCCGCTATACAGCAGACCGTCGTGGAAGATATCGAAACGGCCCAAGCATTAAGCGCCGAGGAGTTTGCGTTTTCATTCACCACGGCGCTTAGCGACGAGGGCTCAATAATCCTTGACGTGACCGGCGGCGCAGAAATCGTCAGCACCGTTGCTTTTAACCTGTTTTATCAGGATGATGAGAGCCATTCCCTTTGGTATCTGGGCAGCGATTTTGACGTCAATCAAAATGATGCGGGTACTCAGTTCTGGGATAACTACCGTAATGTGTGGACGATCATCAATGACAACCTCTGCACGATGAGGGCTCTGAGTTTTACCGATGATTATATTCTTTACACTGTGCCTGTACAGGTAAACGGCAAACTCACCAATTTGCGCATGCTTTACCACAACGATACCGCCGAGTATGAGGTCATAGGCACTTGGGACGGCATAGACAGTGAGACCGGTATGAGCAGTCGCGAGGTAAGAAAGCTGCAAGATGGTGATTGGGTGGAGTTCGTGTTTGAGGCTTATGATCTGACTACCGGCGAGGACGCTTCTTTCGTGGGCAGCGGCTTTACAGTTTCAGGGCCTGTCATAGCCGAGGAAGCCATCCTCTTTGACGGAGTTTACTATTATCAGTATGAAATCACGGACATCTTTGGCAACACCTATCAAAGCGATTTTGCGGTGATGGAATCCCTGGGCGGAGAAATCACTGTAGAAATGGCGCAGTCGTAAATCGCCTTGTCCCTTCGGCATAATGTATTGCCGGAGGGACAAAAACAATATAATGCGGGAATATTGTTTTGGCTGACGGTGGCTCTGCATGGTGAATCACGCACTATGAACAGATCGGTGCGCAGTAACTAGAAGGAGCGCTTGATCGATGCTTCACATCATCAAAGATTATGTTATTTAATGGCTGTATGGAAGGAGGGTATGCGCGTGCCTAATTGGATTGCTTGGCTTCTCGCTGGGGTTAGCACGGCAGGTTTGGTGATAATCTGGTTTGTCTCGGCTTATCGGGAGTTGGCGCGGGCAAAGCAGAGTATTGAAAATGCCATCAGGCAGGTGAGGCTCCATATAGATGGCTGCGCGCAAGTCTGCCGCGGGCCGTACGAAGCGGCGGCGGCAAATTCACTGAGCGTCAGCCGATCGATCTACCGCGAAGCGGTAAAGAACTATGAAGCAGTTCGATACAAGCCTGTAAACAGGCTCCCCGCGCTGCTTTTAGGCTATCGCACCATCCCAGAAACGGATGGACCATGATATACAAAAGGGAGAATAAAAATGAAAAGACAACTTTTGAGTGCGCTTCTTGCCCTGTGCATGGTATTTCCCCTGCTGCCGATTTCGGCAATGGCGGAATCGCCCGAAGCCCAATGGGGCGTGGCGGCCGCAGATGGCCCGAAGCCCGCTGAGTGGGCAGGCAGCGGCACCCTGGCGGCTGCCGTAACCTACGCAAACGAATTAACCGGCGGCACGGCGTATATTCAGCTGCTATCTGACGTAACCGCTGCCACGACCGTGACCTTTATGCAAAATACCATTACCCTCGACCTGAATGGCTGCACGTTAAGGGGCAACACATTGACCGGCGTCATTAAGCTGAGTGGCAGCACGATGACCATTGACGACAGCACCGACGACGGGAACGGCAAGGTTACCAGTTCAGTCGGAAATAAAGATATCGGCACGATCAATGTAAGTGGCGGCAGCCTTGTTGTTGACGGCGGCACGGTGGAAAATCTGTATAATTCAACATACGGGCATACGATTTCCGTTTCCTCGGGCAACGTGACGGTTAACGGCGGCAAAGTGGTAAGAACGAGTGATTATAGTTTCGCATATGCGATTAATAACATGGGCGGCGGCACCATTAGCGTGAACGGCGGCATAGTAACCGGCGGCAGCTATGCGATTTACAACAACGACAGCGGCACCGTGAACGTGACTGGCGGCGAAGTAAGCGCCAACACAAGCACGGTGATTTTCAACAAGGGTACCGTGCACATGACCGGCGGCACGGTGGAAAACACGAATACATTTCAATCAAGTACGATTTACAACTACGGTAGCGGCAGCGTGAGCATCGACGGGGGCGAAGTACGCGGTTCCAACCCGATTTTTATGCCCGAATACAGCACCAGTACTGTGAACGTAACCGGTGGCAAAGTAATCGCCTCCCTTGACTATGCGATTGAAAGCCAAGGCAAAGGAAGCATAAGCGTGACCGGCGGCGAACTAATCGGCAGATCCTGTGCGATTCGCTGCTCCGAATATAGCACTGCCAATGTGAGCGTGACCGGCGGCGAACTAACCAGCACCGGCTTCTGGACGATTTTCAATTATGGTTCCGGCAGCCTAAGCGTGGCCGACGCCCGGGTGGAAGGCAAATCCTCAATGTATGGTGCGATTTATCAAAGGAGCGCAGGTAAGTTAACGATCGGCGGCACAGCGGTGGTCACCAGCCCGTATCAAAGTTCCACATCGGGAACGATTTATATGCAGAGCGGCAGCGCGCTCGAAATCAACGGAGGCATGGTTGAAAATACCAATACAGGCACAGACGGCCTTGCGATTTTCGTAAAAGATGATAACGGTAGGGTATCTATTAAAAGCGGTTCGCCTGTTATCATCAAAGCCCCCGGTAAGGCAATGACCATTGCCCCGGATTTACCCGATACCGTTGTAAAAACAGCCGCTGCGAACGTAAACGGCATAGACGGTGTTGAGACATATAATCCCGATCACATCGCCACCTACAAATACCTCGAGTTTATACCTGCGGTTGCGAAAATCGGCAGAACGAATTACCTCACATTGCAAGCAGCGATCGATGCGGTTGAGAACGATCAGATCATTACGCTTGTGAGCAACACCACAGAGCAGATCGATATTCCTGGCGAGTTCGACCGTTACTTCACCCTTGACCTGAACGGCAAAACGCTCAGCGGCGGCAGCAACAGCGCGGACAGCAACACCATCCGCTACAGCGGCGGCGGCGTGATGACCATTACCGACAGCAGCAGCAGCGGCGGCGGCAAGATAACGAAAGAAGATTCGGTTACAGACAATGGCGCTGTGATTCAAAGCAGCGGCAAAGGCAAGATCCTTGTCAATGGCAAGGCCACCATATCCGCCGACAGAGTTGCGGCCATCTGCATTGCGGATGATGCGGGCACGGTCAACGGCGTTGTGCTGGAAATCGGCGCGGGTACTGTCGGCAGCTCATCCCAAAGTTATGCAGTCAAAAACGAGGGCTCAGGCAAGGTGCTCGTTTTGGGCGGCAAAGTCACAGGCGAAACTGGAATATCCAGCGCAGGTACCGGTGAAGTCATCATATGGGGCGGCACCATAAAAGGCAGCGTATCTCATGGGATCTTCAGCACCGGCACCGTGACACTCAAAGGCGGCAGCGTGGAAACCAGCGGTTCCCAAGCAATCGATGCCGGATCAGTAAAGATTGACCCCGCAGGTACGGTAGTCGTTAAGGGCGGCGTGCAAGCCATAAACGTAGCTCCTACTTTGCCGGTAAATACAACAAGCTACCAATGGCGCGCATCGGACGAAGGAACATTTGCCGTGGGGCCGTATGGTTGGAATTCCAGCCATGCCTACGTGGAGATCAGGCCTGCCTACACCGTGACCTACCACCCCGGCGACAACGGCACGGGCAGCCAGGCAATAGATAGCAAGACACACGAGGTCGCATTGGTGCTAAAAGGCGCTGTCTTTACCCGTGACGGCTATACGCAAACCGGCTGGGCGGCCACCGACGGCGGCGCAAAAGTCTTTGACTTTGGCAACCAATATACCGACAACGAGCCCATCACGCTATACCCCGTTTGGACGGCCGATACCTACACTGTGACCTATGATCCCGGTGCAAACGGTACAGGCAGCCAGGCCGCGGACACCAAAACCCACGACGTTGACTTAACGCTGTGCGGCGCTGCCTTTACTCGCACCGGCTATACGCAAACCGGCTGGGCGACCACCGACGGCGGCACAAAAGCCTATGAGCTTGGCGGCAGCTACACCGCCAATGCGGCCATCACCGTGTACCCTGCTTGGACACTCAACACTTACGCCGTGACCTATCACCCCGGCACAAACGGAACGGGCAGTGAAGCCACAGAAAGCAAGACACACGACATCGCTTTGACACTAAGCGGCGCTGCCTTTATCCGCACAGGCTATACGCAAACCGGCTGGGCAACCACCGACGGCGGCATAAAAGCCTATGAGCTTGGCGGCAGCTATACCAATAATGAGGCCATTACCTTTTACCCTGTTTGGACACCCGACACTTACGCCGTGACCTACCAACCCGGCGAAAACGGCACGGGCAGCCAGACAACAGATAGCAAGACGCACGACATTGCATTGACACTAAGCGACGCTGTATTTACCCGCGCAGGCTATACGCAAACAGGCTGGGCGATCACTGACGGCGGCATACAAGCCTATGAGCTTGGCGGCAGCTACACCACAAACGCAGCTATCACCTTGTACCCTGTTTGGACACCCGACACTTACGCCGTGACCTACCAACCCGGCGAAAACGGCACGGGCAGCCAAGCAATAGATAGCAAGACACACGACGTTGCATTGGTGCTTCGCGGCGCTGCCTTTACTCGCACAGGCTATACGCAAACCGGCTGGGCGGCCACCGATGGCGGCGCAAAAGCCTATGAGCTTGGCGGCAGCTATACCAACAATGAGGTTATCACCTTGTACCCCGTTTGGACGCCCAACACTTACGCCGTGACCCTTCCCACCGGCACAGGCTA
>JAEZNB010000097.1 GCA_023441965.1 Bacillota bacterium
GAAATTGAGTATGTAGTCAATGCAGTGAACCAATGGTAAGCTGAAAATCTGCCAAATAAAGCTGGAAAAGGAAGCATTATGATTATAGAAGAAGTTCTTTATGAAAAGTATGCAGCGATGGTGAAGCCTGATTTTGTATATGATTCTGTACAGTTTCACGAGCTGAATAAGTATAAGATGGATCATATCAAATATTTGCTTTTTAAAGACAAAAAATACAGATTCGGCTTATGTATCGGTATCAGAGAGGGAGAGGTCCTGTGTCCTTTCTCTGCTCCGTTTGGGACGATGGTTGCAATCCGTAAGCCTGTTCCGATTGAGTATGTTGACGAGGCCCTTGAGGTATTGGAAGCATATGTAATCCAAAATGGCTTCAAAAGCATTCGGTTCATACTACCTCCGATGATTTATCAAGAGACGGAAATCAGTATCTTCGTAAATGCGCTATACAGAAAAGGATATGCAATCAGTAACATAGATCTTAACTTTCAATTTGACTTACGGAAGGTGTTTATTGATCAGTACTCGGAGCTTCTGCCACATAACGGGCGAAAGAACTTAAGGATCGGATTGGATTCAGAGCTGGTATTAAAGCACTGTGAGACAGAGAAAGAGATCAGAGATGCATATCAGGTAATCGCTGAAAATCGGGAAGCGAAGGGGTATCCTCTTAGAATGTCATTCCAACAGGTGTTGGATACCATTCAGCTAGTTCATTACGATGTCTTCCTGGTAATGAAAAATGATATATGTATAGCAGCAGCCCTGATCTATTATGTGAATGATAAGGTTGCCCAGGTAATATACTGGGGCGATCGCCCCGGTTATGGTGAGTATAAGCCGATCAATTATCTGGCTTATCAGCTGATTCGGTATTATGGCAGTAAAGGCTTAGACTACCTGGATATCGGACCATCCACAGAGAACAGTATTCCGAATTATGGATTATGTGACTTCAAAGCAAGCATAGGCTGTGATATTAGCAGTAAATTCGCGATGAAGAAAATATTAGCATAAGCTTAAAGGGGGTAATTTATATGAATAAGATGTTAGCTCGACTGGACGAGACGTTATACAATTTCTTAGCGGAAAATGCAGCTATTATGCCGAAAAGATTTGTGAAATTATTGGCAAATTTCTACCCGGATGCAAGAATCAGAAAAATATACTTCCGGAAGCTCGGCGTGGTAATGGGAGAGAACACCTACGCAAACCTTGGGATGAGAATTGCGATTAACGAGGTCAGCGAAGAACCCAAAATCATTATCGGGAATAATGTATCTATCGCTCCTAATGTTACCTTTGTGGCTGAGTCTTGTGCTAATAATGGACAAGAAATAAACACGATAGATTATGTGAAAGATAAATTAACTGTGTATGGAAAGATTGTTGTGGAGGATGAAGTATGGATCGGAGCCAGTGCCACCATTCTTCCCAATGTAACGATCGGTCGATGTTCGATTATAGGTGCAGGAAGTGTGGTAATACATGACGTGGAGCCTTATTCGGTATATGCAGGAGTACCTGCCAGAAAGATTCGTGATCTTATACCAAATAAGGAGGGTAGCGATAATGAGTAGGATTACTGTTTATGGTCATTATGGTAGCCATAACCACGGTAATGAAGCTATTGTGCGAGGCTTGCGTGAGTTGTTTCATGATGAGCAGATTATAGTTTATAGCTATATTCCGGAAACTGATAAAAAGTTTGATCTTGATGAAGTGTGTGAGATAAGACCATTTTTTAAAGGATTTAAGCGGTTTTCACTAAAGCATATAGTTTTAGCCTTATGGATGCGAATAGTAAGAAATCAATATCTTTATTATAAATTATGCTTAAGACCTTTTTATTCCAATGTTAAGGGTGCTTATCTGATTGAAGCCGGTGATCAGTATTGTGAGGGTGATGAGTTAAGGGACTTTTATGCTGATGTTAATAAAAAAATAAAAAGGAACGGAGGTAAAACGATTATGCTTCCGTGTACAATAGATAAGAGTTCATTTTCAAACCCGAAACTCATAAGTGATCTTAAAAACTATTCACTAATATTTGCCAGAGAAAGTATTACTTATAATTCTCTGATAAATGCAGGTTTAGGCAATATCACTCATTATGCACCATGTACTGCTTTTCTTATGAAGCCAAAAGAATGTAATCTACCTAAACTTTTTTTTGAAAGGCCTATTGTTGGGCTTACCATTGGCCTCTTAGCCCAAGGGAAAGAGCTATTCACAAAGAATGTTATAGAGAATTGTCGGTCTTTAATACAATATCTTATAAAGAATACTGATTATGCTATTGCACTTATTCCACATGTGAATGTTGCGACAACTCTTACTGATATTATTCCCTTGCAAGAATTGTATAATGAGTTTAATTCTTCGGAACGTATGGTATGGATTGGAGAAAGAAGAGCAGATGAGCAAAAATATGTAATTAGTAAATGCCGATTTTTGGTAACAGTAAGAACACATGCATCAATTGCTGCGTATTCTTCGGGAGTTCCGACACTTGTTATCGGTTACAGTCAAAAGTCGGTAGGTATAGCAATGGATTTATTTGGAACGTCAGAGAATTATGTTATCGATGTTGATACTCTTGATTCTAATGATACATTGATACAATCATTTAAGTGGTTGGAAGACAATGAGTTAGAAATAAAACAGAAACTAAGCATAATTTTACCGTCGATTAAGGATAAGGTGAATGATATGTATGATAAAATTATAGAAGTAGCAGGTGATAAAAGTGTGTAATTTTGATGAATACAGTAAATCACAATGCTGTGGTTGTGGAGCATGCGAGCTTGTTTGCCCTCGGAAGTGTATATCGATGGAACTTGATGAAGAAGGTTTCTTCTATCCAAACTTAGATGCGTCGAAATGCATTCAATGTGGATTATGCAGAAAGCACTGTCCTATTATCATAGATACGAGAAATAAAGAGGTTTTATCTGCTTATGGTTTGACACATAAGGATAAAAGGGTGACAGATGACAGCGCATCAGGAGGTGCATTTACGGCAATTGCTGAATACATACTGAATAGAAATGGTATTGTTTTTGGCTGCTCGTTTAATGATAAAATTGAGGCTGTAACTATATCAATAGAGAAGTCCGAGGAACTGCATAAATTACGTGGGTCAAAGTATGTGCAGTGCAATACAAACAAGCAATATCAATATATTAAAGAGACCCTGAATAATGGAAGACAGGTACTTTATTGCTCCACGCCGTGTCAAATTGCCGGATTAAAATCCTATTTAGGTAGAAGTTATGATAACCTTATTTTATTGGATTTATTTTGCCACGGAACACCAAGCCCTGGTTTGTTTAGAAAATATATCAATTGGTTAGGTGAAAAGTATCATGGTAAGATAACCGAATACAGTTTTCGTGATAAGCAATATGGGTGGGGTACAAAGGGGCATTTTAAAACAGAACAGGAATATCAGTTGATTGAGTCAGATCCCTACTATTATTCATTCCTTAGGGGAAGAATATATAGACCGGTTTGCTATCAATGTAAATATGCTACATCAATGCGTCCAGGTGATATATCAATAGGTGATTATTGGGGAGTAGAAGAGTTTCATCCAAGTATACCTACTGAAAATGGTGTTTCAGCTATACTGATCAATACAGAAAAAGGGAAGGAGATATTTGACAATATAAAAGAAAAAGTATATTGTTTTAGCACTTCCCTTGAGAATATTTCAAGTCGTAATGAGCAGCTGATTCGGCCATCAAGTCAATATAAATATCGAGATAGAATATATTCTCATCTAAGTAAATGGACATTTGAGAAATTAGCAAACAGATATCTTTACAGTGAGCCAATGCTTATTACAAGAATAAGAAGATTAATTCCGAAACCAATAAAAAAAATAATCCGCAAGTACTTCATGTAAGAAGAACATAAGATTAGTGACGTGGAAGGAAGCGTGGAATGACAAAAAGCAGAAAGAAGTTGTTTTTTGAAAATATTATTATTTATGGACTAGGTAGTGTTATGAACATGGTTATTCCCTTTATCATGTTACCTATCATTAGTCGATTATTGCCTGGGTCTGAGTATTATGGTGTCAATGATACAGTTACTATAATTGTGTCATTTGGATCAGCAATTGCAGTGATGGGGCTGTATGATGCAATATATCGGTTCTATTTTGATAAGGAAGATATATTGTACCGGAAGAAGTTATGCTCATCGACATTTTTTACAGTAGTATTTACTGGATTCATTGCATCGTTAATCTCTATTATTTTTCAAAGCTCATTATCAAAACTAATCTTTTCGGATGTAAGTTATTCTCCATTGATTATTATTGGGGGACTAAATATATGGGCGAGTAGTATAAACACAATAGTTGCAGCACCTACGCGGATGAATAATCAACGCCTGCGTTATATCATTATTCAAACGCTCGTTCCTATTAGTAGCTATTGCATTGCTATTCTTTTAATCATTAGAGGTGAATATGTATATGCATTACCTTTAGCAGCTCTAATCTCTAACATAGTTGTTTGTTTCATCTTTTTATTATTAAATAGACATCATTTTGATATAAGAAAATATAGTGTTACACTTCTAAAGCCTTTACTTCGATTTGGTGTTCCGCTTATGCCTGTGTTTATTTTTTACTGGGTTCTTTCATCTGTTGGACGCATCGTAATCACAAACACATGGGGGCTTGACTATACAGGTATTTACGCAGCTGCGGGTAAGATTGCAGCAATAAGTCAATTAATATATTCGGGATTTGCTGGAGGGTGGCAATATTTTGCTTTTTCAACAATGAAGGATAAGGATTATGTAGAATTAATAGCTAGAGTATTTGATTACTTATCTGGTATATCCTTTTTTGCTACTTCACTATTGGTTTTATTGATCAGACCAATATTTGCCATAATGCTACCTTCGAGTTATGTTGATGGTATTGTTGTAGCACCTGCATTGTTCTTAGCACCACTTCTTTTAATGTTAAGACAAACCATTGGAATGCATTTTCAGGTGAAAAAGTGGAATATATTAGGTACTTTCACCATTGGGTTTGGAGCATTGGTTGCTATTACTCTATATTATCTGTTAATACCTAGTATTGGGATCAGTGGAGCAGCTATAGGATCATTAATTGGATATGTAGCCTCGTTATTATTAACGATTGGAATTTTATTAAAAAGGAAGTTACTTATTATTTACAAAAGAGTTTATTTGGGTTCTGTATTAACTACTGTTTTATTATCCTTGCATATGAACGAAGTAAATACATTAATTGTAAATATTGTAGCTGTGGTGGTGTGTATTATACTTTTTTCTGCTTATTATAATGATATTATGCATTTGGGTAAAGGGTTATATCGTTCATTATTTAATCACAAGAATTCGGACAACTGATCTAATGGACTAAGTAGTCTCTGCACTAGATACTGTTTTATAATATGGTACATTCTATACAAAAGTATGAATATTTAAGAGGAGAGAGGAAAATATGGAACATAAGTACGCTTATGAAAAAGAGATTAACGTAAAACAATGTGTTTTTATGCTTCTTCAAAAAAAATCAAAGATTATTCTAGTAGGTATTCTTTTATCTGTTTTAATCATTGGCTATAAGTATATTACATCCGGATCATCAATGTCAGAAGAGACACAGGTTAAAACGGTACCGTCAAAAGACTATTTAGGGATGGCAAAAATATACTTAGGATATGAAAGTAGGCCGATTTTATCAGAGTCTATCAAGTCTTACCTTTCAGGGAATGAGATGTTAGAGGGTGCAATTAAGGAATTAAACTTAGATATTACAGCGCAAGAGCTATATCGCATGATCAGCTTCCAAAACAGTACAGATTTCATGGTCAGAATTAATGTTACCGGTTCCGATGAAGAAATGGTGCAGAGTATTACAGAATATCTTGCCACAGTTGGTAGTTCCAAGATAAGAGATAAACTAGTTGATCAAGAGGCCATTCTATTAGAGCCTGCGTTTACTAGGCCTAAAGGTAATGTTGAAGTTGCAGTGAAAGCATTTAGCATTAAGAAATTAATAATGGAACTTGTAAAATATGCTGTGATTGGCTTTGTATTGGGAGCATTTCTGACTTGTGGCGTTTATTTGACCTTGTTTATGCTTGATACCACAATTAAAGAAAAAAGGGATGTGGAAGGATATCTGGGAGTGCCTGTTTTGGGGGCCATAACTGTTGTGAAGGGTACGAATAAGGAAGTGGAAAAAGGAAAAAGGAATAAGAAAGATCGTTTAACTCAGTATTCTATACAATAATGATAAGGAGGATGATAAGATGCGTAAGATAAATGTAGCACCTCTTCAGGAACTGGATTACAAGACTATGGAGGAAGTTAAAAAGCTAAGGACGAGCATCAGCTTTCTGGATCCTTCTGTAAAGGTCATTAATATTACAAGCGCTGTCGGAAAAGAAGGCAAATCCATGATTTCCTTCTGGTTGGCTCATACGATAGCGGCTTCGGGTAAGAAGGTAATTCTGCTTGATGCAAACCTTCGTAAGAAGGAGAAGCTGAATATTTTTGAAATATTTAAGGAGCATGAGGAAACGATCAAAGAAACCAAAACCCATGATAAGAAAAAACAGAAGGATAAGGATAAGGTTGAGGTTCAGTCGAAGGAAAATTTCCTGACAGGCAGGACGCTGAAAAAGTATCTGATGGGTAATGCTCACAGAGATGAAATAATATTCAGCAGTAATATTGATAACATGTATTTTATACTTTCCGGTCATGAATCGGAGAAGCCTTCTGAGTTATTAAGCAAGGATGCGTTTGGACATTTAATCTCTTACCTTCGGGAGGAATATGACTACATCATCATTGATACACCTGCAGTGGGCGAGGTAACCGATGGTGTCATCACTGCCAAGCAAAGTGACGGCAGTATTCTGGTTGTTGAACCCGGTGTTGTACCCTACGAACTGGCTCAGAAGGTCAAGGAACAGTTAGAGAAGAGCCAGACCAAGGTACTTGGTGTTGTAATGAATAAGGTAGTAGCAGGCATATAATTGATCTGGGATTCATGAACTACATAATTATTAACGATCAGAAGAAGCAATAAATCTAAACCATGTCTAAACAGGCATGAGGCCGGATTTGTTGCTTTTTTTATTATGGATAACGCTAATATCTAATAATCTTTTTCACCCTATCCCTATAAAATATAGCATATACATAATCTTAGACTTAGGGATGATGTGGGTATGATCAATGGTGTGCTATGCCTATGGTTGCTGCAGGGAGTGCTTGCCGTCTTTCAGGGCCGCAGCTTATATCAGTTATTGCAGGGACCCCATAATATGAAGCGGGTCCTGCTTATGTTAGTCATGCTTTATGCATCAGAAGCAGTAAGCATGGCTGTGCTGTTGGTTGTCTTTCAGGGGAAGAAGCTGCTTCGGTTTACTATCCATGCCTTCTGGGTAACCCTTATATTCCCGGGGATAGCAACACTGGTGGCCGATATTCTCTATATCAGAGCGACCGGTAAATTTCTTCTTGGTATGGCATATCTGCTGCTTGCTGCATTCATGTATCTGGTGGCAGGCGTCGGCCTGTCCCTGCTTCTGATCAGGATCTATGGACACAGAGCTTTCCGGCCCCAGATCTATCGGAGAAAAACACGCAGGAAGGGCAGAGCACCGGTCGTACCGGAGCCTGAACATAAGCATTCATCCTCCGGGGAGCATCCGACAGGAGAGACAGCTTCACGGACCTATCATAAGGGTGAATCAACCTCACACCCCAAACAAAGAAGAGAATTCACTTCACAAACCAATCCTTATTCCTACCGCAAGGAGGGGCCAGCTGCCGGAAGTGTGATTATACCGGATTACAGGCAGGAATACATAGATAAGGTGCTCCCGGAAGAAACCGGGCTAAGCCTGGTGCAGCCCACCCAAGAAAGACCCATCTATTACGGCGGAACTGCGAAGCAGGTAATGGTGGCCTATATCAGTAAGGATAATCTGATCCTGCAATGTGAAGAGGGCCGATATGGATATCAAAGACTTGGCCGAATCGCCTCTGCCGGGAGACTCCTTGAAATTTCCGGAAGGAGGGAAAGGCCGATCGGAACGATCACTCCGGCCGGATATGTGAAAAATGCTGCCGGGCTGGAGGTGGGGTATGTGGATGAGGAGGGCTATGTCTTTCGGTATGAGGGGACCGGTGTTCTGGATATGACCCATGCCAAAACCCTGATTGGAAGGGTAAATCCCGGGGATCTGGAGGCCGGAGCGGCATTAATTCTTTTTTATCAATCCATAGAATAAAGCTCTTGCATTAAATACATTGATATGGTAGTATGGTAAAGTGCTAGCAAGGTAAACAAAAAATAGGGAGGATGAATCCTCAATCTGCTGCTTACCAATGATTGGGAGTAGGCAGCTGATATCAGAAAGGGATGGGAGATTTTATGAAAAAAAGATTGATTGTGCTTATGATGGCTGTGCTTACCATACTTAGCCTGACGGCCTGCGGTTCCAAGGATAGTGGAAAAGATAATTCACTGAAGTACATAAAGGACAATAAGAAGCTGATCCTTGGTCTGGATGATTCCTTTGCACCCATGGGTTTCCGCGATGCTTCCGGCAACATCGTCGGCTTTGATATCGACCTGGCAACTGCGGTATGCGAAAAGCTGGGCGTGGAGCTGGTGCTTCAGCCGATCGACTGGAAGACCAAGGAAGTGGAATTAAATACGAAAAACATTGACTGTATCTGGAATGGGTTCTCTGTAACAGAGGAGCGTTTAAAGAATCTGACCATGTCAGCACCCTATATGGATAACAGCATTTCCCTGGTTGTGGTGAATGGTAGTGAGATTAAGACCATGGCTGATATGGCAGGGAAGAAGCTGGCTGTTCAGAGTGGCTCTTCCGCAGAGGAAGCCTTAAATGCGGATGAGAATAAGGCCTTCAAAGACTCCCTCGGCGAGGTGATCGGTCTTAGTGATTACACAACCGCTCTGTTGGATCTGGAAACCGGAAGCTCTGATGCGGTCCTGATGGATTCCGTAATGGCCAACTATATGATCAATGATCTGGGCAAGAATTACCTTGTCCTGGATGACAGTCTCGTAGCGGAAGAATATGCTGTTGGCTTCCGTAAAGGTGATGAGGCTCTCCGCAAGGCGATTGAGGATGCCTTCAAGGATCTGAAGAAGGATGGAACGATTGATAAGATCTCAAAGAAATGGTTCGGCTCCGATATCACTACGATTCAATAAGGTTTATGAAATTTAATGATACTATTTTGTCCCGGTCGGTATTATCGATCGGGACTTTCTTTTTGTATGGCATCCCAAGCTTTCTTTTTTACTTAAAAAGAGTTATGATAATGGAAGTAGATGATGATGCAGTAGGGAGTATCGAAGAGGATATCTGCTCTGGAAGCAGGCGGATGCTTCGATCGCGTAAATATTATGAAACATATTAATTATAAAAGCAGGAGGCAGATCAATGAATCGGGAACAGCTACTTAACCTAAAGCCGGTAATACAGCAGGAAATTGATGCGGGGGCAATTGCGGGAGCTGCCATCAGAGTAATCCATGAGAATGAGACAGTATATCAGGAGACCTTGGGCTATGCGGACAGGGAGAAGGGGCTTCTTATGGCCGGAGACACCATCTACCGAATCTTTTCCATGTCGAAGCCGATTACAGCAGCTGCAATCATGATCCTATTTGAGAGGGGACAGCTTCAGCTGTTGGCTCCGGTATCGGACTATCTGGAGGGCTTTCGGAAGCAGAAGGTATGGACAGAGCAGGGCTTGATCGATACGGTCAGAGAGGTTACGCTTCAGGATCTTCTGAACATGACCTCCGGTGTGGTATATCCGGACGCAGGCTTCCCCGTCGGCAGAATGATGGGAGAGCTCTATAACCAGGTGGATCAGGAGGTGAAAAGCGGGAAGCCGGTGTCCACCCATGATTTCTGCAACCGGATCGGCAAGATACCCTTGGAGTTTCAGCCGGGAGAGCGGTGGCGTTACGGAGCCTCTGCAGATATCCTGGGAGCTGTCATAGAGGTGGTATCCGGTAAGAAGCTTAGTACTTTCCTGAAGGAGGAGCTGTTTGAGCCTCTAGGTATGGTGGATACGGGCTTTTATGTACCGAAGGAGAAGCTGAACCGTTTTGCTGCCAATTATCAATATAATCCCGTTACCGGAAAGCTGGAGGTATTCAAGGACAGGTTTTTATGCGTGGAGGATTGCTACGAGCCGCCGCTCTTTGAATCCGCAGGGGCCGGATTGTTCTCCACGGTGGAGGATTATTCCCGCTTCGCCCTGATGCTTGCCAATGGGGGAACCTATGGGGGAGTTAGGATCCTTGGCCATAAAACAGTAGAATACTTGTCTTCACCTCAGCTGACAAAGGAGCAGGCGAGCACCTATAACTGGGATACACAGTACGGCTATAGCTATGGGAACCTGATGAGAAGTCTGGTGGATCCGGTCAGGGGAGTGACGAACGGAAGCATAGGAGAGTTCGGTTGGGATGGTTGGACCGGCAATTATTTCTTCATCGATCCGAAGGAGAAGCTGGTCATGGTCTATATGATCCAGAGATGTGATGGGGGTAATCCGGGGTTGATCCGTAAGCTGCGCCAGATCATCTACAGCTCCCTATAACCTGTTACGAGGTTATATGCAGACTTAGCTCCGGTGTAGGCAACAGGAATGATATTGCATTATTTTCCTCTATATGGTAATATTCCTAATGGGTCTAACCACAAAAGACTCTATACAGAAGTAACCTATGATTTACGAGCAACAGCAGTTGGTATGGGAGATAATATGATGAACTGTAAGCTATGCGGATATCAATTAAGCCCGGAGATGAAATTCTGCCCCTCTTGCGGCAGCCGGATTCTGATCGGAAAGGATGGCTTCTTCCCGATTGAGGATGATCCCACTTTTGCGATCAGGGATGCGGAATATATTAAGCCGGCGGTTCAAGCGGAGGATGCATTGTCAGATGGACCAAACCGGACGGAACAGACGAAGGGTGAAGAGGGGCAGCAGGAAGCGGAGAACAGCCCTTATGGAGACAACCCGGATACGGAAGAGGAGAGCTCCGATCAGCCGAGGAAAACAAAGTCAATCTGGAACCTCATAAAAACCAGACCTTATCTTGGAGTGTTTGCTTGTATGATCGCAGGTATCCTTCTTTATACTCTGTTTTTCATGGACAGGCCGGTTACAACCTACTTTAAGCTATCCGGCAATCAGATACAGGTATACACAAGGGAGGATAAGACACTTGTACTGAATCATAAGGGAGATACGGTTCATAGCTTTGATTATCCCAGCTACTGTCAATATAGCCGGGACAAATCCGCAGCAGTGATCTATCTTATAAAGTCTGAGGAGAGGCAGGATGTAGAGCTTCATTATGTTACCGAGGAGGATAGCATTCAGTTGTCCGAGGAATACACAGTATCTGATCTGTCGGCAGACGGCAGGTATCTGTTCTATGCCGATAAGATGCAGGAGGATAACTATGGGCTCTACCGTTACGATAGGAAGACCAAAAAAGAGAAGCTCTTAGTCCAGGCGAAGGATAAAAAGTTCGGATATATCGTGACCTCACCGGATGGTAAGACTCTGGTTTATAGTCTGATCCCTCCGGACTATGGTACCAATGAGAATTCCAAGATGGAGAATATCCTCTTAAGAGAGGGCAAGGAAGCAGAGTCCCTGGGGGCTAATAAATATATCTATGAGGTCTCCAATGATGCTATCTATATTTATTATAGTGAACTACAGGGGTATACCATCAGCTCCCTCTATGTCAGGAACCAGGGAAAAGAGATCAAATTAATGGATTATTTTGGACTGAATGCCCTCTGGGTCAACCAAGATTATTCGGAAATGCTCTGTTCTGATGGAGGAAACACGTATCTTTATGATGGAGGAGATAAACTGCTTAAGATTGCCGGAGTAGCAGCGATTGAGCTGCTGCTGCCAAATCAGTATCAGGGATATGCTGATTCCGACAGAATGATCATGGTTCATAACTTCAAAAGCTTTAAAAATAAACTGATCCGCTGCAATGACGGATCGATCCGTATTGTCAATAAAGAGGGAGATGCTGATCAGATATGCCGTGTGGAAAATGAGAGCAAGCTTGTCCTATCCTCCGATGGGAATAATCTGCTGTTCAGTACATCGAAGGGCAGCATCAAGAGGGTGAGTGATCTGTATGGAAAATGTCAGGAAAGCACTGTGGTCAGTCAGATGAGCAGCTTTATTACTTCCGGTGATCTTTCACAGATTTATTATATGATCGGAGACCAGCTCTTCTACAAAGAAGGCACCGGCAGTAAGGAGGCGATTAAAATCGCAGGTGGAGTCGCTGCCATAATAAGTAACGGAGATGATACGGCAGCTCTTTTCCGGACCAGAGTAAGGGGAAGAGGAGAACTCTATTATAGCCGTAAGGGGAGTGAGCCGGTACAGCTATTGAAGGATGTCTCGGTCACGGATATGAAACGCATGGAATCCGGGAATGGAGTGGAAATCATAACGATAACAGCAACCGAAGCTTACGAATACTATTATAACTCTGAAGGAAAGAAAGTCCGGAGAATCGAGGACGAAATTGGCTAAAATACCATTTGAATTTGAAACCCTGTTATGGTAATATGGTAAAGTGCTAACAGAGTAACAAATAAATCTGTTTTTAATAATTCGAGCGGATAAAACAGACTATAAATCATAATGCGATTTCCCGGAGGTTCCGACATGATACCCTATGATTATCTGATACCGGAGATGCTCAAGGCTACCCTGTGGGTAGTACGGATCTTCTTTCTGACCATTCTTTTCTCCATACCCTTGGGTTTTCTGGTTGCCTTAGCAAGAAGAAGCCGCATCTGGCTGATCAGCTTTCCTACCCGGATCTATCAGCTGATCTTTCGCGGTACACCATTGATGCTGCAGCTGATCTTCTTCATGTACGGACCCTATTTCATATTTGGCTCCACCTTCAGCCGTCCGTTTGCCTGCATCTTAGCCTTTACCGTGAATTATGCAGCTTATTTCGGTGAGATCTTCCGTGGTGGGATTGCAGCGATTCCGAAGGGACAGTATGAGGCTGCGAAGGTACTGGGCTACACGAAATTTCAGACCTTTATGAGAATAGTTCTTCCGCAGGTGGTAAGGCACGTCATTCCTGCCACCGGCAATGAGCTGATGACCTTGGTCAAGGATACCTCTCTGGCTCAGGTAATCGGCATCGAGGAGTTATTCAAGGTGGCATCCAGAACCGGCTCTACCTATGCCTCCACCATACCGATCATCATAGCGGGAGCCTTTTACCTGATCATGAATACTTTGGTGGAGATATCCTTTAAGGTGATTGAGAAGAAGATGAATTATTATAAGGGCTAATACATAAGGAATGTGAATTGGAACGGTTCTGAAGACAGTGAGGCTCGGATCAGGTGCTCTGCTTATACTTCCGGGCTGAATAGATTATGATATAACGCAGCGAATCGAGGTTGGATTGGGAGGATGGAAATGCTGTTAATCGCTGATATGATCAGAAAACAATTTGATGGGCTGGAGGTATTGAAGGACATCTCCCTGGAGGTTAGGGAGGGGGAGGTCGTTGCCATCATCGGTCCCTCCGGTTCCGGTAAGTCCACCCTGCTGCGTTGTCTGACCCAGCTTGAGAGAGTAGATGAAGGCAGGAT
The DNA here is from genome assembly GCA_023441965.1 of Bacillota bacterium. Lineage (GTDB taxonomy): Bacteria > Bacillota > Clostridia > Lachnospirales > Lachnospiraceae > Mobilitalea. The sequence continues at coordinate 13,730 of JAEZNB010000097.1, forward strand.
AGAGGTATGCGGCCGGCAGATGGTAGACACCCTGGACGGGAAGGCGGTTTATGCGGACCCGAAGACCCTCCATGACATCATACTGAAGGTAGGACTGGTATTCCAGAATTTCAATCTCTTTCCCCATTACACCGTGATGAAGAATATTACCGATGCTTTGGTTAAGGTACTGGGGACAACCAAAGAGCTGGCAGAACAGAAGGCCAGAGAGCTGCTGGAGAAGATGAATCTGGCAGATAAGGGAGCAGCATATCCCTGCGAGCTGTCCGGCGGACAGCAGCAGAGAGTAGCCATCGCCAGAGCACTGGCTCTAAATCCCAAGATTCTCTTCTTTGATGAGCCCACCTCCGCCCTGGACCCGGAGCTGACCGGAGAAATCCTGAAGGTAATCCGTGAGCTGGCGAAGGAGAAGATGACCATGGTGATCGTAACCCATGAGATGGCCTTTGCCAGGGATGTGGCAGACCGGATCATCTTTATGGATAACGGTGCGATCGTGGAGCAGGGAACTCCGGAAGAGGTGTTCTCTAATTCCCTGAACCAGAGAACAAAGGATTTCCTGCAGAGATTCAATCAGGGATAAGTATTAAGATATAGAATTCATATAGAATTCTCTCCCCGGATAAGGTTGCATCATTAACCAAAAAATGATATAATATGCAATATATGTATAGGGAGGAATACCTATGAACGGAAAAGCCAGATGCCTGCTAGTGATGATTTCCGGTATATTATTTATACCCTTTTTTCTGAGTATGGGTGCGGACGCTGCTGAGAATAAAAAGGAGATTAATCTTCCACTTGGTAAGACCGTAGAAGGCCATTTCGTCTCCGGAGCTGCGGATACCTATGTGATTAAGCCTACTGAGGTTGGAAGGCTTACGATTACGATAACCAACTATATTAAGGATACCACCACCGCAACCCTCTATGCTGCCGGTTATGAGGATAAGAAACTGATCCAGTACGGACATTATGATGAAGCAGCCGGTTACTCTACCATTTCTTTTGATCTCTATGCGAATACCAGAGCCTATTATCTTAATCTGTATAATCAGTTCGTTGTTAACAGCGGAACCTTTAAAATATCGTGCAAATTCACCGCAGACGCAACGATTGATTCGGAAAAGATCAACAGCTCCGTGGATACCGCAATTCCCATAAAAGACAACAAATTGTATCGGGGAGTCCTGACCTACGAAGAGGATGAGAATTATTACAGCATCGTTTTAAAGAAGAAAGCTACACTTAGTCTTAAGGTTTCTACGTTAGACCAAACGACAGTGGATGTCATAGTCAAAGATTCAGAAGGGGTGATAAAGCATCAGGATTGGTGCTATTCGGACACGAAGATCTATTCCTATCGGGAAGAACTGCCGAAGGGAACCTACTATATTATCGTAAAGAAGAGTGGTAAGGAGTTTCAGCTTGGCAGAAGATATGAGATAGAGACCGGTTCTTATGTCCCCATCAAGTCCATCAGTCTTCCCTCATCGAAGTCGATTAAGATCGGTTCTTCCTTTACCTTTAAACCTACCTTAGTACCTGCAAATGCAACCGGTGATTATGTCTTTTCCAGCAACAACAACAGTATTGTCAAGGTCTCCAAGACCACAGGAGAGATTACCGGAATGAGGCAGGGAACTGCCGTCATTACGGTGCAGGCGGTCAACGGAACGATGAAGGACACCTGTAAGGTTACCGTATTAGGAAATGTACCCGTATCCGGCATTTCCTTAAGTAATTCAAAGGTATCCCTGTATAAAGGTGATAAAATAACCCTTACTGCTACCATAGCTCCTAAGGATGCCACCAAAAAGACAATCACCTGGAAATCCTCTGATCAGAAGATCGCTACAGTGGACGCCTCCGGTGTCGTAACCGCGAAGGCCCTTGGCACCTGTAAGATTACGGCCACAGCGGACGGGAAAAGCGCAACTGCTACGGTTGAGGTCAAGGCAAGGCCTACACCTACACCGACCCCAACACCTAAGCCTACACCAACACCTACTCCGAAACCTACTCCGACCCCGACACCGAAGCCGACTCCGAAACCAACTCCGACTCCAATACCGAAGCCTGAAGTGATCAGTATCAGTATGCAGAAGACTTCCTTAAAGCTGAACGTAGGTGACAGTACAGAGCTGACGGTAAATATCATACCGGGCAATGCCTATGACAAAACCTTAACCTGGTCCAGTACTGATTCCTCCATCGTGTCTGTAGTGAACGGGACAATCACGTGTCATAAAGCAGGAAGTGCCAGAATCACTGTAACCTCCTCCAATGGAAAGAAGGACTATTGTACGGTTCTGGTTGAATAAAATATTACAAATGAGGGATGGGTATGAGCAGCTTTAATCCAAAAAGCATGGAACCCCTTTGGGATTCGTGGTATATCGATAGTCTGATCGGCGAGGGCAATTACGGCTCAGTCTATAAGATTTATAGGGAAGATTTCGGAGTAAGATACGAAAGTGCCTTGAAGATCATCCCCGTACCAAATACAGAAGCAGAGGCAAAGCAGGTTTTCTATGACGGTATGGATGAGGTATCCGCAAGAACCCATTTCTATGGTATCGTAAAGGATGTCTATAGAGAAATTGCGATTATGGCACAGCTGAAGGGTAAATCGAATATCGTAAGCTATGAAGACCATAAAATCATTGAGAAGCAGGATGAAATCGGCTACTATATTCTGATCCGCATGGAGCTATTAACGAGCTTGGATGATTACTTCCTGATGAATCCATGCACAATTGAAACAGTGGTAAAATTGGGTAAGGACCTATGCAGGGCATTGAATCTTTGCCAGAAAAGGAAGCTGATCCATCGCGACATCAAGCCTGCCAATATCTTCGTATCCTCGGATGGTGACTATAAGCTGGGGGATTTCGGTATTGCCAGAAAGCTGGAGGGTACGCAGTATAATTTAACCCGTACAGGCACCTTTAACTATATGGCTCCCGAAGTATACCGCAGTAATCAATATGATGAACGGGTAGATATCTATTCCTTGGGCTTGGTTCTATACCATTATCTGAACAAGCTGAAGATACCCTTTTCTAATACAAACAGACAGGATCAAAGGCCCATAGGCCAGCAGGAGAGCTTCGATATACGAATGCGTGGAGAGAAATTACCTCCCCCTGTCCGGGCTAAAGACCGATTGGCAGAGGTAGTCCTAAAGGCCTGTGAATATGATCCGAACAACCGTTATCAGACTCCTGAGGAATTTCTCACCGCCCTGGAAACCTTAAGGCCCACAGATCTGGAAGAAAGACCTGATTATGATGAGACCATACTTATTCCCAAATCACCCAAGAGGGATGAGGACGATTCTCTTGACGGAAAAAACGGAGATGGACATAAGAGAGAAGAAAATATAGAGGAAGAAGATAAGTCTAAGAAGGGACGAACGAATATCGGAGGTGGAAATGGTCCTGATTCTCTACCGGAGGACCATCCTCATAGGAAAAAGAATGCCGATACTAAGCCTCTATACACGAAGATACTTGTGACCATAGTAGCAGCTTGCCTGGTAATAGGTGTCTGCATCGGCCTGATTCTGTTCATCGTCAGATCAACAAAAGAGGATGATACTGCGCCGGAGACCCTGAAAACTGATATAGCAAGCGGTGGGGCAGAAAAGGATGGGTCTTCCCAAGAAAATTCGGATACAGAGCAGCAGGCAGCCGGAGGTTCAGAGCAGTCAGCAGCAAAGGCTTCACCTGAATCCGAGTCAACGGAGGATGTGATCAGTTCGGCACCTGAGCCTACGGAAGAACCCGTCAGGAAGAAGTATGCTGTTGTAAAAGATAACAGTAAATTGGAGGACCTATCCTCCATAGAGAATGTGAAGGCGCTGACCAGTCTGGATGTCTCCGCCAACAGTCTTAGTTCCTTGGAGGAGCTTAGGGAATCCATATGGATGGATTATCTGAACATCCGTCAGAACAATATTACAGAGCTGGAACCTATCAGCGGCATGGCAGAGCTGACCTGTTTGGATGCTTCATACAATCAGATCAGTAATATCAACCCGCTTCGTGAGCTTTCCTCCCTTGAAATATTAATCCTGTCCAATAACAGAATCAGTTCCATTGATGCAATCAAGAATCTGAAGAACTTGAATGAGCTGCGTATTGACGGGAATACGGCGATTAAGGATATATCGGCAGTCAAAAACCTGGAGAAGCTAAATATGCTGATCCTATCCAATACCGATGTTCAGGATATTACCCCGCTCTATGGCTTGAAAAACCTGATCATTCTTGATCTGTCCAATACGAAGGTCCCGGAGGAGCAGGTCAGCAGATTTCTAAGCGAGGTCCCGGGCTGTGATGTTACATACTAAATTTACGCATGTCAAAGGACGGATGCAACTTTCAGAAAATAATTCTTGCAATTATTGGTTCTCTTTGATATAATAACAATTGTGCTAAATGATAAGACTATTAAGGAGTGGACGAAAGTCCACTCTTCTGTTTTGTAAATCGGCAATGACAGAATTATCATTTATTTGAAACGAACGGCAAAGCATGAGATTCATTAGAAAGTGGGGATATTTTGGCAAAGCACGAAGAATATGAAAGAAAAACGGAGAAACTAATCACACCGATTCTGGCTGCTAATCATTTTGAGCTGTATGATCTTGAGTATGTAAAGGAAGGCGGAAACTATTTTCTCCGTGCCTACATCGACAAAGAAGGCGGCATTACGGTGGATGACTGTGAACTGGTCAGCAGAGCCTTGAGCGATCTGCTGGATAAGGCGGATTATATTCCGGATGCCTATATCCTGGAAGTCAGCTCACCGGGGCTTGGAAGACAGTTGAAGAAAGACAAACATTTTGAGAAAAGTATCGGCGAAGAAGTGGAAGTCAAGCTCTATAAGCCCATGAATAAGAGGAAGGAATGGGTCGGTATCCTGACCGCCTTTGATGCAGAGAAGCTGGTACTTGAACTGGAGGACGGTTCACCCGTGGAGCTTCTTCGGTCTGATATCGCGATGGCGAGACTGACCTTTGATTTTTAAGTGATAGATTAATAACAAGGAGGATGAATAGAAAAAATGGATGCAAAATTAGATGCAGGAAGGGAATTGATTGAGGCTTTAAATCAGATAGAGAAGGAAAAGGATATCAGTAAGGATATTTTATTGGAGGCTCTCGAAAATTCATTGGTGGCTGCATGTAAGAACAACTTTGGCAGAGCGGATAACATAAAGGTAAATATAGATCGGGTTACCGGAGAAGTAGGCGTATACGCTATGAAAGAGGTTGTTGAGACTGTGACTGATCCTGTCATGCAGATCAGCCTGGCTCAGGCGAAGCTGAAGGATCCCCAAAATGACATAGGGGATATCGTCGGTGTGGAGGTTACTCCCAAGAACTTCGGTCGTATCGCTGCCCAGAAGGCAAAACAGGTCGTGGTCCAGAAGATCCGTGAGGAAGAGCGAAAGGTACTTTACCAGCAGTACAGCAGCAAGGAAAAAGACATCGTTACCGGTATCGTGCAACGCTATGTCGGAAATAATGTTAGTATTAATCTGGGCAAGGCGGATGCCATTTTAAGTGAGAATGAACAGGTCAGAGGAGAGGTATTCAGACCTACAGACCGTATTAAGCTCTATGTCCTCGAGGTAAAGGATACCACAAAGGGACCCAGAATATCCGTATCCAGAACCCATCCGGAGCTGGTGAAGCGCTTATTCGAGGCAGAGGTGACCGAGATCCAGGACGGAACCGTGGAAATCATGAGCATAGCCCGTGAGGCCGGCTCCAGAACCAAGATGGCAGTGTGGAGCAACAATCCCGATGTGGATGCTGTCGGAGCCTGTGTCGGAATGAATGGAGCCAGAGTAAATGCGATTGTTCGGGAGCTTAGGGATGAGAAAATCGATATCATCAACTGGAGTGATGATCCCGCCCAGCTGATCGAAAATGCCTTAAGTCCGGCTAAGGTCGTGTCCGTTATGGTGGATGAGTATGAGAAGAGTGCAAGAGTAATAGTTCCTGATTATCAGCTTTCCCTTGCCATCGGTAAGGAAGGACAGAATGCAAGGCTTGCGGCGAAGCTGACCGGATATAAGATAGACATCAAGAGCGAATCCCAGAGCATGGGATATTAAGGATGTGATATGATTTGGCAAAAAAAATACCGTTAAGAATGTGTACCGGATGCGGAGAGATGAGGAGTAAGAAGGAAATGATCCGAATCTTGAAGACTCCGGAGGATGATATCGCCATAGATACTACCGGCAAGAAGAATGGCAGGGGGGCGTACATCTGCTGCCAGGTATCCTGCCTGCAAAAGGCAATCAGGACGAAGGGTCTGGAACGCTCGTTGAAGACAGCGATTCCAAAGGAAATAGTAGAAGCATTGGAGAAGGAGTTGGGATTGCTTGAATCCGGAAGCGAAGAAAATATTTAATCTGTTTGGGATAGCAACGAAATCACGGAATATCGTGAGCGGTGAATTCTCTACGGAAAAAGCAGTAAAAGAACATAAAGCGGCCCTTGTGATTGTAGCAGAGGATGCATCAGACAATACGAAGAAAATGTTTACCAATATGTGTACTTATTATAAAGTGCCAATCTATTTTTTTGGTGACAAGACCGAATTGGGCCATTCCATGGGCAAGGAGTTTCGAGCCTCTTTGGCTGTGCTTGATCGAGGCTTGGCTGATGCAATTGAAAAGCAACTTAAAATGATGCAGTGATAGATACGGAGGTAGTAAGTATGGCGAAAATGAAAGTGTTTGAATTAAAAAAAATAATAAATGATCAGTCAAAAAAGACTGTTGAAAGTAAGGATATTCAGGATTATCTGGAGAAGACCTTCGGGGTAAAGAAGACCCACAGCTCTAATCTGGATGATCATGAGGTCAAAGCAGTGCAGGATCACTTCCTGGGCGGAGCAGGCAGTCAGGCAGCTCCTGCCAAGAGACCGACAGCCACCCCTGTCCAGGGATCTGCGGCACAGAGTGCCACCGGAGCAGCGACAGCCAGACCTGTAGTGGCTTCTCAGGGTATCGTCAGGGCACAGGCAGCTGCGGGCACAGTCAGAACAGGCCAGACAGTACAGAGCAGACCGGTAGCTGACGGGCAGGTCAGACCTGCTCAGAGAGGTGTACGTCAGGGTGGTCAGACCCAGGTATACCATGCCGGCGGAGGCCATACGAATGTACAGAGCGGAAGCAGACCTGCGGGTGAAGCAAGACAGACAGCTGACAGTACAAGACCTGCAAGTCAGGGTGGTATGCGTCAGGGCAGTCAGCCTCAACATAGCGGAGCAAGCAGCACGAATGCTGCCGGACATAGACCGATGGGAGACAATCAACGGCCGGTAGGTCATGGAGGAGGAGTCCGTCAGGGCGCACAGCCCCAGAATACAGGAAATGCAGCTGCTACCGGTCAGAGATCTGCCGATGGACAGAGACCTTCCGGTCAGGGTGCAGCTCGTCAGGGTGCCCAGAATCAGTCATATCATGCCGGTGGACCGAGCCAGAGACCAGCAGGAGAAGCGAGACCGGCAACGGATGGACAGAGACCTCAGACCCAGTCCTATTCCGGTCAGAGACCTGCGGGGGAAGGCAGACCTGCCGGTGACAATCAGAGATCCTATGGTCAGGGTGGCAACCGTCAAGGCCAGGGCTATCAGGGCAACAGAGATAACAGAGACAATCAAAGATCCTATGGTCAGGGCGGCAACCGTCAGGGCCAGGGCTACCAGGGTAACAGGGACGGACAGAGACCCACAGGAGACGGACAGAGACCTTATGGTCAGGGTGGTAACCGCCAGGGCTATCAGGGGAACAGAGACGGACAGCGGCCCTACGGCGATAACAGACCGGGTGGAGAAGGAAGAGGCACCGGAGACGGACAGAGGTCTTATGGTCAGGGCGGCAATCGTCTGGCCGGCCAGGGCTACCAGGGTAACAGGGATGGTCAGAGACCTTACGGGGACAGACCTGCCGGCCAGGGTGCTTATAATAATCAGAACAGACAGGGCTATCAGGGTAACCGCCCTCAGGGTCAGGGTGGCGGACGCCCCGGAGATGGCCAAAGATCCTATGGTCAGGGCCAGGGTGGTTATAACAGACCTGCCGGACAGCAGGGTGGACAGAGAAGCGGTGGCTTTGCTCCGCGAAGCGGCTTTGATACCGGCTTCCAGAAGGATGAGGACGACAAGCCGAGCTATGGCAACCGTACGGGCAATAAGAAGGGTCCTGCCGGTCGTCCGGGCAGTGAGCGGAAGAATTTTGACCAGCAGATTCTGGACCAGAAGGTTGCAGAGAAAAACGATAACCGCAGAAGCAGAGATCGTGTGAATAAGGATAAATTATTAAAGGATCGGGGTATCATTCCCAATGAGGACATCGATTCTGATGATGAGAAGGTAATCAACAAGATTGCACCCAAAAAGGGTCAGTTTATCCAGCCCAAGCCACAGGCCCCGACGAAAGAGGATGAGATCAAGACCATCACTCTTCCTGAGGTACTGACCATCAAGGAGCTTGCAGATAAGATGAAGATGCCTTCAGCTGCCCTGGTTAAGAAGCTATTCCTTGCCGGTAAGATGGTTTCACTGAATCATGAAATCACCTACGAGGAAGCTGAAGAAATCGCACTGGAGTATGAGATTATCGCTGAGAAAGAGGTCAAGGTCAACGAAGTTGAGGAGCTGATGAAGGAAGAAGAGGATGCTCCCGAGACCATGGTAAAACGTCCTCCGGTCGTATGTGTCATGGGTCATGTAGACCATGGTAAGACCTCCTTACTGGATGCCATCAGGGAAACCAATGTAACCTCCAGAGAGGCCGGCGGCATCACCCAGCACATCGGTGCTTATGTGGTTGAGATTAACGGCGAGAAGATCACCTTCTTAGATACTCCCGGCCATGAAGCCTTTACATCCATGCGTATGAGAGGTGCTCAGGCTACAGATATTGCGATTCTGGTAGTTGCAGCGGATGATGGTGTCATGCCTCAGACGATCGAAGCAATCAGTCATGCGAAGGCAGCTGGTGTCCAGATTATTGTTGCAATCAATAAGATCGATAAGCCCAGTGCCAATGTGGAGCGGGTTAAGCAGGAGCTGACAGAATACGAGCTGGTCGCAGAGGACTGGGGCGGAGATACGATTTTTGTTCCCGTATCAGCTCATACAAAGGAAGGTATCGACCATCTGCTGGAGATGATCCTTTTAACCGCTGAAATGGGTGAATTGAAGGCCAATCCCGACCGAAATGCCAGAGGCCTTGTCATTGAAGCAGAGCTGGATAAGGGCCGTGGTCCTGTGGCTACCATTCTGGTACAGAAGGGAACCCTCCATGTCGGTGATAATGTGGCAGTAGGAGCTTCCTACGGTAAGGTTCGTGCAATGATGGATGACAAGGGCAGAAGGGTCAAGGAAGCTACACCTTCTACACCTGTAGAAATATTAGGTTTAAATGAAGTACCCGGAGTGGGCGAGATTTTCGTGGCAACACAGAACGAGAAGGAAGCCAGAACGATAGCTGAAGCATTTATCTCCCAGGGTAAGGAGAGACTGATTGCCGATACAAAGGCAAAGCTTTCCTTAGATGGTCTCTTCTCACAGATTCAGGCCGGCAATATCAAGGAGTTGAATCTGATTATCAAGGCAGATGTTCAGGGCTCCGTGGAAGCGATGAAGCAGAGTTTGCTGAAGCTCTCCAATGCAGAGGTAGCCGTAAGGGTACTCCATGGCGGTGTCGGTGCGATCAACGAATCCGATGTAATTCTGGCAAGCACCTCCAATGCCATCATCATCGGCTTCAATGTGAAGCCGGATAATGCGGCGAAGGAAACTGCCGACCGTGAGAAGATAGATATTAAGCTGTATAGAGTTATTTACAATGCCATTGACGATGTGGAAGCAGCGATGAAGGGCATGCTGGATCCTGTATTTGAAGAGAGAATCATCGGTCATGCTGAGATCCGCCAGACCTTCAAGGCCTCCGGTATCGGTACGATTGCCGGTTCCTATGTGACGGACGGTAAGATCATCAGGGGCAGCAAGGCCAGGATATACCGTGACAATGCCAAGATCTATGACGGAACACTGGCAAGCCTTAAGCGCTTCCAGGATGATGTCAAGGAGGTTGCGACCGGCTACGAATGTGGTCTTGTATTTGAGAAGTTCAATGATGTTAAGGAAGGCGACAGAGTAGAGTTATATATTATGCAGGAGGTTCCCAGGTAGTACAGGGAAGGACCTACAGCGAAATTGCGGCACCTTATATCATGATTGATCTGTTGCCATCCGGGCTGTTACACTTGGCCCGGGCGGCAGAATGGAGGCAGGAATGAGAAAAAACAGTATTAAAAACACCAGAATCAATGTTGAGGTACAGAAGGAGCTGAGCAATTTAATCAGCCGTGAGATAAAGGACCCCAGAATCAATCCGATGACTTCTGTTGTATCGGTTGAGGTATCACCCGATCTGAAGACAGCAAAGGTCTATATCAGTGTACTTGGGGATGAAGAGTCTAAGAATGCCACCAGGCAGGGCTTAAAAAGTGCGGCCTCCTTTATTCGCGGACAGCTGGCAAAAAAACTGAATCTTAGAAATACTCCGGAGCTTACCTTTATGCTGGATAATTCCATTGAATACGGGGTCAGGATGTCCAAGCTGATTGATGAGGTCAACAGCAAGAGCAGCGATGCCGATGCTTTGACTGATGTTTTGGATGAGGACCCGGATGACGATGAGGATGAGTCCGAAGAAGAGGAAGACGAGGAAGACCCGGAGGAAGGCGAGGACGATTTCTAATCGGATGAGAACCCGGATAAACCTAGGATGAGTCAGGTGAAGCAACTAAGATACAACCGAAGACCGGAACCGGAAGGATAGGGTGCGGTATGAGTATGATTACATTGAAGAAAATTGATACTGAGGTCAGGGGCAGGAAGAAGATCGTCATCGCCGGTCATATCAGACCGGATGGGGATTGCGTCGGTTCCTGCACCGCCCTTAGTCAGTATCTGAAGCAGCACAAGGATGAGCTTGGGATTGAACAGGTAGATGTTTATCTGGAGCCCTTTGGGAATGAGTTCCGTATTCTGAAGGGGACTGAGGAGATTAAGCATAGCTATGAGTCCGAGGAGGTATATGATCTTTTTATCTCCCTGGACTGCGGTAGTCTGGACAGATTGGGCAATGCTGCCAAATACTTTCAGACAGCCGGGAAGACAATCAATATCGATCACCATATCAGCAACAGTCTCTTTGGACAGGTGAATCATGTGGTAGATGATGCTTCCTCCACCTGCGAGGTCCTCTTTGACCTCTTTGAGGAGGAGAAGATCACAAAAGAGGTGGCAGAGTGCTTATATGTCGGTCTGATACATGATACCGGTGTCTACAAGCATTCCAACACCTCCGAAAAGACCCTGAAGGTAGCAGGCTGCCTGATCAGTAAGGGAATACCCTTCTCCAAGCTGATCGATGAAACCTTCTATGCCAGGACCTTCATGCAGACCCAGCTTTTAGGCCGGTGTCTGATGGAAAGCAAGTTGATATTAGATGGCAGGGTCATCGTATCCTCCATAGAACATAAGCTGCTGGAGCTTTATGCAGCAAGCCATTCCGATCTGGATGGAGTGATTGACCAGTTAAGAGTAACCAAGGGTACGGAGGCGGCGATCTTCCTCTACGAGGTGAAGCCCGGTGAGTATAAGGTTAGCTTAAGGTCCAATGGGGATGTGAATGTAAGTAAAATTGCCGTACACTTCGGCGGAGGCGGTCATATTAAGGCAGCCGGCTGTTCGATGTACGGTGATGTCTCGGAAATCATCGCAGACCTTGCCGAGGAGCTGGAAACCCAGCTGCCGAAGCCTTGATCAGGGATAAGAGGATAAGGTCAGGGTATAAAGGAGACTTGAGATTTCGTGAACGGAATAATAAATATATATAAGGAAAAAGGATATACCTCTCATGATGTAGTAGCAAAAATGAGAGGTATCTTAAAAATGAAGAAAATCGGTCATACCGGGACCCTGGATCCTGATGCGGAGGGAGTTCTTCCCGTCTGTCTGGGAAAGGGGACGAAGCTGGTAGATCTGATTACCGATAAGACCAAGACCTATGAAGCTGTGCTGAAGCTGGGAATCGTAACAGATACCCAGGATCTGACCGGTAAGGTGCTTCAGGTGTCCGAGGTTACTGCGAAGCTGCCGGAGATTACCGCTGTGATTCAAAGCTTTGTCGGAGAATATGATCAGCTTCCCCCCATGTATTCTGCAATTAAGATTCATGGGAAGAAGCTTTATGAACTGGCGAGACAGGGGAAGGAGATAGAGCGGGATACCCGGAGGGTAGCAATCTATGGGATCCGGATATTATCCTATTCCGAAGCGGAAGGGGAGGTCACTGTCTCGGTGGATTGCGGGAAGGGAACCTATATCAGAACCCTGCTGCATGATATCGGACAAGCCCTTGGCTGCGGAGGATCGATGAAAAGTCTTATCCGTACCAGGGTAGGTGACTTTACTCTAAAGGATGCCATGAAGCTGTCCGAGGTAGAGGCGCTTAGGGAAGAGGACAGGCTAAGGGAGCATATCCTTCCGGTGGAGGAGGTATTCCGTGCATATCCTAAGCTCATCGTAGATCCTGAGTTTGATAAGCCCCTTCATAATGGGAATGCCTTATTCGTAGAGAAGCTGATGAGAACGGATAGGGAAGAGATCAGGCTTATGCTGACCCGGGTATCTGAGCAGGCTTCGAATCCCTTAGAGCGAAATCAGAGGCCCCTCCATATCAGAGTATATGATTCCGGTCGGGACTTTATCGGTATATATGAATATGATCCCACAGAGGGTAGCTTTCGGCCCTATAAAATGTTTCTTTAAATAACATGAACAACAGACAACTGGCTTCAGAACCAAACAGCTGACGAAAGAGACCAAACAGAAAGTTCAGGGAGTGAAGCTTGGAGGAAACGATGGAATATATAGCAGGAGTTACGGATTTTAAATTAAAGAACAGTGCGGTGACGCTGGGAAAGTTTGATGGCCTACATCTTGGACATCAGCACCTGATGGAACAGGTAATCGCCTTTAAAAAGCAGGGATATCAGGCTGTGATGTTCAGCTTTCTGTATCACCCAGGAAACCTCTTCCGTAAGAAGGAATTTGAACTGATCTATACGGAGGAAGAAAAGCGGGTCAAGCTTAGCCGGACCGATATGGATATACTGGTTTCCTATCCCTTTACCCAGGAGACGAAGAATATCGAGCCTGAGGACTTTATTCGGGATATCCTGGTGGGGAAGCTGGATGCGAAGCTGATTGTGGTCGGGAAGGATTTTTGCTTCGGTCATAACCGCAGAGGAGATATCCGTTTGCTGAAGGAGCTGGAGGACCAATATGGCTATCAGGTTCTGGCCTGTGATAAGAAAAGACTGAATCATACGATCATCAGCAGCTCGGTCATCCGTAAGCTTTTGGCGGAGGGAAATATGGAAGCGGCCAATGCCATGCTGGGACAGCCTTATTCCATCTACGGCAAGGTTTTACATGGCAGGAAGATCGGCAGGACCCTTGGTATGCCCACGACAAATCTGATTCCCTCAGAAAATAAGCTTCTGCCCCCCAGCGGAGTCTATGTATCGAGGACCCTGATCGAAGGTGAGTCCTACCCCGGTGTGACAAGCATCGGTTATAAGCCTACGGTCGGAGCGGAGAAGAACAAGGGAGTTGAGACCTTTCTATTTGACTTTGACCGGGATCTGTACGGCAAGGAGATTGAGGTGGAGATACTGCATTTTATCAGACCCGAATTTAAATTCGATTCTCTTGAGGAGCTGAAGAATAAGATGCAGGAGGATATCATTATTTCACAGAAGTATTTTGATGCAGGGATACTGAAATAAGTCCGGCCTACAGGCTAGCTTCTTGCCTGGGCCGGTTTTTTATCGTCGAAATTTTCGGGCAAATTCAGCTTACATTTGTGAAAACAGGTATATTCGGCAAGGCCGGAATCTGGGTTAACAGAAAGCTCCTAAGGCACCTTTGGCCGCTTCCGGACGGGTTTTGAGGGGCCTTCTTGGGCTGGATTCTATTGACTGCTTTGTCCGATTATGGTAAGATGAAGTTAAATCTTGGTCGCGGAAATCCGCCCTCCAAAATTACTGCCTGAGTAACCATCACGCGTACATCATGACAGGCACAAGAATAATAAAAGAAAGGTATGGTAGATGATTATGGAGAAGTTTAGTGACAAAAGAAACCTGGGTGTTCCTGCAACAATTTTATGTGTATTGGCTTATATGGTCGGTTATTTATTGACCTACAGTCTGGAGGGAGGACTTCTGGTAGCGGTTATTTTCGCAGCAGTGGTATTCGGCCTTCAGTGTGACGACAGAGTGAAAAATGCAGTCAAGCAGTCCTATATCGTAGCAGCGCTGGTACAATTGATTAGCTTATGCTTTACCGTTCTTGGATATTTCATCGATCTGGTTACTCCTCAGGGCTATAATGTGAATACGAAGATTTATAGTTATGCTCTGGATTACCTGAAGGATGAATATGATCTGAATGCCTTCCAGAATGCACTTCAGTATATTTACAAGTATGGAAGATCTGTCCTCAACTTTGTTGTGGTTCTGGTATTCCTTTTATTCATCATACAGACATTAAGAAACAAAGAATTCAAGCTGAACTTCGTACATAAGATTCTGGGTGAAGCTCCTGTGGGAGCCCAGATGTATCAGCAGCCTCGTCCCAACTATCAGCCGCCGGTTCAGAATGCGGTTCCCGGTGCTGCTTGTCCCAACTGCGGTAAGGTGAATGCTCCCGGCGCTTCCTTCTGTGCGGGATGCGGTTCAAAGATAAACTAGGTTACTGTAAAAGTTGTTGTAAAATATCAAAAAATTGTTTACAATAAGAGTGATCTGTGTTAAGATACCTGATGTAAACGAGACCAGCCAATACCCGGAATCTGGACACTCCGACCTTTTTCTTAGTATTCGGCGATTCAATTGAAGGAGGATTTATTATGATCAGCAAAGAGAAGAAACAGGAAATCATCAATGCTTACGGAAGAACACCGCAGGATACCGGTTCTCCCGAGGTTCAGATTGCGCTTTTAACCGAGAGAATCACCGAGTTAACAGAGCACCTGAAGAATAACAAGAAGGACCACCATTCCAGAAGAGGTCTCCTCAAGATGGTTGGACAAAGACGCGGATTACTTGAGTACCTCAAGAAGACGAACATTGAAGGTTACCGTAATTTGATTGAGCGTTTAGGCTTAAGAAAATAGTCATAAACCAGTGATTTGAAGCTGTCCCATTTTGTTAGGTTTTCCGTGGGACAGCTTTTTTATGTGAAAATTCAAAAGGAAAGGGCAGTAGCACTATGGAGCAGATCCCGGAGGCAGGGTCCGCTTCGCTGACAGCATGGAATCATGAAATATTTACGACTAATAACGAAGGATAAAAGCTTCCTGAAGAAGACAATCAGAATTACGATACCGATCGTGCTTCAGAATCTATTGAATAATGTACTGAACCTGGTGGATACCATGATGATCGGTAAGCTGGGTGTAACAGATATTGCAGCGGTCGGGCTGGCGAACAGGGTATTCTTTGTATTCACCCTCCTAATGTTCGGTGTATGCTCCGGCTCCGGAATTCTGGCTGCCCAGTACTGGGGGAAGCGGGAATTGGGTAATATCAAGAGGGTACTGAGGATGTCACTCCTGATCGGAGTCGCATGCTCCTTCCTCTTTGTCATCCCCGGACTCTTATGTCCGGAGCTTGTCATGCGAATCTTTACCCCACAGCAGGGAACGATTACCCAGGGAGCAAAATACCTGATCATCATAGCCTTAAGCTACCCTCTGACGGCAGTAACCAATGCTTATGTGGCGATACTGCGCTCCATGAATTATGTGAAGCTGCCTGTTATCATAACCTCCATCTCCATCTGCGTGAATGTGTTCTTTAACTATGGACTGATTTTCGGCAAGTTCGGCTTCCCTGCCATGGGAGTGGCCGGTGCTGCATTGGCTACCTTAATCGCCAGAATCGTGGAGGCTACAGCTCTCCTGTTCATTGTACATCTTCATAGGACAGGTGATAACGGAGTCGGGGATTTCATCCACTATAAGGATCCGGACAGAGCGAAGAGAGGTTCAGGGGAGAAGCGGACACCGTATTTCCCTAAGACCTTTGTCATGAAATACTTTTATACTGCCACCCCGGTAATCGCGAATGAGTTTATGTGGGGGCTGGGCGTAACGATGTACTCCCTGGTCTACGGCAGAATGGGAGATGATGCGACAGCCGCCATCACCATTTCCAATACCATAGAGCAGGTAGCCATGGTATTCTTCTTCGGAATCTGTTCGGCAGCGGCAGTCATTCTGGGAAATGAGCTGGGTGCCAATGAGCTGAAGAAGGCGGATGAGCATGCCAAGGTCTATGTTGTGCTGCAGCTGATCCTAACCACCATCGGGGCCCTCATCCTCCTTTTGACGAAGGAATATGTGATTGCCTGGTTTGATGTTGATCCTGCGGTAGCGAGATTAGTACGTTTAAGTATTATCGTTTTCGTACTCTATATGCCGGCCAGAATGCTGAATGCCTTATTGATCGTCGCTATCTTCAGGAGTGGTGGGGATACGAAATATGCCCTCTTCCTGGATGTGACCGGTGTCTGGCTGATCGGTATCCCCATGGCAGTCCTTGGAGGCTTGATTTTAAAGCTTCCGGTATATGTGGTTTATGGCATGATTCTGTTAGAGGAGTTCTATAAGCTGACACTGGGGATTCCTCGGTACCGCAAGAAAAAATGGCTGAAGAACATCGTGGAATCATAATAAAAGAAGATCCGATCAAGCTTAGAACTAATCAGCTGTTCCGATTTTTTCAGCAGGGATAGACACACAGTCTCCTAATTTTCATATGATATTATGGCTGCTTTATAGCGGCCGAAGATACGGCAACTCCGTTACTGATAAGCTGTATCCGGAATATTACATGAAAAGGAAGGGATAGAATGGGCTATAATAGAAATAACTACCAGAACCAGTATCAGGGAGCCTTTGGCAAACATGATAATTGCTCCGATGAACAAAAGCATGTACATGAGATTCAGGGAAGTGTAATGACAGCAGAGGAGGAGGATCCTCATCAGCACCGCTTCTGTATTGTTTCAGAAGAAGCGATGTCCTACGGAAACCATGATCATGTCCATGAGGTATGTTTCAGAACGGATACCTTCGATGATCATTATCATGAATTCAAGGGTAAGACCGGCGGTGTCATACCGGTAGGCAATCATAAGCATGTACACTTTCTGGAATCGGTAACGTCAGTGGATGACGGGCACAGACATAGATTTGAATGTGCCACCCTGATCGAGAATCCGACAGGCAAGGAGTATAGAAAAGACCTTCATGACCACCGTGATTATTAGGCGCAGATCCGGTATTAAGATAGATGCTGTTTTGAAAGGAGTCCGATATCCCTTGGGCTCCTTTTTGATTACCTTTTCATCTTGTGAAAATTATTGTAGCATATTGGTAATAATAATGGTATAATATCTTAGTTAGAGTGACAGGAGGACTACCCGAGACTTCTGAAAAGGCTATCGGAAACGGAACAGATGAGATGCAGAACAGAGCTTTCTTATGTTCAGCTCCGGGCAGGAAGAGAGGGTCCGGTGGATTTTTCAGTTGTTTCGGTGCCTCCGGCTTGAACTGGCTTAAGAAACATAGGGATGAATCTGTGTTCTTAAGCATGACAAAATGATTTGTAAAAGGAGAATTGAACATGTACAAAAGTTATTCCATGGAACTTGCAGGCAGAACACTTACCGTTGACATCGGAAGAGTAGCTGCTCAGGCCAACGGCGCCGCTTTGATGCATTATGGGGATACGGTTGTATTATCTACGGCAACCGCATCAGATAAACCCAGAGAGGGAATTGATTTCTTTCCCTTAAGCGTAGAATATGAAGAGAAGCTTTATGCAGTAGGTAAGATCCCCGGAGGCTTCATCAAGAGAGAGAGCAAGCCCTCTGAAAATGCAATCCTTACCTCCCGCGTCATTGATCGCCCTATGAGACCCTTATTCCCCAAGGATTACCGCAATGATGTAACCCTGAATAATCTGGTTCTCTGCGTGGATCAGGATTGCCCGCCGGAGCTGGCAGCGATGCTGGGATCTGCAATTGCAACCTGCATCTCTGACATTCCCTTTGACGGACCCATCGCTTCCACAATGGTAGGTATGGTAGACGGAGAGTTTGTATTTAATCCGACCTCTGCCCAGAGGGAGCAGTCCACTATGGCCCTTACGGTAGCTTCCACCAGGGAAAAGGTCATCATGATAGAAGCCGGTGCCGATGAGGTTCCCGAGGATCGGATGATCGAGGCGATTTTCGCTGCCCATGAAGTAAATCAGAAGATCATTGCTTTTATTGACGGTATTGTAGCAGACTGCGGCAAGCCGAAGCATGAGTATATTCATATGGATACTCCCGAGGAGCTGTACGAGGATATGGTCAGCTTCATCACTCCGGAGGCCATGGAGGCAGCTGTATTTACCGATGAGAAGCAGGTCAGAGAGGCAAATATCAAAGCAATCACTGAGAAGCTGATCGCCCGTTATGAGGAGACCCATCCTGAATGGCTTCCTTTACTCGGTGAGGCAATCTATAAGTTCGAGAAGAAGACTGTCCGCAAAATGATTTTAAAGGATAAGAAGCGTCCGGACGGCCGTGCGATCGATCAGATCCGTAAGCTGGCCGCTGAGATTGACGTACTGCCCAGAACCCATGGTTCCGGTATGTTCACCCGAGGACAGACTCAGGTACTGACCATCACTACCTTAGGTGCTTTGGCTGAGACCCAGAGATTAGACGGTATTGATGAGAATGAAACCGGCAAGAGATATATGCATCATTATAATTTCCCTTCCTACTCTGTAGGTGAGACTAAGCCCTCCAGAGGTCCCGGAAGACGTGAAATCGGACATGGTGCCTTAGCTGAAAGAGCTTTAATTCCGGTGCTTCCCTCAGAGGAGGAATTCCCCTATGCGATTCGTACTGTATCCGAAGTATTAGAATCCAACGGTTCCACCTCCCAGGGCTCCGTATGCGCTTCCAGCTTATCCCTGATGTCCGCCGGTGTTCCGATCAAGGCAGCCGTAGCCGGTATCTCTGTAGGTCTGGTGACCGGTGAGACCGACGATGATTATATACTTCTGACCGATATCCAGGGCCTGGAGGATTTCTTCGGTGACATGGACTTCAAGGTTGCCGGTACCCATAGGGGTATCACAGCGATCCAGATGGATATCAAGATCCATGGTCTGACCAGAGAAATCATCGAGAAGGCAATCTACCAGACGAAGAAGGCAAGAACCTATATCCTAGATGAGATTATGGCTCCGGTTATCTCCGAGCCCAGACCTGAGGTTGGACCTTATTCACCCAAGATCGTCCAGATCAAGATCGATCCTTCCAAGATCGGCGATGTTGTCGGCCAGAGAGGTAAGACCATCAATGCGATTATTGATCAGACCGGTGTTAAGATCGACATTACCGATGATGGTGCTGTATCTGTCTGCGGTACCGATAAGGAGAGCATCCAGAAGGCGATTGATATGGTACAGATGATCGTTACCGAGTTTGAAGAAGGCAAGTACTATACCGGTAAGGTTATCAGCATCAAGGAATTCGGCGCATTCTTAGAATTCGCACCCGGCAAGGAAGGCTTAGTTCACATCTCCAAGATCTCCAAGCAGAGAGTGGAGCATGTGGAGGATGTCTTAACCCTGGGTGATGTGGTGAAGGTGGTTTGCCTTGGCCAGGATAAGATGGGAAGAGTAAGCTTCTCCATCAAGGATGTAAAATAAATTATTCCTATATTTTTATCGAAGAGCATCGTAAGATGCTCTTCTTTTTATGCTTATAAAGCAGAACCTTGGCTAGGATTTGCTTTGACCCGGATTACCTTTGCATCAAGTCCGTTATTATTCAAGAATGCGGTATAAACCTTAGAACTTGGGTTATGATTGATAGATGAGGGTTTTTCCTTAGGATAGTACCCGGGGGCACGGGGGACCCTTCTGCTTGTGAAGGGGCCTTGAGATAGCCTTGAGATGGTGAAAAAGGCCCATAAAATAGAGAAAAATAAAATAAACAAATGTTGGAATAATGTGACGATATATGGTAATATTATCTTAGAAATGTAAAAATATTACAACTAATGAACCGAGGTAGAAAATGATGGAGAGCAGTAAAGCGAGTTCCTTAAGAAAAAGAAAGGTAATCAGACTGATCACAATATCATTCTGTGGTCTGGCAGCACTTGTGGTCCTTCTTTGTCTGAGTGCATATCTGTTAATACACCCTTATATCAGTAAGGTGAATTATGTTCCCCTGGAGGAGGCGAATGCCCCACTGGCTGAGCCTTTGGATGAGCTGCTCGCAGATAAGTCAGGGGAGATGGGGGATCTGTATGATATTCTTGGAAAAGCCTCATTGTGGGCGAAGGAATCTGTGGAGACATCGGCGACAGGAGGAGAGATCACAGGGCTGGGACTGCCGGTAAAGATCTTAGCTGATGCAGAAGGAGTTTCCGAAAAGGAACTTTTGGATGCGGAAGCGGATGGGGCTTCCGGGGGACTTATGGCTGCAGACCGCTTGAAGGATAGCAGCAGAAGCAATCCGGGTGATGGTTTACCTCCGATCCTGCAGGACAAGGAGGTCCTGAACCTGCTGCTGATTGGGACGGACAATCGGCGGCCGGGGGCACAGGGATTATCCGATTCTATGATTATATTGTCCATTCACCAGAAGGAAGAGAGGATTACGGCTGTATCCCTCCTTAGGGATATCTATCTTCATATTCCCGATAAGGATACCGATAACAGGCTGAATACCGCTTATGCTTATGGTGGAGCCAGGCTGCTGATTAAGACGATTGAAGAGAATTTTCGGATTAAGATTGATAAATATGCTTCGGTTGATTTCTTTTCCTTTGTCGATCTTTTGGATACGATCGGTGGGATCCAACTGAATATCACAAAGGAAGAGCTGCCTTATGTCAATTACTATATTAAGGAGCTTAACATACTCCAGGGGAAGGAGAAGGAAATGGACTTTCTTATGCTTCCCGGAGTACAGATGCTGAACGGCAGGCAGGTTCTTGGCTATGCCAGGGTTCGTTATGTGGGTACGGATTTTGCCAGGACGGGAAGGCAGAGAAAGATTCTGGAGCAGATCTATATCAAGACCAAAAAGCTTAATATAAGGGAGATTACAGATCTCCTGGACCTCCTGCTGCCACAGGTAACGACCAATCTGACAGAAAAGGAAATCATCTCCCAGCTTCTGTCCATCCCGGACTATATGAATTATAAATTTGATTCCTTTTATATCCCACAGTCCGGTACCTATGAGAATGCAAGGATTCGCGGGATGCAGGTTCTGGACATCGACTTTAAGGCAAATGTCAAAGAGCTGCAGAAGAGGCTCTACGGGATTGAATGATTCCTCATTTTGCTTTTCATAGCGTAAAATTACTTTAAGCTGAAAATAAAAAATAAAATATAGAGAATACCACTTTGTGTTATCATTAAGTTGACAAGACAAAACAACAAACAAAGGAGGATATTCTCTATGAATAATAGTATACAACATTTTTATGAAAAAGGGTTAGTAGAATTATCAAAGGCTGCAGATATTTTTTATAGGTCACCTGAAAACCTTGATGAATTTATAGACGCAGTTATAAAGCCACTTCTAGAGTTCGGTATAGAATACGTTGCTGAAGTATTGCAGGATTCAGATGAATGCATAAGGAACAGCATGCAAAGGAAAGAAAACTGGAACATTAATCGGAGAGGGAAAACACAGCTTCTTACCCGGCTCGGAAACATCATTTACGAGAGAACGCTATTTCAGAATAGAAAAACAGGGGAATACCGTTACCTGCTGGATGATCTGATGGGATTAGAACCACATACCAGGATGACATGCGGTGCTGAGGCGGCGCTGATCGAGGAAGCCATAGATACAAGCTATAGAAAAGGTGGTTTGCTAGTAAGTATGACGGACAGTGTCAGCAAGCAGACAGTAAAGAATAAGATTCATGAATTGATAATTGAAGAAGAGTTAAAAGTGCCGGAGATAAAGAGGAAGGCAGAAGTCCTGTATATCGATGCGGATGAGGACCATATCGCAGAGCAGGCTTACAGCGGAGAAAAAGGTAATACTATCATAGGGAAAATCATTTATCTCTATGAAGGGAAAGTACTCGAGAATGCCAGAAGCCATAGGCACTGCCTCGTAGGGAAGCATTATTTCGGGGGAGTATATGAAGGTAAAAAGGGAAATGAGGCTCTATGGATGAAGGTATGGAAATATATAGACAGCCATTATGATACGGAATATCTGAAAAGAATATATATAAATGGAGATGGTGGGGACTGGATCAAGGAAGGTAGCCGTATGATTGCAAAGAGCCACTTCGTGTTGGATAAATATCATTTGATGAGTAGAATAAATGTTGCTACAGTCCATCTGTTGGACAGCAGTGATGATGTAAAGGCAATGATATATGAGGCTATCAACAGTAAGGATCGAAAAAGGCTTAGGGAAGTTTTCCGAGGGATAAAGGAAGTAACTGAGAACGAGAAGAAGCTTAAGGAGATCGAAGAAAGTGAAAAATATATTCTGAACCATTGGAAGGCAATAATAATTCGAGTTGGAAATCCGGAAGTACTGGGATGCAGCGCAGAAGGACATGTAAGCCACACGTATTCGGCAAGAATGAGTTCGAGGCCGATGGGCTGGAGCCGTCATGGGGCGGATCAGATGTGCAAGCTTAGATGCTATAAAGAGAATGGTGGAAAAGTGATAGAATTGATAAAGAAGCAGAGGGAATTAGCTGAACTTGCGAAGACTGGTACAGACGAGAAAAAGATATTTGTGGAGGAATACATAAGATCCTCATATAGGAAAAGAGCTCTGGATGATTCGTATTACATAGACCGGATACAGGCTTCAATCCCTGGATATACAGCTAAAAAGGTAATCTGGTTTAATACACACTTAAGAGATATGTAAAAATACTAATGCAAAGGGATACTTCTATATTCTTTTAACTTAAAGTATCTTGACGCTATCTTTGCTTTTCTGCTTATTGCCATGTCATTTTGGATATGGTAAAATCATCTTATAAAGAACATTACTGGAAGATGAAAGTTACGGTAATGACAGCATATGTTTCGGGTAAGTCTATAGTAAGATATCTGTTTCATGCATGAATAGTAAGGCTTCATAAGGTAACCCCCATTCATTATGATTATATCTAAGATTAATTGTAAGATTGGGGGATATTATTTTCGTAGGAAAGCCTGGGACAGGAGGGAAAACCGATATGACGAATATCTATAAATTATCCAACAGTATTACCGTAGTAATGGAGAGAATGCCCTATCTGAAAAGCGCCGCCTTCGGAGTATGGATCCGTGCCGGCTCCGCCTATGAGGACGGAAGCAATAACGGTATTGCCCATATGATCGAGCATATGATGTTTAAGGGGACAGAAAGGCGGACGGCGAGACAGATCGCAGATGATATGGCCAGGATCGGCGGTAATATAAATGCCTTTACCAGTAAGGAATGCACCTCTTATTATGCTACGACCTTAAGTGAACACCTGCCGATTGCCATAGATATCCTTAGTGATATGCTGACCAACTCCTTGTTTGAGGAGAAGGCACTGAAGAAGGAGAAGGGCGTCATCATAGAGGAAATCGATATGTATGATGACTCTCCGGAGGATCTGGTGCATGAGCTGCTGCAGCAGAGGGTATGGAAGGATCATCCCTTAGGCTTTATGATCTCTGGGACAAAAAAGGTGGTCCGCAAGGTCAGCCGGGACCAGCTCCTGGATTTTCTGAATACCTATTATGTCGGTAAGAACATCGTGATCTCTGTGGCAGGGAACTTCGTGGAGGATGAGATCCTTACCCTGCTGGAGAAGTCCTTCGGCAGGATACCGGAGAATAGCACAGGAGAGAGCGCCTTACCCGGGAAGCCGAATTATCATAAGGTGGTTTGCAAGAGAGATAAGGATATTGAGCAGATGCATCTGAATATCGCCTTTGACTGCATTTCCTATCAGTCGGAGGAGCGCTTTACCTTGTCTGTACTAAACTCCATTCTGGGAGGCAGTGTGAATTCCAGACTCTTTCAGAAAATCAGAGAGGACAGCGGCCTGACCTATTCTATCTATTCCTATGGCAGCTCCTTCCGTGATACGGGACTGCTGCAGATCTATGCCGCTATGAGTCCTGCTCAGACACCCACAGTGGTAAAGAAGATCCGGCAGATTATCACTGATATGAGAAGGAAGGGCGTCACTGAGGAAGAGCTGGCCATGACCAAGGAGCAGATTAAGACAGAGCTGATTCTGGGGAGTGAAAGTGCGAAGAGCAGGATGAATACCAACGGCAAGTCCATGTTGAACAGGGGTAGGGTAACTACGCAGGAGGAGCTGCTTGAAGGCATCAACAGTGTCAGTCTGGCGGACCTGAAACGCTTTGCCAATCAGTATCTGAACCTGGAGGTTTGCTCTTATTCTCTGGTCGGTAATCTGAAGGGACTGGATTTAAAGGAACTGGAGCTGAGAAAGCTTGGATAATAAGGTATATATGATTGAGGAGGATGATCTATGAGATATGAGATTCACGGCGAGCCCTTACCGGTTGTAGTATGTCATGTGGCTCAGGGAGAAACTATGATAACCGAGAGAGGCTCGATGAGCTGGATGAGCCCGAATATGAAGATGGAGACCTCTACCAACGGTGGTATTGGCAAGGCTTTGGGAAGAATGTTTTCCGGTGATTCCATCTTCCAGAACAAATATACCTCCGTAAACGGAGAGGGAATGATTGCGTTTGCTTCCAGCTTTCCCGGCTCCATCAGGGCATTGAGCATTGAACCCGGCAGGAACATGATTGTCCAGAAATCTGCCTTTCTTGCTTCAGAGGCAAGTGTGGAGCTGTCCCTGCATTTTCAGAAGAAGCTTGGTGCAGGGCTCTTCGGCGGAGAAGGCTTTATCATGCAGAGGCTATCCGGAAGAGGTGTCGCCTTTATAGAGATCGACGGCTATGCCATGGAATATGAACTGATGCCCGGTCAGAAGATGGTCGTGGATACCGGTTATCTGGCTGCCATGACAGATACCTGTACCATGGAGGTTCAGACGGTTCCCGGTGTGAAGAATATGCTCTTCGGCGGAGAGGGTATCTTCAATACCGTTATCACCGGCCCCGGCAAGATCCTGCTTCAGACCATGCCGGCCAGCAATGTGGCTGCGACCTTGAGGCCCTTCTTCCCCTCGGCAAAATAACAAGGTCTATGTGGTAAGCAGGGAGAAGTCTTGGAATGAAATATCACTTGACATTGTAAGCCGGAATGATATAATTAGGTTCAGCAAAAACAATTCTGACCAAGATAGAATTGTCATATCCTAACACGTTGAAGAGATAAGTAGTATGCGGAAGAATCCAGAGAGAGATATGCTTGGGTGGAAGTATCTCATTCAGTGGCTCCTACATGTAACAGCCGCGCAGATGCATATGAAGACTACCTCGGAGTGACCCTAATCCGGTCCGGTGATTCCGTTACCATCGAATGAAGTGGGTGTGAGAAGCACCAAGAAGGGTGGAACCGCGACGTTAACCATACGCTCGTCCCTTCCGATTTGACAAAGCCAAGTCGGAAGAGGCGGGCTTTTCTTTATGCTACAGAAAGGAGAATTTATATGAAAATAACTTTAAAGGACGGCTCCGTGAAGGAGTATAGTAAGGCAATGACAGTATATGAAATTGCAGCGGATATCAGTGAAGGCCTGGCGAGGATGGCCTGTGCCGGCGAGCTGAACGGCAAGGTAGTGGACCTTCGGACCCTGGTAGAGGCTGACAGTGAACTTAGTATCCTTACCTTTCAGGATGAGGGGGGCAAGGCGGCCTACCGTCATACTACCTCCCATGTACTGGCCCAGGCAGTGAAGAGGCTGTATCCCAATGCAAAGCTGGCAATCGGCCCTTCCATCGATACCGGCTTCTATTATGATTTTGACTGTCCTCCCTTTGACCGGGCAGCTCTTGATGAGCTGGAGAAGGAGATGAAGAAGATCATCAAGGAGGGAGAGGACCTGGTTCGCTTTACCCTTCCGAGAAAGGAAGCCATCGCTCTGATGCAGGAGAAGAGCGAGCCCTATAAGGTAGAGCTGATTGAAGACCTGCCGGAGGATGCAGAGCTTTCCTTCTATCAGCAGGGAGATTTCGTAGACCTGTGTGCAGGCCCTCACTTAATGAGCACGAAGAACATCAAGGCGATCAAGCTGATTTCCTCCTCCGGTGCCTATTGGAGAGGATCAGAGAAGAATAAGATGCTGACCAGAGTTTACGGTACTGCCTATACAAAGACAGCTGACCTAGAGGCGTATCTGGCTCATCTGGAGGATATCAAGAAGAGAGATCACAATAAGCTGGGACGTGAGATGGAGATCTTCACCACTGTGGATGTCATCGGCCAGGGCTTACCTCTCCTGATGCCCAAGGGTACCAAGATCGTACAGACCCTGCAGAGATGGATTGAGGACGAGGAGGAGCGTCGTGGCTATATGAGAACCAAGACTCCTCTTATGGCGAAGAGAGACCTCTATATCATATCCGACCATTGGAATCACTATAAGGAAGGCATGTTTGTCCTGGGTGACGAGAGCGATGAGAATGCAGAGGTTTTTGCTCTTCGTCCCATGACCTGCCCCTTCCAGTATTATGTTTATAAGCAGAGTCAGAAATCATACCGAGATCTGCCCTGCCGTTATGGCGAAACCTCGACCCTTTTCCGTAACGAGGATTCCGGCGAGATGCACGGTCTGACCAGAGTCAGACAGTTCACGATTTCCGAGGGTCATCTGATCGTTACTCCCGAGCAGGTAGAAGAAGAGTTTGCAGGCTGTCTGGACCTGGCGATGTATTGCTTGAAGACTCTGGGACTGGAGCAGGATGTTACTTACCGTCTCTCCAAATGGGATCCGAACAACAAGACCAAGTACCTTGGGGACGAGGAGCAATGGGAAAGGATGCAGAATAAGATGAGGGAAATGCTGCTGCATCTGGGAGTTCCCTTTACCGAAGCAGAAGGTGAGGCTGCCTTCTACGGACCCAAGCTGGATATCCAGGCAAAGAACGTATATGGTAAGGAAGACACCATGATTACGATTCAGCTGGACTTCGTTCTGGCAGAACGCTTCGATATGTTCTATATTGATGCCGGCGGCGAGAAGAAGCGCCCCTATATCATCCACAGAACCAGCATGGGCTGCTATGAGAGAACCCTGGCCTGGCTGATTGAGAAGTATGCCGGTATGTTCCCCACCTGGCTGTGTCCGGAGCAGGTCCGTATCCTTCCGATTTCCGAGAAGTATCATGACTATGCCAAGAAGGTCAAGGATGAGCTGCTGAAGAATAATGTGCTGGTAACCGTGGATGAGAGAGCTGAGAAGATCGGCTACAAGATCAGGGAAGCAAGACTGGACCGTATTCCTTATATGCTGGTAGTAGGCCAGAAGGAGGAAGAAGAGGGCGTAGTATCCGTCAGAAGCCGGTACCTGGGAGATGAAGGCCAGAAGCCTCTGGATACCTTTATCGATGATATCTGCAAGGAGATCAGAACCAAGGAGATCCGCAAGATCGAAGTAAGCGAAGAGCAGAAATAAATAGATATGATCAGGGCTGACAAAGCGAGAGGATGTTTTGTCAGCTCATTTTTTATGGGCGAAGTTAACCGGTTCAGCAGCAGGCTTCTATTTGACTTCTTTACATTTGCAATAAAATCGTCTATAATAAAATTAGAATTTAGATTGGACGGTGATAAAGATGGAGAACTATATCAAACGGACAGCAGAAAAGAAGGTTCTGGAGGTATCAGAACATTTTCCGGTTCTGCTGATTACCGGACCGCGGCAGGTCGGTAAGACAACATTGCTGCGACAATTGGCAGGAACGGAAAGAAAATATGTATCCCTAGATCATCCGATGATAAAGCAACTGGCAGTTACCGATCCGGAGCTGTTCCTGCAAAGATATGAGCCCCCTGTTTTGATTGATGAGATACAATATGCACCTCAGCTCTTACCATTTATAAAGCTTTATGTTGACGAACACAAGAGGAAGGGTGATTTCTGGCTGACAGGCTCCCAGATGTTCCACCTGATGAAGGGAGTCAGTGAATCCTTGGCCGGGAGAGTAGGAATCATCAATCTGTTCGGCTTGTCCTATAGCGAAATTATTGGATCAGAGTCGTCACCATTCCAAATGGATATTATGAAACTAAAGGAAAGAGCAGCCATCAGGCCTGACTTACAGCTGAAGGAGCTTTATACCTATATTCACACCGGGACCATGCCGGCTCTATATGCTGATAAGCAGGATATTGAAACCTATTATTCCTCTTATCTGCAGACCTATCTTCAGCGGGATTTAAAGGAGCTTACCCGGGTAGGGGATGAGCTTACCTTCATGCGTTTTATCACCTCCGTGGCAGCCAGAACGGGACAACTGGTGAATTATGCCGATATTTCGAGGGATATTGGGATCAGTGAACCAACGGTCAAACAATGGTTATCCATCTTGATTGCCTCCGGAATCGTTCTTCTTTTAGAACCATATCATAATCACTTACTGAAGCGGCTGGTGAAAACCCCTAAGCTATATTTTATTGATACCGGTTTTTGTGCCTATTTGACCAGGTGGACCTCTGCTGAGGTATTGGAGACCGGTGCAATGGCTGGTGCATTTTTTGAGACCTGGGTGGTTTCTGAGATTTACAAAAGCTATTATCATTCGGGAAGAAGACCAACGTTTTATTACTATAGGGATAAGGATCAGACAGAGATCGACCTTATCCTTTGCGAGGCTGATACACTTTACCCCATAGAGATAAAGAAGTGTGCCAATCCGGGCAAAGCAGCCCTACAAAGCTTTAAAGCCCTGGAAAAGACAAAACAGAAGATCGGCTCGGGGGGTGTAATCTGTCTATGCTCCGAGCTGCTACCTGCGGATAAGAACAACTGGTTTATTCCTGCCGGTCTGCTGTAACAGGTCTATATGGGATAGGTGTTGAGAACAAGGATAGGACGCATGTCGTATAAAAAGGTGGTTCTTGACAAAGGCAAGTCATTCATTATATGATTTCAGAGAAATATGGAAAATATGTGCTGAATTGCAGAGAGTATCCCCTTTATTGGAGCGTTCTCCTGTGATATCAGCCGGAGGGAAAGAAAGGCGGAGGAAGAAAGATGAATTATCATATTGAGACGAAATGTATTCAGGAGGGCTATCAGCCGAAGAACGGGGAAGCCAGAGTCACACCCATTTACCAGAGTACCACCTTTAAATATGATTCCGGAGAGCATGTGGGGAAGCTCTTCGATCTGGAAGCGGAGGGCTTCTTCTATACAAGGTTGGCCAATCCGACAGTAGATTATGTGGAGAAGAAGATCGCAGCCTTAGAGGGTGGTGTCGGAGCGATGTGTACCTCATCCGGACAGGCAGCCAGCCTGATTGCGGTCATGAATATCTGTAGCTCCGGAGATCATATGATTTCTGCCGGTACGATATATGGCGGTACGATGAATCTCTTTGCCGTAACCTTAAAGAGGATGGGAATTGAGGTAACCTTCGTGGATCCGGATGCTCCACTTGAGCAACTGCAGAAGGAAATCAGGGAAAATACGAAGCTGGTTTTCGCAGAGACCATAGCAAACCCTTCCCTGGTGGTTGCAGACCTGGAGAAGTTCGCCAAGCTTGCCCATGATCATCAACTGCCCCTGATTGTGGACAATACCTTCGCCACTCCGATCAATTGCAGACCGATAGAATTCGGTGCGGATATAGTAGTACATTCCACCTCCAAATATATGGATGGACATGCCGTTGCCTTAGGCGGAGTGATCGTGGACAGCGGGAACTTCAATTGGGATAACGGCAAGTTTCCGGGACTTTCCACACCGGATGAGTCCTATCATGGTATGGTTTATACCAGAGACTGCGGCAGGGCTGCCTTTATCGTGAAGGCCAGGGTACAGCTGATGAGGGACTTAGGCTCCGCACCGGCACCGAACAACGCCTTCCTGCTGAATCTGGGTCTGGAAACCCTGCATCTTCGGATGGAACGCCATTGCAGCAATGCTCAGGCTGTGGCGGAATATCTGGAGCAGCATCCCGGAGTGGCCTGGGTTAACTATCCGGGACTGAAGTCCAACAAATATTATGATCTTGCACAGAAGTATCTTCCCAAGGGCTCTTGTGGAGTCATCTCCTTCGGTATTAAGGGGGGAAGGGAAGCAGCCATGAAATTCATGGACAGCTTAAAGCTGGCAGCCATCGTGGTCCATGTGGCCGATGCCAGAACCGGTGTACTTCATCCTGCCAGCACGACCCACAGACAGCTGTCCGATCAGCAGCTGGTGGATTGCGGTATTTCCCCTGAGATGATCCGCATGTCCATCGGCATAGAGAATGTGGGGGATATCATCGCTGATATCGAACAGGCTTTTCAGAATATCTAAGGATAAATAAAAGAAGAAAGATACCATAGAGGATAGGGGTGTACTGACCTCCAACTGTTAGATTCTTAGTTCTGACTTTTGGGGGCAATACAGAGCTTCCTTTATGGTATCTTTCCTATTTTTTTGGATTTGAAAAAAACTCTAACCTCTATATATAGACATTAAGTCAGTGGTCTGACAGGATGCCTTAAGATGGTTCTCATCTTACCCGGGTTTGTCGGATTCGGCTGAGTCAGATAGATTTCATGATGGGTCCTGACATGGCCCTCAGGGGTAAGGCTACCGAAATCGGTCACATATCCCTGTGCCTGGATATAAGCATCCATCTTCTCAACACTTACAGGCTCCTCATGATAAGCGCCATGATGCATGATCTGGACGCAGAGCCCCTCCTGAAAGCTTTCAAAACGGGCAAGGTCCACTACCAGACCAGGCTTTTTCTTTCTCACACTTTCCTTAGCTGCATGGAAGATATCCTCCGTGATAAAATCCGGCTGCCGTATCATAGAGCACCAGTGATAATTGTCCTTCTTCGTGATATCCATATCCTTCAGGTCTCCCAGCCACCATAGACCCTCCAGAGGGGGAACGCTATAGTCCATGTAACCGCTGGGTGTAGCCTTGGCGGATTTCAGTCCCATCTTAATGGTGTAACAGAGTGCATAGAGAAGCTCCACCGCCTTCTGGTATTCACCCCCTGGGGTATTGGGATTGCCCTTTCCATCCACCTTAATGAACTTCATCGCAGGAATGTCTATGATACAGGGACTAGTCTTTGGAGCATAAAGCTCCGGGTATTTCTTTCTCAGATCTAACTTATCCATCGAATAATCTTCCTTTCTTCTTCAGGATGTCCTTCCATCCAGTAGCCTTAATATTGAATTCAGATTACTTATAACTAGAAGATAACATGGATAATATGACATCTGTTTGTCATATATGATAAATCTCTTTAAGTTTTTTTATTTTGTCAGCCAGCTTCATGCGCAGGTCCTCCGGTTCCAGAAGCTCCAGCTGATCCTCATAGGACAGCAGGTATCCATATAACCAGCCTGCGGGCTGAATACGGGAACGGACCAGGAAGCTTCCATCCTCCAGCCGGGTTACATCCTCCTTGGGGAACTCATCAAAGATACGGAAGGCCATAGAAGCAGCAACCTTTATGGTGAACATCACCGGCTCTTCCCCCTCGGCGAGCTGCCGATCCTGCACAGCCCCTTCGGCGGGTTGCCGATCCTGCACAGCCCCTTCGGCGAGTTGCCGATCCTGCACAGCCCCTTCGGCGGGTTGTCGGTCCTGAGCAGTAGGGCCTAAGGCCGGTTCGGCTTTCTTAGAAGTATTCTCCGGATGAAGCGCAAAGGTCTCCTCGGATACCTCCAAGCCCTCCATTCGGGAGATCTTAAAGAAACGGAAAGACTGCTTCTCCCTGCAATAAGCGGACAGATACCAGGCTTGGCCCTTAAAGAGGAGCTTTAGGGGCTCAGCTACACGGAAGGATTCCTGTCCGTAGGAGTTAAAGTACCGAAAGGAAATCACCTTACGGTTCCATATGGCTTCCTTCAGCAGGGTAAAGCTCCTGCGGTCCTCCTCCCTGCTGTTCCAATAAGAGAAATCTACCTCAATCCAGTCGGGATCATCCGTCTGAAAGAGGGAACGAAGCTTAGACAGAGCAGAAGAGGGGCCAATGTTGCTGGTAACCTGCAGTCCCTGTAAGGCAGAGAGAATATCACTCTGCTCCTCCTTCGTCAGAAGGGATTTATTCAGAACAAACTGATCCATCAGGCAGATTCCCCCTCCCTTGCCACGATTGGCATAAATCGGGATTCCGGCTTCACATAAGGCCTCGATATCCCGGTATATGGTTCTTTGGGACACCTCAAAATGCTCGGACAGCTCCTTTGCTGTGACATGCTTCTTCTTTAACAGAATATATACGATTTCAAACAAGCGGTTAATCTGCATCTTGTCCTCCGTTTCGGCTTTGGAATGATAAGTGGGGGCCTCTGCATTGCCGGTCTTTTTCACTGATATGGTTCCGGTAAACAGGCGCTTCTAAGCTCATTCTAGCAGAGGAAATATGACAATGCAATGTCATATTATTTGATTTTTATTGAGTTTACATAAGCTTATGTTACAATAGACAGTAGAGGAAGCAATATCCTATCAGGAGTCGGTAAGGTCACTGCAGATCAGAAATGGGAAGTATTTATAAGCGGATTAAGGAGGGAATAAAACCATGAAAAAAATGAGGATAGACGCTGTTCAATTATTATTCCTGCTGAAGGTAGCCATCGGATCTGCCATATCCATCTGGATCGCCGGAAGCATCGGACTGCTCTATAGTCCCTCAGCCGGTATTATAACCCTGCTTACCATACAGAATACCAAGCGGGAGACCCTCTCCATAGCGGTCAGGCGGTTACTGTCCTTCCTGCTGTCCGTTTTGATTTCTTATCTCGTATTTACCCTCATGGGTTATACCTTTGCAGCCTTCGGCCTATTTCTGCTCTTCTTTGTCGGCCTTTGCAGCATCTTCGGATGGAAGGATGGGATTTCCATGAATGCTGTCCTGATGACCCATTTTCTGATTGAAAGACATATGAAGCCGGCTCTGATCCTAAATGAAATCCTACTTTTGTTTATTGGAATGGGAATAGGAATCCTGATCAATATGATTATGCCAAAATATAAGGAGAGAATCCGCAGGGAGCAAACCCAGGTGGAAGAAGAAATGAAGAGAATCATCCGAAGCCTGGCTGTAACCTTAAGAAATAAGGATGCCTGTCTGATTCAGCAGTTTGGGCAGGAAGCGACAGAGCAGGAGCAGGCAGGGAATAACATGAGACAGGAAAACATCAACAAGGAAAGAACCGAATCAAAAAGCACAGAACAGGAAGTCACCGCACCGGAGAGCGCCGATCAGGATAGCACCGAACAGGAAAGCACCGCACCGGAGAGCACCGATCAGAAAAGTACCGATCAGGAAAGCCCAGCCGCCCTTCTTGCTCATCTGGATGAAATGCTGGAGGGCTTGCTGGTCAAAGCCTATGAGGATGCTTGGAATACCTTATTAAGCAATACCAAGTATCTGCTGGCCTATCTGGAGATGCGGAAGCTTCAGGTGGAGGTCCTGAAGGGTATGGCAGAGCATATCGGAGCGATTCCCGTTATCCTGCGTCAGTCTCTGCCGATGGCTGATTTTATGGAGCATATGGCAAGCTCCTTCCACGAACTGAACAATGTGGTAGGACTGCTGGCAGAGCTGGAAGAGCTGAACCTGTATTACAGGAAGGAAGCGTTACCGGTAACCCGTGAAGAATTTGAATATAGGGCCATATTGTTTCAGGTCCTGAAGGATTTGGAGTATTTTCTCCTGTTGAAAAGAAATTTTGTAGAGGAGCTTGAGAAGAAGAACATAAAGGGCTATTGGAGCTAAACCGGTACATGCCTTCTTTGTATTTTCCTTTGAATAAATCTTTGATCTTCTCGCATAATACTATGGAAGATTAACTTTAGCTTTGACTAAGAGGATGAAAGAGGAGAATAGCATGCAGAAGGTCGCAAATCAGAATCAGAAGCTCCAGGAGAACAGACCGGATCAGGAGGATATCCAAAACGCAGGCCGCAAAAAAAGCGAAAATCCGGGTAAGACCGAGGAAGAAGAGAAGGTAGTGAAGGAGAACGAGGATTTAAAGGATCAGAAGATCAGCGAGTACGGTCAGACGGTCCTGGAGAACGGCAAGACGGAGCATAAGATTCATCTTCTGTCCGTTATCGGTGAAATCGAAGGTCATGAGGTACTGCCCCAGCATAACAAAACAACCAAGTACGAGCATGTACTTCCTCAATTGGCTGCCATTGAGGATAGCACGGAAATCGACGGACTGTTAATTCTGATCAATACGGTCGGTGGTGATGTAGAAGCAGGTCTGGCAATCGCCGAGATGATTGCGTCCTTGAGTAAGCCCACCGTGTCTTTGGTCCTTGGCGGCAGTCATTCCATCGGGGTACCGCTGGCTGTTTCTGCGAATTACAGCTATATCGTTCCCACCGCTACTATGATTATCCATCCGGTCAGGATGAATGGTACTGTCATCGGTGTCACCCAGACCTTTGAATACTTCGAGAAAATCCAGGACCGTATCATACGCTTTGTCGTGGATCACTCCGACATCACCTACAATGATTTTCGAAATCTGATGCTGGATACCAGTCAGCTGGCTAAGGATGTAGGCTCCATCCTCGTTGGTGAGGAGACAGTGAAGAAGGGTATCATAAATGAAGTTGGCGGAATTAAGGAGGCATTGGCCAAGATCAATTCCATGATCGACAGCAGAAATGACAGTAATGCGAATAATACGAACAATACCTAAGGAAGGGCGTGAATCCTATGTTATATACATCAGTGCCCTTGGAAAGGGTCTATCATAACTTCAGAGAAGCTGACAAGCCGACAGCAGGAGATGGTGCAAAGGCGAAAGGAACAGAGGAAGAGAACGGCATCAAGGAGGTCATGCTGAAGCATGGCAGACTGGTTACCAAACGGGACGGAGATAATTATGTGATACAGAAGGTATATTCCACAGATATGGGGGATTATCTGAAGGATCAGTACGCGCCCGGAAGTCTCTATAAGGAATAGTATTACATGAAGAGTAAAGTTACATGGAGAGTAGAGTTATATGGAGAGTAGTGTTATATGGAGAGCAGAGTTACATGAAGAGTGGAGTTACATGAAGAGTGGAGTTACATGGAGAGTAGAGTTACATGAAGAGTAAAGTTACATGGAGAGTAGAGATACATGTAGAGTAGTATTACATGAATAGAGAAGCAAGATTTGAGATGCAGTAATAGATTAGAAGTACAGAGAAAAAAGAGTAGATGATAAGAGTAGATAAAAGAGTAGACAAAAGAGCAGATAAAGAGTAGATAAAAGAGTAGATAAAAGAGTAGATAAAGAGTAGGTATACAAGAATAGCTGATAATAGAGATAATAGAGAAATTGAGATAATAGAGATACTACAGATACATGTTCCTAAGCATTTGTGGCCTTTATACGATTTGTGCCGGGGAATATGTATCTGATGTTTCTATTGCATAACAATTTTATAAAAGGTATAATGATTTTGGTAAGCAGTCCTAAAAACGGCAACGTTAGCTTTACTTATGACTGGCTGCAGCATACATAATCAGGAGGCTTAATCATGGATATCATTAATGCAATTATCATGGGTCTGGTGCAGGGAATCGCAGAATTCCTTCCGGTAAGCAGTTCCGGTCATCTGGCTATCATGAAGCAGATTTTACATATGAATACCGATACCGGTCTATTGTTTGATGTGTTACTTCATTTGGGAACCTTGGCAGCAATCTTTGTGGCATTCTGGAAGGATATCAGGGAGCTGATTGTGGAGGGTTTTGCGATTATCGGGGATTTCTTCGTGAATGTATCCCGCTTTATCAGGAATAAGGTTACTTCAAAGCAGCTTCCCTATAAGAAGGTGGTTTCAACTCCCTACAGAAGATTCGTGATGATGATTATCGTATCTACGATTCCGACCGGACTCATCGGATTCGTCTTTCAGGATGCGATTGAAGTGGCAGGCATGAGCTTGCTGGTTCCGGGATTATGCTTGATTCTTACCTCCCTCCTTCTGACGATTGCTGACCGAATCGGAAACGGAAGGAAGAAGGCGGAGAACTCTACTTATACGGATGCCGGTCTGATCGGTCTTGCCCAGGGAATAGCAACCTTACCCGGCCTGTCCAGATCAGGGACCACGATTACGGCTTGTCTGCTTCGGGGCTTTGACCGCTCCTTTGCAGTGAAGTATTCCTTTATCATGTCCATTCCTGCTGTTCTGGGTGCAGCTCTTCTGGAGCTGAAGGATTTCTCCATGGATCAGGTAGATGGCTCCCAGATCACGGGATATCTGGTCGGAACCCTGGTTGCAGGTATCGTAGGTTATATATGTATTAAAACGATGCTGGTCATCGTCAGAGGCAAGAAATTCAAATATTTCGCATATTACTGTTTTGCCGCGGGTCTGATCGCGGTAATCGGGCATTTTGTAATCTAGGAGGATGTCGGATGGCTTCCAAACAGAATAAGAAAAAAAAGAACAATACACAGAAGAAAAGCAACAGAAGGGAAAGTGTCAGGCAAAGCGGTGTGGTACAGGATGAAATTATCCTGATTATCACTCTGGTAGGATCCCTCCTGCTGTTTTTGAGCAATTTTCATTTGGGTGGTGTGGTCGGAGAATTTATCAGCAAGTTCCTCTTTGGTATGATCGGACTGATGGCATATGTATTGCCCTTCCTGATCTTCTTTGGAACCGCCTTCCATATCTCTAACATGGGCAACAGAGCGGCAGGTAGGAAGCTGATGAGTGCGATTGTATTCTTTGTCGCCTTGACAGCCCTGATCCAGCTGATCACCTCTCCCTATAACAGTGAGCTTAAGATTCTGGATTATTATAAGATTGCTGCGGCTGAAAGAACCGGCGGAGGAATCATCGGCGGTTTATTTGTCATGCTGCTATGTCAGGCCTTCGGAGTGCTGGCCTCCTATATCATCATAATCGGAGTCATGCTGATCTGTATCATTGTCATAACGGGAAAAGCCATCTTTACCTATCTTG
>JAEZNB010000110.1 GCA_023441965.1 Bacillota bacterium
GTATAAAGGATTATCTATACGAATTAGAAGTGGCTCCCTTATGCCGGAATGCTGGTACCCATCAGACCGGAAGGGTGGCTCCCACCGACCGGACAGGTGGCGTAAAGTGCTCCGGAATACTCACTCAGATATTTCTCGTTGTTAAGGCTGTAATTGATTCCATCCAGTGTTTTGCCTTTGATAAGAGTTTTTTTCTCAAGGACTTCCTTTGCCCACGCGAAATAAGCCTCCACCAGAGGTTCAATCCGAAGTTTTCTTTTTTCCTGGCGTTCGGCAGGTGTAAGGTCGGATAACTCATTATCCAGATGGTAGATCGCCGCGATCCGCTCAAGTGCTTCATGTGCTATGGAATCTTTAGCCTTCCCGCGCTCCTTTGGTTTCAGCGCCTGAAGTGCTTCGGCAAACCTCCTTCGCGAGTGTGCCCAGCAGGCGGCGAACTCTATGTCCGGTTCTTGCCTGTCGACTTTCCGATAAGCGGAATACGCATCCGTCAGGACAATGCCCCGGAATCCTTTTAAGAATTCAATGGGGGCCTCGGCGTTACGGTTCTTCCGGTAATCATAAAGCACGATAGGCGTGCTTCTGTAATACTTACCGGACCGGTAGACCCACATGTAACTGAAGCTGTTCGCGGGACGTCCGTCCTTTGACACGTGCACAGGGGTCTCGTCCGCCTGAAGTACATGGTAGCTCATCAGCTTCTCATGCATCCGGTCATACAGGCATCCGAGGTAACGGTCGCCTATCTGGATCATCCAGTTAGCCATTACCTGTTTTGAGATATGGATATCGTTCCGCTCGAACTCTTTCGATATCCGGTACAGTGGCATTCCGTTGACATATTTTGCATTCATCAGGCTGGCAGCAAGTGACGGTGTCACTATGCTGTTACGGAGAAGATCCTTTGGCCTGTCGGCTTTTACGATGGTCTGGTTGTCCTTACCAGCATAGACAGCCACATGATGTTCTTCAACCGTATATACTGCCGGTTCAACACGCACTCTCTTATAGACTTCGTCAGGCAGCCGTTTCCAGCCTCCTGCCCCGAAGATCTCTTCCAGCTTTGTATCCGGGAGGTTATGCAGGACTTCTTCCACCGGAAGGTCCTTAAGATCCTCATCCCGTTTTCCTGCATGCTTACGGTGGATGACCTGTATTACATCCTCCTCGGCGGGTTCCACTACATAGACAGTATCGGTAAGTGCCTCTGCCTCGTTGAACACAAGTTCAAGCGCGAGCTGACCGTCAATAACTTCCAGTTTTTCAGAGCTTCTTCCATAGCGTGCATTGTTTGCAACTGCCATCTGTTCGATCAGGACCTCGATGTTCTGATTGAGGCGTTCCATCTGATCCTGCATGGACAGGATCATGGTGACCAGCATTTCTTTACTGCAGTTGTTCAGTTCTTCCGATGTATATCCAGCCATGGCTTCTGCCCCCTTCCTGATAGTCTGATTATACATCAGACCCGTGAAAAAAGCGAATTTATGGTTTTCTTACCGTTCGTCATTTTGACGAACGGATTTACACGGAAAAACTACTAGTTTTCTTAGTTTTTTTAACTATGTGGCAGAGTTATCCACCTTGTCAGGGTAGATTTTTCTATCATGAACATATCTCATTCGGTTGTGCAGGCAGTTGTGGATAACATACCATATCAGGACCTGCAGTCGGAAAAGGAAGCTGGAAAAAATCAGCGAATTGCACAATTCAAAGGAGGTTCTCCGGTACCGATTCCCGGATCGGATGTTTCGCAACG
Source organism: Bacillota bacterium (assembly GCA_023441965.1). GTDB lineage: Bacteria > Bacillota > Clostridia > Lachnospirales > Lachnospiraceae > Mobilitalea. The sequence continues at coordinate 1,760 of JAEZNB010000110.1, forward strand.
ATATCAAATCCTTCCATGAGAAGACGGTACTGGCCCTGGGAAATGTCGAGTACTCCGTCACCAGACCTCGGCCACGAGAACGAGCAACCGATCGAAAGCTTTTTGTAGAGAAGGAGAAAACCGTCGCCTTCCCAGACCAGACCCTTGATCCTGTCTGTTTTCTTTCCGCAGAATAGGAACAGGATGTCCTTCTGGAACGGATCGAGGTCAAAGCAGTACCGGATAATTGTTGCAAGGCCTTCGACTCCCTTTCGCAGATCAGTGTAGCCTGTTGCAATGAATACCTTATGAAAGCTTTTTGCGTCATTCAGCATAGGACAGTGCTCCTATGAGTCGTTTTAGGAAGGAGTCCGATGCAGACTCTGATATTTCAATGGAATAACCGTGCACACGTATTGTTGCCACCGGAGAACCGCTATGGGGTTCTGGGTCAGGGCGGGGAATAAGCTGCATGAATGACGTTTTTGGTTCGGGCTGGATTACTATGTTTTCTTTGCCGGCCACAGCGAGCGGATAATTCTCTTTCCGTACCCGCCGTTGCCAGTAATAGAACAGTTTTTCATTTACACCGTTCTCCTTGCACCACTGTGATTTTTTAATGCCACTGGCGGCACAGGCCTTCATAATATCAGTCCATTGGCTGAGCCGCATTTCATGTGTGATTTTGTCCATGAGAGACCTCCTGATCAGATATAGGAGCATTATCTCATGATTGGGGAGGAGAAACACGGTACCGACTATTTACCGTATACTTAATTTGCTAGATCTGATCGCCTCCTTTTCTAAGCAAAAAGCATATACTTTAGAGTTTTCTTAGTATAAATTGCACAATATGTAAAGCTTATTGATGTCAATAATGGGGTAGGAGGGAAGATGAGTCATGAGAAGATTTACAAGAAAGGTATTTATATTTACAGGTATAGGCTCAACCCACATTAATCGTAACAGATATGATTAGTGTGGGATTTTTATGTTGAAACAGGGTGTTATGAAAAAGTTTTCATCTTTTTCCCAAAAGCCTCTTGATGAACCATATTAGGTCAAGTATATTAAAGGGAAAGTATACTTTAGAGGAGATTCATTCGATCATGGGAAAGTATAAATTAGTAAGAGGATTTTTAGCGGTATTATGTATGGTTTCTATATGCATAGGCTCTGTAGGAGTAAATGCAGAGGTTATTACTTCGTTTAGTCAAAATTCGGATGGCCTAACGGAAGAAGAGAAGTCAGAAGACAGGAAGGACAATGCTAAATCGGAAGAGACCAGACAGGAAGAGACCAAGCCGGTTGAGATCAAGCAAGAAGATATCAAAGAAGTAGATGATAAGCAGGATGACAGGAATAAAGAAATTGCTAATCAGAATGAGGTAAAGAAGGAAGACTCAGAGCCCGCAGCTACCGAGCAGGATGCTTCTACACAGAAGGAAACAACACAGAAGAAAACAGAAGCAGAGATGAAGGCACAGGAGCCGAAACCTGTGTACACCGGCAGCATCAAGATAAGCAAGAAGGTCTCTATGAAGGTGGGAGAAGAATACAAGCTTAAGATAAGCTTATCGGAAAAGAATCTTTCCGGTGATAAGGTGAGCTTTGCCAGTAGTGACAAGAGTATAGTTCAAGTATCAAAAGATGGTTTGCTCAAGGCCAAGCACTGGGGTGAGGCTACCGTAACCGTTTCCCTTGGCAAAGCGAAAGCAAGCTGTAAGGTAACTGTAACCAAGGAGGTACAGATTACGATCAGTGCGACCGGTGATGTTACACTCTCCAGTGATATTAAGCAACCTAAGGAACTGAACTTCTTCACAGTATATGACAAGGTAAAGGACAATGCCTACTTTTTCAAGAATGTCAAACCTATCTTTGAGAAGGATGATATGACCCTTGTGAACTTTGAAGGAACTCTCAGCAGCAGGGGAAGCAGAGTTGATAAATTATGGGCATTTCGTGGTAAACCCTCCTACATAGATATTTTAAAGCAAGGATCAGTAGAAGCAGTTGCTTTTGCCAACAATCATGTGAAGGATTATGGCGAAGTCAGTTATACCGATACCATTGAAAGCTTTAAGAAAGCGAATATTGCCTATTCTTCCTATAGTACCGCAGGGATATATGAGGTCAAAGGTATAAAGATTGGTATGATTTCGATTCAGGAATGTGGAGTGTCGAAGAAGACCTATGAGGATACCCTTCGCAAGGCGATCAAAGCTGTGAATAAGAAGAAGCCGGATTTATTAATCGTAAGTATTCATTGGGGAATTGAATATACCTATAAACCAAATAAAGCACAGATAGAGCTAAGCCGTATGGCAATCGATGAAGGCGGAGCTGATTTGGTATTGGGACATCATCCCCATGTTCTCCAGCCGATTGAGAAGTATAAGGATGCGTATATCGTATATAGTCTCGGTAATTTCTGCTTTGGAGGAAATACGAATCCGCCGGATAAGGATACGATCATCTATCAACAGACCTTCACCTTCCGTAACGATAAATTGGTACCCGATGATAATGTCCGGATTATTCCTTGTGCCGTATCCTCCGTCAAGACAAAGAATAATTATCAGCCAACCCCCAGCGAAGGAAAGGAAAAGGAAGGTATCATAGAACGGATGAACAATTACTGTAAGCCTTACGGTATCAGCTTTGACAAGGAAGGTAAGTTAAAGGTAAAAAAGGCAAAGTAAGAGCCATGCTGAGCAATGAGAACACCCCGAGCAATGAAGCTCGGGGTTATTTGTTAAAGGATCAGTTGTTATAACCTAGGCTTTCCTGCCGGCAGCTAAGGCTTCCCTGGTTGCTTTTCCGATTTTTGTCCCGTCATCCTTCATGTCTTTTCCCCAGCCAAGCTGATTCCAATAAACAAGAACGGCTATCCTGGTCTTAGGATCGTAGATACCATTGACCTCAAGCTTGGGCAGCCATGACGGGAGCAATGCATTCAGCTTTTCCTGCGCCCATTTTATATCCTCCTTTGACGATTTTGGTGTGATGGATTTCTTGGGCATAGTATCTTCGGAAACATATTTTTTACCGGTATATTCACATAGTCCCTTACAGATCTCAATCGCGCTCTCCTTCCAATATGCTTTATTTGCCATCATGGTAGTGGCCTCTCTTTCGTTAGTCATAAAGGCTAATTCTACGATTATGGCTGCCTTCACACTCATGGTCTTACAATTGCACAAAGCCAAGGATGCTTCGGTAATGCCACGGTTTTTCTGTACGGTACCGGCGGTCAGATACTTAAGCACTTTTTCAGCCAGCTTCTTGCTGGCTCCCGGATTCTTATCGTGAATGTAGACACCTACACCTTCAGCTGAGTTAAAGCTTTCCCCCTCTCCAAAAGCATTAAAATGGATAGATACACTATAATCGCATTTTCCCTTGGCTACGGCCTGCTGGCGAACAGACACGGCTATGTCCGGATCATTGCCGGCATCTTCATCCTCAAAGCCGGTCTGCATGGTTGCAAAGCCACACCGCTGCAGCTCCCTGACCAATAAAGAGGCTACCCCTACATTGGCATAATGCTCCCGATACTGCTCTCCCTTCTTGATATCTATTTTACCATCTTGGTCGATATCGATGGCTTTCGGAAACGGTGGGGTCCGTTTGCCGGCCGTGTTTGATCCATGGCCTGCATCAACATTTATCTTTATTGCCATAACATTCCTCCTAAATAGTTTCTTCTATATATCTTATTCAGATATCTTAATTTGGATAATCTACGTTAGCTATATTGGGATAATATGTTGAAAAATGAATGATAATGAATAGTGATACTTAAGAGGCTATGATTAAAATGCTATTAGATTTCACCGCAGCATATTGATTTCTGCTGATGCATCCATTAAGATACAAGAGTGGATACAATTACTTTATCTATCTGTATTCAGGAATGAATGATTTCAATAATAAGGGGGCTTAACAGTGGCACTAGCATCAGATTTCAGAAGAAAGGCCAGAGAAGCATTGCAAGGGAAATGGGGTCTGGCGGTATGGACCGGTTTTATAGCACTTCTGTTAGGAGCCACCTCCCGTGGCGGCGGTTCCAACGGCGGTGGAAATGGTGGGAATAGTGAACATGGATTATTTAACATTGACTTACCTGATGTAGGCAGGGGATATTTCGTGCTGATGACAGCCATCATCTCGGCAGTATTAATCTGGGCTTTGATCACCTTCTTTATCGGGGGAGCCATTGAGCTTGGCTATTGCCGCTTCAATAAGAACCTGATTTTAGGTAGGGAAGCAAGGTTCACAGACTTGTTCTCAAGAATGGATATCTTCCTGAAGGCCTTGGGGCTGCGTCTTGTGATAGCCCTATTCACCTTCCTGTGGGCCTTACTCCTTATCATACCCGGAATTATAGCCTTGTTAAGCTATTCGATGGCCTTTTATATCATGGAAGAGAATCCATCCATCGGTATTCTGGAGGCAATCAGGCAGTCTAAAGAGATGATGATGGGGAATAAATGGCGACTCTTCTGCCTGGGAATCAGCTTTATTGGCTGGTTCATCCTCAGCTTATGTACCTTATGCATCGGTTTCTTATGGCTGGTTCCTTATGCAAATGCATCCTTTGCGGCCTTCTATCTTGAGGTATCCGGTCAGAGCAATCCGTAGAAGATCATTCACGAATGACAAACAGAAAAAAGTAAAAGGTTAATATAGAATGAAAATGGTCCGAGCGAACAAGGGATAGACCATATGATGGGAGTGACCATAATGGATGATAATTTAAAACTAAAATTAATGGAGCTTCGGGAAACGATGAAAGCATACCCGGAGGAAGCCTATGAGGATCCCAGTGACCAGTCCCTGGGGATCGCCCAGCCTCCCTTAGAGAAAGTGGCCTATGGGTCGAAATTTATCTCACTGACAAAAGTCTTTGATTCTGTGATAAAGAAGAATGATTTTTTTCATGTGCTTCAAGACAGAAAGAGTAAAAGAACATATACAGCAGAACCGATAACCCTGGATGAGCTGGCTTTTCTGCTATGGGCGACACAGGGGGTGAAGCAGGTGATCGGTAAGAAGAACCAGGCTACCCTGCGAAATGTCCCCTCGGCCGGAGCCAGGCACCCCTTTGAAACCTATCTGCTGGTTCACAGGGTTGAGGGTCTGCAGCCGGGCTTATATCATTATCTGGCCCTGGAGCATAAGCTGGAATTCATCAAAGAGATCGAGAATATACCCGATCGCATCACGGAAGCCAGCTATGGGCAATCCTTCTTAGGCAATGCAGCAGTGAATTTTATCTGGAGTGTGGTCCCCTATCGTTGTGAGTGGCGTTATACGGTGGATGCTCATAAGTATATCCTGCTGGATGCCGGACATGTTTGCCAGAATCTATACCTGGCCTGCGAAGCAATCGGATGCGGTACCTGTGCCATCGGGGCTTATCATCAGGCGATGATGGATGCCTTGATTGGCTTGGATTCGAAGCCTTCCTATGAAGATCAGAATGAGTTTGTAGTATATCTGGCTCCTGTAGGAAAAGTGGAGTAAGTATAGAATTAGAATGTTATATCTGGTTAGGGCTGTTTCACAGTAACGATAGAGCGGAAGAGACTCTTCGATATTATGAACGGCCCTTTTTTCATCCCGGATGACGATAAAGAATGATTATTTGCGTATAATTAGTAATTTATTGTACTATTTTACTTGTAATATTTATGAAGAAGAATGAATAAATTGCTAGCATTTGAAAGAGTCCATAGAAAAAAATCGTATTAAATAGTTGATTTTCATAAATTTATCTTGTATATTAGTTGAATAATTATATATAAATACGGTGGAAAAATATCAGCCACCTGTGTTATAATTAAACATATTAGTTGTAATTATAAATAAACCCGCAATCCATAATAAATTGGATGAGAGCAGATACCCAACCACTCATAGCGGGAAAAGGAAATCATATGATAAGCGACAAGCTGACAGCAGCAGAGATAGAAGCTGCTAGAAAGCGGATCGGAAGCTTCATCCATCAGACTCCGCTGGAAAAATCCATATATTTAAGCAATGCGAAACATAACATATTCCTTAAGCTGGAGTGCCAGCAGCCGGTGAAGTCCTTTAAGATCAGAGGAGCCATCAATAAACTCCTGACCCTGACAGATGAGGAGAAGAGGAGAGGGATTGCCACGGTTTCCTCGGGAAATCATGGAATAGCTGTCTCCTATGCAGCCAGACTGCTGGGTATTCAGAATGTGAAGATTATCATCCCGGTGACGACACCTTCCAGTAAGATAGAAAAAATCAGATACTATGGCGGGCAAATCCTCCTGATGGGGAATAATTATGACGAAGCCCATGCAGAAGGAAGCAGGTTCATTAAGGAAAGCGGACTTACCTTCATAGATGGGGGTGATATGGATCCTGTGGTCTATGCGGGGCAGGGAACCGTAGCCCTCGAAGTCCTGGATCAGAATCCGGAGATTGATACCATACTGGTGCCGATCGGAGGAGGAGGTCTTAGTACCGGAATCGCTATAGCAGCAAAAAGCCGGAAGAAGAGCCTTCAGGTATACGGATTATATTCGGAAGCCTGTCCGGCCTGGACAGCCTCTATCCGGGATCAGAAGGTCTATCATGAATATCCGACGGAGGACTCCGTCTGTGAGGCCATGGTGGGAGGAATCGGACAGCTGGCCTTTGAGCTGCGGGATTGGATGGATGGTTATCTGGAAGTAAAAGAAGAGTATATCCGGAAGGCTATGGTCCATGCCCTTCTGAATGAGAAGATCGTCGCCGAAGCTTCGGGGTCGGTGCCGATAGCAGCAGTGCTTCAGTATGGGGATCGGCTCCCCGGAAGGAATATAGCTTTGATCATCAGCGGTGGGAATACAGACAATGATCTGCTGATCAGGGAGCTTCAGAAGGCTGGTACCAAAGAGGGAATCTTATAGCTCATAAGAGGTTAAAATATAGAAGAAAAGAGGATAAGGATATGAAAAAAATTATTGTAGCTATGTTAGCTCTTGTCATGGTAGTGGGCTTAACAGCCTGCGGCTCCAAGAAGGATGACAAGAAGCTGGTACTGGGGACATCCGCTGATTATCCCCCCTTTGAATTTATCGTACTGAATGATAAAGGGGAGAAGGAGTATGCCGGAATCGACATATGGTTTGCAGAGCAGATTGCAAAGGATGCAGGAAAAGAGCTTGAAATCGTTAACATGAGCTTCGACAATCTGATGGCTTCTCTCGGTAAGGGTGAGGTGGACATGGTTATCGCTGCCAGTGAGGTAAGTGAAGAGCGCGCTAAGGTTGCTGACTTCTCCGATCCTTATTACACGGATCTGCCTCCGATGATCCTGGTCAGAGCTGCGGATGCTGCCAATTATACCACTCTGGACAGCTTCAAGGATAAGACGGTCGGTGCTCAGATGGGTACAACAAAGGCTGATATCGTGACCAACGATCTGCCGGGTGCTACCCTGCTAACGGTTTCTTCTGTTACAGATCTGGTTAACAATCTGGTTTATGAGAAGTGTGATGCCATCGTTCTGGATGGAGCCGTAGCATTGCAGTATGCGAAGAGTGACAGTACCCTGGTGGTTTCTGATGCCGCTTTGGGAACCGCTGCTCCTTATGTAGTTGCTGTTAAGAAGGGGGATCCTTCCAAGCTGCTGGAGTCCATTAATAAGACCATCGCTAAAGTAACAAGTGACGGAACCATGGATAAGTGGATTGATGAGGCTGATGCACTGAGTGCCGAAGCAATTGAATAATCAATAAGGTTTAGATGCAAAGGTGTAAAGGCTGCCTGCAGCTTTACACCTTTGCTTAAGAAGAAAGGAAGAAGATGAGTCCAACTAATTTTTTTAACTTTACTTTTCTGCCGAAATACTTATCTTTATTTATACAAGGGGTGGAATATACCCTCTTTATTTCTGTTGTATCGGTTTTACTTGCGGTAGTACCGGCGCTCTTACTGGCATTGATGCGCTTAAGTAAATCCTGGATCATCAGAAGCTTGGCCGGTATGTATATCGCTATTTTCAGGTCAACACCTCTATTGGTACAGCTGGCCATGGTTTATTTCGGTCTTTTTTACTATATAAAAATACCGACCTATTATCTCTTTGGCTTTATCAACACCTCCATGTTCATTCCGGGTGTTGTTGCGCTGGCACTGAACAGTGCCGCCTATGTTGCCGAGATTTTCCGCGCGGGAATCCTGGCTGTGGATTCGGGACAGAATGAAGCGGCAAGAAGTCTTGGCTTATCAGCATCGAAATCTATGAAGCTTGTGGTTCTTCCGCAAGCGATTAAAAATATATTACCGGCACTGGCCAATGAAGTGATTACGATGGTGAAGGAATCCTCCATCTGCTCCACCCTCGGTATGGTGGAGCTCATGTGGGCGGCAAAGACCGTATCCTCAACCACCTATATTACGATTGGTCCCTATGTCCTCGTAGCACTGGTTTATTTCTGCATCAACTACCCTGCAAGTAAGGGAATTGAGGCGATTGAAAGGAGGATGAGACGTGGAGACAAGCGGTAAACTGATTTCTGTAAGGAATCTGACAAAGGAATATAACAAGGGCCAGGTCAAGGCTCTGAACAACTGCAATATTGATATCAGCCGCGGGGAGGTGGTGGCAATCATCGGTCCCTCCGGCTCCGGTAAGTCCACCCTGCTTCGCAGCTTAAATCTCCTGGAGGACCCCTCACAGGGCGAGATTTATTTTGATGGAGTGAATCTGGCAGACAAGCATGTGGACATTGATCTCCACCGCAGACGGATGGGGATGGTATTCCAGCATTTCAATCTGTTTCCGCATAAAACGGTGCTTCAGAATATCACACTGGCACCGGTTAATCTGAAGCTGAAGACGAAGGCAGAAGCAGAAGCGATCGCTTATAAGCTGCTGGAGCGGATCGGTCTTAGCGATAAGGCCCAGGAGTATCCCTCCATGCTATCCGGCGGTCAGAAGCAGCGTATCGCCATCGTCCGTTCCCTGGCGATGAATCCGGAGGTAATGCTCTTCGATGAACCCACCTCTGCTCTGGACCCGGAGATGGTAGGTGAGGTTCTGGATCTGATTAAGGATCTGGCGAAGGAAGGGATGACCATGGTAATCGTGACCCACGAGATGGGCTTTGCCCGTGAAGTAGCTTCCCGTGTGGTCTTCATGGATGAGGGTGCGATCAGAGAGGACAATACTCCGGGCGAGCTCTTTGATCATCCCCAGGACCCGAGACTGAAGGAATTCCTGTCAAAGGTGCTGTAGAGCCACGGAAAGCATAAAGTATTTATTATAACTATATTGAATCATTCACCTGATAATGTTATAATATTACCAGGAGGTGGCTTATATGTTTAAAAAGAGTGTCAATTCAGATAGTTCGAAGAAAATTACGAAAAAGATGAAGAAAATATCTTACGATGAACATTTTACAAGAGCAACCGAATCCATAGACTTGGCGAAAAACCAGAAATTTACGGATATCGACGATGGTATAACAAAACGACAGGTGAGTGAAGTTGAGAAACTGACAAAGTAAAGATAAAGCCGGGACCCTCCAGACAAAGGTGGGCCCGTTTTTTATTCTTTTTGTACATTTTGCATTCCTGTGTTATAATACGATTATCACTAAGCAAATCAGTGAGATATTCATCCATAGATAAGGAGGAAACTATGAAGAGAACAAAAATTCTGCTTCCTGTCTTCACTTTCATTGCTTTCGTCTTCCTGTCTGCCTGTATGGACAGTCAGGCAAGGGCAGCAGAAAGCTCCAAAACCATAAACAAAGGAGTATACATAGATACGGTTGATATTGGCGGAATGACCGCAGCAGAAGCAAGGGAGGCGGTGAAATCCTTTGTCTCGAATCTGCAGGACAAACAGATCGCAATCGTTGCGGGGGATGGTGTTGTCTATACCTCCATGAGGGAGCTCGGATATCGCTGCGAACCGCATACCTATATCGAGCAGGCCCTTGGATTGGTTTCCCCGGGCAATCTGATCAAGCGTTATAAAAATGCGAAGGATATTGAGCATGGCAAGGTCGTCTATCCGCTGACCTTCACCTATGATGAGGAGAAGCTTAGAAAGCTGGTCGAGACCAAGGTTACCCGCTATAATATCAAACCGGAGAATGCCTCCTTCAGCAGACAAAAAGGAGAATTCGTATACATAGACCATAAGTTAGGAAGCAAGGTAAATGTTGATCAGACCGTGGCTCTGATCAAGAGTAATATTGAAAATTGGAACAGACTGGATATCCTTGTGCAGGCGGTAATGGAAGATGATATGCCGGAGTTTACAAGGGAAATGCTTGAAAGCTGCAATACTGTACTGGGAGAGTTCAAGACAGAATTTAAAGACTCGGCTGAGGGAAGAGCTGCGAATCTGGCCAATGGGGCCAGACTGATTAATAATGCGGTTCTATTTCCCGGTGAGGAATTCTCATCCTTGGATTATCTGCTTCCCTTTAAAGAGTACAATGGCTACTATGTGGCAAACTCCTATCTGAACGGTGAGATTGTGGAAAGTGTCGGAGGCGGAGCTTGTCAGGTTACGACAACCCTTTATAATGCGGTATTGTTATCAGAGCTGAATATCGTATATCGGAGCAACCATTCCATGACGGTATCCTATGTACCTTTATCCATGGATGCTGCCGTATCGGAGTATGGTTTAGATTTCCGCTTCAGTAACAACAAGGACTACCCGGTACTTATTGAGGCCTTCAGTAAGGACAAGACTATTACCTTCCGGATCTGGGGTCATGAGACCAGGGACACAGCCCGTCGTAAGCTTGAATTTGTCAGTAAGACCATAGATGTCATCAATCCTCCTTCCAAGGATATTATTACTGAGGATCCGACGAAGCCAACCACCTACCGGAAGGTGACACAGCAGGCCCGCAAGGGATACAAGGCAGAGCTTTATAAGGTTGTTTATGTGGATGGCAAGGAAACCGAAAGAACATTGGTCAACAGGAGCAGCTATGCAGCGAAGCCTAACCATGTCACAATCGGTACGATGAAGGCTACAACCAAGAAAACAGGACAATAACAGCTAAGTATGGTGCTAGTTTCATTATTCTCTATGTGAATCTATTTAAAATTTGAGGGAACTGGATATGTCACAGAAGTTCAGTCCCCTCATTTATTTTCAAAAGACGACAGACCTAATGATTTGGTTCATAGATCCTTGGATGAAACAGATCTCCCACAGCAGGATGATTTAGGAGCGATAAGATGTTTTCCAGAAAATACTTGATTAAATTAATCATACCCTTAATAATTGAGCAGCTGCTCGCGGTCACGGTAGGATTGGCAGACGGAATGATGGTCGCCAGAGTAGGGGAAAGTGCCGTATCCGGTGTATCCCTGGTGGACAGCATTAATATACTGCTAATCGGTCTCTTCGGAGCCTTAGCCACAGGAGGAGCAGTGGTCTCTGCTCAATTTCTCGGACAGAAGGAGGAGCAAAAGGCCTGTAGAGCGGGAGAACAGCTGATTGCTTCCAATCTGATGCTCTCTCTGTGCATTATGGCGCTTGCGCTGATCGGAAACGCCTCCATATTAAAGCTGATTTATGGAAATGTGGAAGCAATGGTTATGACCAAGGCAGTGACCTATCTGTTCTATTCAGCCCTGTCCTATCCCTTTATCGCAGTATATAATGCCTGTGCGGCCTTATTTCGGAGCATGGGCAATTCCAAGACCTCAATGATCATTTCCCTGATTATGAATCTGATCAACATTGTCGGTAATGCGGTCTTGATCTTCGGCTTTGGCATGGGAGTAGCCGGTGCCGCTATCGCTACCCTGATCTCCAGAATGTTTGCGGCGATTACCATGTTCCTTTTATTAAAGAACAAGAAAAGGTCCATTCATATTGTGTCTGTCAGAGACTTTCGCCCAGATCTGCATATGATTCGCAGGATTCTTAAGATCGGAGTACCCAATGGAATGGAGAACAGCGTATTCCAATTTGGCAAGATCCTGGTTCAGGGTATCATCGCTAGTCTGGGAACCTCCGCAATTACTGCCAATGCAATCGCCAATACCATGGCCGGTCTTGGGGTACTGCCCGCCTCGGCAGTGGGCCTGGCTCTGATCACAGTCGTGGGACAATGTGTGGGGGCAGGCGATTATAAGGCGGTGAAGACCTATACCTATAAGCTTCTGAAAATAGCCTATGTATGCATGGGCATCATCAATGGTCTGATCATTATTCTGATTCCTTTGATTCTGAAGCTATACGGTGTCAGTGAGGAAACCACAGGAATAGCATCCCAGCTGATGCTTTATCATTGTATTATGGCTGCTCTGATCTGGCCCATCTCCTTTGCCCTGCCCAATGCTTTGCGGGCGGCCAGTGATGTGAGATTTACCATGTGGGTCTCCATGATTTCCATGTGGACATGGAGAGTCGGCTTCAGCTATATCATGGTCTATTCCTTTGGTCTGGGTGTATTAGGTGTCTGGATCGCCATGACAATTGACTGGCTTTTCCGCTCCATCTGCTTCCTCACCCGTTTCCATAAGGAAAAATACCGTAGAAACCTACAGCTTTAAAGTCTTGTTCAGATGATTGAAACCCGGATAACCATAAAGGTAGCGGCCTTTTGGTTATACCGGGTTTATTTTTACGAAAATATATGAGAGGGTATTGCATTTTGAAAAGAATGGGAATATAATAGCATTAACAGTTGAACAATTATTCAACTGTTCAATCGTTGATATGATAAGATTCCTATATAAGGAGGAAGTAAGGATTATGGAACAGAAGTCAGCTCTATGTGATTGTGATGTGATACATGCGGATGTTGTGGATAAGGTAAAGCAGCATCTGCCTATGGATGAGAAGCTCTATGATCTGGCAGATTTCTTCAAGGTGTTTGGTGACAGCACCAGAATTAAGCTTTTATGGGCCTTGGATATGGAGGAGATGTGTACCTGTGATCTGGCAGTACTTCTGAATATGACCAAATCGGCAGTCTCACATCAGCTAAAGACCCTTCGGCAGGAGAAGCTGGTGAAGTACCGCAGGGAGGGTAAGAATGTATTCTATTCTTTGCAGGATGAGCATGTGAAGAATTTGCTTGAGATCGGTTTAGAGCATATCATGGAGAAATAATGTGACAGATGTATGGAGGTAATAGGAGTATGAAGCTGGAATATGAACTGAAGGGTCTGTGCTGTGCCAATTGTGCCGCGAAGATCGAGAAGGAGGTTTCCGATCTTTCAGAGGTAAGGGATGTAAGCCTGAACCTCATCAATAATAAATTAAGTATTACAGCCGATCATGGGCAGGAGGAAGCAATGACCCGCAAGGTGAAGCGGATTGTAGCAGCTCATGAGCCGGATGTTAAGGTAATAGAGCTTTTCCCAGAGAAAGCCTTGAAAGCAGCAGAAGCCACTTTGGAAGTGCCGGGAAGCGTCCGGGAAATAACACGAACCGTTTCTAAGACACCCCGGAACACCCCGGAGGTAGTTGCTGCTTCGGAAGAGGGCGACAGGAAGAAAGACAGGAGTAAGCAGGAGGAAGAAGCGGAGGAAAATCCGCGAATTTATATGCTAAGAATTGCAGCAGCCCTCTTGCTTCTGGCTGCCTTTTCCCTGCTTCCTGTTTCAGAGGGAGTAAAGACCGGAGCCTTTCTCATTGCCTTTTTGATTTCCGGATATGATGTATTGATAAAAGCAGGTAAGAATATCCACAGGGGAAGAATCTTCGATGAGAACTTCCTGATGGGTATCGCTTCCCTGGGAGCCTTTCTGATCGGTGAACAGGTAGAAGCTGTGAGTGTACTGATCTTCTATGGTATCGGAGAGCTGCTTCAGGATATGGCGGTCAATCGATCCAGAAAAAACATTGCCGGTCTGATGGATATCCGTCCTGACTATGCAAATCTTAAGTCAGGGGATTCCTATCGGCGGGTTTCCCCGGAACAGGTTGTACAGGGGGAGATCATCCTGGTAAAACCGGGCGAGAAGATACCCTTGGACGGAATCATACTCAATGGCAGCAGCTGTATAGATACCAGAGCTTTGACCGGAGAGAGTATCCCGACTGAGGTGACGAAGGAGGATACGGTCTTATCGGGGACCATCAATGTCAGAGGAGTATTGGAGATACTGGTGACGAAGAGCTTTGGCGACTCTACGGTGGCCAAGATTCTGGAGCTGGTGCAGGACTCCGGCAGTAAGAAGGCAGATAGTGAGAAATTCATCACGAGGTTTGCCAGGTATTATACTCCCGCTGTTGTATTTACTGCGGTCGGAGTAGCTTTGTTCCCTCCGCTTCTGGGCTTCGGCAGCTTTTCTTCCTGGATCTACCGTGCCTTAAGCTTTCTGATTATATCCTGTCCTTGTGCCCTGGTAATCTCCATACCGCTTAGCTTCTTCGGAGGAATAGGAGGAGCAGCCAGACAAGGTATCCTGATTAAGGGAGGAAATTATCTGGATGCTCTAAATCATATGGAGACTGTGGTTTTTGATAAGACGGGAACTCTGACAGAAGGCATCTTTGCCGTGACAGAGCTGCATCCTGTATCCGGCTGGCAGGCAGAAGAGCTGCTTAAGCTGGCTGCGATTGCGGAATATCATTCTACTCATCCAATTGCGAACTCTCTGATGGATTATATTGATAAATCCGGCTCAGATTTTAATAGCACGTTAGTCCTGCTTCCGGGAACCGAGGTGGAGCTGACTTTGGCTGAAGCGGCTGAGGAGGCACAAATTACGGAGAGAGCCGGTTATGGTATGATCGCCGAGTTAAGAGGCGGAAGGATCTATGCGGGTAACAGCAAACTGATGAAAGAACAGGGGCTTCAGGTTGAGGAGCCGGCCTTTGGCAGTGTTGTCCATCTATCCTGGAATGAGACCTATCTCGGATATATCCTGATCTCGGATCAACTGAAGGCCGGTGCCGCCGCAGGAATTGCCGAGCTTAAGAAATACGGTGTGAAGCAAACGGTTATGCTGACCGGAGACCATAGGAATATGGCAGAGCAGATTGCGAAGCAGTGCGGCATCGATCGTTATCATGCGGAGTTACTGCCCCAAGATAAGGTAGACCTCTTCGACAGCTATAAATCCCAGGGAAGTCTGGGCAGCAAGACCGTATTTGTTGGCGATGGCATCAATGATGCGCCGGTGCTTGCCGGTGCGGATATCGGTATTGCCATGGGTGGAGTCGGATCGGATGCAGCCATCGAAGCAGCCGATATTGTTATTATGAATGATGATATCGGTAAACTGGGAACTGCAATCAGAGTGGCAAGAAAAACCAGAGTCATTGTGATGCAGAATATTATTTTTGCCCTTGGAACCAAGCTGGTAATAATGCTACTGGCATTTTTCGGCATCAGCTCTATCTGGTTTGCCATTTTTGCGGATGTCGGTGTAGCCTTGTTGGCTTTGGCCAATTCCTTGCGGGCGATGTATGTGAAGTAAGTGCTATGCATGAGAAGTAAGAGAAACGTATGTGAAGTAAGAGCAAGATATGTGAAGTAAGAAAAATGCATGTGAAGTAAGAGCAATGTAAGGGAAATAAGAGCAATGTATATGAAATAGTGGGTATGGGTGAAGCCTCAAAGCAGGGTGGATTCAATTACCAGCTACCTCTTCCTATATGACACATTTGTGCCAAATATTACAGCTATAATTAACTAAAAATACTAAGAAATCCAAGAAACTTTACCGATATACTACTTAGGACATGTGATATAGGAGGGTACAAGATGATAAAAAGGAAAGGGTTGGTTCGTTTTCTCTTATGCAGCATACTGTTTACGGTTGGCATATTATTAACTGGAGGTCATACTGCCAAGGCTGCTGATATTCCTCTGCCAAAGGAATATTTCTTCGTGATAGACGGCGTGAATCGACCTACAGGTACAGAATATGAAATGAGCAGCAGGGAGTTGACCATTAGTGTCAGTGCTGATGGAGGATGGGATCAGGGAACGACAGTCACCTGGACCAACTCAAACAGCAACATTGTCACACTCCATAATATAAACCCCACCACGATCCAATTAAGGCGGGTGGGACCCGGTTATACTACGATTACAGCCTTACTCCAATACGGATCCCTGCGATACACCTTAAGCTGTCAGATTCTTGTTAACCTATCCTTTGATGAATCGGCAATGAACCTGATTTATGCTACGGTCACGAGGGAAAAGGTTCTGATATTAAGTGATGACGTTCCGTATAAGGATATTGTTTTAAAATATGTGGATTCCACTGTGATCGGCGGGAATGAAATCTCGCAGTTGGTTGAATTTACGAGTGATAATGTAGGAGTAGCCGAAGTCGTTAACGGTAGGGTTCATGCAAGAGGTGGAGGAAGCACCCGGATAACAGCAACCACAACCACCAGATCGACGAAGGGGACACCTAAGACGGACACGATCAGAGTTGTAGTGAAGCCTACCTTTCGGCTGGAATACGATTCGGGCAGTACCCATATTGTGAAGGATTCAACAGATACACCCGCTACAGCAACCCCGGCCATCAATGTCCCTTCCAGCTTTGTCATTAATTCGAATGCCATGGTGGCAACCAATTTAGTCTGGAGAGTAAAGGACGTAAGTACGGGCAAGTTCCTGC
>JAEZNB010000005.1 GCA_023441965.1 Bacillota bacterium
GGATAGTAACAATTGGTATGGCAACCGTGATAAGCTTTCTCATATTAACCTCCCATCCTTATACTTGATACGATTTGATTTATCTAATAAGGGCCCTTATAATCGCCCATATCCTTTACCTTCTTAATATTATCATGGTATTTATCCAGATATAGGCTTCCTGCATCATTTAAGGTGAGCAGAAAGACCTCGGATACATCCTTAACTCCATGCTTTTTCAATTCCTGCATCAGCCATTTCTTATCCTTGTTCATTTGCTTTAGATTTTCCTCGATTAAGACACCGTCATAAATCAGCTCTGTACTTATGCCTGTCGGCTGAACCGGAATATTCATATCCTTCGGAGTCAGGGGCAGCAGCTCTGCCTTCTTCAAAACGGAAAGATTCCCGTTCGGCTCCACAATCGCATAGTCCACCTCGTTCAAATCAAAGATTCCCTGATTTCTAAGAAGGATCTGGATATCAGTGATCCGAAATCTCATCTTCTTCAGTACCTTATCCAGAAGCTTACCCTTCATGATTATGACAACCGGCTCTCCTTCGAGGTACTTGGCAGCATATCTCCATTTTTGCGTTATGGTTTCCATTAAGTAAGCCAATACTGCCCAAGTGGTCAGACCTACCCAGTGAGGCCATGCTCTGCTGGAA
This sequence comes from Bacillota bacterium, assembly GCA_023441965.1. Lineage (GTDB taxonomy): Bacteria > Bacillota > Clostridia > Lachnospirales > Lachnospiraceae > Mobilitalea. The sequence continues at coordinate 649 of JAEZNB010000005.1, forward strand.
AGGTCCACGGTCACCTCAGAGGCGATGGAGCCGATGGTAATGCCGAGAATGTAATCAAAAAAGGTTAGTTGGCTGATCTGCTCCTTCCCTAGTATTCTAGCAAATATAAGCAGGGAAAAATAGCTGATTACAGCCCTGACGATGACTACCAGACTTTCATTCAAGCTAGCGCACCTCCTTCAGATAGTACTATTTATTATGATTAAGTTCATGTATTTTATCCCAGACGAGAGAAAAAGAGTGAAATAAAACAAGTGAACCGGCGTACCAGTTCACTTGTTTTGCTAGGAGTATGGAAAAATCCGAAAATATGGACGACTTATATATGGGATGGTAACTGGGCTTGGAATAGGTAGGCCTTACTAACGCTTTTTCTTTCTCAAGCCCCTTATGGGCTTCTGTAAAAGGAGAAAGGCCAGAAGAAACAGGGCAAGGCCCAGACCCCAGCCCCATACAGCAGAAGGGGAGGAGGAGGTATCAGGAGCCTTCTGATCCTCTACAGTCCCTGTCGGCAGGGGCGATGCCTTAGGAGGCTCCGTCGGAAGGGGTGCCTGCTTAGGAGGCTCTGTGGGGGCACTGGTCGGAAGTGTCTCTTCTTCATTCAGCGTCTCTATGTTGGTATCGAAGGAAAGGTCCTTGATGGCCTGCGTGATTTGCTCCTCCTCCTGCATCTCGGACAGTTGCTTTGTCAGATTGAGCCGATGGGCCTGCGTCATATCGCCCAGCTGAAAAACATAAACTTCCGTATGAGTCAGATCGTATATGCCGGAGTAGAGAGTACCACCGCTACCCCAATGTTGCTTTGTGGCGTCCAGAACTTTTGCAAAGTGCGCTACTGTCGCTTCCTCCTGCTTTAAAAGCTCCTCTGCAGCGGCATAGCGTCTGCACGGGTAGCCTCCCAGGGAGGGATCTGTCAGCCAGAAATTTGTGACCAGCTGATAGGCCTCTTCTCCCTTCCGAATAATATGCAGCTCGTTTGCCATCCATTCCAGAACCACGGAATCTCCTGTTGAATCGGCAAAAAGCAGATGATCATAAAAGCCCTGGGGAAGGTTAATATTACCCACGAACTCTATCACCTCACTGACAGAGGCGCAGGATGCCAGCACCACATCTCCCAGATCGAAATCCAACTGTGCTTTTGTCTCATCATAGGGTAGCGTTGTAGACGGGCAGGAGGCACCATCATAAAACAGCCCGTACTCATTCATTCCTGCCTGTATGTAAGTGCTGTTATAGAAGCATACCCGGCCATAGCCTTTTGGTCCACCTGCGGTAATTATCATACTTGTATCGATGGAATACATCCAGTCCTCATTGCCCGCAGCGTAGACCGCTGCTTTTCCCTCGGAAGTAAATATGGTGCAGGCCCAAGCCTGTTCCAGAAGTGATAATGACAGTAATATGGCGAGTAATCCTGTTAAGATGCTTTTTCTTTTCATGGTTGTTCTCCTTTTCTCTTGGTGAGCCTGATACCCTATGCGATGCTTCGCTTGGCAAAGAGTGATAAGGTGACAGGCTCTGTCGATCTCGGATATGTTGCTTATCATAGCATAACAGTTATTGGCAAAATGAACCGATATTGCTATTTGTGTTATCTTTAATCAGACAGTAATCCTATTCTATATCATGTACCCGGGCATAAAATGATGTATAGAAAGATCAGAACAGAGGTTATTATGATCATTCATGTGGTTCAACCCGGAGAAACAATCAATCAGATCGCAGAGAGCTATGGCTTACCTGCTTCCAGAATTATAACGGATAATGATTTGCAGGACCCCTTCCGCTTGGTCCCCGGTCAGACAATTGTCATTGTATATCCGGAGCAGACGCATATAGTGGAGGAGGAGGATACCCTGGTGAGCATCGCCAGTCAGTACCTGGTAACAATCAGAGAGCTGCTTAGGAACAATCCTGATTTAGCGGACAGGACCGAGCTGCTTCCGGGAGAGGAACTGATCATCCGTTATGGGGAGAAGAGGGGAAAGATTGCCACAAATGGCTTTGCCTACAGCTTTATTCGCAGGGATATATTGAGAAAGACTCTGCCTTATCTGACCTATCTAACAGTACTGAATTATCAATTTACGGAAGATTATGAGATCATTGGGGAGGATGATACGGAGATACTTCAGATGGCAGAAGAAGCCGGTGTGATTCCTCTGTTGCAGGTAACAAATTTTGTCACCCAGAGTATGGAAACGATAGAAGCAACACTGCGTATTCTGTATAACGAGGAGGTACAGGACCTACTGATTGACCGCTTTGTGGACCTGCTAAGAACCAGAGGCTACTACGGGATCAGTACGAACTTCTCCTATATCGACAGTCAAAATTATACTCTATATAATCAATATTTGTATAAATTAAAGCAAAGGTTTAACGAAGAAGGATTTCTCATCTTCATCACAATTTCACCCAGACTAATACTGAATATAAATGAAATCACCATAGATCGGGTGGATTATTCACGCCTAGGGCAATTGGCGGATGGGGTCAATCTGATGAGCTTTGATTTCAGCGTCAGCTATGAAACACCATCCCTGCAATCGATCACCTATCTGGGGAATGAATTCATCAATTATGCGAAAACTCTTATTGATGCAGAGAAAATCTTTGATGGCTTGTCCGTAATTACATATGACTGGCCCTTACCCTACGAGGTCGGAGTTACCCGGGCCAACTCCCTATCGACCAATACGGCGATTGAGCTGGCACGGAACACCGGAGCAGTAATCTCCTATGATGACCTCGCAGAGGCTGCGTTCTTTTATTATGATCTCAATATAGAAGGCGCAATCATAAGGCATGTGGTTTGGTTTAAGGATGCAAGAAGCATTGATAGCAGGGCAAATCAGGTGATAGAAAATAACTTTAGGGGAGTCAGTATATGGAATCTCATGTATTTCTATAAACAGATGTGGCTGATTCTCAACTCTCAATATGAAATCGAAACCCTGCTATAAGGAAGCCGGTTTCACACCAATCCCAGCAATCGGGTTACTCCCGCAAGAACAAAGCAAATCAGGACCCCGGTTATGGTAGGGATCAGAAAGGAAAGGACGGTCCATTTTGCACCTCCGGCTTCCTTGCGAATCGTAAGGCAGGTGGTTCCACAGGGCCAATGGAATAGGGAGAAGAGCATTGTGCAGATAGCAGTAAGCCAGGTCCAGCCATGGGCTAGGAAGAGCTCCTTCAGCTGCTCCAGGTTATCCAGCTCCAGGATATTCCCTGTTGCCGTATAGCTCATGATGATAATCGGAACTACGATTTCATTGGCAGGAAAGCCAAGAATAAAGGCCATCAGGATGTAACCGTCGAGACCGATCCATCTTGCAAAGGGATCCAGAAAGGTAGCACAGTGAGCTAAAATGCTCCCATTGCCTACCCGGATATTCGCCATGACCCATATGAGGATACCGGCAGGAACGGCGATCACGACTGCCCTGCCCAGTACGAAGAGGGTCCGGTCAAGGACGGAGCGAACAATTACCCTTCCGATCTGAGGCTTACGGTAGGGAGGAAGCTCTAGGGTAAAGGAGGAGGGAAGTCCCTTTAGGATCGTTTTAGACAGGAGCTTTGAAATCATCAGAGTCATAAGGATACCCAGAACGAGGACTGCAGTCAGCAGCAGGGTGGAAAAGACTGATTGCAGAGGTGAGGGAACGACTCCGACGAAGAACATGGTAATCAGAGCGATCAGGGTAGGAAAGCGGCCATTGCAGGGAACAAAGTTATTCGTTATCATGGCAATCAGCCTTTCCCTTGGAGAGTCTATGATTCTGCAGCCGATGATACCGGCAGCATTGCAGCCAAAGCCCATACACATGGTCAGGGCCTGCTTGCCGTGAGCACAGGCCTTCTGAAAGAATTTATCCAGATTGAAGGCTACCCTGGGAAGATAGCCCAAATCCTCCAGGAGGGTGAAGAGGGGGAAGAAGATTGCCATGGGAGGGAGCATGACGGAAACAACCCAAGCCAGGGTCCTATAGATACCCATGACAAATAAGCCCTCTGCCCAAGAGGGAGCACCTGCCCAGCTGCAAAAAGCCTTCAGATATCCCTCTATCCAAAAGAGAAAGTCAGAAAGCAGCCTTGAGGGATAGTTGGCCCCTGTGATTGTAATCCATAGAATGGCACCCAGAAGCCCGATCATAATGGGGATACCAAAGCGTTTGGAGGTAAGGATACGGTCAATATTGCGATCTGTTTGATTGTAATTATCATTCTGACAGGTTATGGCAGATCCGGAGATATGAGCTGCGGTAAGAATCAGCTTGGATACCAGCTTATCTCTGAGCTGTTCCCGGTCTATTCCTGCTTCCTCAAGCAGTGCCTGTGCCTCTCTTACCCTTGCTGCCAAGTCTTCAAAGGATAAGAGATCTTGGCCCAGATGATTCTTCAGGGCTTGAAGGATACTTTCTTCTCCATCCAGGAGCCGGATGGATACCCAGCGGCTATTCAACGATTCCGTCAGCAGCTCCTTTACCACAGGCTCAAGCAGGCGGATAGCCGCTTCCATCGCATCCTCATATACGATTTGCATAGGAGTGTAGGAGGCCGGATGCGTCACCGCCTCAGATACCTTATCCATCAGCTCTGCCAGACCCTTGCCACTTCGGGCACTGGCACCGATGACCGGTATGCCCAGTGCTGCTGCCAGCTTTTCCAGATCGATTTGAATCTTCTTTCTCTTGGCCTCGTCCATCAGGTTGACACATAGGATGACCTTGGAGGTGATCTCCAGAGTCTGCAGGACCAGGTTCAGATTTCTCTCCAGACAGGTGGCATCTGCTACGATGATCGTAGCATCGGGTTCCCCGAAACAGATAAAATCACGGGCGACCTCCTCTTCTTCAGAGTTTGCCATCAGAGAGTAGGTACCGGGCAGATCAACCAGGAGATATTCCATATTCTTATGCAGGCATTTCCCTGTTGCATTGGTTACTGTCTTGCCCGGCCAGTTACCGGTATGTTGATTGAGACCAGTCAGCTGATTAAAAACGGTACTTTTTCCCACATTTGGATTTCCGGCTAGGGCGATCACTTTCGCGTCAGAGCCGGAGCGGTTCGGCTTCAGGCCACTGTCCAGGGCACCGATTCCCGTTGATTGGCTTGTTAGACCCATAATTCATCCTCCTACCTATATGTAAGACCATGAGAAGGACTTTCTGTATCTTCGGATACCCATATACCCATATACCCATATACCCTATTACCCATATGGCGATATGCCCATATACCGATATGCCGTATCTTCCTATACCCTGATACACTTATACCCAGATACCCTTATGCCCTTATGCCTACTCATGGTTCTATGCGATTATAATGCTTCTACCAAAATCCTGGATGCCTCTTCCCTCCGTAAGGCGATAACTGCTCCTCGGATCTCATATGCTACGGGATCACCCGAAGGACTCTTCTGCAGAGCTTCTACTACCGTATCGGAGATCAGGCCAAGATCCAGCATCCTTCTCCGGCTGATTCCATCTGAGGTAAGAACTTTCACTCTTGCCTTTTTGCCCAAGGGCAAAGTGCTGAGCGGTATCATTTTATCTTCCATAACAGCTGCCTCCTATACTGTTACACCTATCCTTGGTAGGAAAGTAAGCTAGGTGTAATAATGTTACCCTACACTAACATATGTAAAATATTTCAGTGTGTTACGCATATAAATAAAAATGTAAGAAGCAATTAGGATGGAAGTCTATGGTTGACAAAGAATTTCATACGGTTCGCGGATATCAGCTTCTGGAGCAGAATAAACGACATCTGACCTCTGCGATGGAGGATTATCTGGAAATGATCTATCGGAACAGCAGGGAGGAAGGATATCTTAGAATAGGGCAGCTTGCAGACCTGCTCAATGTACGGGCGCCATCGGCCTCCAAAATGGTACAAAGACTCAGCGAGCTGGGGCTTCTGAAGTTTAGGAAATACGGCATCATCACCATGAATGACAACGGGAAGGAGATCGGGAAATATCTGTTGGAAAGGCATAGGCTGTTGGAGAATTTTCTTAGGCTCCTGGGCTGTGAAGAGAACCTACTGGAACAGACGGAATTGATGGAGCATGTGATAAAGCCGGACCTATTAAGGCATATTCAGATACTGACTGATTTCTTCTTAGAGGAGGAAGCGTGTATGGACCGATACTTGGAGTACAGGAGCAGCTATCGTGATTAAGAATAGGCAGGTTACGTGAAGAAAGAGAATAGAGACTTAAGATATGAAGTCAGGAGGAAAGATTAGAAGTAAGGAAGGGATATAACGTATGGGAATGTATGAGGATTTCCCGGAGCAGGAGCTTATGAGGGAGGATGCTTCCGAACCGGGGCAATTTACTGATGAAATATTTAAGGCTTACGTGGATGCTGTTGTTCCAAGGACACCCTTCTTAGCCGATGAATACGGCAGAATTCAATATTATGGGGCACTGGATCTGTATACGGATGAGTACTTGATTTATATGCTAAATTATAGTGGTCTGCCGATGGCAGAGGCGATTGCAGAAATGCTGGAGGTGGCTGCCGAATACGTTCTGTCAGCCAATCAGCAGGATGGTGTGAATAGGATGCAGCATAGGGAGCTGTCTGTCTTTGGGTCCTTATCACCGGAGGACCGGCTGCGGCTGGTATCCTTCCTGGAGCAGGCAGGAGCAGAGCTTCCGGGACTTCCCCAACCCTTTGCCGAGAATCAGGATAATATCCTTTCAGCCGCCTATGTCCTGAATAGGCTGACTCTTTTGGGCTACTATTCTGAATGGTCCGCTTATGGCTCCACCCGCCTGCTATCACCGAATCAATGGGTGATGGAGGGTTTTCCGCTTAGCTGGGAGCAGGTAGGATATCCGGGACCATCTCTGGGATATCGGGCTTTAAGAACAGATCAGGTACAGTCTTTATGAAAGGGAGGGAAAAAGGTGCAGCGTGAACAAGCAGATGTAATTGTCATTGGAGGCGGAGGCGGTGGTGCAGTCGCTGCGAAGGAACTGGGAGAGAAGGGAATCAAGGTGGTGCTTATGGATGCGGGTCCCTGGTATGGGAACAGCCAATGGCCGGAACCGAATTCTGAACCCGGGGCCATCAGCAGCTCCAATTATGAGGATTTGAGTATCGATCAACTGAACAAAAGCTTTACGGATCTGGAAAATGATATGAACAGCCCTCAGACAGGAAAATTCCGATGGGGGCCGGCCAACAGAAGGCTTAGTCCATGGCCCAGAGTGGTTTTAGGCAAGGGCTTTGTCTGGCAGGTAGCAGGGATTGGAGGAATGACTCTTCATTACTATGCTAATTCCCCTCGGGCGTATCCACAGCTTGTAAATGGCATATGGCCTCTATCCTATGACGAGCTGATTCCCTATTATGAAAGGGTTGAGGCAACACTTCCGGTCTGGCCCGCCCCCACAACGGCGAAGGAGGAGCTGTTTTATTATGCAGCTAGGAAGGCCGGTTGGAAGCCGCTAACATCGCCGGATGTGACCGAGCCGGGATACCGGCCGCAGCCCAATGCGATATTGCGGCCCAATCCTCAGCTAATGAATCCGGATTTTGACCTGCAAAACAACAGGTCAGTCGGCTGTACCTTAAGAGGCTCCTGTGTCAATGGCTGTCATATCGGGCCAACGGTAGAAGGAGTTGCAAAGAGATCAACTCTGGTAAGCTACATACCAAGGGCTCTTCGGACAGGGAATGTCGACGTAATGCCGAATACCTTTGTTACGAAGATCCTGACGGAGAAGAGCCCTGCCGGTGATTTGGAGGCAGTGGGAGTCTTATATCGAAATACCTGGACCGGAGAGCCGGGTAAGCTTAGGGCTAAGGTGGTTGTAATGGCAGCAGGAGCGATAGAAACGCCTCGGCTATGGCTGAATTCCGGCCTGCCTGAGAATGACTGGGTTGGAAGAGGCTTAGTCAATCATTGGTTTGACAGCGTTACAGGAATATTCGAGGAGAAGGTATTAATGAATATCTTGGGTGTCTCAGATGTGAAGCCCTATGTCGGACAAAATGCCGCAGCAAGGTTTGATTATCCCGGTCTTGGTGTGATCGAGATCTTTGGCATGAGTCCCGGCTTATATTCCTCTGCAATCTACGGGAATAGTGACAAGGGCTATAACAGCCTGCAGCAACCAACGCCGGAAGCACCCTGGGATTATGAGGGACTGATCGCCGGAGAATTACTCAAGGAATTTATGAGAGATTACCCAAGAACCATCAGCTTACTGATCTTTACCGATGATGCTGTGAAGCAGACCAGCTCGGTAACCCTCGATCCCCTTCTGAAGGATGAGAACGGTTATATCCCGATGATTGATTATCGTCCTGACAGGGGAGATGAAGAGAGGCGAAACCGCCTTGCAGTGATTGCAGCTGACATGCTAAGGAAGGCCGGAGCCAGGACGGTGATCCGGTCCAATTGGCCGCCCAATGTATATCTGCATATCCTATGCACGATGCGAATCGGCTTCGTTACCGATACCAATTGTGAAGCACTTCAGGTGAAGAGGCTTTATATCGCTGATAACAGTGTACTTTATAACGGGCTGGGAGGACCGAATCCTACCCTGACCAATCAGGCCATGGCGACACGGACCTCGGAAAAGCTTGCCCAGAAATACTTTAGCTGAAGTATGATCCTTATGATAGGTAAAAATAGGACCCTGAGACTGAGAATGAGATACAGCTCAAAGGGTCCTTAATAATATCTTGTTGACATCAGGTATCAAAACCCCTTATAATATGTCTAAAAGACATATGTCTATAGGACCCGGCAAAGAGATAAGGAATTAGCTTATCACCATTCATAAGGAGGGATACCATGAAAGGGAAGAGATACCTGATACTATTGTTCATCCTGACATTGGTGCTTGGCAGCACAGGCTGCGGTAACAAGGAGCGCACTACTCAGGGGGGAAACCACGAAGTAAACTCTGTGACAGACACAGAAGCTGCTGTTACGGAGGCTGCTAAGGAAGAGTCCGCTCAGGAGCAAAAGCAAGAAGATGATGCAATAGAAGATTCGTCACAAGCAGAAAAAGCGATTGTCTATATGATCAAGGAAATCAGCCCGGAGAGTCTGATCAGGATCTACGAAGCACTGAACCGGGAAGCAAGTGGAAAGGTAGCGGTTAAAGTACATATGGGAGAGCCTGGAGGTCATAATTACCTGAAACCGGAGCTGGTGAAGGATTTTGTTCTGTTAGTGAACGGCACCTTTGTGGATTGTAATACCGCTTATGGCGGTGGTCGAGCCAACACCGCAGCACATCTGCAGGCAGCAGAGGATCATGGCTTTACCGAATACGCTGCCGTTGACATCTTGGATGCAGAGGGAGCAATCGCCTTACCCATAGTAAACGGAAAACATCTGTCGGAGGATTTGGTAGGTTCTCATTATGAGAACTATGACTTTATTATCGTCCTGTCTCATTTTAAAGGGCATTCCATGGGAGGCTTCGGCGGAGCCATTAAGAATATGTCCATCGGTTTCGCCAGCTCCGAGGGGAAGAATCTGATTCATAATGCCGGAAAGGGCAATACCAATAAGTGGCTTCGTGGGGGCTATAGTCAGAATGAGTTTCTGGAGTCCATGGCAGAAGCTGCGAAGGCCATCGTAGATGATGCAGGGGAGAATATTCTGTATATCAGTATTATGAATAACCTATCCGTTGACTGTGACTGTGATGCCAGCCCGGCAGCCCCAGTGCTGGCAGACATCGGAATACTGGCCTCTCTTGATCCGGTAGCTCTGGACAGGGCCTGTGTAGATCTGGTTTATGAGGCGGATGAAATAACCAGTGCGAGCTTAAGGAACCGGATTGAATCCAGAAACGGAACCCATACCCTGGACTATGCTGAGGAGCTGGGAGTAGGAAGCCAGGCCTACGAAGTGGTGATGATCGATGAATGATATCATCAGGCGGGAAGCGATCTATTTATGGTATTATTTTACAATACAGTTCGAACAGATTTTTAAATACTGGGTTATCGGGATACTTCTAGGTTCTGTCATCTCGGTATTTGGAAAGAATAAAATACATCAGATCTTTGTCCGGATGAAGGATAACCGATGGGGGATCTTTGGACTGATTCCGGCAAGTCTGTTGGGAATAGCATCTCCTCTTTGTATGTATGGGACGATCCCCATAGCGGCATCATTTTCAGAGAAAGGGATGAGGGATGATTGGTTGGCTGCCTTTATGATGAGCTCCATCCTGCTGAACCCTCAGCTTATGCTATACAGTGCCGCTCTGGGGAGAACGGCCCTCCTGATCCGCTTTTTCTCCTGCATGATCTGCGGGATAGCGGCAGGGCTTTGTATTCATCTCTTCTGCCGTGGGAAAAGATTCTTTGATTTTACCGGATTTGTCAAGGTTACAAGCCGGGATACAGATCCGAACATCTTCCTAAGGCTGCTGAAGAACATCGGTAGGAATATTAAAGCAACCGGCGGTTATTTTATGGTAGGCATCCTACTATCCGTCTTATTCCAGCGGTATGTACCCGCGGAGGCCTTTGCCGGTTTATTCGGGAGTCAGCACAGATTTGGTATACTGATGTCAGCAACTCTTGGAGTCCCTCTCTATGTATGCGGAGGGGGTACGATCCCCTTGCTTGCCGAGTGGCTGCATTCCGGGATGAGCATGGGTGCGGCTGCCGCTTTTATGATCACCGGACCTGCAACAAAGATAACAAACCTGGGAGCGTTGAAGGTAATCCTGGGTGGGAAGCAATTTCTCTGCTATCTAGCCTTTGTGATACTCTTTTCGCTGATTACGGGGCTTATCATAAATTAGTCCTAAGTGTGTGATATAGCAGGACAGATATTGTTTTGCCATCAGACATATGGTAAACTGATCATAGTTGATGCATGACTTTGGACATGCCCAAATAACCTATGTAAAAGGAAGAAAAAACTATGATCTTTAACATTCTTGATAACCCCAACGAAAAGCTCATCGCCTTGATCGGAACCATATTCGCATTTACGATTACCTGCCTGTTCCTCTACCGATTTGGTAAGCTCCTTCCCAGGGATGCAGGCAGGGAATTTGCCCATGATGGTAAATTGTCCGCCGGTAAACCAAGAGGAGCCGGCTTCTTATTTATCATTGCCTTAATCATATCGTCCCTTATCTTCATTCGGCCGGAACGAGAAATTCTCGTTTATCTGGTTTATGTAGCTGCAGCCATGATTACGGGATTTCTGGATGATTGCGCCAAAACACCTTGGGGAGAGTATAAGAAAGGTGTATTGGACCTGATTATCGCTCTGATGGTGGCTGTGTCTTATCTGCAGTTCAATCATAATACCGTAACCATTGAATTAATCGGAAAAAGTTTCGCAGTCCCTCCCGTTCTGTTTGTGCTAGCTACGATCGTACTGGTATGGACCTCGATCAATGTGACCAACTGCTCAGATGGGGTGGATGGCTTATCGGGTTTCTTGGCTATCCTGTCCCTGATGACCATATTTATCATTAACTACCTGAAAAAGCAGAATACGGACTTTAATTTCTTCATTGTCCTCTTTGCCATGTGTATTCTGGCCTACCTATGGTATAACATTACCCCCAGTATTATGATCATGGGAGATGCAGGCTCCAGGGCGATGGGACTCTTCATCAGCATCGCCATCTTAAAGACGGGCAGCCCTCTTCTCTTCATTCCTGTAGCCTTTGTCCTGATTCTGGACGGTGGTTTGGGCCTGCTGAAGGTGTTTTTGCTGCGTTTCTTTAAAATCAGGATACTGAAGGAGACCAGAACACCTCTCCATGATCATGTGAGAAAGGTCTGGGGCTGGTCCAATACCCAAGTCGTATTCCGTTTTGCTACGGTTCAGATTCTGATATCCATTGCTGTGATCTACATGATTCTCTTAAAATAATAAAGAAAAAAGCATTAGTACACCGTCTGATGGAAGCTGAGTATTCTGTCAAAAAAATTGTTAAACAGGGAACGGTTTCTCATAAGTCCACGTCTAATGATTGTAATACAAAATAATGATCAGAGGTGGATATTATGAAGAAAACAATAGGAATAAAGATAACTGCAGTTTTATGTGCGATTCTTCTGCTTACCGGATGTCAGTCCACGGGAGCTGTGATAAAAACTCAAGAGGGGCTGAAGGATACGATAGGTACTGTGGACAAGGATACCAAGCAGGAGGAGCATACCGATCCCGGTCAGAATGACGGTTCAGAGGGAGAGGCCATAAAGGAGGAAGGCAGTATCCAGCCCGGCAATCAGGGGATTACTGTGAATAAGATTATCTTTGAGGTCCTCGAGATCGAGAACCTGTCCGAGCAGATCCGCAATGAGATTGAAGTTTTAAAGCTTCAGAAGGGATATGAATTCTGGCAGCAGGAGGATGGTTCCTATCTGATCATGATCGGTGCGGGTGAGAAGCTGACCGGAGGCTATGGCATAGAGGTAGAAGCTGTTGAGGACAATGAAGGAAAAACCGTGATATCAGTAATAGAGCATGAACCGGTGGGAGATATGAATTTACAGGCCCTCACCTATCCTTTCGTTGTGATCAAGGCGGCTGGCATAGCAGACCGCTTCCTTATTCTCGATCAGGAGCAAAATGAGTATCCCCATATCTCGGCAGAGGGAAAGATCGAAGGAGAAGACAGCGGCTTGTTTGACACTGTTCTCAGATTAAGTGAAGACTTTGAAAACCCTGTGATAGGGATCTATCAGGGGCAGATCGACAACCACTCCATTGAGGTGTTGGTTGGAGAAGCATATATGGTATTTACGGCAGACGATATGGATCAGTATATAAAGGGACTTCAGTCAGGTGACCAGGTAGAAGTGATAAGAACGGTTTCGCCTTCCGACCAGGTCATGCTGGAGCGCATTATAAAGCTGAATTAAGCTTAGCTAGAAGGATGAGCTATCAGTAGGCTAAGAGAAGAAACAGAGTATGTTTAAAGCGTTACAATACATGGGGCATAGGATCCTTTCTCACACGCACGGTTTGCTGTTTGGCATCCGATGCAGGAGGAAAGGTATCCTATGCCCCATGATATTATATATATATGAATTCTCTTAATCTTAACCGAACAGGGAAAGAAGGACACCGGCTGCTACAGCAGAACCGATAACTCCGGCCACATTCGGACCCATGGCAAACATAAGAAGATAGTTGTTCGGGTTGGCTTTCTGACCCTCTACCTGGGATACTCTGGCGGCCATAGGCACAGCAGAAACACCCGCGGAACCAATCAAAGGATTGACCTTACCCCTGGTAATCCAGCACATGAGCTTACCGATCAGCAGGCCACCAACGGTACTGAACATAAAGGCAACCAGACCAAGGATAATGATACCGAGAGTCTTAGGCTTCAGGAATTCTGAACCGACAGCGGTTGCTCCAACGGTTACACCAAGGAAGATGGTTACAATATTGATCATAGCGTTCTGCGCGGTATCGGACAAGCGTTCCACAACACCGGATTCGCGGAAGAGGTTACCCAGCATCAGCATACCGATCAGGGGAGCTACAGATGGCAGCAGAAGAACACAGAAAACCGTAACAACGATCGGGAATAATACCTTTTCCAGCTTGGAAACCTTACGAAGCTGTACCATTTCAATCTTCCGTTCCTTTTCTGTCGTCAACAGCTTCATCAACGGAGGCTGGATTAAGGGGATGAGGGCCATATAGGAGTAAGCCGCAATCGCTATGGAAGCCAGAAGCTTCGGAGCCAGACGAACCGCAAGGTAGATGGCGGTAGGACCGTCAGCGCCTCCGATGATACCGATCGAAGCAGCTTCTTCAGCAGAATAGCCTAACAGATTGGCGATAACGAAAGCGACAGCGATACCAAACTGTGCACCTGCACCGAGCAGCATGCTGCTGGGTCTGGCAATCAGAGGACCAAAGTCCGTCATGGCACCAATTCCTAAAAAGATGAGGGAAGGATAAATACCCTTCTTTACACCTAAGTAAAGATAATATAGTAAGCCGCCGGCCTCTGCTTCACTGGGTGGAGCAGCCATCAGGCCTGTCAGAGGCAGATTGACAAGGAGCACACCAAAGGCAATCGGCAATAATAGAAGAGGTTCATATTTTCTGACGACTGCCAGATAGATCAGTACGAAGGCAACCAGAATCATGACTGCGGATTGCCATGTCAAAGCAGCAAAGCCTGAAGTTTCCCATATCGTAATCAATGAATCTTTAAACACGTAAAAAGTCCCCCTTTATAGTATGTAGAATAATGTGGTGTTTCAGTTAACAATCAATATCAGCGGATTTCTTTCTTTTCTCCAGAATCAGTACAGCTATGGAGAATAAACGCAGGATAGCCCAAAGCATACCTAATACAATAAATACTACCGCCATACAGAACAGAGCAACAAGTATACTTTCCATCAATGACAATTGTTTTACCTCCCTTCTATCAATTCCGGACGGACAGTAAAAAAAAGGGAGACCTTATAAAGCTCTCCTCACTGAAGCCTGACTAGAACAATGAGTACAGTGCCGACCGGATATCGTAATACTCGTTAAAATGTTAGCATATCCTATTTTGTCCGTCAATCCCCAAATAGTTTAAAATTTGCCATATTTATATAAGGAAAGATATTGCGATGCTTGATTCTATCCTTCTGTAAGGTACGATCTACGCTTGGAGCAGCTGGGTAGCATCAGCTTAAAAGTATCTGCAGCCACTGCCCGGATATAAATCCTATCCGGAAAGCTGCTGCAGATTTTCTAGAGATCGATGCAATCAACAGCCACATAAGGCTTACGGTAATCATATTCCGATATTTTGATGCCGGATTTGGTATTGCTGGCGTGGATAACCCTCTCATCGCCGATGTAGAGAGCAACATGGTTTACCCTTCCGTTCTTTCTATAAAAAATAAGATCACCCGGCTGAAGTGCATTTAAAGGGATTACCCTGCCGGATTTAGCCTGAAGCCTTGAGGTTCGTGGCAGGAGAATACCCTTGGCTCTGAATACGGCCTGGATGAAACCGGAGCAGTCAACTCCTTTGGTGAGGCTGCTACCTCCATATTTATAAGGACTTCCCTCATGCAGCAAAGCATACCGGACGAGCTCCTTCCTTAGGCTGGAATGATCCTTCGGTTGATTTTTCTGTAAAGCAGTTACTGTCGGAGTATATGGTATTTTAATATATCTGGACTTCATGTGCCTATGCTCCCCTCTATGTGTTCTCCCGACTTACCATGCCGATTGGCAGACCGGTGGGTCCGGAGTAATCTATATCTTCTCATCATCTTTACCTGCCGGATTTCTTGTATTGGATTTCCCATCCTTTTTCACTTTTGTTGTTTTGATCCAGGCGGACAAGCCCCCCTCCACACCGCAAAATGCAAATACGCACAGGATCAATGTCCTAGGTTCGGTTCCTGTTTCGTAAGTGATATATAGGCAGGCACAGGTAAACAGGATGAGATATACAAACATAAATGCGAGAATTTTCTTGATGTATCTATTGTGGCTTTTGCTCATATCATCACCCACTTTTTGGCTGTCTGACCATGTTATCGATATTATTCTATGATATTCAGCAAAAAATGTGACAAAATGACACAAGAAGAAAGCAAAAAAGCCCGATATGTGATTTTGTCGGAAGCAGACAGCATCAGCATAACGGGCTTTTTCTTATTTGGGGAACCGCATGGGGTCCCACTTATTATTACTATTCCAGAGCTTCATCGCCGGTTTCACCGGTACGGATACGAATAGCATTTTCTACATTGTAGATAAAGATTTTACCATCTCCGATTTCACCGGACTTGGTGCTCTCATAGATGATCTTAACGATTTTATCTAAATCCTCATCCTTCACAATCAGATCGATCATGACCTTGGGAATAAGATCCATCTGGAACTTCTCACCTCTCCAGGCCTGAAGGATACCCTTCTGAGTTCCCTGGCCCATGATATCGGAGATAATGATTCCACGGTAGCTGTCTGTCTTTGATAAGCCTTCGCGGACGGCGCTTAATTTATCCGGCTGAATGACTGCTTTAATATGTTTCATACGATATCCCTCCAAAATTTACTATTTCAAAATTAGTAGACCTTTGTCTTCTTGTTATCTACCTTATCTACATGAATATCCTTAGATATTAAGGAATAGGACTGCTTCGTGCTAGCAAACTCGGGGTAAGCCATATTGCCATGCTCATGAATATCGAGACCATCAATCTCTTCCTTCACAGGTACTCTTGCTCCGATGGTTACTTTAATCAGATACCATACAACCAGGGAGGATACGAACACAAAGCCGCCAACACATACGATACCTAAAAGCTGAGTTCCTAAGAGCTTGAAGCCACCACCATAGAAGAGGCCGTTTCCGGTGGAAACACCGGTAATACCGTCCTGGGCAAATAAACCAACACAGATGGTACCGAATACACCGTTCCACAGGTGAACGGCGATAGCTCCTACAGGATCATCCAGCTTCAGCTTATCATTGATAATTACTGCGAATACTACCAGTATACCGGAGACAGCACCGATAATCAGGGAGGCGGTTACATCAACAAAGGCACAGGAGCCTGTAATTGCTACAAGACCAGCCAGTACACCATTGATTGTCATACCTAAGTCAGGCTTTCCAATTATGATCCAGGAGGTCGCCGTTGCAGTCAGAGCTGCAACTACTGCAGCCGTATTCGTGGTCATAACGATATGAGAGATAGCACCGGCATCTGCAGCCATGGTGGAACCGGGATTGAAGCCGAACCATCCAAGCCAGAGAACAAACAGACCGATAACCGCCAAGCTCATGTTATGACCGGGAATGGGATTAATCTTACCATCCTTCGTGTATTTACCAACTCTGGGACCTAATACGATAACACCAGCCAGAGCTGCCCAACCACCGACGGAATGAACTACGGTATCACCTGCGAAATCAAAGAAGCCCAGCTCCGAAAGGAAGCCGCCACCCCAGATCCAATGACCTACCACAGGATAGATGAATAAGGTCAGGACAAAGGAGAATATGATAAAGGAAATGTACTTAATTCTTTCTGCAACAGCACCGGAAACGATGGTTGCTGCTGTACCACAGAACACCAGCTGGAAGAAGAACTTCGCATAGACGGGAATTCCGGTCCAATTCAAAGCGGAATATACACCGGTATAGGCATCTCCGACAGCGGGTGAATTGTCTGCGCCGGATAGCATAAATAATCCCTCTAGCCCCATAAAGCCATTACCGTCACCAAACATGATACCAAATCCAAGCGCTAAATAACCTAAAGCAGATACTGCGAAAACAATCAGATTCTTAGATAAAATATTAGTTGCATTTTTGGAACGTGAAAAGCCTGTTTCAACACAGGCAAAGCCCATGTTCATGAAAAATACCAGCATACCGCAAAGTAGCACCCATAGAGTGTCTAACGTAATCTTAAAGTCCATACCTATCCCTCTCTTTTTCGAAAAATAAAATGTGGCGCTCAGACTTTCGGTCTAAACGCCATCGTTAAAAATAATAAAATATTCGATTTCAATCAAGTCTCTGCGCAGAGCTTTGAACTGAAAAAAAGACGTTGGGCAATACATGCCTAACGTCTCTGTTCATGGAGAGATTATATAATATTGTTATTGAAATGTCAATTGGTTTAATACTGAAATATTACTGAAAAATTGCAAATTTTGCAGGGCTGTCTCAGCCTATTTGCACAAATTATTCAACAATGGATTTACAGTGAAGGGGTACAGATAAAGCAAAGGAGTGAAAATATGCATGGTTTTAAAACCTGATCTGTGGTAAGATATGGTAGGGATTAGTATCGGCCAAGGAGGAAGGCATTCCACCGGACTCTGATGAAGAATGAAAAGGAAGGTAGAGGATAATGTCAGAGAATATGAAATTAAAGCAATATAAATTAGATGAGCTTGAGCAGCTCAAGTTACACGGAAGGCATACGGGTAACCTGTCTCCGCTGACTCTGTTCTGGACAGGGAGTGCTCTGGAGCTGAATGTAAGCGGCTCAGAGCTATGGATCGAGGTAGAGGCAGGCTTTGATTCCCTGGAGCCATGGATCAATATCGTCATTAACTCCTGCCCGGTAAGCAGAAGGATGCTGACCAAGGGCAGGATCTGGATTCCTGTTTTTCGGGGAATGAATCCTGGGAAGGTGAAGAATGTAAGGATCATTCGGGAGAGCCAGGCCATGAATGGGGACCCGGAGTGTTATCTGCAGCTTCATGCCGTTAAAGCTGACGGAGCCTTCCTGCCTGTGGAGGAGAGGCCTTACCGGCTTGAGTTTATCGGGGACAGCATCAGCTCAGGAGAAGGAGCTGTGGGGGCCAAGGAGGAAGAGGACTGGATTCCCATGTGGTTCTCTGCCACGGATAACTATACCTGGCTGGTAGCCCAGAACCTTGGAGCTGAGTATCGGGTGATTTCGGAAAGTGGCTGGGGAGTATATTGCAGCTGGGACAATAATCTTCATTTCAATCTGCCGGATTATTATGAGCAGGTCTGCGGCGTTCTGACCGGTGATAGGAACAGGACCCTGGGAGCCTTTGAGAAGAATGATTTTACCGCCTGGCAGCCGGATGCGATTATCGTGAATCTGGGTACCAATGACAGCAGTGCCTTTTATAGTCCGGGCTGGAGGGATGAGACCAGCGGAATCACCTTTAAGCAACGGCTGAATGAGGATGGTTCCTTTCATGATGAGGATCTGGAGAAGTTCAGGCAGGCAGTGAAGGGCTTTCTGGCCAAATTAAGACACCATAATCCAAGGGCTCAGATCATATGGGCTTATGGGATGCTTGGTCACCAGCTGCTGCCCGCGATTAGGGAAGCAGCCGCAGCCTACTGTAGGGAAACCAAGGATGACAGGATATCGGTCCTTGCGCTTCCGGATACCACAGAGGAAACAGTCGGCTCCAGGATGCATCCGGGAGTATTATCCCATAGGAAGGCAGCAGAGGTGCTGAGCGAATACTTAAGAAGCATATTGACCAAACCCGATGTATCATAGGCAGAGCTTCTGCCCCGGATTCTGCTGGATGCCCTATGGAAGCTTCAATCAGGCTTAAGGATTATTATGTAATATGTTTAAGGTAGGCTTATGGAGCTTATCCATGGTATATTTGCTAAAGAATCAATGCAATGGGTGAACTAATAATGAAGGATTTGTTTGTAAACGGTGTAAAAAAATATATGGATGCCACACTGGTCCTGAAAAATATTACCTTTCTGGTGAATGAAGGGGAGAAGGTAGGCATCGTCGGAGAAAATGGAAGTGGCAAGAGCACGATCCTTAAGCTGATCGCAGGCGTCCTGCCCTTCCATTATTGTGTCGGTTATCCGGGGGCAACCTGCCAGGGATATGACGAAGGCTGGGTTGTCTATCCCAAGGATTCCACCTGTGCTTATCTGGAGCAGCTTCCCGAGTATGATGAGGGAATGACCGTTCTGGATGTCCTGAATCTGGCCTTTCAGGAAGTCCATGCGCTTGAAGGAGAGATGCGCAGGCTGGAGGAGGAGATGATAGGGCTTGAGGGAGTAGAGCTGGACCGGATACTGCGAAGGTATGGCGAACTGACCCAGGCTTATGAGGCCAAGGGTGGATATGAAACCATGGAGAAGCTAGGCAGGGTCTGTACGGGCTTAAGATTTGAGGACAGCTTCCTAAAGAAGGAGTTTTGTCTCTTAAGCGGTGGAGAGAAGACAACCGTCATTCTGGGCAAGCTTCTGATCGATCAACCGGATATCCTGCTGTTAGATGAGCCGACCAACCATCTGGACATGGAGGCAGTGGAGTGGCTGGAGGAATACCTGAAGAGCTATAAGGGAATGGTGCTCATCGTATCCCATGACCGTTACTTTCTGGACCATGTCGTTACGAAGATCATAGAAATCGAGGATAAGGAATGTAAAACCTACCGGGGTAATTATTCGGACTATATCCGTACCAAGGAGGAAAATCTCCGGGTTCAGTATGATAATTATAGAGACCAACAGAAGAAGATCAATGCCATGGAGAAGTCCGTGAAGGAGCTTAGGGACTGGGCCATGAGGGCGGATAATAACAAGTTCTTTCAGCGGGCAGCCAGCATACAGATTAAGCTGGATAAGCTGGAGCGGATTGAAAAGCCTGCCTTTGAGAAGAAGAACATGAACCTAAGCTTCCGGAATACGGAGCGGTCCGGTTCTGTCACCATCAGAGCGGCGAAGCTGACCAAGAGCTTTAACGAGAAGAGGATTTTCAGGGAGGCAGACCTGGTCATACATTATGGAGAACGGGTGGCCCTGATTGGTCCCAATGGCTGTGGTAAGACGACCTTCCTAAGGCTGCTGCTCGGAGAAGAGAAGGCAGATGCAGGTATCATAGAGCTGGGAGCCAATGTGAGGGTTGCTTATCTGCCTCAAAGGCTAACCTTTTCCGATGAGGAGCTGACTGTGCTGGAATGCTTTCGGGAGGATAAATTCATTCTGGAGGGAAAGGCAAGAGAATATCTGGCAAAGTTCATGTTTTACGGCAGTAATGTCTTCAAGAAGGTAAGGCATCTATCCGGCGGCGAGCGGGTCCGTCTGAAGCTGGCACTGCTCATGTATGAGGACATCAATCTTATGATTCTGGATGAACCTACGAATCACTTGGATACCGCCTCCATAGAGACCATAGAAGCAGCTTTGGCCAACTTTAAGGGTACGATTTTCTTCATATCCCATGACCGCTATTTTATCAATAAGCTGGGAGAGCGGGTCATTGCCGTAGAGAAACTTGGCTTTCATAGCTATTCCGGTAATTATGATTTCTATAAGCAGGAGCTAGAGGAAAGACAGCTTCGGGAGAGAGCGCAAGCGGAAGCCAAGGTACAGCCGCTGACGAAGGAGTATACCATAAAGACAAGAAAGCCAGAGAAAAGTCTGACAGTAGCAGAGAGAAGGAGCCGGGAAGAAGCCGATATAGCCGGGCTGGAAAAGAAGATGGAAGAGCTGGAGCTTGAGATCAGCAGCCTGGACCAGAGGATGGCCGACGCAGAAAATGAGTATGAGGAGCTTAGCAGACTTTACAGCCGAAGAGAAGGATTGGACAGAGAAATGGAGTCTGTGATGGAGCTATGGATGGAGCTTAACACTTAAAATATCGGAATTTATCATGCACTGATAGGCTGTTTCATAAACTATGTAGATACAAGAGGCCCCTATATGTTTCCCATAATACACTGTTTGCTGAACAGATTGAAAATTATGTTGTGCCCAGATGCGGACCTAGGCGTCCGAAGCTGGCACACATAATTGAAATCTGTCCAGGAACCAGTGTGTGAGGGAAACATATAGGGGGCCTCTTGTACTTCTTAGCTAAACTGAAACAGCCTGTCTTGTGTAAGTAAACTGACAGCTTCGAAATGACGATTAAGTCTGTTGCCTTATTCCCCAAATTGGTTATTCGGTTACGTTAAGGGTACATCGGACCTTGATGCCATCTTCAGAGGCATAGATATAGGCCCGTCCCTTACCTACGGCTGTGACAGTGCCGTGTTCGTTTACGGTTGCTACATTTACATTACTAGAGGTCCAAGCTGGAGGATTACCGGAGGATACCAGGGCAGACAGCAGAGCGGTAGCTCCCTTTTTTAAGGTAAGCTCAGTCTTGCTTAAACGTATGGTTGGTTGAGCTACGGTAACCTCACAGCGCTTCTCCACACCGTCCACTTTGGCGGTGATGGTGGCCGTACCATGCTTGATCGCTGTTATGACCCCATTATCATCTACAATGGCGACACTTTTCCTGTTGGTCTTCCAGGTGGGTCGTATCCCAGAGGATACGGTTGCACTAAGCTGACAGCTATCCCCCCGGTATAGAGTGACCTGTGATTTGTTCAGCTCGATCGAGGGTTTCTTTACGGTGAGCTTACAGGTGGCAGAGCTGCCGTCGGAGGAAGCCGTTATGATAGCTTCCCCCGGCTTTAAGGCTGTAACCTTACCCTTATCATCGACGGTAGCAATGCTTTTCTTATTGCATTTCCAGGTGACAGGGGACTGATTTGAAGTCTTGGCTGTGAGGGTAAGTGTCGCACCCCGTTCCAATGAGGCGCTTGTTTTACTGATGCTTACCTCCGTTTTATTGACAGTGATACTGCAGGAGGCCTCACCTTTCTTGATCTTCGCAGTAATGACGACGGAACCGGCTTTCTTTGCAGTTACCTTACCATAAGAATTGACCGACGCTATGGAAGAATTGCTGCTTTTCCAGGTTGGCGCAGACAGGTCGGAGGTAATTGCAATCAATTGGAGTTCCTCATGGATGGACAGATTGGCACTGTACTTGGATAGAAACACGAAAGCAAAGCCGGTAGCTGCATCAACAGTGGATGTCGTGTGGAAAGAGGTAAGAAGGATAACAGAGAGTAGAAGAACGAAGATTTTTCTGATCTTTGGCATAGCTTCCTCCCTTGCTAGGGCGAGGAATAAGTGCCATCGGGTGGCTGCAACAGACTTGCCTTTATTGTACCACTGTCTGCTAAATCCTGTAAATTATGAAAAATCATGAAAAATTAAGGGGACATTCGTGATAATGTCCCCTATTTCGATGCTATGAAATTATCTTATAAGGATGGCTGTAAGGCCTTTACTACCTGCTCAAAGCCCATGCCATGGGATGCCTTGATCAGGATGGTATCTTTTGTCTTGATCAGATCGGGAAGAGCGGCAATCAGCGCATCGCGGGTCTCATAATAGAGCAGGGTCCCCGGGAAAGAAGCTTCCCTTGCACCCTGATACATATGGGCAGATAGCTTTCCCACGCAGATGAGGGCATCCACCTTCCCGGTGGCTGCATAGGCACCAAGCTCATAATGCAGGGCTTGTTCTCTCTCCCCCAGTTCAAACATGTCTCCCAGCAGGGCTACCCTCCGGGTATCCGCAGTAGATAGAAGATCGATGGCAGCTCTCATGGAAACCGGATTGGCATTATAGCAATCATCAATCAGGGTGTATTTTTCATGGCGGATGATATTGCTTCTGCCTCCGGTCGGCTTCACGGCTTCAATTCCGGCCCTGATTTCCTCCCCGCTTAATCCAAGCAGATTGCCCACAGCTGTAGCAGCCAGAGCATTCAATATCATATGTAGACCCGGCAGAGGGACCGTAACGGACAAGGCCTTATCCTCATAATGAATCGTACAGGTGCTGCCGAATAGGCCAAGACTTATGATATCAGAAGCATAGACCTGCAGAGGCTTCTGATCTGTCTTAAGGTCCTGGCCTCCCAAACCAAAGCGGATGGGCTTATGCCCCTTAACTTCTCCGACTAAGGCCAACATATCATCATCCCCGTTGAGGCAGATCCTTCCCGTTTCGTCCATGTAATCAAAGATTTCTGTTTTTGCCTGAAGAACCCCTTTCCTGTCGCCCAGGTTTTCCAGATGACAGGGACCGATATTGGTAATGACGGCGATATCGGGTTTTGCGATTCTGCTGAGTCTGTGCATCTCCCCAAAATCACTGATTCCCATCTCCAGTACCGCTACCTGGTGGTCCTCTCGAATTTTGAAGACAGTCAGGGGCAGACCGATCTCATTGTTATAATTTCCCTCGGTCTTTAGCACCTGATACTTCTGTGACAGAACACTGCTGATGAATTCCTTGGTAGAGGTTTTTCCTACGCTGCCGGTGATACCGACTACCTTCACCGTAAGCTGTCTCCGGTACCAGGCAGCCAGATCCTTTAACGCCTGCAGGCTGCTCTCTACCAGGATATAGGGACCGGCTGGCTGCTCCGGAGCCTTCTCGCAGATTACAGCAAGGGCCCCTTTCTTATAAACCTCGGGAATAAAGCTATGGCCATCCACCCGTTCCCCTACAGTGGCAACAAAGAGAACATCCTCCTGCAC
Source organism: Bacillota bacterium (assembly GCA_023441965.1). GTDB lineage: Bacteria > Bacillota > Clostridia > Lachnospirales > Lachnospiraceae > Mobilitalea. The sequence goes on from JAEZNB010000005.1 coordinate 24,523, forward strand.
CTGTCTGGAATCTAAGACAAGGCCCTTTGCCTCCCTGCCGTCATATGCTTCAGTAGCTATTAACTGACCGCCGCAAGCCTGGGCGATCCTATCCAATGTCATATTTTTCATACCAAACTCCTGCTTCCTGGTTTCTGATAAGGTCTGCTGCCTATGAAGGGTCTCCTGGCAGCGTCACGCTCATTTACTTACTCATGTACCGATTCCTACACATGCTGTGCAAGGGTTTTATCTGTATTTGTTTATAGAAACCTCGATAATCTTCTCGCAGAGAGAGGCAAAATCCATACCGGCTGCCTTTGCCTCCTGGGGCAGAAGAGAGGTGGGGGTCATACCGGGAAGGGTATTAGCCTCCAGACAGAAGAGCTCCTTCTCCTCGTTCATCAGGAAATCGACACGGGCATAGGTCTTCAGACGAAGCGCCACGAATACCTGCTCTGCAATGGCCTGCATCCTTGCTGTGGTAGCTATATCCAGCAGAGCCGGGCAGGTCTCAATGGTATTCCCTGCCTGATATTTATTCGCATAATCATAAAAGCCTTCAAGGGGTGCAATCTCGATGATAGGCAGAGCCTTACCCTCGATGACGCCGACCGAAAATTCCCTGCCCTTGATATACTGCTCTATGATGATCTCATCTCCATAGGTAAAGGTATTCTTCAGAGCAGCTTCCATCTCTGCCTCACTGTTTACAATGGAAACGCCCACACTGGAGCCTCCGTTGCATACCTTGACCACGCAGGGATAGATGCTCCACTGAAAAGCTTCTCCCTTCTTCACATGAATTCCGGCAGGAGTAGGGATTTTATAATAAGCGAAAAGCTCCTTAGAAACTGCCTTGTCCATAGCCAAAGAACTGCTGGCAAAATCCGATCCGGTATACTTAATTCCCATTAAATCAAAGGCGGCCTGCAGCTTACCATCCTCTCCATTTTCCCCATGAAGTGCAATGAAGACGATATCAGACCTACGGCAGATCTCAATGGTATTGGGACCGAAGAAGCTATCGCCGGAATCCTTTCGTAAGGCCTTAATCTGTGCAAGATCAGGGCTGGTTTCCTTGATTGAACCAATATTCGCTGCCCAATCCTTCTCTATCTCAAAAATATCTGTAAGGTCACCCTCATAGCCTAAGTATACATCCAGAAGGACTACCTGATGGCCCCGTGTCTTTAAGGCCCGGTAAATCATCATTCCGGTGGATAAGGATACATCGCGCTCGGTGCTGGTACCTCCAGCCAATACAGTTATTTTCATAATCATCCTCTCCTTTTATTTCATATTACCTGATCTATCTTAGAATCTTAAGTAGATATACATCGATGTCAAATACGCCTGCCGGTGAAGGGAAGCCTCCTCTTTTATCTTATTCCCTCTGTATCAGAAGCATTCCTCATCAGTATAGCGCAAACCCGGCTGCAAGTAAAGTTGAAAGGGAGTAAAAAAAGGACTGTTTCTCACAAGCTGCTTTAGGTACACAGGGCAAGCTCTCGTGCCTCGTGCAACCATCCGCTGTATTGGGAAACAGTCCTTTCGGTTACAGTCTTACTTTGATTTTAATATATTACCCATCAGCTTGAAGTTAATCTTCTGCCCATTATATAAGATCAGACCCTTATAAAGACGGCCGGATAAAATGATGACCAGAAGGACGAAGAGGATTAACAGTCCAAAGGCGATGATACCCTCCAGTAAGCCCATGGTACCGGTAATCAGGTTGGACGGTACGCAGAAGGGGGCAGTAAAGGGAATATATTGAGTGACATACAGGAGCCCCTTATCGCCTGACAACAGCGGGATATAGGTGACCAGCCAGCTGATGATAATCGGTATGGTAACTATGGTCTGGGTCGTTGCGACATCCTCCGGCTTGGAAACCATACAGCCTGCAAGCCCGGCGATTACTCCGTAGAATAAGAAGCCGATTGCGAAGAAGAGGATGGCTAAGAGGATTGCCGGTAAGGTCAAAGCAGACGCACCGACATTATCCTTAACAAAATTGATGATGGTTATGACTGAATTTTTATATTCCGGATACATGGCATGGGCAACCGCATTTCCGCCGTATAAGCCTATGATGGCTGCGAGGATCCAGCTGACAAATTGCAATAGGGCCATACCTGTTACAGCCAAAACCTTGCCTGCGATCAGGGCATAAGGATGTACCGAGGTCAGCAGGGTTTCCATCAGCTTGGAGGTTTTCTCGGTGGACACGGACTTACTGATGGTCTGCCCATAAAGCAGAAGCATCATGTAAAGCATCAGACCGAGCAGCGTGGGTGTGAGCAGCTTAATCGCATATACGATTTCATTCGTATCCTCACCAACTTCTGTATAGGTGGTTACGATAGGGGTAAGGACAGAGACCAGCTGGTCTTGAGAAATGCCGGCCTGCAGAACCTTATGGGTATCAAAGGCGGCAGTCATCGGACTTAAGAGAGCCGCTGCCTCTTTCTTCGTAATCTCTGAACCATCGGGTATGATTGCTTCCAATCTGTATCCGGCTTCTCCGGAGCTGATGATGACTGCGATGGTCTTGGGAGAAGCTGCGGCAGCAGCCCGGATGATCTCCTGGCGGTCGCTGCTTTCGGCACTGACAAAGGTAACCGCCTCAAAGCATGCATCGGAAAGCTGTGGATTGAGGGCTCTGAAATCTACAGGCGCAAGACCGCTCTGATCCAGCACCAAGACTTGTTCTATAGGGGAAGCCTTTGCTTCCGTTCCGTCCTCCGGCTTTGCGGCAAGTACATTCACCAATACGATTAAACCGATAATCAGGAGGGAGATGAGTACGGATACCACCTTATAACCGGGACCCTTTGTTGATTGTTTGAAGGTAAAGCTGAACACGGTAGTCAAGCCTCTGAATTTATCTTTCATCTGAATTCCTCCTTTATACTGTCCTGAACAGCTTCACCAGGTCCTTCACCTTGATCTTATTACCATTGTGAAGGATTAAGGTTTCATAAACTTTAGCGACAAAGCGGAACAAAAGGACGATAAATAGTAGCTCCAGCACAATTGCAAGCCCTGCCATTGCCAGGCTGGCCTTTCCCACCAGAATGGCACCCGGCATGATAAAGGGTGAGGATAGTGGGAATAGGAGGGCAAAGGTCACGAAAGCATTATCGGAGGAGGCCATCATGGTATTGGCAGCTCCCAGCCCTACATAGGCTCCAACCAAGTAAGTCAGAGTAAACAGAGTCAGGCCTTCACTGATCTGTTCCAGCTTACTGACGGTTGCTCCTGCCAGCCCTGCCAAGGTCGCATAGAAGGTGACACCCAGGATAACCAGTACGAAGCATAGAAGAATGTTGACCAGATTCAGGTTCTGGAACATATTCTCCGGCAGGAACTGTGACAAAGCGCTTTCACCGGAGGTCAGGACTGTGGTCAGCTTATCGGATGCAAATAGCATCAGAACCATTCCGACCATATGGATGAAGGCGGCACAGAGCATAGCAAATACCTTACCGACCATCAGAGCCAAAGGTCTTACGGACATAAGCAGGTATTCCACGACACGGGTGGACTTTTCCGTCACGATGGAGGTCGCGACCTGCGGACCGGACATAGAAGTAACCATCATGATGAAAAATAAGAGTCCATAGATAAACCAATATTCAATATTTGAAATTGCAGTGCTTTCCTTAATGATGATTTCCCCATCGGCATCTGCTAAGAATACCTCTGAGCTCACCTCTGTGTGCAGGAGCTTAGACTGTTCCTCGCTCACACCCAGGGCCTCCAGCTTAAAGGCATCAAACTGTTTGGCCACGGCATCACCTAATTGTGACAGACTTCTATCCTTGACGGGACCCTTACTTGCCTTCAGAAAGGACAGAGAATAAAATCCGTCTGTATTGCTTAGGGTCAGCAGAACAGAGGTCTGTTCCTCCTGTTCAACCTTTTCAGTCATCCGATTATAATCAGATTTCGTCAGCTCGAAGATAATATGGCTAAGTCTTTCATCCTTTATGAGGCCATTGAAATCCATATCAGAAAGGAGGCTGTTGTTATAAACATAAACCTTCTGAATGGGATTCGGCCCCGTTTGGTCATCACCATTTCCTTTGATCAGAGTGACGACGGGCATGGAGGCTGCAGCGATTAAGAGCAGAATAATTAAAGTGACCAGATAGGCTTTATTTTTTAAGGTCTGCTTCAGTGTAAAGGTGAATACATCCTTCCAGCCGGTTAAATTACTCTTCTTCATGAACATCCCCTACCTTTTCAATGAATATTTCATGGAGTGACGGTTCACGGAGCTCAAATTTTACGATGGGAACCTTATCCCCGATCAGCTTGGCCAAAAACTCCATGGCTTGTGCCTCTCCGCTAACCTTAAGGTGATATTCGCTGGGAGTCTTATTGGCAATCTTAAGACCGAAATCATTAATATAGGATAAGATCTCCACATCACTCTTCACAAAAAGGTTGACCCGGCCATACCCCTTTTTGATCTCATTCAGATTGCCCTGTAGCACGGTCTTGCCGCGGTTTAAAATCGTAATATCAGAGCAGAACTCTTCGATCGTCGGCATCTGATGGCTGGACATGATCAGGAATTTATCCTTTGCGATCTCTTCCTTAATAATGGATTTGAAGAGGTCGGTATTCACTGGATCAAGACCGGAGATGGGTTCATCCAGTATCATCAGCTCCGGATCGGAGATCAGAGCTGCCATCAGCTGAATCTTCTGTTGGTTACCCTTGGATAACTGTTCTGCACGATTTGCTTTAGAAGCCTTCTTGCCCTTTACCTTAGGAGGAAATATATACTCATTTACGGCCAGGCGTTCTGACCAGTATTTAATTCTTTCCATAGCGGTACTCTTTGACACGTTTCTAAGCTTTGCAAAGTAGAGTAATTGGTCCAGCAGAGAATACTTAGGGTATAGACCCCTTTCCTCAGCGAGATAACCGACATTCGTATTCACAGGATCGATCGGCTTGCCCTTCCATAAAACCTCTCCCCCGTTTTTGGCCAGCATACCGAGAATGATACGAAGTGAGGTTGTCTTTCCGGCACCATTCGTACCCAGCAATGCGTAGACACCGGGCTTCTCAATGGAAAAGCTCAGATTGTCGACAACCAGCTTGTCACCATAGCTTTTTGATAAATTTTTAACAACTAAAGACATACTACCCCTCTTTCCTGCACCCTATCATCTGATTCATAGGGTGTTACGCTTTATTATGATGATTGTTTTTCATGGTAACCTGAGAAAGCGTTGCCATAAACAGGATTATAACATGTTATCCTTTGTCGCAAAAGTATTAAAATATTTTTTAATGAATTTATAATCTTTATGTAGGATACCGTCATCCCAGCTGTGACCTAAGGCCTAGATAGGGAAGCCAATCTATGAAAAAAGACCCCATTGGAATTTATGGGAATATATGCTATACTATGTAAATCAGAGAAGGAGCAGTCTCTTACTCTGAAAAAATAATTAGGAGGTGGGCTTAATGAAAAGCTTAGAATGTGATACCCAGAGAAACATCAGAATATTGGAGGGACAGTTATTTGAACTACAAAAAAGGTGCAGAAGTATTACCAGCCCGCCTTTTAAAAGAAATTCAGGAATATGTGGAGGGGAGCCTTGTCTATATTCCTAAGAAGAGCCGCAAGGCCGGCTGGGGATGTGTGAGTGGTACCCGGCAAATGCTTGATAAGAGAAATATGAGGATGATCTGTTTGTATGAGCAGGGGGAATCGATCCAGTCTTTAGCGGAGCAATTCCATCTGGGCGAAGATACGGTGAAGAAGATTGTATATGGAAAAAAACAGATATAACCATTATCCTCCTAGCAAAGACCCGTAGAATATGGGATAATGCATTTGACCGGTCAATATCGAACGGAAGGGGATGGTTGTTTTGATCAATAACGTAGAGGTGTTTGAAGTTTAACACTCAAAAAGGAGCAGTGAGATTACTCGCTGCTCCTTTTAATTGAAGGGTTTGAGAAATTGATATTATACTTGCAAAGACGTAATTTTTGGATTATGATATTGTGAATTATTCATACTAAAATTACACGAAAAATGCCACAGTTTTCGGTATGCAAAGGAGCATTCATGGCAAAGCACAAGGAAAATATCAACCGTATCACAGAAGGAATCATTTGGAAGCAGCTTTTGCTCTTTTTCTTCCCCCTGCTTCTAGGAACCTTTTTTCAGCAGCTATATAACACGGCAGATGCGGTTGTGGTGGGAAGATTCGTTGGGAAGGAAGCTTTATCGGCAGTAGGAGGTACGACGGGAACGCTGATCAACCTCTTTGTCGGTTTCTTCGTGGGAGTTTCCACGGGAGCGACGGTGACAATCTCTCAATTCTATGGAGCGAAGCAGGGGAAGGATGTGAGCAAGACCGTCCATACAGCTGCTGCCATGGCAATCGCAGGGGGAGCGGTCATTATGGTGATCGGAATCCTTGGGGCTCCAACAGCCCTCCGCTGGATGGGGACACCGGAGGAGGTCATTCCCCATTCCTTGACCTATATCCGCATTTACTTCTGTGGTATGATACCTAACCTCTTTTATAATATAGGAGCAGGAATCCTTAGAGCCATCGGGGATTCCAAGCGGCCTCTTTACTTCCTGATTACCAGTACCTTTCTGAATATTATACTGGATTTGTTATTCGTGGCTGTATGCCGTTGGGGTGTTATGGGTGTAGCGGTTGCTACTGTATTGTCCCAGACATGCAGCGCTGTTCTGGTCTTCCTGACCTTGAGCCGTACCAAGGATTGTTATCGCCTGCAGCTGTCCAAGATCCGCTTTCACAAGGAGCTGCTGAAGAAAATCATTCGGATCGGAATACCGGCAGGCTGCCAGTCCCTGATGTATACCTCCTCTAATATCATCATTCAGTCAGGCATTAACAGCTTCGGAACCGATACGATGGCGGCCTGGACAGCATATGCCAAGATTGACGGTATCTTCTGGATGACCGTGAATGCCTTTGGTATCTCCATCACCACTTTTGTGGGGCAGAATTACGGCGCCGGCAAGACTGACCGGATCAGGAAGGGCGTCAGGGTATGTCTGCTGATGTGTATGTCAGCGGCGGTTCTCTTAAGTTTCGCCATGTACTTTGGCGGTCCCTATGTATACTATCTTTTTACCGAGGATGAGACGGTAAGAAGGATCGGAATTGGTATCCTACAATTTTTAGTGCCGGTCTTCTTTACTTATGTTCCGGTAGAAATCTTATCCGGTTCCCTAAGAGGAATGGGTAATTCTTTGGTACCCATGATACTGACCAGCTTGGGAGTATGCTTATTAAGAGTCGTTTGGATCTTTACGGCAGTCCGCATCTGGAAAAATCTATATGTTCTGATTTTAAGCTATCCGATTGCCTGGACGGTTACTTCAATCTTGTTTATTATTTACTTTATATACTATATCAAACACCATCTGCCTCAGAACAGGTCCGATCAGGGCCCGAGTCTGGTATAAGCAGAGGAAGAGGAGTGAAGCATGAGGAATATCAAATTGACCATGGAATATGACGGAAGCCGTTACAGTGGCTGGCAGCGCCTGGGCAAAGGAGAATCGGAGAATACCATAGAGAATAAGCTCTTGGAGGTCTTGAATAAGATGACAGGGGAAGCCTTGGAGTTAAACTGCGGAAGCAGGACGGAGGCAGGAGTTCATGCCTATGCCCAGGTCGCCAACTTTAAGACCTCCTCTGACCTGAAGCTGTACGAAATAAAGAACTATCTGAACCGTTACCTTCCGATGGACATCGCAGTTACCCATGTGGAAGAGGTGCCTGAGAGGTTCCACGCCACCCTGAATGCGAAGGCAAGGACCTATCTGTACAGAATTGCTCTGGGGGATGCCCCCAGTGTCTTTGATCGGAAATATACCTATTACAGCTTCCGTAAGCCGGACCCGGAGAAGATGAGGGAGGCGGCACAGCTGCTGATCGGTAAGCATGATTTTAAGGATTTTTCTACCGTAAAGAAGAGTAAGTCCACCCTTAGAGAAATCTATCGGATTGATGTAGAGGAGAAGGGCAAGGAGCTTCATCTGACGATAAAGGCCAATGACTTCCTTCATAATATGGCCAGGATGCTGGCTGCTACCCTGCTGGAGGTTGGACTGGGACAAAGAACGCCGGAAGAGATGCCAGCCATCCTTGACCCCAAGCAGGATGTGGCAGGAAGCCTTCCGGCCAACGCCCAAGGCCTATTCTTAAAAAATATTGAATATTAGAATTATTATGATTGGAAAAGAACTTAACTTTTTCCTTAATAGCAAAGCATGTAGGCGCCCTCATAACGGGAAACATACCTGCCTCTTGTATCTAAATATCATATAAACCAGGAAACAGCCCCTTTCAGTGTAGGGTTCAATCTTTTTGATAGTTCTCCAGTTCATCGAAGGTTCCCGCAAAACGGTTTCCCTCAGTACTTACTGTCGTTGACCGGAAGGAAAGCTTCAGCAGGATGGGAGCAATAATGGTAGTGGCTACGACAACGACGATGATCGGGCCCAGGAAGGTAGAGGACATTAAGCCAACGGCTGCACCCTTGCTGGCTATGATCAGGGCCACCTCTCCTCTTGAGATCATGCCCGTCCCGATTTGTACGGTCTCCTTACGTGTATAGCCACACAGCTTAGCTCCGAAGCCACAGCCGAGAATTTTGGTGAGGGTAGCTACGATCACTAAGATAAACGAAAACAGGAGAATGTTCCAGGACATCTCCGGCAGGATTACCTTAAGTCCGACACTGGCGAAGAAGACAGGGGACAGAAAGAGGTAGGACAAGGTATCAAAGCGTGAGGCAATATAATGATTCCGTTGGGAGTTTGAGATAATGAGTCCGGCAATATAAGCCCCGGTAATATCGGCTACTCCAAAATATTTTTCTGCCACGAAGGACATAAAGAGGCAGAAAGCAAAGGTGATAATCGTAAAACGTCTCATATCCTTTTTATACTGCTCAGTCCACCATTTGAAGCCGTAAAAAAACAATATTCCAAACAGAAAGGAAAAGAGGAAAAAGCCCATTATCTTTAAAAGAACTATACTTAGCTTCACACTGTTGTCCGCAAAGCTTGTGATGATGGTCAGGGCAATGATGCCTAGGATATCATCGATGATTGCTGCCCCGAGAACGGCATTTCCTGCCCGGGTATTCAGCTTCCCAATTTCCTTCAGGGTTTCTACCGTGATGCTGACTGAGGTGGCCGTGATGATCACACCGATGAACATATTCTGCAGAAAGATACTGGTATCCGATGCGGAGTCAATGACACCGGGCCGGTTAAAAAGATAAGCGATGCCGAAGCCTCCGACCAGAGGCACTAAAACACCCAGGACCGCAATGACAAAGGAAGCCTTTCCGGCCTTGCCCAGTTCCTTGATATCTGTCTCCAGACCTGCACAGAACATTAATACGATAACGCCGATTTCTGAAATCTGATGGATTAATTCAGTCTCTTTGATTAAGCCCAGCATGGCGGGACCAAGGAATAGTCCACCCAGTAATGCGCCGACCACCTGGGGCATTTGAAATTTTCTCGATATGAGTCCAAGCACCTTTGTGCTTAATAATATAATTGCAATATCCAGTAAGTATTGATAACTTTCCATTCTTGATGCCTTTCATTATAGTTATTATTCAGAATTATTCATGTTGATTTGTATGCTTGTCTCAATATAACCGCTGCAGTTCTACCCTTTATTCATTTCCATTCGGACACGAAGATATGAATCTATTTTAAGTTTACCCCCTTTCCGGCGGTTTTTGACGCACATTTGCCATTGTATCACTTTTAATGAAAATGTACATATAAAATATTGCTGAAAAGAATTGTATTTTCAAATAAAATAATGTTAAAATAGATAAACAAAATCACGAGGAAAGGTAGTGTTGCCATTAGAGGGCAGCATAGGATAATATGAGATATCTGAATGCAGAATTGCATAATGTAGCCGATCTGGTGGAGACGGAGAAGGGTGGGTATCGTTTGCTGCGACTTCCGAGAACGTTGGCAGATAGGTTGAATCCAAATGCGAAGCGTTCGGTATACTATAGCTGTGGCTGTGAGATAAGATTTCAACTTCATTCCGAGGAGGCGGTCATTTATCTGAGCAGGGACGAATGCGTCAGGGATGTTATGCCATATGGGATAGCCGAGGTCTGGCAGGGAGATTATCAGGGACGGTATCAGCTGTCTCCTCAAGCAGTCGGCCAGCAGCCTACCCCGATCCGTATCAGGAGGCTGGGGACCCAGGAGCTGAAGCCCTTTGCCGGACAGAGAAAGGAGCTGTTTGATCCGGACCTCTTCCGCGTCTTTGTGCCCTATGACTGGGGGACTTCGATTCATGGGATCGAGGGTGAGATCTCTCCCCCCAAGGAGGACCAGGTTCCGCAGGAAACCCTTCTTTGCTATGGTTCCTCTATAACCCATGGAGGAGGTGCATCGGTACCTACAGGCAGCTATGCCTTCAGACTGGCTACGAGACTTGGTATGGACCTAAGAAATCTGGGATTGGCAGGGGCAGCCTGGATGGATGAGGCAATGGCTGATTATATATGCGAGCAGGAGTGGTCCATTCTTACGTTGGAAATGGGGATAAATGTACTTCACTGGAGTCTGGAGGAGTTTGAGGCCCGTTGCCGCAGCTTTGTTTCAAGGATTACAGCCAAGCATAAGGAGAAAGCGATTTACTGTATCTCACCCTTCCGCAGTGCGGAGGATTTTAAACGTAAGGAGCACCTGCAGGGGATGAGAGATATCATAAGGAGGCTGGTGGAAGAGAGTGGCAGGGAGAATCTTCATTACATTGACGGAAGCACCTGCCTGACAGACCTGTCCGGCCTGTCCTCTGACGGTCTTCATCCTGCGAACAGGGGAATGGAGGAGATTGCAAAGCAGCTTTACAGAAGCATACGGCCAGGACTTAATTGAAAACTTAACATGCCTGTATCAGACCGATGGATATCGATATACTAATAGGGTGAGATTTATCCGAAGGAGGCAAGCGCATGTCAATCGATAATAAAAGAAAGAGTACCAGGAACCATAAGAAGGAGGATGGAAAATTCCGATCCAAGCATGTGAAGCACGATCCTCAGGCGGAAAGTGCAAGAGATGTATTCGGCTTAAAGGAAAATCCAAGGAAGGATTAAGCACAAATCCGGAGCCCGGTTTCTTCTCTTAGGGGAAGAACCGCCCGGTACATAGGGAGAGAGGACAGAGGATGAAGAAATACCGGACCTTATTGTTGGACGCGGATGATACCATATTTGACTTTGGTGCCTGTGAAAGGGAAGCCCTTAGGCTAGCCTTTCAAAAATACGGATACCCGTTGGATGAGAAGATCTCCAAGCTCTATTCAGACATTAATAAAGCTTTATGGAGACGCTTTGAGCTTGGTGAAGTAGATCGGGATACGGTGATATATTCAAGATTTGGCGAGCTCTTTCAGCAAATCGGGATAGAGGATGATGGCATTGCCTTTGAGGAGGATTATCAGGAGCTCCTGGGCATGCAAGGCTTTCTTATCAAAGAAGCCCCGGAATTATTGGCTTATCTGCAGGGGAGCTATGCGCTCTACATTGTGACCAATGGAATCACGGCAACTCAGCTTAGTAGATTTAAGGAATCGGGGATGGACCGATATGTGAAGAGAATCTTCGTATCTGAGGAGACAGGATATCAGAAGCCCAGGAAGGAATTCTTTGACTATTGCTTTAAAAAGATCGGGCATATTGACTTATCCGAAACACTGATTATTGGGGATTCCTTATCCTCCGACATCCTGGGCGGTAACAATGCCGGCATTGACACCTGCTGGTATAATCCGGCTGCTCTGCCAAATACTTTGGGAGTACGGGTGGATTATGAGATTAGAAATCTGAAGGAGCTTTATCATATTTTATAGGCTTTACTCATCATCAATTTCCGAGCAGTTCCCTTTGGCATCATGATAAAGGGAACTGTTTCTGCAATCGTACTTTTCAATCGGCTCCGGTCCTCTGACAATGGTCCTTTTGATTCGCATGATACCGTCAGCATCAGCAACAACGCGCCAATCTACCAGCTGAATCTGACTTTCCAGGATTTCGATGCCCGGTATACCCCGGGTATTGATACAGCAGCCGGTGTTAAAGTAAGGCAGCTCATCCTGCTTCGGAAACTTAGCCCGATGGGTGTGACCGCAGATCAGCATCATTTTGTTTTTCTTGATCCATCTTTTGTAATTCTTCTCCACCTTATGCCGCCGATACAGGTTCTTGGCCGGACTAGAGGGGTTCTCAAAGCCTACCACATGCATGAATCTCCAGAAGTAGCGGAGAAGCAGCATGGAAAGCCGCCAAAACTGGTCATTGATAAAATCACCCTGATGTCCGTGGACGATGAGGATCTCCTGATCGGTGGTCTTATTCCTTAGGATTAAGGCTTCGATGGGATTGATCCCCTTCAGAAGCTCAACCTTCGTCTGATTATACTCGTCATAAAACTGATACAGGTTATCCCTCACAAAATCCTTGTCCTTCAGATAGATATTATGATTGCCATAAAGCATAATGAACCGACCTGCATCGAAAAACTTCTTTATCACCTTGAAGATATCATTGTGAGCCAGGCGGATATGCTTAAAGTTCTTGTGCTCCCAGAGCTCATCTCCGTCACCTGCCTCCACATAGATATAGCCCATATGATAGTAGTAATCCAGGGCATGAAGAAGGATGTTCTGGTTACGGGTGAACTCATCGGAGACACTGTCATCCCCCCGGTGGATATCACTGAAGATGATGAATTTTGAGCTATTGTCAAAGGATAGCTTTTTGGCATTGTGATATGCTTTGCTTAATCTTTTATCTGTATTCAAGATATGATCCCTGCTTTCAAGTCAACATACCTATATTATACAGAGACAGAGCAAGCTTATTCAGCAGGAGGAGATATTTTACGAAACACCCTTCTTCCTATCCGAAGACCGCCTTGCCGGTGACAGTCTCCCGACATTGCTTTGAGATCTAAGCATCAATAATCCTTCAGGGCTCTGTGACGGTACAGGATGAGGGCAACGGATATAAAGTAAAGCCCGGAAGCAAAGAAACTCACATAAGCAGGAATGAGCTCCAGTGTGAGTCCTGCCAGGATGATTCCCAGAGGAGTCAGGCTGGTGGATATGGAGGACCAGATCCCCATTACTTTACCTCTCATGTGGTCGGGAATTAACCTTTGTGTCAAAACGATCAAGGGGAGATCCACCAATAAGAGCATGAGAGAGAAGCTTATAGCTAAGAGGATATAAGTAATAAAGAGAAATCTCTTCGGCAGATGAGCCAATACATCCAGCCCCGGTATACCCATGGCAATCAGAGAAAAGCCCATCCCGATCATGGCATTGAACAGTCCCTTCCGCTTCTTCGGCTTCTCCGGCAGCCTGCCCACGATCAGGGCGGCAATCAGCATCCCAAGGGAAAAGGCTCCCTCCACGATTCCATATTGGGAGGAAGTAAATCCAAGAGCTTGATTGAGAAAGAAGGGCAGAATAACGGATAAGCTGGCTGCAATCAGGAAATTGATTGAGACAGACAGGGGCATAATCAGGGCAAGCAGAGGGGTCTGACGGATAAAGGAAAAGACCTCTCCAAGGTTGGCTCTGATGGACTTCTTGCTTGTAGGACTGCTTTCTGACTGCGTCGGATCGGCCAGATTAAGATTAAAATCGATAAACAGCTCCGAAATTGCCGATAGGACAAAGGAAATCCCGTTGACCAGGAGAAAGATGTCCATAGAGACGAGACCGAAGATGACGCCTGCCAATACGGGTCCGAGAATCTGACTTCCCGAATCGATCGCCCTGCTGTAGGAATTGATTTTAACCAGCTTGCGGTCGCTTACCAGATTTGGAATTGCAGCAGAGAAGGTGGTATTAAAAAAGGTACTGATGATGGCAAGCAGAAAGGTTGTCGTATAGAGAAAGGACAATCTTAGGCCGTAAAGCATACTTAAAGTCAGGAGAGTCAGAGTAACCCCGCCACTTAAGAAATCCAAGGTGACAATCATTCGCTTCCGGTCAAATCGATCTGCCAGAAAGCCCGCCACTGGGCCAAACAAAACCCCGGGCAAGGCGCTAAGCATTATGCTAAGAGCAAAGCTTGTCCCTGATCCCGTTAATCGTAAAATATACAGAGACATGGCAAAGGAATAGATATAGTTCCCAAACAGAGAAACTGCTTTTCCGGCAACAAACAGGGATAGATTTGCTTTTTCTTTTTTCTCGACAAGCTTAAGCAGCTTACGATCATCCAATTCTTGTGAAATATCATACATCAGAAATCACTCCTTGAAGTTTAATGAAATTTAAGCCTTGGAAAACCGGCTTCCTTTTTTCTCGATCAGGAGGAACAGAGAGTTAATCTTCCGATCGACCAGATACAAAAGGATATGAAAGAGGCAGAGGCCATCCACCGGGTGGGTAGGGTTTCAGAGGCAGCAGACTGCTTAAAGGAGATCGGAGAGAGATACAATTTCGACCGAGACAGTAAACTCTATGCCGATTATCTGAGCAAATACGGCGAAGTCCTGATCGATCTGAACCGGGTGGAGGAGGCCAAGTGCATCATAGAAGAGGCCATCAGGATTTATGAGCAGAAATATCTATATGTTGAAGCTGCCAAGGTCTATCTGCTCTTATGCGGTATCCCGTGGAATAACTTTCAATACGAGCAGTGCCTGGACATTTTGGAGCAGGGGATTGAGATTTATAATAGGTCCCTTAATCGGGATTATGCATTTGAGATGGACCTTCTTTATAAAAGATCCATCTTTACCTCCAGTCTGGACAGAATTGAAGAGGGGATCAAGGCGACGGAGGAAGCCTTGGAGCTATCTGAGGAGACGAAGATTTATTACAGAACGGATGAGCTTTATAAGAATATGGCGGTCTTTAATGCTTTACTGGGCAGGTATGATAGATTTGATGATTACCTGGAGAAGGCAGAGAAGTTTGCGGAGGCCATCGAAAATGAAATCGTCTTATCCAGTATAGAGCTGGTGAGAGCGAAGTATGATAATGATAACGGCAATCCAAAGCTATCCCTGGAGCATCTGGACAAGGCACTTAGCCTGGCTAACCCGATGGTGCTTCCCCTGATCTATACGGAATTATCTAAAGCCTATTTTCTGTTGGAGGATTACGGGAAAGCCATGGAGTATATCGGGATGATCAGGTATCCTGAGTATATTCCCTCCAAATATGACTATGCCTATATATGGAGTGCCAAAACGACAGAAGGCCTGTGCCGCTTGAGGATGGGGAGAAAGCAGGAAGCCCTGGCAGCTGTGCGGAAGGGAATTGAAAGGCTGGAGGTGATCGGAGCATCCCGCTTACTATCCGAAGCCTATA
This sequence comes from Bacillota bacterium, assembly GCA_023441965.1. Taxonomy (GTDB): domain Bacteria; phylum Bacillota; class Clostridia; order Lachnospirales; family Lachnospiraceae; genus Mobilitalea. The sequence continues at coordinate 39,912 of JAEZNB010000005.1, forward strand.
AGGCTGCCAGTGAGATATACTCGGAGCATGATGACTATGAGGAAGCCTATGCAGCTTTAAAGAAATCGACTGAAATCTATGAAAAGGTGAAGGCAACCAGCCTATACTATTAAGAAGAGTGAAATCCCTTGCCAAGAACTACAGGTTCAAGGCAGGGGATTTCAGTTATGATATATAGGTATCATGGATACTATAAATAAAGGTAGAATGAATAAGAAAAGAGATCATCAATGAATACAGGACAGGAAATCAGGATAGGGCGGAACCTTAGGGAATAAGGAATCGTCTAAAGGGTAGCAGTAGTGAAAGCTTACAATCCTATGTAGATCATAATAAATTGGGTTCGCAAGGTATGCTGATCTATGATTACAATAGCCATGATTTTGTAAATAAGTGATAAGGAGGCAGCAGATGAGAAAAATAGAAATGATGTTAGGATGGATTCTTTTGGCCATGGTTTTGCTTACTGCCTGCTCCGGTGACACGGACGGCCTTGATATGAAGGAGCCTAAACTTTCTTCTGACCAGCAGTTTAAGGCTTTGGTTATCGGAACGGGGAACCCTTTGCTGGTGGGACCGGAGGAGGACTCAGAGGCTTATACCTCCTCGGATCGTATCTATGTAATCCTGGCCGGGGCAGAGCTCTTGGATGAGGAAGGGAAACCGATGGATGCAGAGCAGTTCAAACTCGGTGATATACTAAGAATCACCTATGACGGGACGATACGGGAGTCCTATCCTGCTCAAATCGGAGCCCACCGAATAGAATACCTGGGGCGTAATCTGGAGCTGGACGGCTATATGGCAGTAATTGACGATATCTATCAGGAAGACAGCGGTCTGAATGGTGATATAAAAATGATCGCCTTCGATACCAGCGAATGGACTGGACTGACCGAGATCGAGAAGGAGCTCGTCCTGAACTGGGCGAAGGAGAAGTATGAACTGGATACCCTGCAGGCGACCTTCCAGGAGTTGGAGGAGCAGGGATTGATTGATAAGAAGGCGCTGTATTTCCCGGAGGGAATCCTGATTGAGTTAAAGAATGTGGAATGGAATGAGAAGGAGGCTACCCTGAAGTGCTCAGTCTCAAAATGGAGAGGCGGACTCGGCGCCATCGGGTCCGATGTGAAAGCAACCTATAAGGGCGGAAGCTTCAAGCTTTCAAAGTCAAATATGTGGATCAGCTAAGGAAGAGCCTTATTGCTCGGTGGTGAACTGACGGGTCCTGCCCATATGGTAGGCGAGCTTTATCATACCCTTCTCTTCCTCTGTCAGCTCTCTTCCATACATTTTCTCAAATTGCTGCAGCAGCAGCGTAAAATCAATGACCTGCCTGGGAGGCCGGGGCCGGGATACCGGCTGTTCGGGATCGTAGACCTTCAGCTTCATGGTGGGCTTATAGACCCTTCTTAATATTTCGGCTGTATAGTAGGCATCCCCTGCGGCATCGTGGAAGCTGTGGCTTAAGGGGATGTCCAAAGCCTCTGCTGTGTGCTTCAGGCGCAGAAGCTTCTTCTTTGATAGGCCGAGATGCTCTGAGGCATAGGGCTGGATATTCAGATAGGTCCTGGGCAGCAGCTTCCGGTCCAAATCGTGATAGATTACATTGCGGAAGAGCTCCTTCACATCAGACTTGCCCCAGACACAAAAGGCAGAAACTTCATCTCCGATAAAGCGGATAAAGTCCTGATAAACCTCGGGGAAGCTTGCTTCATCCTTCACCTGGTCTGTTGTAATCCCGGTAAGCTCTGTGATAAAGGGACTTACGACAGGAAAGAGAGTGGGTTTCACCAGCCGGGAGAAGCTGTCCAGGGTTTGAAGGTCCCGGTCCAGCTTTAAGGCTCCGATCTGCAGAATCTCATAGGTCATTCGCTTCTCCTGAACAGGGGGCAGGCTGTCTGTCGCGGTTTCCTTCCTGTCTGAAATATTAGTACTCTCCTGCGGGGAGGGTAACTCCTGATTGAATTCCAGATCAAAAACGATGAAGTGCATAGAGAGCTCCTTTCGGAATGAATTCCACTTATTTTTTACGTTAGCAACCCTTATTATACCATACGGAAAGCTTTCGTGGTTGATTAACCTTGGTATAAAGTGTTAAAATAAAAACATGAGATCATGTACGGAATGATGAACGGTATGACGAACGGAAGGATGAATAGAATGAAACAGGTTGTATTAGGAAACACCGGGATAATAGTGAATAAAAACGGCTTCGGAGCCTTGCCGATCCAGAGAGTCAGCAGGGAGGTAGCGGTACAGCTCTTACGAAAGGCATATGATCATGGCATTACCTTCTTTGACACTGCCAGATTTTATACGGACAGTGAGGAGAAGATCGGTTATGCACTGTCAGAGGTAAGAGACCGGATCTATCTGGCCACCAAGACAATGGCTACGAAAGTGGAGGATTTCAAAGCACAGCTGAAGGAATCCCTTCGCTTAATGAAAACAGATTATGTGGATATCTACCAGTTCCATAACCCACCCTTCTGCCCCAAGCCCGGAGATGGGACCGGCTTATACGAAGCGATGCAGGAAGCAAAGGAGATGGGGCTTGTCCGTCATATCGGCATCACGAACCATAGGGTAAAGGTTGCGATAGAAGCGGCGGAATCCGGTCTGTATGAGACCATTCAGTTTCCCTTCAGCTATCTGGCTACGAAAGAGGAGCTGGAGCTGGTTCGGCTATGTGAGGAAAAGGAAATCGGATTTATCGCAATGAAGGCCCTATCCGGCGGACTGATTACCAATGCAGCGGCAGCTTATGCCTATCTGGACCAGTTTCCTCATGTACTTCCGATCTGGGGAATTCAGAAGGAAAAGGAGCTGGAGGAGTTCATCTCCTTTATCGATCATCCTCCGAAGCTGAATGAGGAGATGGCAGCAGTGATAGAGAAGGACATACGGGAGCTGGGTAAGGATTTCTGCAGAGGCTGCGGATACTGCATGCCCTGTCCGGCCGAGATTGATATACCGATCTCTGCCAGGATGTCCCTGATGGTCCGCAGGGCACCGGTTTCTGTCTATCTGAATTCGGAATGGCAGGAGAAGATGAAGCGGATTGAAAACTGCATTCATTGCGATCATTGTAAGAACCACTGCCCCTATGGATTGGACACACCAAGCCTTCTTCAGGAGAACTGGGCAGATTATCAGACCTTTCTGTAGGAGAACGCTATGTATAACTATAAGCTGATCCTCCAATATGACGGAGGAAGGTATAAGGGCTGGCAGAAGCTTGGGAACAGCGATAACACGATTCAAGGGAAGCTTTCCGGAGTTTTATCTGAGTATGCAGGAGAGGAGACCGAGGTCATCGGTTGCAGCAGGACCGATGCCGGGGTCCATGCCTTGGAACAGGTTGCCAATGTAAAGCTGAAGAAGCAGGTGGAGCCGAGTGAGCTCATGGAGTACCTTAATCATTATCTGCCGAAGGATATCAGCGTAATCGCAACAGAAGCTGTTCCGGAAGGCTTTCACGCCAGGTATCTGGCGAAGCGAAAGACCTATCTCTATCAGATATGGAACAGAGAGTATTCCAATCCCTTCCGGCGAAAATACAGCATGCATGTGCCGGAGCCGCTTCAGATCGATCGAATGAAGGAGGCAGCGGCATATTTTATTGGAATGCATGATTTTACTGCCTTTTCCAATGCAAAAGGCACAAAGAAATCCACGGTAAGAACCATCTATTCCATAGAGCTAAAGGCTGAGGAGGGGATGATCCTGCTCCGAATCTGCGGAGACGGTTTTCTCTACAATATGGTACGAAAGATGGTCGGAGTTCTGATTGAAATCGGGCTTGACAGGCTTCCTGCCGGGATAGTCCCGGAGCTTATAGCTGAGAGGGACAGGAGCCGAATTAGGGTGCTGGCTGAGGCCTGCGGTCTTTTTCTGGAAAAGATTGAATATTAAGATAAGCTTTGGGAATATAATGCTTAGGCAGCGTTAAGAATAAAGAAGCGGGCGGTATAGCGGAACAGTGGCAGGGATTATGAATAGGAGAAGAAGCAGAAGGAACTTCATACCGGGATTACTGCTTGCCCTGGGCATCTTAAGCTTAGCGGGCGGCATCATGTGTAGCATCAGGAAGCTGACAGAGGCTACGATTGTTAAGGATGATCAGATAGTTGAGAATAAGCCTGATATGATAGCTGAGAAGATAAAATCGGCTCTCCTTCCGGAGGAAGCCTTGATTGACTGGGTGCAGGATGCATCTGATTTTTATGTCCTGGTTCACTCGGAAGGAAATATGGAGTATGGTGACACCTTTCTGCTTCTATCTGAAGCAGAGGGAGCGCTTACCCGAACCTATGAGAATGATTTTCAGGAGCTCATGCCCTGGAAGATAGCACGAGCGGATGTTGACGGGGATCGGGAGCAGGAGCTTTTGATTGCAGTCAGGAAGACGACGCCCTATGATAAAGTTCTGAAGAACCGAATGTTCATCTTTAACTACCGGGAAGGGGTGTTGGTGAAGAAGTGGACCGGTTCGCAGATTGCGGGAACCTGGCGTGATTTTTACGCCAAAGATCTGGTGGATGCTCCCGGAGATGAATTGATCTTTCTGGAGCAGCTTGCAGAGGAAAAGGAAGGAATCAAGGTCTATCACTGGTTTGATTTCGGTTTCTTCCTCTTGGCGGAAAGTGATGCCTATACGAAGGTGAAGGAAGTGACTGTAACCGATGAGAACCGCTTGCTGATCACACTGGACGAGGGAAAGCAGATATCCTTGATCATGCGGAAGGGCAAGCTTGTTGAAGCTAAGAAGTAGCAGAAGGTTTATCAATCTAATCAGTATCATAGGAGGGGTTCATATGAAGCGGGTCATAGCCATATTACTGTGCCTTAGCCTGATTCTGACCGGCTGCCAAAGCCGAAGGGATAAGGAGAAGGATAGGGAAGACACCTTTGCGGGGGAAGAACAGGGAGATAGGGGGAAAGAGAAGCACGAGGATGGGACGGCGACTTCCTCTGAGAATGATCAGGAGGACAGCAAGGAAGGGGCCCGGCTACTGAAGCTGAACTCCGTATGGACGAAGGTCGCCACAGCAGCTGCTGCCAAGCCTACATTCCGTATACCGGAATACAAGGCTAAGGTCACCCCTTACACAATTGCCAAGGATTTGTCCAATATTGAAAACATAGACCAGTTTTCAGGCTTTACAAAGGAACAGATCAAAGCACTGGCAGAGAACGGCTTCGTGGTGCTACCTACGACTACGACCAGGATGCATTATACCTATGATAACAATGTGTATCAGGGAGTGCCGAATTTTATCACGACAGATTCCATACTCCATATCTATCATCAGTTTTATGATAAGTCCCTGACGAACATAGAAGCAGCCTATCTCTATCAGGAGCTGGACCAGCTGACCCTTCAGATGCTGGAAAACTCCCTGCTCTTGTGGGAGACTCTGGAGGAGGAGAAGCTGAAGGCTCTGCAGGAAAGGAACGTCATCTATTATCTGATTACAAGAATGCTGCTTACAGACCAGGCTGACAGCAGGAGTGTATATCCCTCCGACAGTCCGGTAAAGAGCTCGGCTCTTCCCACGGAGCTATTTGGCCTGGCTGACAGGGAATATACTCTGATCATGGAGGCAGGCGGCATATCCAAATCTCCTTACCTGAATTTTAACTTTGATTATTCCATGTTTAAGGTCAGAGGACATTATACCAGAAGCGAAGAGCTGGGACGCTTCTTCAGAACCATGATGTGGTTCGGTACGGCTCCCCTGCCTTTGATAGAGGGTGAGGAGCTCAAGTATGAGAATACAGTCCAAGCCCTTCTCATGTCCTATGCCACCTTCATGGATCGGGATGGAAGCTGTCCGGCGGAGCGCTGGTCAAGGCTATACCAGCCGACGGCTCAATATGTCGGAATATCAGACGATATTGACTGCTTTACCATGAACCGGCTAAGAAGAGAAGTCTTCGGTGACACTGAGGATCCGACTCTGTTTATGGATCAAAAGTATTATGACCGGCTGAAGCAGGCGGTGAAGGAGCTGCCGGAGCCGAAGATTAAGGCCAAGCTGCTATTTACGGACACACCCACAGAGAAGCAGTTCCGCTATATGGGGCAGAGATACATTCTGGACAGCTATGTGATGCAGAACCTGACAGATTCCATTCTCAGGCCCTATCCCTCCTCCTTGGATGTGATGGGGGTTTTAGGCAGTGATACGGCTGAGAAGCTGCTCTTTGAGCATTATAAGCCGCAGGATGGGTGGCCGGGTTATACGGAGCTTTACCAAAATATGAAGGGGGAAGTATCCGATTACGGCCCGGATACCTGGACCCAAAATCTCTATAACGGATGGATCTGGTCCATCCAGGAGGCCTTGACCGAATATGGCTATGATTCCGGTATGCCCTATTTCATGACCACAGATGCCTGGAAATATAAAGCTCTGAACACGGCTCTGGGAAGCTATACGGAGCTGAAGCATGATACGGTTCTGTACGGGAAACAGGCTGTTGCCGAAGCCGGTGGTGATATCGCGGTAGCGGATTATCACTATGTGGAGCCCAATGTGGCTCTTTATGGCAAGCTGCTTTATCTGACAGACCATACCATACAGGTCCTTCGGGAGCAGGGAATGCTGAATGAGAAGCTGGCCGAGGGAGCCGGTGAATACAAAGAGCTGTTAGAGCTTCTAATCGTGTGCTCTATTAAGGAATTGAACAATGAGCTGCTGACTGAGGAAGAATATCGGAAGCTCTTATCCTATGGCGGTAAGCTGGAATGGATCTCCATGCTGCTCTTAGAGGGAGTTACAGGCGGATCCTTTACGGAATGGGACATCACCGATATGCTGGTCACAGATGTGGCGAGCAATCGGGGAACTTATCTATCCTTGGGTACCGGATATTTTGACGATATCTATGTGGTAATACCGGTGGATGGCAAGCTCTATCTGTCCAGAGGCGCTGTGTATTCCCATTATGAATTCATAAGTGACACCCGTCTGACGGATGAGGAATGGTGGGCCTTACAGGGAATTGTCGTCAACCATGAGGAATACGCAGATTATCCGGAGTATACGGAACCTTCCGAGCTGCTTCCGGATCAGCCCTTCTGGACCGGCAACTTCAAATCAGCCAGCAATTCAGTCATCATCACACCTCTTGAGGTTATGTGGGAGGATCTGATTGAGTAAAGCATTTATGTTTTACACCATAAGACGTACGGATTAAGATCGAAAGAGAACGGGGGAAATCATATGGAGGTAGTCGTAAGAGCATATGGCTTGGAGGATATTCCTGCGATGATGGAAATCTGGAATACAGTAATCCGGGAAGGAAATGCCTTTCCCCAGCTGGAAGAGCTGGGGGAAGAGGAGGCAAAGGAGCTCTTTGGAGCGCAGTCCTATACCGGAGTTGCTGTTGAGAAGGGGGAGCTGCTTGGCCTCTATATTCTGCATCCCAATAATGTGGGCCGCTGCGCCCATATTGCCAACGCCTCCTATGCCGTCAGAAAGGATTGCCGCGGGAAGGGCATCGGAGAGCTCCTGGTTCGGGATAGTCTGAAGCAGGGGCAGGAGCTTGGCTTTACCAGAGTGCAGTTTAATGCTGTGGTCAGCACCAACCGGGGAGCGATCAAGCTTTATGAAAAGCTTGGCTTTCATCGTCTGGGGACCATCAGTGACGGCTTTCTGGCGGGAGACGGAAGCTATAGAGATATAATTTTGTTCTGGATCGAGCTATCCTTATAAAGGAGCCTCATCGGATCAATATGACAGAGAAAGGTCGGTAAGTGCTTATGGTAATCGCTGCAGTCAGAGTAACCCTCCATGTTCCCTGGGTACATTCCCTGAAGGAGAAGCGGATGGAGGTAAAGAGCCTCTGTGCTAAGGTCAGGAATAAATTCAATGCCTCCATAGCGGAGGTAGATGCACAGGATGTCCACCAGACCATTATTCTCGGTTTTGCCTGTGTCAGCACTGATACCGCCCATGCAGACAGCATCTGTGACAATATCATCAATTTTATTGAAAGCAATACGGAGGGGAACCTTCTTCAGATCGAGCGTGAATTACTGTGAGCTATGCCGCTATCAGGTAAACCACCGGAGATAATCAGAGATGACAATTATTGCTAGATCATATAAAATAAAGGTAGCTTGGACAAAGAATGTTAACAATTCCCTCAATCGGCAGAAAGCCGGAGGGAATTTTAGCATACAGGACAGGATACGGAGGTAGGCAGATGGGCGAACTAAGTAAGCTTCCAAACATCAGTAAGGTCAATGAAAGGAAGCTGATGGAAGCAGGAATAGAAGGACCGGAACAGCTGATTGCCATAGGAAGCAGGGAAGCTCTGCTAAGAGTCAGATCAAAGTCTGATCCCGGGGCTTGCCTGAACATGCTTTACGCCTTAGAGGGGGCCATCCGGGGGATACGCTGGCATGACCTCCCGGATGAGGTGAAGGTGGAACTGAAGGAATTTCATCACGGACTAGGGTGGGAAAGCTAGAGCAAAATAAACGAGGCTGTCTCCAAGGTTGTTATCGTGAAACAGCCTCGTTCATTTAGATTCTAGCGATCATTAAACTGCTGGAGGAATACCTCTTCAGTCCCCGGTAAAAGATAAGAAAGGCCAAAAGGACCAGGAGTGCAGTACTGGCCAGTACGATCAGGGCCTGCAGAGGATGAAAGTGCAGGATGACCTTTAAGGGCAGGTAGTTGATCAGACCGACCGGTATCAGAGTGTATAAGATCAGGCGGACCCCATTCTTGAAGATGCCCTCAGGATAGGTGGAGATATGTACCACGGCTGAGTTCAGGTTATTGGCCAGCATATCGCCTCTTACGATCCAGAAGGAGAGGCTTCCGACGATGACGGCGAAGGCCGTCAAAAGGATAGTCCCCAGGATAGTCATAAGGGTAAAGAGCAGCAAGCCGGTCAGGCTGAAGTTGAGGATACAAAGCACCAGATAGCCGTAGATCAGATCGCCAATGGCAGAGGGACTGGTTCCTGAGGAGATTACGCCCAAGAGGACATTTTTTGGCTGTACCAGGAAGGCGTCCAGCTTTCCGTGCATGATCAGCTCCGGTAGCTCGTAGACCCGGTGGAAGAAGATATGGGATAATCCGAAGGTACTGGCAGCCAATCCCCACAGAATCAGAACCTCACGGAAACCGTAGCCTCCGATATCTTCTTTGATTTGAAATAAGATGAACCACTGGATAATAAAGCTGGCATTATTGAGTATCATGAACAGGACATTCATCAGAAAGGTAACATGATTGGTCATCTCCCTCATGATATTATATTTTACTGAAAGCAGCAGGACTTTGCCTTGATTCTTAACCGCCGTTAACATTGATCTTCTTCACTCCTCTCCGATAGATTCCCATGAGTAACAGGAAAGACCCTGCCAGATACAGGCTCTGGACCAGAATAACCTGCGTAAACATTGCCGGGTTAAAGTCAATGACCAGTCTGGCAGGACCATAAGTAAAGACATAGATCGGAGAATACTTGATCACCGGCTGCGCCCAGGCGGGAAACATCTCCACCGGGAACAGGATACCCAAAATCAGAATAATTTTGGAGTAGATCCAATGGAAGGGCGATGCATCCTCAATCCAGAAGGACAGGACGGAGAGGCTCATGGTCAGGAAGATGTTAATTAAAGTACCTGCCAGGAACACGAGAAGGACCGGGGGCAGATGAATCAGAGCAAAATCCGGCACATTACCCAGGTACAGGTATCCGATGATCAGCCCCGCTCCGAAATAAAGGATGAATTTTAAGAGGATCTCCCCCAGATTCCTGGTGATCATATACAGGATATAATGAAAGGGCTTATTGATGACATAGGCAATCGAGCCGCTCTTGATATCATTGATGATTTGCCTGGTGTTCGAATGATTCCTACTCCCAAACCATATGATCTCGGTCAGAATCACGTACCAGATCGTCTGATTCAAGGTGTAACCGCTGATCAGCTGCTCCGGATCGGAGTAGACATACTGCCAAAGGTTTATGAATACGAAGAGCACGACGAAGAACATCAGAAAGCCCAGGAGGATATTCCAAATATACTGTAGGCTTTCCATCAGGGTGGTCTTAAATACAAAGAGATATTTCCTCATACGGATGCATCCCTTCCTTCCTTGTAGATCTCGGTAATAATGTTCTCCAGGGGAACATTTGAGATATTGATATCAATGATCTGGTCCGCATCGATCAGCTTTATCGCATCACTGATGCTCTTCTTAGTGATATCCACCTCCAGCTTTAAGTTGTTTCCCTTGCTTTTGACTACGGTGATACCATCCTCCCCCGTCAGGTCCATGGGTTCCTTCAGTTTGACCTCTACCAGCTTCTTATTCAGGTAATGATATTTGAGATTCTCCATGGAATCGTCCGTTACGATCCTTCCATGATTTACGATGATGATTCTCTTACAGAGCTTTTCGATGTCTCCGATATCATGGCTGGTCAGAAATACTGTAGTCTGAAACTCCTTATTCATTCGTTTGATTAGGGACCTGATATTCTCCTTCACCACCGGGTCCAGGCCAATGGTGGGTTCATCCAGGAACAGGACCTCCGGTTCGTGGATCAGGGAGGCTGCGATCTCACAGCGGATTCTCTGCCCCAGGGAAAGATTTCGTACCGGAGTATTGATGATCTCCTCCAGCTCAAAGATCTGATTCAGGCTTTCAATTCTCTCTTCAATCCGCTTGTCAGGCAGATCATAAATGGCTCCGAAGAACTTAAAGTTATCATAGGGAGTCAGATGGGTCCATAGCTGTTCCTTCTGACCGAATACGGTTCCGATCTTATAGGCCAGCTTCTTCCTCCGCTCGGTGGGGCTGATGCCAAGGACGGACACTTCCCCGCTGTTTGGATATAGTATGCCGGTCAGCATTTTGATGGTGGTGCTTTTGCCTGCTCCGTTGGGGCCGATAAAGGCCAGAATTTCCCCCTTCCGGACGGAGAAGCTGATATGGTCTACAGCGGTGATTTCCTTATACCTGGGATGAAGGATTACTTTTATACTTCCCTTCAATCCCTTTTCCTTTGTCCTTACCTTGAATTTCTTCGTTAAATCAGTTACCCTGATTGCCTCCAACATACTTCCTCCTCCCAATCCCCTCCTATGGTAATTCCTTCCCAGAGGGTAAATTTCGGAATAGTATAGCACAGATGATTTTCAGGCGCAAGTAGCATTTTTAGATAATACAGTCATATTACACAAGAATTCTGATAATGAAGAAGGGTAAGCAGGATAGCATCATGCAGACCCGTGCAAATAGCAAGCAGAAAATGCGTAAATGTAAATAGAGTGCAAAATAAATGCAATATTCATATTGAGAAATCTACGAAAGTAAATTATAATTGGCTTTAGGATGAAGTTATAAAAAGGCATCTGCAATAGAACGAAACGTTAGTAATGATCTCATCACAGAGAATCGCATGAAAGGGAGAGGCCATGATGAAAAAGCTCACTTATAAAATAAGCATTCTTCTTCTGTTTATTCTGTTATTCAGCCTAACCGGCTGTTCGAAGAATCACGCTTCGAAGGAAAGCGGAGGATCCGGGGCTGCCAGCCCGACAGGAGCTACAGTGACCTTGAAGCCGGGAGAGGCTTCCAAGGAGCAGGGTCCGGCTGAGCAGGAGGCCCAGAGTACGGATCAGGTACCTACAGACCAGGCAGACCCGGCTGATACAACAGACCCGACAAAGGCAGCGGCTTCGACAGAGGCAGCCGACCCGGCCAAGACATCAGACCCATCCAAGGATGCTGACCCGGCCAAGACATCAGATCCAACTAAGGATGCAGGCCCGACAAAGGATGCCGACCCATCAGGGACAGCAGGCGTCGAAGAAATACCCATCGCCGAGAAGGGCTTCTATGTGGAGGGTACGGTTCTCTATGATGGGAAGGGGAATCCCTTTATTATGAGGGGCATCAATCATGCCCATACCTGGTATAAGAATCAGAGAGATATCGCCTTGGAGGCAATCGCTGCCACAGGCTCTAACACCGTCAGAATCGTTTTATCCGATGGACAGCAATGGCAAAAGGATGATGCCGCTTCGGTGAAGGCCATCATAAAGAAATGTAAGGAGCTTAAGCTGATCGCAGTTCTGGAGGTACATGACATTACCGGCAATAACAGCCTGGAGGCCTTGGATCAGACCGTAGATTATTGGACCGGATTGAAGGATGTATTGATTGGCAATGAGCCTTATGTCATCATCAATATCGCGAATGAATGGTACGGTAACTGGAACAGTGATATCTGGGCAGAGGGTTACATGGCTGCCATCCCCAAGCTTAGGGAAGCAGGATTGACCCATACGATTCAGGTCGATAGTGCCGGCTGGGGACAGTACGCCAAGAGTGTCACGGATCGGGGTAAGGATATCTTCGAGGCTGACCCGCTCAAGAATACCATGTTTGCTATCCATATGTATGAATACGCCGGTAAGGATGCGAAAACCATCAAGGCCAACATCGACAATGTGCAGGCTTTGGGGCTCTGTGTGATCATCGGTGAATTCGGCCAGAAGCATACCGGCGGTGATGTGGATGAGGGCTACATCCTTAGCTATTGTGAAGAGATCGGTGTCGGTTACCTAGGTTGGTCCTGGAAGGGCAACAGCGGCGGAGTGGAATATCTGGACATTGCTAAGGACTGGCGGGGGACCAAGCTGTCGCAGGATTGGGGCGAGATTCTGATTAACAGTGAGTATGGAATACGGAATACCTCTAAGCCATGCAGTATCTTCGAATAAGAGGGATACAATCATAATTGAAATTGACAGATACCGGTAAAGCCCTTACAATGGTGAAAAGTCATAAAAAGGGAGGGAGAAGCCGGATGCGTATATCATCCTTATTTGAACAGAAGAAAACTGTCTTGTCCTTTGAGGTCTTTCCGCCCAAGAGAACCAGTCCGATAGAAACGATCTATCAGACCCTTGAGGAGCTGAAGAGCCTGAAGCCGGATTTTATCAGTGTCACCTATGGGGCAGGCGGGAATGCCGGGGATACAGCGACCAGTGATATCGCAACAGCAATCAAGCACCGTTATGGGATTGAGCCCTTGGCTCATTTGACCTGCGTGAACGATACGAAGCAAGAGATTTCCATGGTACTGGACCGACTGGAGCGGAATGGTGTGGAGAATATTCTTGCCCTACGGGGTGATATGAACCTCAATATACCACCCAAGAGGGAGTTTCGCTATGCCGGTGAACTGGTGGAATACATACGGAAAAGGGGCGGTTTTCATCTGTCTGGAGCCTGTTATCCGGAGGGACATATCGATGCCTCAAGCCTGGAGGAGGATATCCTGATGCTCAAGCAAAAGGTGGATGCAGGGGTAGAGCATCTGATCTCCCAGCTCTTCTTTGATAATGGCTTCTTCTATTCCTTCCTGGACCGGGCGAGGGCTGCAGGGATTACAGTTCCCATAGAGGCCGGGATCATGCCGGTGACGAACAAGGCGCAGATCGAACGGATGGTTACCCTGTGCGGGGCCAGCCTGCCCTCGAAATTCGCGAAGATGATGCAGCGCTTTGAGCATTCACCGGAAGCCTTGCGGGATGCCGGAATCGCTTATGCAGTAGATCAGATTGTGGACCTGATCTCCCAAGGGGTAGAGGGTATTCATCTCTATACCATGAATAATCCATATGTTGCGGGCAGGATCACGGAATGTATCTCAGGCTTGATTCAGGCATAAGAACCCTGTCTACGACATAATATGCTTTTCTTTTACAAAAGGATTGCTTTCTCATGCAGTATCCCATAAAATAAAACTATAATAAAACCACAGATCCTGAACCGATCGGTAGGAAGATGGCTCGGGATAAGGGCAAGGGGTGTAGCATGGTTGAAATCAGAGAAGTAACTACCAGGAAGGATCGTAAGACCTTCGCTTCATTTCATGAAAAAATGTACCGTGATGTTCCACAGGCAATACCTGACATCATATCGGACGAGCTGAATAATTTCAATCCGAAAAAGAATCCGGCTTATGCTTATTGCAGTGCGAAGCAGTTTCTGGCTTATAAGGATGGTAAATGTGTTGGCAGAATCGCCGGAATCATCAGTCATGCTGCCAATCAGAAATGGGACACACGAAGAATACGTTTCTCCAGAGTTGATTTTATTGATGATAAGGAAGTGTCAGCAGCACTTTTCAAGGCAGTGGAGGATTGGGGCCACGCAGAGGGGCTGACAGAGATTCATGGTCCGATCGGCTTTTGTGATATGGATCAGGAGGGTATGCTGGTCGAGGGCTTCGAGCAGGAGGGAATGTTTATCACGATCTACAATTATCCCTACTATGTGGAGCATATGATGGAGCTGGGCTTTCATAAGGATGCGGATTGGCTGGAGTATAAGGTCATGCTTCCTCAGGCTGTAAATCATAAGCTGAATCAGCTGTCCGAGGCAGTCCTGCGTAAATTCCGCATCACCTTGGTTGAGCCTAAAAGCCGTAAGGAAATCAAGCCTTACATTCCAAAGGTTCTGAATCTCCTGAATGAGGCCTATAAGAATCTTTATGGTACCGTAGAATTGTCGGATGCCCAGATCGAAAAATATTATCATCAGTATATCCTGCTCATAAATCCGGCATACGTTAAGCTTCTGGAGGATGAGAACAAGGAGCTGATCGGCTTTGGCCTGGCCATGCCGTCCATGAATAAGGCGGTAAAGAAGAGCAGGGGAAGGCTGCTGCCCTTCGGCTGGTATCGGATTCTTAGAGCACCCTTTGCGAAAGCGGAGGTGCTGGATCTCTATCTGGTCGGTGTTGTAGATCGGATGCAGAATAAGGGATTGACTGCCGTATTGCTGCAATCCATGACCGAAACCGCAAGAGCAAATGGAATCAAATGTGCAGAGACCGGGCCGGAGCTGGAGCTCAATACCCAGGTTCAGGCGCTATGGAAGCACTACGAAACAGAGCAGCATAAGCGCAGGCGGTGCTGGATCAAGAAGCTATAGAAGAATGATTTATTCATTTTTGGACATATTAACTAGGAAATTATGCGAAGCATGGAGGGTTATTATGTCTGAAACTATATTAGAAAAACCGAAGGGCCGTGTCTCATATCATGATTCAGTGGAGGAAATGCTGATCAGGATAAGGGACGACGGCCTTTCCAGTGTCTTCTCCCGCTGGGATGAGCAGGAGAAGATACGCTGCAGATACTGCCTTCAGGGGATGAGCTGTTGGTTGTGTACTCAGGGACCCTGCCGGATCAGTGAGAAGGCAGGGGCAGTCAAGGGTGTCTGTGGTATTGATCCCGATGCCATGGCGATGCGGAACATGCTCATACGCAACATCATGGGGGCGGCTACCTATGGACACCATGCCTTTGAGGCCTTTCGTACCTTGAGGGCAACGGGAGAGGGCAGAACCTCCTTCCGGATTAAGGATGAGGGTAAGCTGAAATGGATGTGTGAGAAGCTGGGCCTTGACCCAAATCAGGATACGAACCGGCTGGCAATCAGTCTGGCAGAGCTTCTGGACCGGGAGATGAAGGTGAGTCCGGACGAGGAAAGTCTTATGGTGGAGGTATTTGCGCCTAAGAAGAGGAAACAGCTATGGAGAGACCTGCATCTGTATCCGTCCGGTATTCAGCATGAGGTCGAGAACAGCATCGCCAGCTGTCTGACCAATGTGGACGGAGATTATGTCTCCCTGGCGAAGAAGGCGATGCGACTGGGTCTGGCAACCATCTATTCTGCTCAGATCGGCTTGGAGATGACACAGGATATTCTGTTCGGAACGCCTATGCCCCATGAGGTGGATGTAGATCTGGGAATCATGGACCCGGATTATGTGAACATTGCCTTTAATGGGCATCAGCCCTGGGTAGGGGTAGCAGCCCTTCAGAAAGCAAGACTTCCCCAATACCAGGAGATGGCGAGGAAGGCCGGGGCAAAGGGGATTCATATTGTCGGCTCCATCGAGACCGGCCAAGAGCTCCTGCAGCGCTTCGAAGTGGATGACGTGTTCGTCGGACTGATGGGCAACTGGCTGGCAATCGAGCCCTTCCTGGCAACCGGTACGGTAGATGCTCTGGTCATGGAGGAGAACTGTTCCCCGCCGGCAATCGACCAGTATGCAGAGAAATACCAGGTGGCCTTGATCAGTGTCAGCACCATTATCGCAGTACCGGGTCAGGAGCATGCGATGCCCTATTATCCCGCAAAGGTGGATGAGATGGCGGAGCAGTGTATCGAGATAGCGATTAAGAACTTTCAGAAGCGCCATGGGAAGATAAAGCCCATGGTTCCCAAGCATGTGACAAAGGCGATTGCCGGGTTCTCCACCGAAGCCGTGCTGAAGGCCATCGGAAATGATCTAAGCAACCTGGTGAAGGTAATCGCAGAGGGGCAGATCAAGGGTGTGGTAGCCCTTGCCAACTGCTCCACCCTAAGAAACGGACCCCAGGACTGGAATACGGTGAACCTGACCAAGCAGCTGATCAAACGGGATATCCTGGTGGTGGCAGGCGGCTGTGGAAATCATGGTCTTGAGGTGGCAGGATTGTGTAATTTGGATGCCATCAGCCAGGCCGGTGAGGGACTGCAGGGAGTATGTAAGGCCCTGGGCATACCACCGGTATTAAGCTTCGGAACCTGTACCGATACGGGACGGATCTCCATGCTGGTAACTGCTCTGGCCGATCATCTGGAGGTTGATATTCCGGACCTGCCGATTGCGGTAACCGCGCCGGAGTGGATGGAACAGAAGGCCACCATTGACGGCTTATTTGCCTTAGCTTACGGGGCCTATACCCATCTGTCCCCGACCCCCTTCATTACAGGGGGAGAAAGACTGGTGAAGCTTCTGACCGAGGATGTGGAGAAGCTGACGGGCGGTGTTATTGCCTTGGGAGATGATCCGATCCAGGTGGCCAAGGGAATCGAAGCCCATATCCTGAAGAAGAGGAAGAAGCTAGGATTGAATTAACATTAGAAATTACCCCCGGAGTAGACAATGAAGCAAAAGCATTGTCTGTCTCCGGGTATTTTATGTACATAACTGAAAAATATGGTTGACATTTCTAGACTATAGCTATAGTATAGAGCTATACTATTACAATAGTCTAAGAGGAGAAGCGATGGAAAACATAAAGCTATTTGACAGTGAGCTTAAGGTGATGGAGGTAATATGGGAAAAGGAGCCGATCTCTGCGAAGGAAGTCAGCCTCCTGCTGGGGGATAGAATCGGCTGGAATAAGAATACCACCTATACCATTATAAAAAAGCTGGTGGAGAAGGGGCTGGTGGAACGGCAGGAGCCTAACTTTATCTGCAGCTCCAGAATAAAAAGAGAGGAAGCCCGGCAGGCTGAGACCAAGAGTCTGATCGAACGGTTCTATCAGGGCTCCAAGAAGAAGTTCTTCGCAGCCTTTCTGCAGAATGAGAAGCTGTCCGAGGAGGAGCTGCAGGAGCTGAAGGAGATGATTGAAAAGAGCGGTGAGCAGAGTTAGCTTCCTGGTTTTTTTTGTTATCGGAAGATGAGAGATGCTTGATATTTTTAAGGATAGCCGCCCATGAGCGGCTGGGAGGTTATGATGCTCCATGAGATATTTTACTGGCTTTTCAATATGAGTATTCTGGGGACCCTATACGGTATTCTTCTTTACTTTCTTAGAAGGATCAAGGGCTTTCCCAGGTTCGGCAGCTATGCATTATGGGGAGTGGTTTTCTTCCGGCTGATCTGTCCTGTCGGCTTCTCCAGCAGATACAGCCTTTTAAGTCTGCTTTCCTCTGCCTTCTCACGAACCTTTATCAGGACCGTAACGATTGTGGAGGAAAGCGGGCAGGAGAGCCTGCCGCTGACCTTCTCCAATGTGGTCAGGGCAGCGTCGGACTATCAGCCCATTACCTATAAAACCAACGTCCTGGAAGAATTCTTCACAGTCGCCTCTCTGATCTGGCTGGTGATTGCCGTAGGAGCGATTCTGACCTGTACTGTCCTCTACCTGCTCTCCGTATCGGAGCTGAAGAAGGCGGTTCCTATCAGGGATAATATATACGCCGGGTCCATGACAGATACACCGATTGTTTATGGTTTCAGAAAACCCAAAATTGTTCTTCCGGTCCATGGGAAGGAAGAGGATCCGGAGCAGGTGCTTCTGACGGAGGGCATAGAGCAGGTGCTGCTGCACGAGAGGATTCATATCAGGAGGAGAGATAATCTATGGAGGATGGCAGCGATCCTTACAGCCTGCCTTCATTGGTTCAATCCCTTTGTCTGGTTCTTTCTGAAGAGCTTCTTCCATGACAGTGAACTGGCTTGTGATGCGAAGGCAGTGAAGCATATGAAGCCGGAGGAACGGAAGGACTATGCCAAAGCATTGCTGGTTTACAGCTCCGGGGAAAGGACACTGTTCTCCTCGGCCTTCGGAAGCGGTATCGTTAGGGTCCGGATCTGCTCTGTCTTGACCTACCGGAAGCTGACGGTATTCTCCTCGGTTTGTTTTATCGTGATGGCAATTCTGATTGCTTTTCTGTTATTGACCAATCAGACAGTATTGAGGGTCTAAAGATCTGATTGCTTCTATCAGAGATAGGAGGAAGGGTATGAAAATCAAGCATGAGAAGGCATTATGCCTATTTACCTCTGTATTATTTCTTCTATATATGCTCATAGGAATGGCCTTGACCAGCTGTGGCAGGAAGGAGGAGCCAACCGGTAACATAGCTTCCGGTAAAGAAACCTCCACAGCCTCGGAAGCTGCTTCTTCGGAGGAGAAAACCCTCCCTGCAGGAGACAGCAGCTTTTCTGATCTGCTTCCTAAGCCGGTAGCGGATAATGAAGCGGACTGGGGCTGCGGTCTGTATTACAGCAGCATTTCCTATGAAGCAATCTGTGACTATTTGAGTGCTCTTAAAAATGAGGGCTGGTATCTGACAGAGGATCCGAATACGGAGTTTGCGGGAAAGGGGACACAGAATAACTCCGGCAGATTACACCTCTTAAGCTCCTGCGAAAGACCGATGGTCACAGAGCTACCGGTCGGTATCAGCCGGCTGCAGCTTTCTGACGGACAGAATCTGCTTCAGCTGCTGATTACAATTGAAAGTAAGGAAGCAGCCCTGAACAACAGTGTATTGGCCCGGTCGGAGGAAGGTATATCCGCTTCCTATGTCTACATGCGCGAGGAGGCGTTGACGAAGGCGGAGGCTCTTGCGCTGCTTCAACCCGAGATAGACAGACTTGCCAGGGAGAATAACCTTTATGCCGCTAAGGGGGAGGTCATCGGACTCTTTGAGATATTTATCCGGGATTCCTATGAGAAAATGGGGCTACAGGCTTATGCAGCCATCACCGACAGAGGGGTGGTCGGAAGCTTTCTCCTCTGCCGGGGCAGAACTCTTTCCATAATCGGTTATCTGACGGAAAGCTGTGTGGCAGATCTTGACGGCAACGGCAGCTATGAGCTACTGGATCTGGCCGGCTACGGTTCGGGGATCTACCGCATTGAGCTTAGTATTTATGAATATGGGACGCCGATCTATTTCAGCTCCTTAACGAAAGTGCTTTACAAAAAGTACGGTAACTGCTTCGTTCCGGAGAAGGGATATGGAGTATTAAAATTCCTTAAGCAAAATGATTCCGAGGTAAGACTGATTGGTATGGATATGGAGAGCGGAAGAGACATAGACTATGGAAGGCTTGTTCTTGATGGCTATTATTCTGCTCCGGAGAAGCTGGAGCAGTTCCCTTATCAACAATGGAAGGATGCCTTTGACCAAAGTCGCCTTTCTGCCATTAATAAGATCATACCGGAGGATGCACCGGAAATTACTCTTTCCATTGACGGAAGGAAGCTGGACTATATCATTACCAAGACAAAATGGGACGGATACACGGAGAGCTATGACAGCAGCGTAATATTTCAGGAGCTCACAGAGAAAGCAAAGCCCAACCCCATCTATCGTGTCAGCTCCGGTACAGAAGCTGCCTATCAGATAGAGATTGACTTTGGCAGCAGTATACCGGATACCATCCGGGTACAGGATATGATGCTGGATGACAATGGGAATTCCAGATATGGCTCCAAGCCTATTCTGGAACGTGAGGTGGAGATCCTGGATGACAGTAGGGTGCAATTCGGTCTGGTTCAGCATATGGCTTACTATTTAAGCTCCCATTCCAAAGATTATGAGAAGAGCTGGAACCGCCTATTCCATGTGATCTGTACCTGGGAGAAGAATGAGGCGGTTTATAGCTTCCTGGTCAATACAAAAGGTACTTTTATTGAATTTGAGTAAAATCCGGTGGAACCATATTCCGGTGGGAAGCGTCTAATCCTTAGAGAGAGAGTAGCTATGCTATCAGAAAGGGATTGGAGGGATAGAATGAGGAGAAAAATATTTGCTTGCTTATTGATCCTAGGGATGACGGCAGGGGTGCTGTCCGGCTGCAGCAGTCTGTGGAAAAAGTCCTCAGCACAGCCGATCAACGGGAAGAAGAGTATAGAAAATTATGAGGGGACCAAAGAGCTAGAGGAGTTGGATCCTGTCTTTCTGGAGGGACAGAGGAGCTTTGCCTGGCAGATCTTTGACGCTTTGGAGGAGGGAGAGAATATCTTCCTCTCACCCTATAGCATCTCCACAGCCCTATCGATGCTGTATAATGGGGCAGACCTGGAGACCAGGGAGGAGCTGGCGAAGCTTTTGGGCTACGATCTGCTGGACGGCTATACTGCCAACTACAGTGAAGCGGCCAATCATTATGTAAATGCGAACAGTAAGCTTCTGAAGGAGCTAATGGAGGCTGCGGATTCTAAGGTGAAGCTTAGTGTTGCCAATTCCATCTGGCTGAAAGAGAAGGAAGAGTTCAGTGAGCAGATAGAGACAGCCCTGCTGGCCCCGGTTCGCTATTATTATGCCGGTGATATCTTTGAAGTTGACTTTCTGAAGGAGAAAACCCTGGATGAGGTCAATCAATGGGTTTCAGAGAAGACCAAGGGGATGATCGATCCTTTCCTGGACCAATTCTCGGATCCTGGGCTACTGCGGGTCTTTCTGGCGAACGCAGTGTATTTTAATGGAGAATGGAGCCTTCCCTTTGAGCCGAAGGACACCAGACCGGTTCCCTTCTATGGGGAAATAAGAAAAACCAATACAGACATGATGCATCTGTACAAGGAGAAGTTCCGCTATTTCAGTGAGGGAGGCATCCAGGGAATCGAACTCCCTTACGGAAATGAGTCGATCGTGATGAATATTCTGATTCCGGTCGACAAGGAGCAATCCATCCGGAAGCTGTATAAGAGCCTGACTCCTGAAGAGACAGAGAGCTTCCTTCAAAAGCTGGATCAGGCAGAGAAGACAGAGATCGGAAGGTTGGGAGTACCGAAGTTTGAATTGGAGTATGGACTGGTGGATCTGAAGGATGCCTTGATAAAGCTTGGAATGACCAAGGCCTTTTATCCGGGAGCAGACTTTGAGCTGATCGGTAAGGATCTGTTTGTAAGCAGGGTGGTCCACAAGGCAGTGATCAAGGTGGAGGAATGGGGGACGGAAGCCTCGGCAGCCACAGGAATAGAGATGAAAGTAACGGCAGCACTTCCTGAGGAGCAGTCGCTGAACTTTATCGCAGATGTACCCTTCCTCTTCTTTATCCGGGATAAGGCTACGGATTCCATCCTCTTCATGGGAAGCATGACACAGCCTTAAGAACTTTCATACCGTCAAAACTAATATAGAGGGGCTATACCGGAAATGCAGGGTCGTCTAAGAAGCTGACATCTGACCTGTATCATTACCCGGATAGCCCCTTGCAGTTTGCTAAGATCATTTCACTGAAAAGAGCTGTTTCACAGGGTTTCTACTTGCTTATTAAGTGAAACATGCCCTTAACTGCTTATTTTGGAGTATACATGCCCTTGCTCTGCATATAGACAAAGATGGCTTCTCCGTGCTTCTGCTCTTCCTTCTGGATGTGGTTCAGTACATCTCTTACCTGTGCGTTGCTAAATTCAAAGATTGCGGTATCATAGGTACCGGAAACATACTTTTCAGTACTTAACATGTCGATACACATATCCTTGTCCGACATTTGAACGCCCGTTGTTCCGCTTTTCTCAACGGCACTCTGCTGGGAGCCTTGAGGAGTCCCTTGCTGCGCGCCGCTTTGACCGCCCTGGTTCTGACCCTGACCAGCCATGGAAGGAACCTTTCCCTGAAGCAGTTGGTTGATGGTCTCAAGATGCTCCCGTTCCTTTTGGCCGTTTGCCCGGAAGACGGCCTTCAGTTGGGCATCGCTGGCTAGGTTGGCATAGTTGTCATACTTGAGGATACATTGCTCCTCATGGGTTTTCTCATCCTCCAGCAGATACCTTTCCTTTGTAGTTAATGTAACGTTACTAATCATGATAAACACCTCCGTCCATAGTATTTCATTTCATAAGATTTTTATCCCTAAATATAAAGTTGCAGTAGCAGTTTAAATATGATAATGTAGTATTTGTTTATTTGGTAATTTATTACACACAAAATAAGATGTAATGCAAGGCCTAAGGCCGGTGCAAGGAAGGGAGAGATTTTACTTGAACGAGAAGGAAAGAATTACGACGGATAAAGCCCGGAGAAGCGGAATAAAGCCCTATTGCAGAGAGGTAAAATATTATGAAACGGATCAGATGGCGGTTGTTCACCACTCCAATTATATCCGCTGGTTCGAAGAAGCCAGAATAGATTTCCTGGACCAGATTGGGCTGGGCTTTGACCGGATTGAGGCAGCAGGGCTCTATTGTCCGGTGTTAAGTGCCTACTGTGAATATAAATTGCCGGTCAGGTTCAAGGAAAGGATTCTGATCCTACCGAAGCTGGCATTCTTTAACGGAATAAAGATGACGATAGAATACCGCATTCTGGAGGAAGGAAGCGGGCAATTAAGATCGATGGGCAAGACAGAGCATTGCTTTGTCACAAAGGATTTCAAGATGACCAGTCTGAAGAAGAACTATAAGGAGATGTACGATATCCTGTCCGGTTGGACAGAGACCGAGGCATCGGAGAGATAGACGGCTGGCTACAGATATATGAGAAGAGCGATCAAGAGGCTGTTTCACATAATATCCTAAATAGGAGATTGTGAAACAGCCTCTTGTGGGTTCTTTTTTAGCTATTATGAAGCGGTTCCTTCTCATATACGATCTCTAAATCTGCCTGATAGCCCTTCTCCATTTTGCGTCTTGCCTTGCGGTTTGCCACACTGTCAAAAACGATGGAAAAATCATAGTCCTCCGGATACAGCTCAGTGGCAGGGGACTTCAGCTGCAGCCTTTTATGGTTGATCAGCTCCTTCTTCTTTTGAATCTGTACCCCTACCTCGCCCTTTTCATTGGCCTGACGGTATACGATGCCGATTTTCTTCTGCGGGTACACCATGACGGAATCACCGATCTGAAAGCGCTTGCTTCTTTCGCTAAGCTGCTTCTTGGGCTTGGTATCCTCAATAGGATTTAGGGTGGGGTAAGCTTTTGTCACAGGAGCTTCTCCCTCCGGCGAAATAAGAAAATCCGCCTCCGGAAGCTTTCTGTCTACTGTGCCCTCCCTTAGATAGGCCTCCTCATAGGCCCGTTTCAGCATTTTCGCCGGAAGGCCCAGCCTTTTAGCAATATATAGGGCACAGCTTTCCCCTGCTTCACCGATCTCCAGCCGGTAGAGAGGCTTTAGGCTTTCCCGGTCAAAGGCCATTCTGGCATTGACCAGTCCTTCCTTCTTATGGGCATATTCCTTTACCTCGGGGTAATGGGTGGTGGCTACAAAAAGACAGCCCTTCTCCATCAGCTCCTCCAGAATTGCTATGGCAATCCCCATACCCTCTGCAGGATCGGTACCGGAGCCCAGCTCATCCAGCAGAATCAGGCTGTTACGGTCAGAATGCTCCAGAATGCCGATGATGCTCATGATATGAGAGGAGAAGGTAGAGAGATTCTCCGTAATGCTCTGCCCATCTCCGATGTCACACAGAACCGCATTGTTCATGCATAGCTCGGCACTGCTGCAGGGGATATGGAGGCCGCTCTGCGCCATCAGACTGAATAAGCCTACAGTTTTTAGGGCAACCGTCTTCCCTCCGGTATTCGGCCCGGTGATAACGATGCCGTTCACGCCCTTCCCCAGAGTAAAATCCAAGGGAACACATTCCTTCACCGGAAGTAAGGGATGCCTGCCGCCTTCTATGCGGATGGTCCGATTGTTATTCATCTCGACAGT
Organism: Bacillota bacterium; assembly: GCA_023441965.1. Lineage (GTDB taxonomy): Bacteria > Bacillota > Clostridia > Lachnospirales > Lachnospiraceae > Mobilitalea. The sequence goes on from JAEZNB010000005.1 coordinate 64,151, forward strand.
AACTGCCTTCATGGACAGACTAAGCTTTGCCTTGGCAAATACCACATCCAAAGCCTCCATGGCTTCGATATCCAGCCGAAGCTCGGTGGCATGCTCCACCACCAGGGTTGTCAGAGTGTAGAGGATTCTGCGCTCCTCATTGCTTTCCTCGATCTCCAGCTGGGAGATTTGGTCCCTGAGCTTTGAAGCAGAGGTCGGTTCAATAAAATAAGTCGACCCACTGGAGGAGATATCCAGGACGGAACCGCTGATATTATTCTTACATTCCTTTTTTACCGGCAGGACAAAATGGCCGTTTCTGGTGGCTACGAAGCTTTCTGAAAACCATTCCTTTTTATTGCGGAGGATACTCTCCAGCTTCGATTTTACCTCCTGCCGCAGCTGATCCATTTTCCTTCGGATGCTCTTTAACTCCGGTGAGGCGTTATCGTCCAGGGCATTGTGACGGATGGAACGCTCGATCTCACTGAGCAGCTCCGGCAGCAGGAGGATGGAGCCGCCGTAATCAGCCACGGAAACCCGTAAGGACTCAGCCCTTTTCAGGAAGGCCTTCATGCGGCCGCAGGCCGTCAGGAAATTTGCAACCATAGTCAACTGCTCGGGGACCAGCATAGCACCCTTTTCCGCTTGCTCAAGGAGCATAGAGGTATCCTTCATCAGGGGCAGAGGCGGGGTACCGACCTGCTCCAAAATCGCTACTGCCTCACTTGTTTCCTGCAGCTTATGCTTTACCTCCGACAGGTTGAAGGAAGGCCTTAAGGCAAGAAGCTTCTGCTTCGCCTGGGCAGACACGGCATGTTCGCCCAGCATAGCCAATATTTTGTCAAATTCTAATGCTTTCATTGATTTCTCGATCATCATAACTAAAACTCCTTCAGATATAGACTTTACTGTCTGACAAGCATGTATGCCTGCCATATAAAACTACCCACAGGTGTGCTTCTACCGATACCTTCGTCAGAAACTCCTGTGGGTAGCCTGAGTATTTCATGTCTGTCAGTGATAGGTCCGCTATGTCAGAGCTAGCCTTATATGCATGAAAAGGGCATAACAGGAAGCCCTATTATGCCCGAATATACGGATATAAGGAGATTGGAGCTTAGCAAGGTATCCAATATCCAGCCTGTATAACAGACAGTAGATGAGTATCGACTGTAAAGGTAGAATTCAGGGTACGACAAAATAAGGGTTACTTACTGCACCCTGATCAATATTCTGTTATGTGCTAGTTCGCACAAACCTCAATTACAGTGATTAACGACATCAATACCGTCCTTTCAATCTAATTTCATTCATATCATGTGCATTATAGCACAGGAGCATTCCTGTGTCAAAAGATTCCTTTATTCTGTTACCTCCATCGTCTGGGAGATGGCATTCTTCATAATATCCTTTGTCAACATGCCTGCGGCATAGCCATAGATATAGCCGTCCTTATCTATAAGGAAGGTGGTGGGGAAGGCAGAGATATAGTACTGGCGGAGCAGATCCCCGGTAAGATCAAAGACAGTGGGGAAGCGATAGCCATTCTCCTCCAGGAAGGAGATGATCTCCTCCTGCTTTACATCGTTGTTATTCGGATAATCCTCTGAAGCCGGATTTGCAACACCGAGGATGATCACATCCTCCTTATTCTCCCCGTATTCCTGATAAAGCTCCTCAATATCCGGCATCTCCTTCTTACAGGGCGGACACCAGGTTGCCCAGAAGTTCAGGAAGACCACCTTGCCCTTATATTGAGAAAGGGTGTGCTCCTCACCATACTGGTCGGTCAGGGTAAAATCAAAGGCCAGGGTCTTATTATCCTGCTCCTCATCCTCAGGTCTCTGATCGGAAGCATTGCTTGCATCCTCCTTGCCTGTGCTTTCCGTATCACTCGGAAGGGTACCATCAGAGGTAGAAGCAGCCTGATCTGTCTTAGCTTCACTCTCTGATGAATCCGACTGGGGATCCTCCTTGAGCTCGGAGTTCAACTCCTTGGTCTTGGCTGGAGGGACAAAGGTATTCAAGTACTTACTGATGCCATTCATCCAACCGGTAAAGGTCATGATGCCAATCAGAATCAGAAGAAGACCGCCGGCTTTCACAGTATACTTCAGGATTCCCTGATGTCCCTTTAAAAAGTTGAGGACCTGGGTGGTGAACAGACCCAGGAGCAGGAAGGGAATGACAAAGCCTGCGGTGTATACGAATATCAGGAGAATACCGACCAGAGGACTTTTCGCACCTGTGACAAGGAGCAGAACCGATGCCAGGGCAGGCCCGACGCAGGGGGTCCAGGCAAAGCTGAAGGTGAAGCCCATAAGCAGGGCGGCCAGAGGATTCATGGAAGCCTGCCGGAAAGAGTACCGTAGCTTACGCTCCTTAGCCAGGAATTTAAAATCCAGTATACCGATCTGCTGCAGACCCAGGAGGAAGATCAGGACTCCTCCGATCCGGGTAAAAATGAGCTGATTCTTCGTAAAGAAGGAGCCCAGAGCAGTGATAGACATTCCAAGGAGAAAGAAAGCAAAGGAAATGCCCAGGACGAAAAACAGGGTGTGGACAAAGACCTTTTTCTGTTTATAGTAAATCCTTCCATTCTCTCCCGTCTGCTTTGCGTTGCCTGACAGATAACCCATGTAGATCGGTATCAGCGGAATGACGCAGGGGGATAGAAAGGAGAGCAGACCTTCCAAGAACACAAGAAGGAAACTGATGTTATCAGCAACTGTAAGTTGATTCAGCATAAACCGCCTCCTATAAAGTTTTTCGTTATTGTAGCACGAATTCACTTGGACAGCAATCGATTCAGGTGACAAAGTCACAGTGCGGCAGCCTTGTGGCCTACCACTCCGGAAGGGGAAGAGAGACAGGCCAGAGAGGTGCTGGAGATGTATGATACCCTATTTTCCCATCCCCTGGTCGAAGGAATCACTACCTGGAGCATTGTGGACGGGAAATGGCTAAAGGCACCGGCGAAAACTTTCGCAAAGTCCCTGCCCTAAGATGTTATATATTATTCAATCTTTGTATAATATCATGCGAAAGAGGGGCAAAAAGAGGCGTGCCGTTGACACAAAAATCATCAAAGAATAAACTTAGGATGTACCGACCATGAGAAACAGAGGACAGGGATCGATCGAATCATCAGGCAATGGAGGAAATGAGTGCACATGAATAGTAAGCAGAAGTATCAACACCGTATGGGGTCCGGGAAGTTTAAATTCGAGAGAAAGGACGGGACTCCCCTTAGCAATCGGGAAATCATCATTTATCAGAAAAGCCATAAATTCCTTTTCGGCTGTGGTGCTTATGACACCGTTCCTTTGGTGAACGGAGAGCTTCAGGGAGCGGAAAAGGAAGCGATGGAGCTTAGGTTTGACAAATGGTTGGCCCTATTCAATGCAGGTACGCTGCCCTTCTACTGGGGACGCTTCGAGGTAGAGCAGGGGAAGCCTATGACGCTTCCTACCAAGAGGGCTGCCGAGTGGCTGCAGGCGAAGGGAGTCACTGTGAAGGGGCATCCGCTCTGCTGGCATACTTCTTGTGCGCCCTGGTTGTTAAGCATGAGCAATGAGGAGATATTGAAGACTCAGCTTGACCGAATCAATCGGGATGTCACTGATTTTCGCGGTGTCATCGACATGTGGGATGTCATAAATGAAGTGGTCATCATGCCGATTTTTGATAAGTATGATAACGGTATCACCCGTATCTGTAAGGACAAGGGAAGAATCGGACTGGTCCGTGAGGTGTTCCGGGCAGCAAAGGAAGCAAATCCCCAGGCCATCCTGCTCTTGAATGACTTCAATACCTCCATCTCCTATGAGATATTGATTGAGGGCTGTCTGGAGGCCGGAATACCGATTGATGTGATCGGCATCCAATCCCATCAGCATCAGGGCTATTGGGGCATCGAAAAGACAGAACAGGTATTGGAGCGCTTCTCCCGTTTTGGGCTTCCGATTCATTTCACGGAGAACACGCTGATTTCGGGAGATCTGATGCCTGCGGAAATCGAGGACCTGAACGACTGGCAGGTTGAGGAATGGCCTACCACTCCGGAAGGGGAAGAGAGACAGGCCAGAGAGGTGCTGGAGATGTATGATACCCTATTCTCCCATCCCCTGGTCGAAGGAATCACTACCTGGAGCATCGTGGACGGGAAATGGCTGAAGGCACCGGCGGGGCTGCTTCGAGCAGACAATTCCGGTAAGCCTGCTTATGATGCCCTACTTCAGAAGGTAAAGGGAGACTGGTGGACCAAGACGAGGGTCCATACGGATGACTTGGGCTATGCCGAATTCACCGGCTTCCTGGGGAGCTACGAGGCGCTATGTGATAGGGATCAGGCAGAATTCGTTCTGGATCAGAAGATGGGAGAGAGCATTATCAGACTGTAAATCTGCTTCACCGGAAGGCTCCGGTTTTCTGCTTGGCACAGGGTCTACAATTTCATCCATGATTGACAAAGGCTCCGAAATCTGATAAGATAATTATAATATTTTAATTAAAAATATTTTAATTAAAGAGGTGGGCAATGCTGGAAAAAGAATTTGAAAAACTATACTATAAGTTCCGCTCCTATTACTGCAGGAATCTTTTCTCCAGGGCCAAGGCAGGAGAAGAGAGCTTAAGTGCTACTGAATCCTATTGTCTGGAAGTGATTTTCCTGCTTGACCATCCTACGGTACATGAGTTTGCAGACTATGTCAATATTTCATTGCCCAATGCTACCTACCGTATCTCCAAGCTGATGGGGAAGGGCTATATCCGCAAGCTTCCCTCCAGGATAGACCGCAGGGAGTACCATCTGGAGGTCACGGATAAATTTCTTGACAGCTATGGCGTAAATACGGCCTTTAACAATCAGCTGATGCAAGAGATCAGGAATAAATTCAGCAGTGAGGAAGTGGAGCTGCTGGAGAGAATGATTAAGAAGATCGTTGATGAATTTATGGAGTAAGAAGAGAAAGAACGGGAAGTTGCGTTATTTAATCATATTGAGTGGATTTCTTCCATGAGCCGAAACGCTTATGGAAGTTTTTTTCTGCTCTTCCAGATGTTACATATATATAAACTAAATGTTACATAAATATTAAATTTATCATTGACACCTTAATAAAGCCGTAATACAATAAAGGCATGGCAGGCTATGGCACCAGAATATGACATGATAGATGACAGGAGATTACGACATGAAAAAGAAGAACTTAATCCGTATGGCAACGATCTGTATGGCAGCAGCACTGACCTTCAGTCCCATGAGTGCAGCCGCAGCTTTGAGAAAGGGGTCCAGCGGCTCCGATGTGAAGGTAGTACAGGAAACCCTGAAGGAATTAGGTTATTTTACATATCCTAAGCTGACCGGTTACTATGGAAGCATAACCGTCAATGCAGTGAAGAAGTTCCAGAAGGACAATGGACTTGATCCGGACGGAGTCGTCGGTAAGCAGACCAAAAGCGTCTTGTACGGTATCACAGATCAGACAGTACAAGCTTCAACCTTAAGACTTGCTTCCGTAGCGCAGTCTGATACGGATCCCGATAAAAAAGGTGATCTGGATTGGTTTAAAAAAGTGCAGTACATCTTTAAACGGGGAGATGTGGCAGAAATTATAGATGTGGATACGGGAAGAAGCTTTTATCTGAAAAGAACCTATGGTACAAACCATGCAGATGTTGAGCCTCTCACCAGAAAGGATGCCAATATCATAAAAGACATCTGGGGTGGCTGGACCTGGACAAGAAGAGCGGTTGTCGTGAAGATTGACGGTTATATTCTGGCAGGCTCCTTATCTGCGATGCCCCATGCAGGTAGAGATTCCAAGCCCTCCGCAGCCTATGTGAGCGGAAGAAGCGGAGGCTATGGCTGGGGACAGAACCTGGATGCGGTTAAGGGTAACGGAGTGGACGGCGTATTGGACCTGCATTTTAAGAACAGCAGAAATCACAATACCAATGCCGTGAAGAAAGCCCATCAGGACATGGTGAAGAAAGCGGCCGCATACATAAAAAACAATTACTGATCGGACTGGAGTTTTCCTTATAATTGTGGTAAGATTACCGAGATAAATGCTTTATCATTATTTCAGTAACAGGGAGGCACAATAATGGGAGAAAGAGTCTCTAATCCGATATTACCGGGTTTTTATCCGGATCCATCCGTTTGCAGAGTGGGAGAGGACTATTATCTGGTAACCTCAACCTTTGCATATTTCCCCGGTGTTCCGATTTTTCACAGCAGAGATCTGGTGCATTGGAATCAGATCGGGAATGTCCTTGACAGGGAGGAGCAGCTAAATCTGGAGGACGCAAGACACTCCGGAGGTATCTTTGCTCCGACGATCCGGTATCATGAGGGAACCTTTTATCTGATTACCACCAATGTTACCCACGGAGGGAACTTTATCGTAACGGCCGAGAAACCGGAGGGTCCCTGGTCCAAGCCTTATTATATCCGGGGTGCGGAAGGAATTGATCCGTCCCTCTTCTTTGATGATGACGGGAAATGCTATTATATCGGAACCAAAGAACGGCGGGAAGGCGGCAAATATTACGGCGATAATGAAATATGGGTCCAGGAGCTGGACTTAAAGACCATGAAGCTGGTGGGCGAATCCTATGCTTTATGGCATGGAGCCTTAAAAGAGGTGGTCTGGCCGGAGGGTCCCCATCTGTATAAGAAGGATGGCAGATACTATCTGCTGATTGCCGAAGCGGGAACGGGTCATGAGCATGCGGTCACCGTTGCATCAGGCAGCAGCTTAAAGGAACCCTTCAAGGGCTATACCGCTAATCCGATCCTGACGCACAGGCACTTAGGCTATGACTATCCGATTGTCAATGTGGGTCATGGGGATCTGGTTGAGACACAGAAGGGCGAATGGTATATGGTCGTGCTTGCCTCACGGCCTTACGGTGGATACTACCGTAACCTGGGAAGGGAGACCTTCCTGATACCCGTAACCTGGGAAAGAGGCTGGCCGGTCATGAACAAAGGAATAGGTTTATTGGAGTCCACGGTGAAGGTCCCGGACCTACCGCCCTATGAGGGGAAGCCGCTGCCGGAGAAGGAGGACTTTGACCTGGAGCAGCTGCCCTATCATTTCCTCTGGCTGCGGAATCCGAAGCAGGAGAACTATAGTCTGACACAGCGGAAGGGATACTTAAGGCTGAAGCTTGCCCCTGAGAAGCTGACTGAGCTGAAGAGCCCCAGCTATGTGGGAATCAGACAGACGGGGATGAGCTTTACCCTGGAAGCTGAGATGGAGTTTGTTCCCGGCAATAAAGACGAAGAAGCAGGTCTGGTTCTGCTGCAGAGTCATGAATATCATTACCGTTTTGTCAGCACCTTAAGAGATGGCATCAGGGTCCTGCAGCTGATTCGGTGCAGGAAGGGCGAAGAAGAGGTTTTGGCCTGGGTATCGATCGAGGATCAGAGCAGGAGCAATCCGGCAATCAGATTGCGTATCATCGCTGAGAAGCAGGATCTAAGGTTCACCTACAGTTATGATGGGAAGAGCTATCAGATCCTTAAGGCTGGGGTCGATGCCAGAATCCTTAGCACCGACGTGGCAGGAGGCTTTGTAGGAAACACCATGGGCCTGTACTGCTCCTCCAACGGAAGAGAAAGTACAAACCACGCTGACTTCGACTGGATTTATTATAAGAATATGTAGAAAGAGGCCGGAGCAAGAGGCCGGTTCCATACCCCGGGGTAGGAACCGTTCTCTTGCTCCGGCTTTTTATATAGCTATAAACTGCTTTGCTGAGCAACTGCTTCTTCCTTAAGGCCGGTTTCGGCGGCGGTAGAGGTTCTTGAACTCCGTCGGCGTGCACTCCTTAAAGCTTTTGAAGACCCGGTTAAAGGTCGAGATACTGGAGAAGCCGGACCTTAGGGCAATTTCCGTGATGGACAGGCTGGGATTCAGCAGGTATTTTTCTGCCTCCTTCACGCGGCGCTGGTTCAGGTAATCATAGAAGGACATATCCGTAAAATGCTTAAAGAGCCTGGAAAAATGAAATTTACTGAAGCCGGCCACATCTGCAATGGTCTCCAGTGAGATATCCTCCATGAAGTTGTTGTTTATGTATTCAAATATCAGATTGAATTTCTCGATATATTCCTTCTGTTTGTTCACCTTAACATCGGGGAACAGGCTCTCGGTACTCATGTACTTCCTTCCCAACAATACAAACATCTGAATAATCAGAGCATAGATGGCGGCCTCCCGTAAGGTATTCTTACTGGTATACTCGGAGGTAATCTCATCAAACAGACCCTGAAGCTGAGGCAGAATATCAGGGGCAGTCGCTTCATTAATCAGCCGGGGCTGGTTCAGGACTGAGGCAATATTCGAAAACCCCTTCAGATTACTGATGATGGAGAAATCGAAGAGGAGAATTCTTCTGACACCATCCTCCGGTGCAATCAGCTCGTGCAGCTCTCCGGGCGGAATAACCAGTATTTCGCCCTCCATCAGCCGATAGGTAGTTTTGCCGATGGTAACCGTATAGAAATTCGTGACGGGCATAATCAGCTCAATTGCGGTATGCCAATGGGTCGAATAGTTATCAGTCTCGTGATTGATGTGCAACAGAATGGGGGCATTGTTCTCATAATCAACCTTCTCGTATATTCCTTCCATTGTCCTGATCATAATGATACCCTGCCTTTCGTTTTATAAAGGGAATTAAGCCAAAGCCGGCCGATTGCATATAGTTATAAAATGTTTGCTGATTCTACTGTATATATTTGGTTTACATTAGAAATGTTTTCAACTATAATAAAACATATGAGGTTGGAAAACTTATCTATTATATACAAAATTACATACAGAATAAGATTTATCATATTTTGCGTTTCGGCAAATACGAAATTAGTAAATATTGCTAATTAATAATCATGGTAAAAGTACAAAATATTTTGCGAAACTTATGAAAAACATACAGATTTTACGCGGGTTCAAGCAGTTTTATTATCGCAATTTTCACTAAAAGTATTTTAATACATTCAGATGTCTTTGTAAATATAATATCTATATATAGTAGCAAATAATACTAAAAAACCCTATTTTAACCTCATAATCGCAACAGATGATATGAATAGCGCAAGTTATGATAAGTCAAAATGCCGAAAATGAGATAAACTAGTAATATGGCATGAATTTCCGAAACTAATAAACAAAATATATGCAATATGTACAAAGAAGGAAGGAACCTGTTATGTCAGTGATGTCGATTTTTAAAAAGAAAAGCTTTTACGTCGTACTCATTCTGGTACTGGCTGTCGTAGGATACTCAATCTACGTCAAAATCATGAACGACCGCTTTGAAGCCAAAGGGGGAGATACCGGAAATGCAAAGCCGGCAGAAGCAAGAGGTGACATTGAAAGGAATGATACCTATAATGCATACCTTGAGAGTCATAAGGATGCCATCAGACCGGAAGAGGAGATTACGGTAGATGTGCTGAACTACTCAGCGGCTGATCAGGTGGAGAAGTACGATGAGTACGAGGGAAAAGAAAAGGTCCTGGTGTCACAGGAGGGTGGGTTTGTCGAGTGGACGGTAGAGGTTCCGAAAGCCGGCTTCTACAATATATCCTTTGACTACTTCCCGATCAAGGCCAAGGGCATTGATATCGAGAGAGCCCTGTATATTAACGGTGAGATTCCTTTCTTAGGAGCTGACAATCTGGCCTTCTCCAGAGTATGGACCAATAATGGTGTAAAAAGAGTTGATAACAGAGGAAATGAGATCCGCCCCTCACAGAAAGAAGAGCAGAGATGGGAAAGTACCTATATTAAGGATTATATGGGTTACGTAGTGGAACCCTATCTCTTTTATTTCGAGCAGGGTAAGAATACGATCAGACTGGAAGCTACCAGTGAGCCCTTTGCGATCACCAATCTGGTGGTAGGACAGAAGGAAGAGCTGGCAAGCTACAGTGAGTACATAAGCAGTGTGGATCTAAGTGCTTATCAGAATACAGATAAGGACTTCTCTATGAAAGTACAGGGAGAAGATGCTGTATACAAATCTTCCCCTACCTTATATGCAATTTTTGACCGTGCTTCTTCCAACACGGAGCCTTATAGTGCAGCGAAGATTAAGCTGAATGCTATCGGAGGCGACGCATGGAGAGTGGCGGGTCAATGGATCGAATGGATCATCGAAGTGCCTGAGGATGGACTATATCATCTTTCCTTCAAGGCAAGACAAAATTATAACCGAGGCATGGTTTCCTCCCGTAAGCTGACAATTGACGGCATTACTCCCTTTGCGGAAGCATCTGCCCTGGATTTCACTTACAATACCGGTTGGGAACTGACCACGCTGTTGGATGCCGAGGGGAATCCCTGCCAGCTGCCTTTAACGAAGGGAAAGCATGTGGTTCGCCTTGAGGTAACCCTGGGAGACTTAGGTGCAATTCTAAGCCAAATTGAGGACAGTGTAAACCGCCTGAATGCCATTTACAGAAAAATCTTAGTTGTAACCGGTACTAAGCCGGATCCTTACCGTGATTACCATATTGATCAGGTCTATCCTGATGTTATGGTAGCTATGGAAAGGGAGATAGATATTCTTGACGATATCGTTGATCAGCTGGAGAAGCTGACCGGTCAGAAGGGCTCTGAAGCGGCGGTTGCCGGTAACATATCTGCACAGCTGAAGAGATTCGTAAAGAATCCGGATCTCATTCCGAGAACCATGGAAAATTTCAAGCTGAATATCAGCTCCTTGGGAACCTCCATTCTTAACCTGAGCAATTCCCAGCTGGATGTGGATTATTTATATGTCAGCGCAGCCGAAGCCGAGCTTCCGAAGGTGAAGGAGACCTTCTTCGGCAAGGTAGCCCATGAGCTGAAATCCTTTACCGCTTCCTTCTTTGAGGATTACACCACTGTCGGTAACGTGTATTCCGGTGAGACCATCGATGTATGGCTGCTTTCCGGCCGTGATCAGGCTACCATCCTCAAGAACATGATTGATGAGACCTTCTCACAAGAAACCGGAATCGGGGTTAATGTGAAGCTGATTGATGCTGGAACCCTGCTCCCTGCAGTCGTTGCAGGAACCGGACCGGATATTGCTCTTACGGTAGATAACGGTGTTCCTGTAGATTATGCTCTGCGTGAAGCAGCTGTTGATCTCACACAGTTTGATGACTTTGAGGAAGTTGCTTCCGAATATTATGACAGTGCTTTTGTACCCTTCGAGTTCAACGGAGGAATCTATGCACTGCCTGAGACACAGATTTTCAACGTATTATATTATAGAACAGACATCCTGGAGAACGAGCTGGGCTTGAAGATTCCGGAGGATCTGCCTCAGACCTGGGAGGATGTCATCGCCCTGCTTCCGGTCCTGCAAAAGAAGAACCTGCAGTTTGCCCTTCCGTCCACAGACAGAGAAATCAATGGTGTGAAGAGCCCGGATCCCTCAGGTATGATAGCCATGCTTTATCAGACCGGAGGTACACTCTATAATGAGGAGCAGACAAGATCCCTGTTGGATAATGAGAACTCAGTATCTTCTTTTGAAAAGTATACCCAGTTCTTCACTCACTATGGCCTGCCTCAGAAATATGACTTCGTCAACCGTTTCCGTTCCGGTGAGATGCCGATCGGTGTAGCTGACTACAACTGGTATAATGTATTAAGCGTATTTGCTCCGGAAATCAGAGGAGTATGGGATTTTGCCCTGATACCGGGAACCAAAAGAGCAGATGGAACCATTGACCGTTCCGTATCCTGCTACGGCCAGGCTTCCATTATGCTGAAGGATGCGGACAACTACGAGGCCTGCTGGAAATTTATGAAATGGTGGGCAAGCTCGGATGTGAAGGTACGTTATGCCAGAGAGCTGGAAAGTATCATGGGTGCAGCAGCAAGATACGCAACTGCAAATAAGGTTACCTTTGAGCAGCTCTCCTGGAGCAATAACAATGCAGCGGTTTTGGAAGAACAGTGGAAGTGGGTTGAAGGTACTCCGAATATCGCCGGAGGATATTCCACGATCCGCCATATGATCAATGCCTTCCGTAAGGTTACTTACTCTAAGGAGGACCCGAGAGAGACCTTGCTGGATTACACCAGAACCATCAATGACGAAATTACCTATAAACGAAAAGAGCTTGGCTTAGATTAATAGATACGGTTAGGAAGAGAGGTAGGGTTATGAGTTCTAATTTCGATCAATGGAAGGCAAGGAAGAAGAGAGAAGCCACATATACGTTAAAACAGATGTGGAGAAGCAGAGTCCAATATGCGTTCCTGGCTCCATTTGCAATACTGTTCCTGGTGTTCTTTGTAACTCCGGTAGTAATTTCGATTTATTACAGTTTTACCTATTATAATATTTTAACTCCGCCGCAGTGGATCAATCTGCAGAATTACATTAATCTGATTCTGGCAGATGACGTATTTCTGATTTCCGTGCAGAACACCTTCCTGTTAGCTGTTCTGACAGGACCGGTCGGATATATGATGGCGTTCCTCTTCGCCTGGTTGATCCATGAGCTGCCAAGATACTTAAGATCCATCTTCGTTCTGATCTTTTATGCACCTACAATAGCTGCCAATATGTTCATGCTGTTCGGCATACTGTTCAGCAGTGATGCATATGGACCCGCCAATGCGATCCTGATTGATGCCGGTTTGATCAATAGCCCGATCCTCTGGCTGACTGATCCGAAATATATGATGACCGTTATTATCATCGTAGTATTGTGGATGAGTCTTGGTACCGGCTTCCTTTCCTTCATTGCCGGTCTGCAGACCATCAGTGAGGATCAATATGAAGCCGGCTATGTGGATGGTATTAAGAACAGATGGCAGGAGCTCTGGTATATTACACTCCCTAATATGAAACCGATGCTTTTGTTCGGTGCCGTTATGGCAATTACCCAGTCCTTCAATGTCGGTGATGTTGCCAATGCACTCTGCGGCTTCCCGAGCACGGACTATAAAGCTAATACAGTGGTAACCCACTTGATGGACTACGGTTCCATCCGCTTTGATATGGGCTATGCTTCAGCAATCGCAACAATTTTGTTCCTGGTCATGATTTTATCCAAGCGTGGAGTCAGCTCATTGTTGAACAAAGTAGGTACCTGATCCTTCTGTACTCTGCAGCTTTATGGGTTGTCCGGTAAAGGTATTTCATATCCTGAACACCGGACAGGTTAAAGTATAAGTAAGGGAGATAAGATTTCGTATGAGTATATTGAAAAAAAGAAAACCGAATAGGTCAATCGCCGGGGACATATTTGTATACATCGTCCTGTTAGGATTTGGATGGTTCTTCCTTTATCCTTTGTTATTTGCGATCAACAATGCCTTAAAGCCCTTGGATGAGATATTCCTCTTTCCTCCGAAGCTATGGGTGAACAAACCTACCTTCGATAATTTTTCGGATTTATTTGTTCTGATGGGAAAGACCTGGGTGCCCTTCTCCAGATACATATTTAATACCGTATTCATTACGGTGGTAGGTACTCTGGGACATCTGCTGATTGCTTCCATGGCGGCTTATGTACTTTCCAAGTATAAATTCCCCGGAAGCAAGCTGTTCTTTGCTATCGTTACAACAGCCCTGATGTTCACACCTCAGGTCATGGCAATTCCCAACTACCTGGTTATGACGAAGCTGGGATGGGTGGACACCTACCTGGCCATCATCGTACCGGCCTTTGCGGCACCCTTGGGATTGTTCCTGATGAAGCAGTTCATGGAACAGATTCCGGACGTGCTGATAGAAGCGGCTAAGGTGGACGGAGCGAGAGAAGTCCGGATCTATTTTAAGATCGTTATGCCTCTGGTAAAGCCGGCGTCCTTGACTTTAGCAATCTTCTCCATCCAGGGTCTGTGGAATACGAGAGCCTCCAACTTCATCTATGCAGAGGAGCTGAAGACCCTGCCCTATGCCCTGTCACAGATCATCAGTGGTGGTTCCATAGCAAGAGCCGGAGTCGGTGCCGCGGTTTCTGTAATAACCATGATCGTACCGCTGCTCTTCTTCATCTTTGCACAAAGTAATATTATTGAAACCATGGCCAGTTCTGGTATTAAGGAGTGAGGTGATATCGTGAAAACAAAATTAAGATTAAGCTTGGTATGCCTTCTGATGATCATCACGGTATTGGGACCTGTGCAGAAAGCCTCCGCAGAAACAACCAATTTTTATACCTATAGCTATGACTACTTCGAAATAGAGCTGGAATCACCGGACGCATATACGGCGGAGGATCTGCTATTGGGCTCTTCCTTAGGGATCGGAGATTTTAAGAACCCTACCGGCTTATTCGTTAAGGACGGCTTTATCTATATCGTTGATACGGATAATAACAGAATTGTGGTAGTGGACAGAAGCTTCAATTTAGTGAAGGTAATTGAGAGTGTCATCAATAACGGAGCGGAGGATGCTCTGTTAAAGCCCCAGGATATCTTTGTGACTGACAATGGGGATATGTATATCTGCGACACCGGTAATTACAGAATCCTGCATACGGATAAAAATCTGAACCTGATCAAGACCTATACGAAGCCTGAGGATGAGACCATTCTTGAGAAGTCAGACTTTATTCCGAAGAAATGTGTGGTAGATTCCTCCGGAAGATTATATCTGCTCGCCGGTAATGTGAATAAGGGCTTTATGGAGTTTGATGCCAATGGTCAGTTTACCGTCTATGTGGGTGCGAACCCGGTAAAAGCGAGTCTCTTCCAGGTGCTTCAGAAGAGATTGATGACCAAGGAACAGAGAAGCAGAATGATTTCCTTCGTTCCTACAGAATACAGTAATATTGCAATTGATAAGGATAATTTCCTCTATGCCACCACCACAACCTTTAATGATGGTGATTTAAGAAATGGTAAGATTAAATCGATCCGTAAACTGAATTCCCTCGGTGAGGATGTTCTGATCCGTAACGGCTACTCGGATCCGATGGGTGATGTTTACTGGGGTGCCGGTGGTGATGTCAGCGGTTCCTCTAAGTTTGAGGATGTAACCGCTCTGGATAATGATACCTATTTTGCGATTGACCGAATCAGAGGAAGAGTCTTCGGTTATGACTTCCAGGGCAATCTTCTCTATGCCTTCGGAGGTATAGGCAATAAGAAGGGCTACTTCCTGTATCCGGTAGCAATTGAGCATTTGGATACAGATTTACTGGTACTGGACAACAGGTCTGCGGCCTTAACCAGATTTACCCTGACAGAGTATGGGGCTATGATCAACGAAGGTCTTTCCTTATATAAGGAAGGCCGTTATGAAGAATCAGCTGAGTACTGGAGAAAGGTGCTGCGACTGAACGGTAATTATGATCTGGCCTACATCGGCATCGGCCGTTCTCTTCTTCGCCAGGGATATTATGAAGAGGCGATGAAGTACTTCGAAAGTAAGCGTGATACGAGTAATTATTCCAAGGCCTTTCAGGAGTACCGCAAAGAATGGGTAGAGGAGAATATCGGCTGGATGATCGGCGGTGCTGTCTTCCTGCTGTTCCTGCCTCGTATTATTAAGACTATCAGGAAGCTGATCAAAGGAGGTGCACATAAAGCATGAGTATTAAGACGGCATTTCAAAAGGACAGGTTACAACACCTGGGAAAGACTTTGAAGTACAGCTTACATGTGATTTTCCGCCCCTTTGATGGTTTCTGGGATCTCACCCATGAGAAGAGAGGTTCCATGGGAGCAGCCAATGTGATCCTGATCCTCTTTATCCTGACTCAGGTATGGACCTATACTTATTCCAGCTTCCCTTACTACTTTCCGCAGTGGGAGTATTTCAACCTCTTTATGAGGATCCTGCCTTCCGTCGTCATCTTCCTGACCTGGTGTATCGCCAACTGGAGTCTGACGACCTTGATGGATGGAAAGGGAAAGTTAGGTCAGATTTATATGGCTACGGCATATGCGCTGACCCCTTATGTCCTGATCAGAATTCCGATGATCTTCATGACCTACATACTGACACTGGAAGAAAGCACCTATTATATCGTGTTTGGCAATCTTTCGTATATATGGTGCGGAATCCTGGTTCTCTGCGCCATGATGATGATCCACGACTTCACGATGGGCAAGGCAATATTGACCACCCTGTTCACGATTGTAGCGATGATGATCATCATATTCCTGATTGTTATGTTCTTCAGCTTGATTACTCAGAGCTTTGGCTACTTCATATCTTTATATAAAGAAGCTGCATTCAGACTCTATTAAGCCGGAAGGGAGGAGATTTACGATATGAAAACAAAAAAAGTACTGCTGTTGCTTATGTCAATCTGCCTCTTACTAGGTGCAATGTCTGCATGTAGTAAGGAAGTAGTAGAAGAAAACTTGACGATTTATTCCTACGATACGATCGAAGATAAAGAAGTCGTATTTGAGAATGATAACCTGGAATTCCATTTTGACCCCGCCACCACCCATTTCTATGTGGTGAAGAAGAGTACGGGACATATCTGGTATTCCAATCCCCAGGACGCATCCGCTGATGCACTTGCTGCAGGTATCAATAAGAAGGATCTGGAGGCAACGATATCACTAAGATATAACACACAATCCGGAAGCGCCACAACGATGAATAATTACGGCTCCAGCATTGAGAAGGGGAACTATACCTATGAGGTACTGGAGAATGGAGTAAAGATAAACTATACCATAGCGGATTTGGATAAGGTATACTTTATCCCTCCTGCGGCTCCCGCCTCCCGCTTTGAAGTGTTCTTCAATCAGTTTGATAAGAATACACAGAGAAGAATCCTGAACAACTTTAAGGTTTATGATCCTGCCAAACCCCGTAAGGATGATAATAAGGAGGAGCTGCTGGAAAAGTATCCTGAGTATGCAACGGAAAAAATCTACGAGTTCCGTAAATCGGATAACAAGGGTCAGCTGCTATGGATCGAAGAACAGTTCGCCACCGTTGGTTATAACCAGCAGGAGTACGAAGCCGATCTGGCAAGATACGAGACCTCAACCTCCAGTGAGAAGCCGCAGTTTAATGTAAGCATACAGTACAATCTGGAGGAGGATGGATTACTGGTCAGTATTCCTCTGAAGGAGATCGACTATAAGATGGCATATCCGATTGTTGAGTTAAGGCCCCTGGCATATTTCGGTGCCGCTAATGTGACAGAGGAAGGCTTTCTCCTGGTTCCGGAGGGCTCCGGAGGTATCATCCGCTTCAACAACGGAAAACAGACACAGAATCCCTACAAGGCTGATTTATATGGCTGGGATTATGGCATTTACCGCGACTCTGTCATTGATGAGACAAGAGCGAATATGCCTGTATTCGGTATCAGCAATATGAATTCTTCCTTCCTCTGCATTCTGGAACAGGGAAGCTCCTATGCCTTCCTGGAGGCAGATGTAGCCGGAAGAATAAACAGCTACAATTACGCCGCAGCCAATTATAATATGGTCCACAGTGCTTTGATGGACATATCAGCCAAATCGGATAAAACAGTCCGTATGTTCCAGGAGCAGCTGCCGGATGAAGTAATTTCCCAGAGATATATTTTCCTTGATCAGACGGATTACAGCTCCATGGCAACTGCTTACCGTGACTATCTGTTAGCGAAGCATCCCGAGCTGCAGAAGAAAACCGAATCCGCGGTACCGGTTGCAGTAGAACTGATCGGTGCGGTTGACAGAACCAAGCATGTATTCGGAATTCCTACCAGACAGCCGGATGAGCTTACCTCCTATGATGAAGCTAAGGGTGTCATCGATGAACTGTTAAGCTATGGAATCAAGGATCTGAATATCAAGTATAATGGCTGGTTCAATGAGGGAATCATCCATGAAGCTCCGAATAAAGTAAAGCCGATTAAGGAGCTGGGAGGCAAGAAGGATTTCAAGAGCCTGGTAGCCTATGCCAAGGAAAAGGGGATTAACCTTTACCTGGAAGCAACCTTCCAATTTGTATATGGAAATAACATGTTTGATAATTTCGTCAGGATCCGTGATGCAGCCAAGTTCGTAAACCGTGAGATCGTGGATCTGGTTCCCTATAATCCGATTTATTTCGGAGAAACAGACTACCTGTATGATTACAATCTGGCTAAGCCCGAATATTATCTGAAGAATATCGATGCTTATGCCGATGAGATCGCCGATTACGGAGTCAAGAATATTGCATTTGGTGACATAGGAGAAACCCTAAGTGCGGATTATGACCGGAAGAAGAGTGTCAGCAGAGAAGAGGCTTTGAAGCTTCAGGTTGCTAAGCTCGCAGAGCTCAATCAGGAAGGTTATCAGATGATGATTAACTCCGGTAACATGTATGCAGTTCCCTATGCAGACTTTATCGTAGATGCGAACCTTTCCACCAAGGGCTATAACATTATTGACCAGGAAGTTCCCTTCTTTGAAATCGTACTGCATGGATTGGTTCCCTATGCAGGAACACCACTCAATCTTGCTTCGGATTATGAGAAGGCTTTATTGAAAACAGTGGAAACCGGTGCGGGACTTTATTATACCTTCATGGATGCAGACAGCTTTGATCTTCGGGACAGCAGGTATACCAGATACTTCTCTGCCGATTTCAATGTATGGAAGGAAGATACGAAAGCCTTATATCAGAAGATAGAGAAGGATTTTGGCCACTTATATAATCAGTTCATTACCAGACATGAGGAGCTTGCAAAGGGTGTTTACATGACCGAATATGAGGATGGTACGCAGGTAATCGTAAATTACAACGAAGGTGCTTACAGCCACAAGGGTAAGGTAATTCCTGCAAAGGACTATATTGTGGAAGGAGGTAAGCAGTAATGAAGAGCAGAAAGAAGAATATATTAGAAGTCGAGAAGCCTGAGATCAAGGAAGGCTATGAAAGCGATAAGAACGGATCGAAGAAGAAACCGAAGACCATGGCATTTAAGAATGCTGTAACCGGGTATCTCTTTATACTGCCCTTCATTATCGGGTTTGTTGCTTTCCTGCTGGTTCCGATGGGGCAGTCGCTCCGGATGGCCTTCAGCAGCATTCGCTTTGAGGATGGTATCGTCTACTCCTTTGTAAAGCTGCAGAACTTTAAATATGCCTTTACGGTTGACCCGGATTTTGTCAGGAGAATGACGGCAGAGCTGATTCAGATGGCTTATTCCGTACCCTCCATCATTATCTTCAGCTTCTTCATCGCCATCGTGCTAAATCAGGAGTTTAAGGGAAGAGGCCTGATCCGTGCGGTATTCTTCCTGCCGGTAATACTCTCCTCAGGTGTCTTGGTTGGATTAGAGACCAACAATACCCTGATGCAGGGACTGAAGGATGTAATTGAGGAGACCTCTAACCTGACCAGTATCACAGATACGGTCAAGAGTATGTTCCTGGCCGAGGGTGCGAATTTCGGTCCGATCACTTACGTGTTCGATGCGGTTGACCGGGTATATGATATCGCCATTGCTTCCGGTATCCAGATTATTATCTTCTTATCCGGACTGCAGACCATATCCCCGAGTATGTTTGAAGCGGCGAAGATTGAAGGGGCTACGGCATGGGAGACCTTCTGGAAGATCACCTTCCCCATGATCAGCTCCCTGATTTTGGTTAATGTTATCTACTCCATCATTGACTTCTTTGTTAAGAGTGATAATGAGGTAATGGATTTGATTAAGCAAACCATGGTATCTAAAGTCGAATACGGCATAAGCTCCGCGATGGCATGGACCTATTTCGCGGTGGTGGCGGTAATCATCGGTGTCGTATCAGCTATTATATCAAAGAAGGTATACTATTATGATTAGAGCGAACATATTTAAAAAATTAAAAAAAGAGAAGCCCGTAATGGTAAAATCAACCATGACCTTCAGAGAAAGAAACCGCCTGTCGCATAATTATCTCCTGAAGAAAAAGATTGGTATCGCTATATTCAAATTCTGCAGAGCAATTATGCTGTTTGGTTTGGCATTCCTGATTTTACAGCCAATCCTAAGTAAAATATCCGTCAGCTTTATGCTGGAAAATGATTTATATGATGCTACGGTTATCAATATTCCCAGAAACTTTACTACGGAAAACTATAAACTGACAAGTGAGCTGATGAACTATACCAAGTCCCTGGGCAGTACGCTCTGGGTATCCTTAGTCATCGCACTGGTACAGGTTGCTTCCACAACCTTAGTCGGTTATGGCTTTGCGAGATATAAGTTCCCGGGTAAGAATCTTCTGTTCGGTGCGGTAATCTTATCCATCGTTATTCCGCCCCAGACGATTTTAACAGCCCTGTATCTGAACTTCAGGTACTTTGATATCTTCGGGCTGATCAAGCTGTTTGGCGGTAAGCCGATCAATCTGCTGAATACTCTGGCACCTTATGTAATGATCAGTGCCGGAGCCATGGGACTCAAGAATGGTTTGTATATCTTTATGCTGAGACAGTATTTCAGAGGCGTTCCCAAGGAACTTGAGGAAGCTGCCTATGTAGATGGCTGTGGTAAGCTGAAGACCTTCTTAATCATTATGCTTCCCGATGCCAGACCCATGCTTACCTCCATCTTCCTGTTTGCTTATGTATGGCAGTGGACGGATACCTTCTACTCCTCCCTATTCCTGCGTAAGTTCGGCTTGCTGGCAAACTCGGTTGCAGGCTTAGCTGATGGACTGCTTACCTATATCCAGAACATCAGTAACAGAACAGCATTACCCTCCACTGCCTACACTCAGGCAATCATATCAACGGGTACCTTAATGATCATAGCACCACTGATCATTATCTATCTGGTTGCTCAGAAGGGCTTTGTTGAGAGTTTGGCTCAGGCAGGTATTAAAATGTAATTCCGGAAAAAAATGGGCAACCATTTTTGTTATAAAAAGGAGGATTCGAAATGAAAAAAAGCAAGAAGCTATTTGCAATTATGTCTATAATTGCAATGGTAGCAGTCAGCTTCGCTGCTTGTGGGGAGAAGAAGGAGGAGGAGACCGCAGTACCTGAGGTTACAGTGGCTCCTACCGCAACAGAAACACCCCAGGCAACTGCTACCCCATCACCTACACCCCCTCCCAGAGATCTGGGCGGAATTGAGATTATCGTAGGTGACTGGTTTACGACAGGGGACCAAAAAATTACAACAACGAAGCAGGAAGATCAGAAGGCATACAGAGACCAAATTCAGGCTGATCACAACTTTAAGCTGACACAGACGAATCTTGGTGCATGGGGCGAGTATGCCGAGATCTTCATCACTTCAACAATGGCAGGAGATCCCGCAGCAGACATCTTTATTATGGATCCCGCGATGGCTCCCGAGCCGATTAAGCAGGGTCTGATGTATCCCTTAAGCGATCTGCCGAGCTTTAACAACTTTGAAGATGACCTGTGGAGTCAGAGTATTCGGGAGGCTTATACCAGGAACGGTAAGACCTATGCCTTCTCAGAAGAGAAGGATAATCCCGGTCTCGGTGTATTCTGGAACAAGAGATTGTTTGAAGAAGCCGGACTTGATCCTGACTTACTCTATGACCTTCAGGCGAGCGGTGAATGGACCTGGGAAAAGTTCCATGAGCTGGCAAAGCAGTTGACCGTAGATGAGAACAATGACGGTATCACCGATATCTACGGAATAACCTGCTGGCAGAGAGAAATCGTTAAGGCAGCGGTGTTCTCCAATGGTGCCGATTACGTGAAATACAACGAAGCTACCGGCAGATATGAGAACAATCAAAAGCACGACGATGTATTGGCAGCGATTAATTTTGCTGTTACCATGTATGAGGAAGGCTTGATCTTACCTCCGCCGGAGGGAGCGAATTATACCTACTTCATCGATGCTTTTAAGACCGGTCAGGCTGCAATCTGTCCGGCAGAATGGTACAGAAACGCCGATTTCAGCGGTATGGTGGATGACTGGGGCTTTGTGTTTTTCCCGAAGGGACCCGGCCCGAATGCAAAGATGCAGACCATGTTCCTTAGTAACATCAGAGTCATGCCTGCAGTTCTCGATGCACAACGTGCAGATGACGTAGCCTTTGCTTATACCCTGTGGGTATCAGCGGTACCCGGCTATGAGGATGATTCGCCGTTAACCGATCTCTATGATAAGGCAAGAGACACCAGAGCAGTTGAGGAAACTCTTAAGCCGATGCTGGAGGGACAGGGCGTACGTTCCTTAGTATACATGATCCCCGGCTTAAGCTTCAAGCATGGCGCGAACGAGGATAACGGTGGTTTAGGTAACATCTCTGCGATTGAAATTGCTGATGCTGCTTCTGCACTTTATGATGCTACGATTAATGACTTCTATAGTGAAGAATAAATACCTTATGTGAATAGCCACCTAAGGAAGCTGGCAGATGAAACAGGGGTTATCGATTATGACTGTTTCAAAACACGGCTATTTCTAATGAAATAGCCGTGTTTTTACCCAAGAAGAAAAAAGTAATAATGAATAATATTTATGCATGCTTCTTGATATTAATTATGATTTTGGAAATGCTATCTGTGAAAGCAGATGTGAATAAGGAATATAAGCAGGTGTTGACTGTAATAATAGATTTTACTATATGATTTCCACAGATCAGGGGATGAAACTAACCTAACGAAGAACAGCAGGAGGATAAAATGATGCAGGAAAAAATACCCTATATGGACGAAGCTTTAAGCTTTGAGGAAAGAGCCAAGGATTTAGTCTCCAGAATGACGCTGGAGGAGAAGGTTTATCAGACCCTTCATTCAGCTCCGGCAATCGAGAGATTGGGAGTAAAGGCTTATAATTGGTGGAACGAAGCCCTTCATGGTGTAGCCCGTGCCGGAGTGGCTACTGTGTTCCCGCAGGCCATAGGCCTGGCTGCTACCTTTGATGAAGACCTCCTGGAGGAAGTGGCGGATGCCATCTCTACCGAGGGCAGAGCCAAATTCAATATGCAGCAGAAATACAATGATACTGATATCTACAAGGGTCTGACCTTCTGGTCACCCAATGTGAACATTTTCCGGGATCCCAGATGGGGCAGAGGACATGAGACCTACGGAGAGGATCCCTATTTAAGCTCCAGATTAGGGATCAGATTTATAAACGGTATTCAGGGAAAGGATGAGAAGTACCTGAAGGCGGCCGCCTGTGCGAAGCACTTTGCGGTACATTCCGGTCCCGAGGATGTAAGGCATAGCTTTAATGCGGAGGTTTCCACACAGGATCTGTATGAGACCTATCTTCCTGCCTTTAAGGCTTGTGTGGAAGAAGCGGATGTAGAGGCGGTAATGGGAGCCTATAACCGTACCAATGGAGAGCCCTGCTGCGGAAGTAAGACTCTGCTGACGGACATCCTTCGTGGAGAATGGGGCTTTAAGGGCCATGTAACCTCTGACTGCTGGGCAATCAGGGATTTCCATGAGCATCATATGGTAACCGGCGGACCTGTGGAATCCGTAGCTTTGGCGATGAATAACGGCTGTGACTTGAACTGCGGTAATATCTTTGGTAACCTGCTGCTTGCGGTAAGAGATGGGCTCGTAGAAGAGAAGACCATTGATCAAGCAGTAACCAGATTGGTTACGACCAGAATGAAGCTGGGCTTATTCGACAGTCCGGAGAAGGTTCCCTTTAACACCATAGGTTATGAACAGGTGGATGATGCCAAGCATAAGGAGCTCAATCTGAAGAGCTCCAGAAAGTCCATTGTTCTGCTGAAGAATGAGAAGGGATTGTTGCCACTGGATAAGCAGAAGCTGAAAACCGTGGGCGTGATCGGACCCAATGCCAATAACAGAAAGGCCTTGGTCGGCAATTATGAAGGCACCGCATCGGAATACATTACAGTATTGGAAGGAATTAAGGACTATCTCGGAGAGGATGTCCGTGTGTTTTACTCAGAGGGCTGTCATCTGTTCAAGAGTAGGATCCAGGGGCTGGGAAGCGATAATGACAGAATAGCAGAAGCCAAGGCTGTCTGTGATATGAGTGATGTCGTAGTTGCCTGCTTTGGTCTAGATCCCGGTCTGGAGGGAGAGGAAGGCGATCAGGGAAATGAGTTCGCCAGCGGAGACAAGCCGAATCTGAACCTGCCTGGCATTCAGGAGGAGGTTCTGAAGGAGCTGTATAAGAGCGGTAAGCCGATCATACTGGTGCTTCTGTCAGGCAGTGCCCTTAGTATCCCTTGGGCGGATGAACATCTTCCCGCGATCATCCAGGGCTGGTATCCCGGTGCGCAGGGTGGTAAGGCTATTGCTGAGCTTATCTTTGGCGAATACTCACCGGAGGGCAAGCTTCCTGTGACCTTCTACCGTACCACAGAAGAACTGCCTGAGTTTACGGATTATAATATGAAGGACAGAACCTATCGCTATATGCAGCGGGAGGCATTATATCCCTTCGGATATGGTCTTTCCTATACAGAATTTGAGCTATCAGAGGTAACCGTGGATACGGAGGTGCTGGCAGCCGGTCAGGTGGTTACCTGTACTGCAGCGCTTACGAATACCGGCAAGCTTCCCGGAGCTGAGACGATACAGGTCTATGTCAAGGCGAAGCGGGAAGGCACTCCCAACTGGCAGCTGAAGGGTCTGAAGAAGGTTAATCTGAACCCCGGTGAGCAAAAGACGATTCAAATAGAACTGAAGGACAGTGCCTTTGGACTTTATGATATGGATGGAAGGTTGGTGCTTCACGAAGGTGAATATGAGATCTATGTCGGTACAAGCCAGCCGGATTCAAGAAGTATAAAGCTTACAGGCAAGAAGCCTTATTGTAAGCAGATACGTTCCGAGCAGACCGCGGTCCTGTCATAAATAAGCGCGACAGCAGAATATCGGTGACTGTCATATAACGAATTTTAGGCAGATGAGTTGATACAGCTAGGTTAGAAATGGAGGAAACACAATGGAATACAACCAGTGTTGGTTGAATTATCATCCTGTTATGGATTATCCGGATACAGATTTATTAACTGCATTAAGTGTATGCAGCGGGGATGCCAAGACAGGAAGCATAACACAGAATGCAGTGAAGGAATTGACAACAGCGATACAAAGAATTTGTAAAATCAGCCCGAAGGTTCATCAGGGAAAAGCTCAGGAGAAAGCGGCCGCCGGGATTGTACTGCACCTGGATACAGAGGAGCGGCTGAAGGAGGAAGGCTTCCGGCTGATCCAGGAGGGCAGTTCCATTACTATCTTGGCAAAAAGCGAACCGGGCATCTTGTATGGTGCCTTTGCCCTCATCCGCAGAATTGCGTCAGGAGAGAGCATCAAAGGATTAAAGGTCACAGAAAATCCCGATAACAATCTTCGGATGCTGAATCATTGGGATAATTTAAGCGGAGATATTGAAAGAGGCTACGCTGGAAGGTCCTTCTTCTTTCAAAATGATGAGCTGCTGATTAACGGCAGGAGCCTGGATTATGCCCGACTAGTGGCATCCATAGGCATCAACGCTGTAGTCATTAATAATGTGAATGTCCGCGGAGCAGCTGCATCCGGTCTGATTACGGACCGGTATCTGGATAAGCTGAAGGAGCTGGCTGATATCTTCACAGGCTATGGCATTAAGCTTTATTTAAGTGCCAACTTCGCAGCACCGATTGAGATCGGAGGACTTGCCACTGCAGATCCTCTGGATGAGGGGGTTGCAGCCTGGTGGAAGGAATGTGTAAAGAACATCTATCATAAGATTCCCGAATTCGGAGGCTTCTTGATTAAGGCCGATTCAGAGGGAAGACCGGGTCCCTTCACCTATCAGCGGACCCATGCGGATGGGGCAAATGTCTTGGCCAAGGCCTTAAAGCCTTATGGAGGAATCCTGATCTGGCGCTGCTTTGTTTATAACTGCCAGCAGGATTGGAGGGATTACAAGACAGACCGTGCAAGAGCGGCTTATGACAATTTCAAGGACCTGGATGGTCTCTTTGATGACAATGTCATCCTGCAGATCAAGAATGGTCCCATGGACTTCCAGGTGAGAGAGCCGGTTTCACCCCTGTTTGGTGGCTTAACCAAGACGAATATGATCTTGGAGGTTCAGGCTGCTCAGGAGTATACCGGTCAGCAGAAGCATGTGTGTTATCTGATTCCCATGTGGAAGGAGGTATTGGCCTTTCATACCTATGCGGTTCCTGAGAAGGCAACCATCGCAGATATTGTTTCAGGCAGGACCTACAACCAGAGCTTGTGTGGAATGGCTGCTGTAACCAATACCGGTGATGACTATAACTGGACAGGCCATGATCTGGCGGCTGCAAACTTCTATGGGTTTGGCAGATTATGCTGGAGTACCGAGCTTAGCGCTGAACAGATCGCTTCGGAATGGATCAGACAGACCTTGCCCCACGAGGAAAGGGTATTTAAGGTAACCATGGATATTCTGATGAGCTCCTGGCTCACCTATGAGAAATACACCTCACCCCTTGGAATCGGCTGGATGGTAAACCCCCATCATCATTATGGCCCGAATGTGGACGGCTATGAATATGATAAGTGGGGAACCTACCATAGGGCTGACCGGAATGGAATGGGTGTGGACCGTACGACGAAGGGTACAGGTTACACCACTCAATATAACGAGCCGAATGCTTCCATGTATGAGAAGCTGGATACCTGCCCGGAGGAGCTGCTCCTCTTCTTCCATTATGTCCCCTATGACTATGTACTGAAAACAGGAAAGACTCTGATTCAGCACATCTATGACACTCATTTTGAAGGAGTGGAAGAGGTCAAAGGTATGGTGGAGAACTGGAAATCGCTACAGGGACTCATTCCGGACGATTTATATCAGAGGGTATCAGACCGTCTTGACCTTCAGCTGGAAAGCGCTGAGGAATGGCGGGACCGCATCAATACCTATTTCTACCGCAAGGCCGGTGTGGATGATGCCAAAGGAAGGAAGATATATTATTAGAGCTATTCCTATTTACCATAGGTTCATATAAATAAGGGATAAGCTGGAGATGACAGCAGGACGACAGCTTGTATTATCATGACATATTTAAGAATAGCAGAGAGAAGGGAGGTGTCCGGGCTTCAGAGAGAAGGACAGCTTTGTGCGCAGCAGCTTACTGGATGGTACTGAATGGTATTTCAGGGGGGGTTACTTAACGGTAACAGTAAAAACAGAAGGTAATTGTTGATTACAAAGAGGAGGTAATAAGCAAAATGGGTAAAAAGGGTATGCTTAAGAAGCTGATCATGATGGTGTTGACAGCGGCCTTTGTAATGTCTGCCATAACACCTGCATGGGCAGCGGCAGTAAAGAAAGAACCTGCACTGAATGCAACAGAAAAGACAATTGTAGTAGGCAAAACCTTCAACTTTGATATTGAGAACAAGATCAAAGGCTCTACCTATGAATGGAAGGTAGGAAATACGAAGGTAGCAACAATTAACGCGGCGAATGGGGTAGTTACTGGTGTTGCTCCCGGTTCGACCACCGTTTCTTGTAAGATTAGCAATAGCGGAAAGGTTTATCGCCTGACTGCTAAGCTAACCGTGCTGAAGCCTGCGGTAAAGGTAACGATTACAAATAAGGTTACTTCCCTTAAGGTGAAGGATTACTACAAGCTGAAGGTATCAATTACTCCCGCCAGCTCCAATGATCAGATTACATGGACTTCCAGTGACAGCAGCATCGCTAAGATTGATCAGGACGGGTCCTTCGCAGCCAAAAAGGCAGGGACAGTCACCTTTACGGCAACAGCAGTAAGCGGTAGAAGTGACAGTGTAACAATCACTTTTGAGTCTGATGGACAGACCACTGAGGTAGCGGATAACAAGGGTGATAACACTGACAGCACTGATAAAACTGAAGATAAAAAGCCGGTAGAAGAGGTCAAGGTCCTGAAAACGATTTTAAATGAGGATTTTGCCGGCTCTGCAGGTATTTTTGTAGGCAGAGGTTCAGCGAAGGTAGTCCATGCAACCGCAGGTAAAGCAGCAGAAGGCGGAAAGGGCTATATATCTGTAACCGGACGTACTGCTAACTGGAATGGAGCAGCTGCTGATGTAACGAAGCTGATCATTCCCGGTGCAACCTACCGTGTAAGCGGTTGGGTCAGATATACGTCAGGTGCTGATGTGGAGACCATAAAGGTTACACAGGAAAGAACCAGTGCTGATGATAATAAGTGGATACAGATTGCTACTGCCCAGGTGAAGAAGGGCGAATGGACGAAGATGACCGGTACGATGGAGGTTTCTCCTACGACCACCCAGTGCCTGTTCTATTTTGAGGCAGATAACTTAATTGATTTCTATGTGGACAATGTTGTGGTAGAACAGCTGGATGTTAAGGTTGTTGAAAACACACCGGTTCAGGTTGAAAAAGCAAAAGTCGGAGATGTTGTGTTTAAGAGCAATTTCGAAGACGGAAGTGTCGTAAATGCCAGAGTAAACGCTGTATTAACGAATACAAAGGCTGCTGCAAAGAGCGGAAAAGCCAGTGTTGAGGTTAAGCGGACGGCAGGTTGGGATGGTGCAGGTGTAGTCTTCAATTCCACCAATAATATCAGTAAAGCCAGCCTTTTCGGAAAGACAGTACACTTCAGTGCATATGTCCTGTATAAGGATGGGCCGGACCAGGTTAACTTCAAGATCAATAACCACATGGAAAAGGCAGACGACTCTGATAATATCGTATTACAGACTCCGGTTAAAAAGGGAGAATGGACTTTGCTTGAAGCAGATTGCTTTATTGCAGAGAATGCTACAGGTAACTTGATTTTCGTAGAGACCGAAAATGATGGTGCACTTACATTCTATTTGGATGATATGGAGATCAAGGTAGTCAAATAATAATCCCAATTTAACGAAGAAGGAGGTAATATCATTGAAGAGTAAGCTGTTTAAGAGAATGCTGACTGCAATTCTTGCAGCGGCTATGCTTATCACCAGTAGCGGATTTACCATGTTTGCATCCGCGGCTGACAAGATCTATGTGGAAAAAGTATATGCCAAGTCCTATAAAGAAACCATGTCAATCGGTACAACAAAACAACTTAAGGTGTATGTTGAACCGGAGGATGCAACCGTAAAGAATGTATCCTACAGCTCCTCTAACCGCAAGGTCGCAACGGTTTCTTCTCTCGGATTGGTTACTGCGGTTGGACCGGGCTCAGCTACGATAACAATCAGCGCCCTGGATGGCAGCAGTAAAACCGATACGGTTGAAGTAACGGTTCTGAAGGATTTTCTGATAAGTAAAGCGAATGTGGATGCCGATAATGAGGTAATCGTAATGGACAAGCTTTATGGTAATGTCACCATTGATTCCTCCGTAGGCGATGCTGTGATCTACTTGTCAGGAATTACGGTTAAGAACGTATTGACTCTGGAAAACGGTGATTATACGTTATATCTGTACGATACCGTTGCCAATAAGATCGTGATTGATGAAGCGCAGGATGAAATCTCCTCTCTGGCAGAAAAGGATGAGGAGGAGAACAAGGCTCCTAAGCTGAATGTCGGAAGTAATACCAAGGTGAATGAGATTCAGGCTAAAGTCAATGCCATGATCACTCAGGAAGACGGTTCCATGATTGAGGGCTTAAGGTTCGAGCAGACCAAGGAAGGTAAAATTATCATCTACTTAGAGAATTATACCGGAAAGCTTCTGTTAGATTCAACCCTGGGCGATCTGGAGGTCGTTGCCACCGGCTGTGATATCTCCGAAGTAACTGTAACCGGCGGAGAGGATGCCGGTAATATACAGCTGACCAATGGTGGGGATTCCGCCGTAGAAAATGTAACCCTTAAGGGTGCAGCTAATCTTGAGCTGGCGGTACCTGCAACGAATGTACATATCAGCAAGGATGCGAAGGGTGCATCCCTGGCTGTAAAGGATAGTGTCGGAACCTTATCCAATGCCGGTTCAGAAACAGCAATTAAGGTAGCCGGTACGGTTGATAACTTTGCATCCGATGGTGATAAGGCTGCGATTGATGTTGCAAAAGGCGGATATGTAGGTATGATTAATATCGATGGAGCAGGTTCTTCCCTGACCGGTTCCGGCGAAGTATCCGAGGCCTATGTAAATGCAGACGACTGTAAGGTTGATGTTGTCAATACGCTGGTAGTAGTAGGTGAAAAGGCAAATAATACGAAGATCCAGGGCAAACTTGTGCAGCCCGGTTCTTCTACAACCACCATCCCGATCGGCGGCGGCCCGGCACCGGAGCCTTATGTACCGCCTAGGGAATATAGGGTCGGTGACGTAATCTACGATAATACCTTTGATGATGACAGATCAGACCTAATTGCCTTTAACGGCTATGGAGAGAATCCTACGGTAGCTATTGTTGCCGATGGTAAGGACGGAACAAAGGGTCTGAGAGTTTCTGCAAGAAGTCAAACCTGGGAGGCAGCCGGTGTTGACCTGTATGATCTCATCGGTAAGCATCTGACCATAAGGATTGAAGCGGACATCATGTCTGAGGCAGATGGAACCTATCAGGCTACCATTAAGAAAAACAGCTCCTATTCCCAGCCCAGCGGAATGACGGTTTCAGGAACGGCCGGTAACTGGTATCATTTAGAAGGAACCTATGAGATCACGAATGATACGGAGACCTTGAACTTATACTTTGAGACAACCGATAGATCGGTATTCTACATTGATAATTTCAAGATCACGGTAGAAGCTGTAGGCGAAGCCATCCGTGTGACGGGTATTACACTCGATAAGTCAGACATTACTGTAACAAAGAGGGGATATGATACCCTTCAGGCAATCATTGATCCTACAGATGCGGATGATCAAAGTGTGACCTGGGAATCGGAAGATCCTGAGATTGCCACTGTGGATGAAAATGGTGTTGTTACAGGTGTCAATGATGGAACAACCAGAATTGTAGCCACAACAAATGATGGCGGATTTAGGGCATATTGTAATGTTACGGTTGAGGGTGATGCTGTCGAGGTTACTCCTGCACCGGACGGATCCGTCATTTTCGATGACATGGATGTAAATACTGAACTTAAGACAATCGGATGGAGTGCTTTCTCTGCGAAGGTCATTCCTGATCCTGCAAACCCGAGTAACCGTATTTTGGAGGTTCGTCCGGATAATTATAATGCAGCAGCTGTCGTAACGATCACGATACCGGAAGGTAAGACCTTAGGTGATTTTGAGAGTATTTCCTATAAGGCCCAGTGGGTATCCGGTGACGTTGCATACAAGACCATCAGGGCTGAGGCAGGAACCACCTTAAGCGGCCAATTTGGTACTTCTGATGCTGGACTGATCGGAACAGCAAACAGAGGAGGAGGTACGACCGACAGCCTGGCAGAGGAGATCATAGACTTAAACGGAACCTTAAGCGACTTATCCGGTACGATTGAGTTAGCGATCGGTATCAGCTGCAGCGGTGGAGTTTATTATCTCGATGACATTGTACTTGTTCCCAGAGCTCCGGTAGAACCGGGTGAGGCACAGGCGATTACCTTTGACTTTGAGGGTTCTCCTATGCTGACGGATTCCGTAAATGCGGAAGTAGCTACTGTATCCACAGCTTCTATGATAGCTGAGGTTGCAGGAGATTTTACAACACCGTCACCGAAGATGCTGAAAGTTGTGAATAGCAATTATAATTCTATTCCTAAGTTTGATATTACCTTGCCGACAGGTACGAGCTTATCTGACTATACCAGGCTCACAGCAACATACTATGGTGTGGCAAGTACGGATTCAGGCTATAAGCCGGCTTACCTATATCTGGGTGAAGAGCTGGATTACTCCGGTTACAATCTGGGTGAAGCTACGAACCCCGGCTTTATGGCTACGGTAAATAATGGATTTGCAGGCAAGGGAGCTTGGAATACCGTCTCCTTCGATCTGGATCCTGCTTTGACTTCTGCTGTATCCGGTTCTGCGATTCAAATCGCGATCGGTATGAGCGCACCGGAAAATGCAACCTACTACCTGGATGATATTACCCTGGAGTCTGCATCCGGCAGCGCCATAGTTCAGGATTTCGAAGGAACACTGACAGGAGTCGGATATATCGGTCAGACCACCGTGTCTGCAACAGTAGCGACTGCAGCTGAATTTGCTGCCAGCTTACTGACCAATACCTCTTCGAATGTACTAAGAGTCTTAAATACTGACTGGAGCGGTGGAGCAGTATTGGATGTAACATTGGAGGAAGGAACCTCCATCAGTGATTATGCAACAGTAACCTGTAAGGTATACTTACCAAAGGTAACCACACCTGAGAACGGATACTTCTATAAGGACTTCTATGTGAATCTTGGTCCGACAGTAACCAATCTCAGTGATGGTTTCACAGTAGGTACAACTGATAAACAGGGCAGCTGGCAGACCTTTACCTTTGAGATTACCGAGGACATGAAGACTGCAATCGGAAGTGCAACAAGCTTCCAGCTCGGTATTGGTATGGGAACACCGGAAAGAACCTTAGCATACTTCATTGATGACATTACATTAAATCCGGCAGATTAGTGTGACAAGGGGACGCGTGACAGAGGGGACGGTGACAAGGGGACGGAGATATTGTCACATGGGGACGGAGATAGCGTGACAAAGGGGACGCGTGACAGAGGGGACGCGTGACAGAGGGGACGGAGTTATTGTCACTCCACAAAGTGGGTGACAATAACTCCGTCCCCATGTCACACGTCCCCATGTCACGCCGTCCCCACACAAATCCCTCCCTTTACGAAAGTATTTTCGGTAATCTGTGAATGATTTAAGACTCCGAATACGATTCTGCTTGTAAACAACCATAATTTTGAATATACTAGTGGTGTTGATATACGATCTTATACTGTATAAGATGAAAAATGGAAAGGAAGATGAACAATGGACATGACATTACGTTGGTTCGGTCATAAGCATGACAGCGTATCACTGGACAAAATCAAACAGATACCGGGAGTTACCGGTGTGGTATCCTCTCTTCACGATATCCCCGTAGGTGAAGCCTGGAAGCTGGAGGATATATTAAAACTGAAGCAGGAAGTAGAGGAGAGTGGTCTGAAGCTCATCGGTATAGAGAGCGTTAATATCCATGAGGATATTAAAATCGGTTTACCCTCCAGAGAACAATATATCGAGAATTATAAAATCTCTCTTGAGAATCTGGGTAAGGCAGATGTGCATATGGTTTGCTATAACTTTATGCCGATCTTTGACTGGACCAGAACAGATCTGGCGATGGAGCTTCCTGATGGCTCCTATGCGCTTGCCTATGATGAGAACATGATCAAGGATATAAAGCCTGAGACCATGTTCGAGCGCATGGAGAAGGAGAGCGGCGGCTTCGTACTCCCCGGCTGGGAACCCAACCGTAAGGATGAGATCATGGGTCTGTTTGAGAAGTATAAGGGAGTAACAGCTGAAAAGCTGATGCAGAACCTGAAGTATTTCCTGGATGCGATTATGCCCGTTTGTGAAAAATACAAGATCAAGATGGCGATCCATCCGGATGATCCGGCCTGGAGCGTATTCGGTTTACCGAGAATCGTAACCAGTGAAAAGGCCTTGGAGGAGATCGCTTCCTTAAATGACAGCATCTATAACGGCTTTACTCTGTGCACCGGTTCTCTGGGCAGTAACCTGAAGAATAACCTGCCTGAGATCATCCGTAACCCGAAGATCAGCCCGAGAATTCATTTTGCTCACTTAAGAAATATGAAGTTCGACAGTGACGGTGTATTCCATGAGAGCTCCCATTTGTCCTGCGATGGTAACTTTGATATGTATGAAATTGTGAAGGCTTTACACGATGTCAACTTTGATGGAGTGGTTCGGCCGGACCATGGCAGAATGATCTGGGGCGAGCAGGCAAGACCCGGTTATGGCTTGTATGATCGTGCCCTTGGTGTGGCTTATCTGAACGGCTTATGGGAGGCCATCCGCAAGAATGAGAAATAGGGTACGGAAGCGGAAAGAGAATAGTGATAGTATAGTACAGAAAGGTACGATAAAATGAGATTAACGAATTATACTTCCTCATGGAAGGAAAAGGGCTATGAGTTGCCTGGATATGACAGGGAGCAGGTCAGGAAGGCTACAATGGAAGAACCGACCTGGATCCATTTTGGTGCAGGCAATATCTTCCGAGGTTTTCCTGCGGCTGGTCTGCAGAAGATGCTGAACGAAGGCAGCTATGATAAAGGTGTGATTGTCAGCGAAGGCTTTGATTATGAGATTATCGATAAGGCCTATAAGCCCTTTGATGATCTTAGTCTGTTGGTGGTATTGAAATCGAACGGAACCATCGAGAAGAAGGTCATTGGCAGTGTGGTCGAGTCCCTGGTAGCAGATGCCGGTGCCCTTGGTCCCTGGACCCGCCTGAAGGAGATTTTTATGGCTCCCTCCCTACAGATGGTAAGCTTTACGATTACTGAGAAGGGTTATAGCCTCGTAGATTCAAAGGGTGACTACCTTGGTTTTGTCTTGAATGATTTTAATGCAGGTACAGAACAGCCTGCCCACATTATGGGTAAGATTACGGCCCTGATGCTGGAAAGATATCAGAACGGAGCCGCTCCTGTAGCCCTGGTCAGCATGGATAACTGCTCCCATAATGGGGACAAGCTCTATGCGGCTGTGGAGGCCTATGCAGAGAATTGGGTGAAGAAGGGCTTTGCCGACGAGGGCTTCTTAAGCTATATTAAGGATAGAAATAAGGTGGCTTTCCCCTGGAGCATGATTGATAAGATTACCCCCAGACCGGATGACAAGGTTAAGAAAATGCTGGAGGAGGACGGCTTCGAGGATACGGACCTGATTATCACCAGCAAAAATACCTATACAGCGCCCTTTGTCAATGCGGAGGAAACCGAATATCTGGTGATTGAGGATACCTTCCCGAACGGAAGACCTGAGCTGGAGAAGGCCGGATTCTTGTTTACCGACCGGGAAACCGTGGATAAGGTAGAGCGGATGAAGGTTTGTACCTGCCTGAATCCTCTTCATACTTCCCTGGCGATTTTCGGCTGTCTCTTATCCTATACGACAATCTGGGAAGAGATGCGGGATAAGGAGCTGAAGGAGCTGGTTCATCGGATCGGTTATGTGGAAGGCATGCCTGTGGTGGTGAATCCGGGGGTCCTGGATCCGCAGGATTTCATTAAAGCGGTTCTGGAGCTGAGACTGCCCAATCCTTTCATGCCGGATGCGCCTCAGAGAATCGCAACCGATACCTCCCAGAAGCTTCCGATCCGTTTCGGAGAGACCATCAAGGCATATCACAAGAGCGAAACCCTAAAGGTTACCGATCTTACCCTGATTCCGTTGACCATCGCAGGCTGGTGCAGATATCTGATGGGCATTGACGACAATGGCAAGGCATTTACACCCAGTCCCGATCCTCTGCTTGCAGAGCTGCAGGGCTATGTGAAGGACCTTCAGCTGGGTGAGACGAAGCTTCCGAAGGATGTATTGAAGCCGATTCTGTCCAATGATAAGATTTTTGCGGTGAACCTCTATGAGGTTGGCCTGGGAGAGAGGATTGAGGGCATGTTCCTGGAGCTGATTGCCGGACCCGGAGCGATACGGACTACACTGCAAAAGTACTTGAAGTAATAAGTATCATCATAATATAAAATAAGCTGTTGATTGTTTTGCTTCCTACGGGTTTTGGACCTGACGGACAGGATAGAATCAACAGCTTCTCTTGAGATTAAGGAACCTAAGCCAGCCTGAGTAAAGATAATTGTTTTCTGTTGTTATAAAATCTGCTATACTAATAAAGACAGGGAATAAATGTCGGAAGAGAGCCGCATTCCCTATATCCTTGTAGGCTGTTTCCGAACTAATACGTTTGATGAAATCATAATTCTGTAAGGAAGGAAGAGGAAGAATGGAAGAGCATAAGATTATTCGTTTGATCAAAGAATCTGAGCATTTACCTCATATACCGAGAGAATTTGGTGATATCTTAAGAATGCTCCTGGCACCCGTGGAGTACGATATAGATCAGTGCGTGGAAAACTTCTCCCGCTTTCCCAAGTTGGGGGAGTTTTTGATACAGATCGTAAATCTTAACTCGAATTTCAAGCGTCAAATTTTTTCGGTAAAAGAAGCAATCAATTATTTGGGGGCCTCGAATGCAAAAATCATAGCAATCGCCTATGTGACAAGACTTATGCTGCCGGATCGAAATGGGAAAGCGCAGCTTTTTGACAATAAGATCTACTGGAAGCATTGTATCGGGACTTCAATTGCTGCTTACATGATTGCTGACGAAACCAATTTTTGCAGCAGGGATAAAATGTTTACTTATGGCTTAATTCATGATATCGGCATAACGACACTGGATGTTTGCCTTCCTGAGTATCTTGACAAGGTATTTCAGTTACAGATGAAGGGGGTACATCAGATTGCAGCGGAAAAACTCGTATTAGGTGGTATTACTCACGCAGAGATAGGCTTATGGCTTTGTAATGAGTGGAGCTTGCCTGAAGAAATGGCTGCTACAGTCGGATATCATCATACACCCTTATTAGCAAAAAGATACTTGGACGAAGTGAGAATTATGCATCTGGCGGACTCCATAAGTACCAATTATTATGAACACTTATTAGGCACTCATACCACTTTTATCTATGCGGATAAGGTAATAGAGGCCCTCAATGTGAGTAAGGACTTTGTTAATCATATTATTGAGAGACTTCCTGAAGAAGTGGAGAAAATGAATAAGAAGCTTAGGCTATAGAATAAAGGCCTCCGTATGTTTCCCATAATGCACTCTTATGCTGTAGGGAAACATATGGGGGCCTCTTGTACTTTATTGGAATCAGGCTCTACATCAGATCGGTGCCTGCCCGATCGTGGGGACCGGTAATTTGTTGACCGGAGCCTGGCAGCTGTAGTTCTCACAGACATAATAGGTGGTTCTGTCGTTGATCATGTGGTAGTCCTTGATGTAAGGTGCTATCTTCTGTAACTCCTCTTCATTTTCCTCTGTCTTGACCAACACAATCGTATTCGGTTCATAATGCTCAGACAGATAGACAGACAGTTCTCTGAAGTTCTCTTTATAGTCTCTTTCCTTTCTTAGCTCCTTGGCTTGGTTGGTATTCAGTTCCTTCTCACTGACAACACAGACAAGCTCCTTGGATGGATAAAGGGCATTCAGAAAGGCCAACTGAGCAAAGCAGAAGCCGGAGGGGTGATCCTTAGCCTGACCAGCCAGGAAGCGTAACTGCATATAGGCAAAATCCAGGTACCTTGAGCTGCCGGTGATATGAGCAAGCTTTTGGAGAACATAGCCTGCCACGGAGTTACCGGAGGGTATCGCTCCATCGTAGACCTCCTTTGGCCGATAGATCAAGCGCTCCGACTCGCTGGAGTTAAGGAAGAAGCCATTGTTATCCCCATCCCAGAACTGAGCCAGCATTTTATCCGCGACGCTGACAGCCTGCTTTAAATAGCTGTCTTCAAAGGTGGCATCATAGACATCCAGTAAGGCCTTGCAGAAGAAGGCATAATCATCCAGGTGTCCGGCATAAGCAGTATCTTCTTCCTTGTATCTGACATAGAGCCGGCCATTCTCATCTGACAGACGGCGATTGATAAAGTCCACACCCTTACGGGCCACATCTGCATATTCCCTGCTTTGCAGCACGATAGCTGCTCTGGCGTAGGCGGAAATCATCAGTGAGCTCCAGGAGGTCAGAATCTTATCATCCTTATGAAGCTCGGCTCGGTTTCTCCGATAGTTATACATATATTCACAGATCCGCTTCACCTTCTCATTCTCCAGGTCCAGCTCTGTGGCATGAAGGCGGTTCGGTATGGAGCCTCCTTCAAAATTACCCTCCTTGGTAATATCGAAGTAATTACAGAAGAAGCCGGCATCATCAGCCTGCAGAACAGAATTCACCTCATCCGGAGTGAATACATAATACCGTCCCTCCACACCTTCGCTGTCAGCGTCCTGGGCACAGTAGAAGCCGCCCTCCTTATCCGTCATTTCCCTGCGGACATAATCGAGGACCTGTTCGGCAATGATCCGGTAGAGGGGCTTCTTGGTGTATTGGTAGGCATCCAGATAGGCGATCGCAAGCAGAGCATTGTCATAAAGCATCTTTTCAAAATGAGGAACCAACCATTTGGCATCCGTGGAATAGCGGGAGAAGCCATGGCCGATATGGTCATAGATACCGCCCCGGTACATACATTTTAAGGTATTCTCTGCCATAAACAAGGCCTGCTCATCTGCCTCCAGACTGGCATAGGCCAGTAAGAACATCAGGTTATGGGGAGTCGGGAATTTGGGTTCATTCCCAAAGCCGCCATAATCATGATCATAGTTCTGCTTTAGTTGGGAAACCGCCAGCTTGATAAGATCCTTCGATACGGTATCGGAGTTTGATTTACCCTCAAATTCACGCTTCATGATTTCAGCGATCTGATTGCCGGTCTGAACCAGCTCAATCTGCCTTGTCTCCCAGTCAATGCATACCTGCTTTAATAGGTCCATCAAACCCAGCATCCCATAGCGGGTTGCCTTCGGTATATAGGTAGCTGCATAGAAGGGCTTCTGGTCCGGAGTCATCAGGATCGTTAAGGGCCAGCCCCCATGACCTGTGGTTACCTGGCAGATCGTCATATATACAGTATCAATATCCGGCCTTTCCTCCTTATCCACCTTGATACAGACAAAATGATCATTCAGCAGCTCGGCCACCTCATCATCTTCAAAGCATTCATGAGCCATTACATGGCACCAATGACATGTAAATCAATAACCTCAATTAGGAATACCCAATAGATAAGAAAATAGGTTTATTTTCCTTTTTAGCTATTTCAAATGCCTCTTCACTCCATGGGTACCAATTGACTTCATTATACGCATGCTGTAATAAATAAGGGCTTTTTTCGTTTACTAATCTATTGGGTATTCTAGTTGATGTTTTCATAATATCACCTTCCTTCATAATTTATTTATTACAAAGATAATATGTCCTTGTTTCATAAAAATTATGGTTAATAATTAAATAGTGTAATGTTTTTCATTTATAGTTTAAATACAAATAAAAATATATCGACAGCAGTTATGGTGAAGGTCCTGTTCTTTCTTCATCAAGGTATAAAGGGCGCGGCATAAGGTCAGAATCGCATAGGCCTGACTATAGCAGCTATGCCTGCTTGCCTGAATGCGTTCTCCATTCATCTATCCAATCCACACCCGCATCAATGATAGTGATCTGACAGATAAAAGTATATATTGACAAATTATTCTTGCAAGAAATGGTAAAAAATTATACAATAGTAATAGTTTCTACTTATTGTATCCTGTTTTTATGTTTCCTTTCAACACTGATTCTGTTACTCAAGTTGCTTATGTAAGGAGGGATGCTTTCGTGTACAATCTATTGCTTGGTGGCGCCGCCGGTCAGGGAATCGAAACCACGGTAGCCATACTGCAGAGAGTCTTGAAGAATACTGGCTATTATGTGTTTACGGTTCGCGATTTTATGTCCCGGGTCCGTGGAGGCCACAACTTTTCTCTTGTAAGGTTCGGGACTGAGCCGGTTTGGTCTCACTCTTATCATTTGGACGGAATAATCGCATTGACAGAGGAAACCATCCAGCTTCATACAGCAAAGCTGAAGCAGGACGGGTTTATTCTCTGCGACAGTAAATTCTCAGCTGAAGATGCACGTGCGATAAAGGTGGATTTTACAGCCATCGGAAAGGAACTGGGGAATCCCCGGGTTTTGGGAAGCATCGCAATCGGTATCCTACTGAAGCTATTCAGTCTGAACCTAGAGGAGGCTGTGAAGCTTCTTCCGGAATTTATCAAGGAGCAGTATCTGGAGCTTAATATCAAGGCCCTGAATATAGGCTATGGGCTGGCTGACAGCCGCTATGAGCTGCTGCAGGGACACGGCAAAGAAAACCTGCTTCTGTCAGGAAGTGAGGCCCTGGGCTTGGGAGCAATCGCTGCAGGGCTAAGGTTCTACAGTGCCTATCCCATGTCCCCTTCCACGGCTGTGATGGAGTACCTGGCAGACCAGAGTCTGGAGGCGGGGATTGTGGTGGAACAGGCGGAGGATGAGATTGCCGCCATCAATATGGCAATCGGAGCATCCTTTGCGGGAGTAACCGTTATGACCGGTACCTCCGGCGGAGGCTTTTCCCTGATGGTAGAGGCTTTAGGTCTTGCCGGAATGGCTGAGATACCGGTGGTGATTGTGAATGTGCAGAGGCCGGGTCCGGCAACCGGACTTCCGACCAGAACGGAGCAAAGTGATTTAAAGTTTATGATCTCGGCTTCCCAGGGTGAGTTCCCCAGAATGGTGATTGCCTTAAGAGATCATAAGGATGCCTTCTATCAAACAGCCAGGGCCTTCCGTCTGGCAGAGGAGTATCAGATACCGGTGATGCTCTTAAGTGATCAGTATCTGGGAGATTCCTATGCTACAGTGAAGCCCTTCGAGCTGGATGGTATCCATAGAGTGAATCCTAAGAGAAGAGCAGAAGCTTATTTGGAGAGCAGGACAGCTTCGGATACAGCAGGGGAGGAATACCTTCGGTATCGTCTCACAGAGGATGGAATCTCACCCAGACTTATACCGGGAATTTCCGGGCATCTCGTAACTGCGGACAGTGATGAACATGATGAGTATGGCCATATTACGGAAGAGGCAGAAGTCAGAACCCAGATGATGGATAAGAGGATGGGTAAGTTAAAGTATCTGGAGCAGGAGCTGCAGGAGCCGGAGTTTATCGGCGGGGATGAATATGATACCTTGCTCCTTGGCTGGGGCTCTACCTATGGTCCCATCAAGGAAGCCATCAGTATTCTGAATAAGGAGCAGGGCAAGAGCTATGCAGCCCTGGTTTTCGGCGATATCTTTCCACTCCCCATCAAGCTGCTCAAGGAGAAGACTGATAAGGCAAAGAAGCTGATCAATGTGGAGCAGAATGCAAGCGGTCAGCTGGCCCAGCTGATCAGGGAGCAGACGGGGATCACATGTGATGAGAGTATCCTGAAATATGACGGACGTCAGATCTCGGCTGAGGAGATTGCCGATCGGATCAGAAAGGAGGTTAG
This sequence comes from Bacillota bacterium, assembly GCA_023441965.1. Lineage (GTDB taxonomy): Bacteria > Bacillota > Clostridia > Lachnospirales > Lachnospiraceae > Mobilitalea. The sequence continues at coordinate 105,112 of JAEZNB010000005.1, forward strand.
GCAATGAGTAATTCTTCCTTTTGTACCTTCGAGACTGCCTGGTGCCCCGGCTGTGGTAACTTCAGTATCCTGGAATGTCTGAAGATAGCCCTGGAGGAGCTGGGCAAGGAGCCCCATGAGGTCCTGATGGTGGCAGGAATCGGACAGGCGGCTAAGCTGCCGCAATACATCGGTGCCAATGCCTTCTGTGGTCTGCATGGCAGAGCCCTTCCACCGGCCATCGCTGCCAAGATTGCCAATGAGAAGCTGACAGTTATCATAGATTCCGGTGATGGCGATTCCTACGGAGAGGGCGGAAACCATTTTCTTCATAACATCAGAAGAAATGTGGATATCACCCATTTTGTCCATGACAATCAGATCTATGGACTGACCAAGGGGCAGGCCTCACCTACCTCCATGGAGGGCATGGTTACTGACGTGCAGGTATTCGGAAGCATAAACACTCCCTTAAATCCGGTATTACTTGCAATTGCAGCCGGAGCAGGCTTTGTTGCCCGGGGCTTCAGCGGCAGGAAGGACCACCTGGTATCCCTTATGAAGCAGGCAATTGCATACCCCGGGTATGCTATGGTAGACATCTTCCAACCCTGCATCAGCTTCAATAAGCTGAACACCTTTGCCTTCTATAACCAGAGGGTGTATGAGCTGGGAGAGGAGCATGATTATACAGATAAGACGGCAGCCTTGGAGAAGGCAATGGAATTCGGGGACCGGATTCCCATCGGACTCCTGTATCGGGAGGATAAACCAAGCTACCATCAGAAAAATCCCATATTAAAAGACCAGCAGCCCCTCATTGACCGGGAAACTCCGCCGGAGCTGATGCAGAAGCTGATGAAGAGCTTTCAATAATGGGTAATATTTTACAAACTTATATGGAAGACACATAAGTTGCACAAATATGGAAAAGATATATATGGTTTCAGAATCCAAATTATATTCATAACAAGGAGGATATAAGCATGGCAGTAAAAAATGCAATGACATCGGAATTTCTTCATTCTGCTTATGGCGGTGAAAGCATGGCACATATGAGGTACCTTCATTGGGGACAAATCGCCATGAAGGAGGGCTTTCCCAATATCGCCAAGCTCTTTGAATCAATCGCCTATGCAGAGAGTGTTCATGCGGGGAATCATTTCCGGGAAATCGGTGGAGATATTACGGATTATACCGTGGCCGCCGGTGCAGTCTTTGGAATCGGAAAGACTGTGGATAACCTTCAGGGAGGCATTAACGGTGAGCTGCATGAGGTAGAGCAGATGTATCCGGTATATCTGAACGCAGCAGAATTCCAGGAGGAAAAGGGTGCGAAGAGGTCCTTCCATTATGCTTTAGAGGCAGAGAAGATTCATGCGGATATGTTTGCCAGGGCACAGGCGGCAGCAAAGGAAGGCAAGGATTTTGAACTGGAGTCCGTTTATATCTGTCCTGTATGCGGACATACCGCACTGGACGAGGCTCCGGATAACTGTCCGGTTTGCGGAGCGAAGAAGGAGCTATATAAGAAATTCTAAGACATCCATTAGGGAAGAGGCTGTTTCACAATTCAAGGATATTGTGAAACAGCCTCTTTTTATGGGTGAGTAGTAATGGAATCAAATTGTATAGCAAAAAACAGACCTACAAGCCCGTCACCGGGGTTTATATTAATAATTGTAATAAAACTTATTAAAAATGCTAAATTGTATATTGTCGAATTATTGGTTAAGATTACGTTGTGCAGTAATAGGTTAAGAAAATAACTAAAAAAGTAGGTATCAGGATGCAGCTTTTGAAAGACAGAATTAAGAAGGATGGAAAGATCAGAGCAGGGAATGTCCTGAAGGTGGACAGCTTCCTGAACCATCAGATGGATATTGAGCTGTTCGGAGAGATCGGCAAGGAATTTAGGAGAAGATTTGCAGACTGTGAAATTACCAAAATTTTAACGATTGAAGCCTCCGGAATTGGAATTGCCTGCATTGCGGCCCAGTATTTCAAGGTACCCGTACTGTTTGCCAAGAAAACGCAGACGAAGAATATCGCAGGAGATGTCTATACCTGCAAGGTGGAGTCCTTTACCCATGGGAAGGTATACGATATCATCGTTTCCAAGGAATTTCTGAAGCCGGAGGATAAGGTTCTGATCATAGATGATTTTCTTGCCAATGGCAGCGCCCTGTTGGGTTTGGCCAAACTGGTGCAGGATGCGGGAGCAAGCTTAGTCGGAGCGGGAATCGTAATCGAAAAGGGCTTCCAGGAAGGCGGACAGCTGGTCAGAAATAGCGGTGTACGTGTAGAAGCCCTGGCAATCATAGCTTCCATGAGTGAAACAGACGGAGTCGTATTCCAAGATTAGATTTACATTGGGCGGGAGGAAGCCCTGTAAATAGATAAGTAGGACAAGCGAATCGGGCAGAGATTCAGCTTGTAACCGGGGGATAAGCGCATAAAGCATATCCAACCAATCATAAGGAGGAGAAATCATGTTAAAGGCAAGAAAATTATGGTCACTCGCTTTACTGGCAGTGATGGTACTTGCACTCAGTGCATGTGGCAAGAAGGAAGAAGCAACAAGCGGAGCTAAGAAGGATTTTAAGGTAGGTGTTATCCATATCGGCAATCCTGCAGACGGTGCCGGCTATACCTACGCTCATGATCAGGGTATCGTAGCGATGCAGAAGGAGCTTAAGCTTACTGATGATCAGATCATCCGTAAGAACAATGTAAATGATACCGATGCTGTTGCTATCAGAACAGCGATGGAAGAATGTATCGAAGAAGGCGCTGACATTATCTTCGGAACCAGCTGGGGTTACATGGATACCATGGAGCAGCTGGCAGCAGAGCATCCCGATGTAGTCTTCTCCCATGGTTCAGGATATAAGAGCAATACCACAAACTTCAATAATTACTTTGGCCGTATCTACCAGGCCCGTTACCTGTCCGGTATCGCTGCAGGTCTGAAGACACAGTCTGATAAGATCGGTTTTGTTGCTGCTATGGGTATCGACAACTCTGAGGTTACCGGCGGCATCAATGCATTTGCCATGGGTGTTGAGTCCGTGAATCCGAACGCTAAGGTTTATGTTAAGGTTACCAATACCTGGTTTGATCCTACTTTAGAGGGCCAGGCTGCAGAGGCATTACTGGATCTGGGCTGTGACGTTATCGCACAGCATGCGGATACCACTGCTCCGCAGATGGCAGCTCAGGCAAGAGGCGCTTTCGGTGTAGGTTACAACTCCGATATGACCAAGGATGCTCCCAAGGCTCATCTGACCGCTCCGATCTGGAACTGGGGTGTATATTATACCAAGGCAGCGAAGGAAGTAATGGAAGGCAACTGGAAGAACGAGAACTATTTTGGTGGTATGGATGACGGTCTGGTGGATGTATCCCCTCTGTCCGACAACTGTGCACCCGGAACCAAGGATGCCATCGATGCTGCCAGAAAGAAGATCCTGGATGGCTATAAGATTTTCGAAGGCTCCTTATTTGATAACGCCGGTAATGAGGTTTGCAAGGCGGGCTCCTTCCTCTCCGACGGAGAGATTACCGGTGCTATGAACTGGTATTATAAGACTGTTGAAGTAAAATAAATAAGTAGCGCAAGCTATCAATTATCGTTAGATTGCAGGCATTCACTTATCATTGAAAATAGGCTGGTGGCATTGTGGAGAATAAATTGAATGAAACTATGGCAATCGAACTGAAACAGATCACTAAGACATTTGGGTCGGTTGTGGCAAACAACAGAATAGACCTTTCCGTTAAGCAGGGCGAGATTCTCGCCCTGCTTGGGGAAAACGGATCGGGAAAAACAACATTGATGAACATGCTCTCAGGAATCTATCGGCCTGACAGCGGTTCTATTTTTATTAACGGACAGCCGGTTACGATTAATTCTCCTGAGGATGCCATACGGCTCGGGGTTGGAATGATCCATCAGCATTTCAAGCTGGTCGAGGCTCTGTCGGCTACGGATAATATCATTCTGGGAGCCAGGCAGAAGGGAATCTTCCTACATAAGACAAGATCGGAGAAGATCAGAGAGATCAGCAGCCGTTTTGGTCTGGATATTGACCCGGAGAAGCCCGTTTATCAGATGTCAGTCAGTGAGAAGCAGACCATTGAGATTATCAAAGTGCTGTACCGCGAGGCTGATATTTTAATTTTGGATGAACCTACGGCAGTTTTGACTCCGCAGGAGACCATGAGACTGTTTGAGATCCTGCGCCGTATGAAGCAGGAGGGCTGTGCGGTAATCATCATCACCCATAAGCTGAATGAGGTACTGGAAATCAGCGACCGTGTTACGATCCTACGCAAAGGGGAAAGTGTCGCCACTGTTACTACGGCAGAGACGAATGCCCAGGAGCTGACAGAGCTGATGGTGGGAAGGCCGGTAGAGCTCTCTATCGACCACCCGGAGACCTTCTTTGAGGAAAACCTGTTGGAGATCCATCACCTGACAGTCAGCAACGAGGAAGGCGTGGATATGATCAAGGACATCAGCTTTGATCTGAACCGCGGAGAGATCCTTGGTGTGGCAGGAGTTGCGGGCAGCGGACAGAAGGAGCTCTGTGAAGCACTGGCAGGACTTCTTCCCGTGAAGAAGGGGGCTGTCCTGTATAAGAACGAGAATATAATCGGCAAATCACCGAATGAAATCATAAAAATGGGTATCAGCATGAGCTTTATTCCGGAAGACCGTCTGGGGATGGGATTGGCCGCCTCCATGGGAATTGTGGATAACATGCTGCTGAAATCCTACAATGAGGGGAAAGGTCTCTTTGTCAGCAAAAAGGGAGCGAGAGAGCTGGCGAAGCGTATCGTGAAGCAGCTGGATATCGTCACTCCCAGCATCGATACACCGGTCAGGCGCTTATCCGGTGGTAATGTTCAGAAGGTACTTCTGGGTCGTGAAATCGAGTCCCAGCCCAATGTTCTGATTACTGCCTACGCAGTCCGCGGACTTGACATCAATTCCTCCTATACGATTTATGACGCCTTGAATGAGCAAAAGCTGAAAGGAGTCGGCATTCTCTTTATCGGAGAGGATCTGGATGTTATGCTGGAGCTTTGTGACCGTATCATGGTGCTCTGCCACGGAAGAGTCACCGGAATTGTGGATACGAAGACTGCGACGAAGGAACAGCTGGGATTACTGATGACAGATGCATCAGGGAAATTCGGAGGTGGCAAATGACTGACGCGAGAAAAATAAAAAATCGTGAGCCCCTGATCCATATCGTGAAGAAGACGGAGCTGACCCTGGGTAAAACCATAGCGCTTTCTATCGTTGCAGTGCTTGCGGCTATTCTGGCGGGAGGCATCTTCATCCTGGCAATCGGTGAGAATCCCATAGAGATCTACTTTACCATAGTAAAAGGAGCCTTTCGGTCAGAGCTGGCAACCAAAGGAACCATAAAGATTGCCATCCCCCTCTTGATCGCATCCCTGGGTATTACCCCGGCCTTCCAGATGAAATTCTGGAATATCGGAGCAGAGGGTCAGATCATCATGGGTGGAATCTTCGCTACTTATTTTGCCTTAAAATATGACCATCTGCCCCATGGACTGCTCCTGCTGCTTATGTTTGCAGCAGGTATGGTTGGCGGTGGACTTTGGGGTATCCTTCCGGCCTACTTTAAAACGAAGTTTGGCACGAATGAGACCCTCTTTACCCTGATGTTGAACTACATCGCTTTATATATGATCAAATACTTTGTGGAGGGTCCCTGGCGAGACCCCTCCTCCTCAGGCTTTCCAAAGATTGCAACCTTCAGTCAGAATGCCAGACTGGATCAGATCTTCGGGGTACATGCAGGCTGGCTGATCGGACTGATTCTGGTCGTCGTTCTGTTTCTGTATCTGAAGTTTACCAAGCAGGGCTATGAAATCAGTGTGGTCGGTGAAAGCATCAACACCGCCCGTTATGCCGGTATGAATGTCAAGAAAATCATACTTCGTACCATGTTCCTAAGCGGAGCCATCTGCGGAATCGCCGGTATGACCCAGGTAAGCGGTGCGGCATATACCCTTGGAGAAGGAGTAGCCGGAGGCGTCGGCTTTACTGCAATCACAGTGGCCTGGCTTTCCAAGCTAAATCCTCTGGTCATCCTATTCGTAACACTGGGCTTCAGTATGCTGGAGAAGGGCTGCTCGGTCATGCAGAGTACCTTCGGCTTATCCTCCGCCGTGTCCGGCATCCTCCAGGGAATCATCCTGTTCTTTATTCTGGGCTTTGATTTCTTCACCCGTTATCGTTTTGCATTCCGGAAGGGAGGTATGAAGAAATGATCTTAAATTTCTTGTTTGCGGCAATTAAGGCAGGAACTCCCTTGCTCTTTGGCACGACCGGAGAAATCATGACCCAACGGACCGGTAACTTAAATCTGGGTGTCGAGGGTATGATGTTCATGGGAGCCTTCCTAAGCTTCTTTGTCGGCTATCATACGGACAGTCTTCTCTTAGCCCTCCTGGCCGCCTTTGTAATCGGTGTTTTCGGGGCCTTGATTTATGCCTTTGTTACAGTCACCTTAATGGCGAACCAGAACGTCGCCGGTCTGACCCTTACCATCTTCGGAAGCGGAGTGGCTAAGTTCTTCGGTGAAATCATGATTAAGAATGCCGGGGGGTCACCGAAGCTCTCCACAGAATTCATGGCTTCCATAGCAGAAAAGCCCATTCCCATCCTGGGGAAAATTCCTGTGGTCGGGAAGCTGCTCTTCTCCCATAACCCGCTGGTTTATCTCTCCATAATAGTGGCTGTGATCTGCAGCATCTATCTGATGAGGACCCGGACCGGACTCAATATGCGGGCAGTCGGAGAAAACCCTGCCGCTGCAGATGCTGCGGGAATTCGGGTTACCCTGGTGAAATACACGCACATTATGCTCGGCGGTGGTATCTGTGGTCTGGGTGGAGCCTATCTCTCCCTGATCAACGGAGGCGGCGTCTGGAATAACAGCTCCGTAGTAAACGGTCAGGGCTGGATCGCAGTGGCCCTGGTTATCTTCGCCAGCTGGAGCCCGGTGAAGGCCATCTTCGGTTCTCTGGTTTTCGGTGCCTTTAGTGTACTCCAGTTCTATATGCCGAAGGATATCATTGAGATTCCCAATGCCTTCTATGTGATGCTGCCCTTTGTCATAACAACCATCGTATTGGTCATAACCTCCATGCGTAAATCCAGAAAGGGTTCTCAGCCTGCCGGCTGTGGAGTGAATTACTTCCGCGAGGAACGGTAAAAATATCGGAGAAGCAAATAGGGACTGTTTTATTCTCATAAAAATGCAAGAGGCAACCGATCTGTGTCCTGACAGCTTGTGTAAGCAAGCTGTCAGGAGACATCGGACCTCTTTTTTTTAGTTGGAAATGTAATTGAAAGACATGCTTGTATACGTCCCCGATCAGAGAAGTACTGTTCTGACCAATAGAGCTAAAAAATATGTAAAATATAGAAAAAATGTGATAACGTCACAGAAATGATCAACGTATTGTGATATGGTAGGGTTACAATGAAATTTTGATAGGAGGAATATATATGGCAGCAATTAAAATTACAAAACATAATTTCAAAAAGGAGGTTTTAGAGTCTAAGGAGCCTGTATTACTCGATTTTTGGGCCTCATGGTGCGGACCGTGCCGCATGGTAGCTCCAACAGTGGAGGAAATCGCAGATGAGCTGGAGGGCTCTGCTAAGGTTGGCAAAATCAATGTGGATGAGGAGTCTGAGCTGGCCGAGATGTACCGGGTAATGAGTATCCCTACTCTGATGGTATTAAAGGAGGGTAAGGTATCAGCAACATCCGTAGGCGTCAAACCGAAAAAAGATATCTTGAGAATGTTGGAAATATAAGCTATAATGGAAATAGCAGGTAACCGAGTCCGGAATGAAACTTTAATCTCGGCGTATACTATACCTGATTAACAGGATATTTGGTGTTGATGATGAAAGGAGAGTTGTAGATGCGTAAGGATGTCAAGTTTTACAGGTGTAAGCACTGCGGTAATATCATTACCAAGATATATGACTCAGGCGCTTTGGTAGTATGCTGCGGCGATGAAATGGAGGAGCTTACCGCCAATACTGTGGATGCCTCCAAGGAAAAGCATGTTCCCTCCGTATCCCTGGCAGGTAATATCGTAAAGGTTGAGGTGGGAAGTATTCCTCATCCGATGGAAGAGAAGCATTACATCATGTGGATTTATCTGCAGACCAAGAAGGGTGGACAGATCAAATACCTGGCTCCCGGGGAAGAACCGATTGCTGTGTTTGCACTGGAGGATGACAGCCTGGAAGCAGTCTATGAGTATTGTAACTTACACGGACTCTGGAAAACCGAAATATAAACTGGTGAATATAGAATGCATGCAGGCCAACAGCAAGAGGAAAGAGGCTGCCCGGAAGGGAGCGATTTCAGGATTGCCGACCTGCATGCTTTTTCCGTATCTTTAGCTGCTTTATGGAGGATAGGATGAAACAAAGGGATGATACAGCTTACTTTTCTGAGACCTTAAGCTTCTGGCGGGAGTTGACCAATGCACAGAGGGATCTGTTGAAGCAATCCATCAAGCCGAAGTACTTTTCAGCGGGTGAGGCCATGCACAGCGGGTCGGAGAACTGTTCCGGCTTGTTCCTGATTGAGAGCGGACAGGTAAGGGCATATATCATATCGGAGAATGGGAGGGAGATTACCCTGTACCGCCTGTTTGACAGGGATGTCTGCATCTTCTCTGCCTCCTGTATGATGAAGAATATCGCCTTTGAGATCTATATTGAGGTAGAGAAGGAGACAAAGGCCTACTTAATCCCGATTGCAGCCTTCCGGAAGCTATCGGAGGAATCCCTGGCAGTCATGTCCTTTACAAATCAGCTGATGGCCTCCCGCTTCTCTGAGGTCATGTGGATTATGGAGCAGGCCTTATTCATGAGCTTAGACAAGCGGCTGGCAAATTTCCTGCTGGAGCAGGCGAACCTTGAGGCTTCAGATAATCTGGAAATCACCCATGAGAGGATTGCGAATCATCTGGGAACCGCCAGAGAAGTCGTTAGTCGGATGCTCAAGTATTTTCAGAATGAGGGTATGGTTACCCTTAACCGGGGAAAGATCAGACTTGTGGATCATAAGAGGCTGGAGGAGCTAGGGGCCTGATCTTCGTAACTAAGAAACAAGATAAATCGTGAGGATATTGTATGAACATAAGACAAACCATCAGGAATCGTTTAGATGAGCTGGCAGATGAGAAGTACAGAGCCTTTACCTCCTCCCTGACACCGGGAGCGGAGCATATTTTGGGCGTCAGATTACCCCAGCTACATAAGCTGGCAGCAGAGATCGTGAAGGGGGACTGGAGAGGCTATCTTCAGGATCGGGAAGCAGTTACTCATGAGGAGCTGCTGCTGAAGGGAATGGTCATCGGACGGCTGAAGGAAGACATAGAGGAGGTCCTTAAGCTGACCGAGGAATTTATCCCTTACATCAATAACTGGGCAGTATGCGATAGCTTCTGCTGCGGACTGAAGCTTACGAGAAAGCATAAGGTCAGGGTATGGGACTTTCTTCAGCCCTATCTGGAATCGGACAGGGAATATGAAATCCGCTTTGGGGTGGTCATGCTTCTGAATTATTACGTGGAGGAAGCCTATGCACCCATGGCTTTTGCCTATTTTGACCGGATCCGTCATGAGGGCTATTATGTGAAGATGGCTGTTGCTTGGGCTATCTCTGCCTATTATGCAGTCTTGCCGGAGATGACCATGGCTTACTTAATGCATAATTCTCTGGAGGACTTTACCTATCATAAGGCACTTCAGAAGATTATAGAATCTCACAGAGTAGATCGGGAGACCAAGGAAGTGATCCGAAGTATGAGAAGAAAGAGAACTGACTGAACACGATAATGATATGAAGAAAGAAAAATAGAGTGCGGATTGCAGAAAAATACTGCAGCAGGCACTCTTTTTTATGTCTCAAAGTTTCTTCTAAAAGCAGTGTACGTACATTTCTTTAGGAATAATAGGGATAAAATGGTTGAGATGCAAAGGGTTATATGCTAATATAGGTAGGAAAATCATTACAATCTTTTAGGGGGAGCATAGATGAAGATTTTACTGAAGCATATACTGCGGAACATACGTCAATACAAATTCCGCAGTATATTAATTATTTTTTCCCTTGCGGTATCCACCATGGTCATGTTTCTGAATCTGACAATAAAGGACGACATTACAAAGAAATATACCTCGGTTCTGCTGGGAGTGCATCAAAGCTACGACCTCCTCGTTGGGAGCGATTATTTTAATGATCAGGGGTATTTTGACACAGAGCTTCTGAAGCTTGATATGGTGGAGCCTGACCATATCTTATACTCCTTAAATGCATATGCTTTTTATGACGAGCAGGGGGTAAGCAGTGAGGTCATACTGAGGGGCTATGACAGACATCTGCTGCTTGATACGCAGCTTTGCGAGCTGGAGGTGAAAAGCCCGGACTTCGACCTTCAGGATCCCAGACAGGTCATTATCAGCAGGAAGAATGCGGATAAATTCGGCTGGAGTCTTGGAGACAGTGTTCGGGTATATACAAGATTAGGAGAAGAGCAGCTGACCATCACGGGAATAGCAAAAAGCTCAGGCCATTTTCTGGCGGAATACGATAATGTCTACATGATTACGAACTTAGATTATGCAGAAATGTTTTCAGGGCAGGAAGGTAAGGTTCAAAGGGTTCTTCTTGATTTTCCTGACGATACCGAGCTTGAGGAAGTAGCCGAAAAGATTACAGCCGCAAATGAACATTTTAATGCCGGCATACTGGGGGATAAGGAAACCATCAGAAGCAGTCTGACCCGAATCAATCAGCTGCTGAATATCATACTTTCGATGGTAATCGGGTTAAATCTATATATCATTGCCTCCCTGACCAAGCTGATGATGGCAACCAGAATTCCGGTTGTCGGAACCTTTCGCAGCATCGGGGCAACGAAGGGTAAGGTAAATTTCATTCTGATACTGGAGAATGCTGTGTTTGGGCTGATTGGTTCAGCCTTTGGAATCGGGTTCGGTATCCTGGCACGAAAGCCCATGTCCGGTCTTTTCATTAATGCCGGAGATGCATTTGACTACATGAATGTCAGCCTGGAGTATAAAGCGTCCTATTTTCTGTATTCCATTCTTTTTTCCATGGGAATGCAGATTTTCATCTCCTTATCATCGATCCTAAAGGCAAGCAGAAGATCCATCAAGGACAATATCTTCAATACCTTAAGCACCATGCCCAGAATCTCAAAGAAAAAGATCCTTCTTGGCATAGCCATGCTGCTGCTGTCTTTTGTTCTGAATTATATCAATAAAAAATATGCCTTTGTACTGGCTTTAATCTCTCTGGTACTGGCAATGGTCGGAGCAGTTTATCTTACTCCTCTGATAACAAGGCTGGTCGCAAAACCGCTATCAGTCCTGGCGGGCAGATTGTTTGGAGGTCCGGTAGGGCTGGGAATGAAATCAATCTCTGCCAGTAAACCCATAAGATCCAGTATTACCTTGATTACAGTGAGCCTTTCCCTGGTCATTATGGTAAATGCGGCTATTCATTCCTTTAATGAGATGTTTGATTCCTTTGACAAATTTACGGATTATGATGTCAGCGTCTATTGGTTATCTGAGGAGGAAGGAGAGTACTTGTATTTGGAGGAGCTGGAGGGGATTGAGCATATTGAATTCCGCTACAGCACCTATAGGAATGCTCAGATTAACGGGGAGAAGCTTTCCTATATACTATTGGGTACAGAGGAGTTCTACTCCGGTATTAAGGGTGAGCAGGAACAGCTTGCTCATTTATCAGGCAACGAGATTCTGATAGATGAGTATTTTGCACGAATTCATGAGTATCAGCTGGGTGATCAGCTTCGGCTGGAGCTGGACTTATTGGAGGAGGGCGAAAGAAGCTATGTGGTGGCTGGCTATATCGATGCTACCTACTACACAAATCAGCGTAATCTGATGGTGATTAACAAGGATGAATATCAAAGTATATATGGGAAGGTTCCCTCACTGATTGAGGTATATTGCAATCGGGATGCAGACGAGGTCAAGAATATGCTGATGAAGGAGTTGGCAGGCACCGGGGCTTATATAGAAACTCTGAAGGAGGATCTGGCACAGCAGAAGAGCAGTAACCAGTCCGTAATCAATATGGCTGCAGGGATACTGGCCTTGTCGGTGCTTCTGGCCATCTGTGGGCTGCTGAACAACCAGATGATCGGCTTCATTCAGAGAAAACGGGAATATGCGGTTCTATATTCTATCTCCATGAGCCGTGCTCAATTAAAGCGGATGATTTTTGCCGAAGCCCTTGGAACCTTCCTGGCAGGAGGAGCGTATGCAACAGTTATAAGTATATGGTTAATACGGCTCTTAAATAAGGTGCTGATGTCCATCGGAATGGGGTATCCGATCGGTCTGGAGCTTGATAAGCTGCTCCAGGTATTGGGTGTTGTTCTGCTTCTGATTTTGGTCACCTCGCTTTCACCGATGCGTAAGATCAGTAAGCTGAGGGTGATAGAAGAGATAAAATACGAATAAAAAGAATTCTGAAAAAGCCAGAATTCTTGGGAAGAACTGCGATGTTCGTGCAGAGGCACTCACACCTTGTTCTTCCGGGTTGTTGAGAAGGCGAAGAGTATGAATTCTGAAAAAGCCAGAATTCTTGAGAAGAACCGCGATGTTCGTGCAGAGGCACTCACACCTTGTTCTACCGGGTTGTTGAGAAGGCGAAAAGTATGAATTCTGAAAAAGCCAGGATTCTTGGGAAGAACTGCGATGTTCGTGCAGAGGCACTCACACCTTGTTCTTCCGGGTTGTTGAGAAGGCGAAAAGTATGAATTCTGAAAAAGCCAGAATTCTTAGGAAGAACTGTGATGTTCGTGCAGAGGCACTCACACCTTGTTCTTCCGGGTTGTTGAGAAGGCGAAAATATGAATTCTGAAAAAGCCAGAATTCTTGGGAAGACGCAGATAAAATAATAATGTGAAAGGTTGAGAGTATGGAACAGATTATACGGGTTGAGGAGATACATAAATCCTTCGGAGAGGGAGACAGTCTCGTGAAGGTTCTGAAGGGAATTAGCTTCAATGTTGAAAAGGGAGAATTTATATCCATCATGGGGGCATCGGGCTGCGGAAAGAGCACACTGCTCTATCTCCTGGGTGCCTTGGATACACCGGATCAGGGAAAGGTATTTATACATGATAGGGATATCAATCAGCTAAAGGACGGTGAGAAGAGCAGGGTACGCCGTACACAGATCGGTTTTGTATTCCAGTTCTATAACCTGGTGCAGAATCTGACTGTAGAGGAGAATATCCTGCTGCCGCTGATTATGGATGGGAAGAGACCGGCCTCCTATGAGCAGGAGCTGGAGGATATCCTGCAGATCGTCGGACTTACGGAGAAGCGTAGGGTGATACCCAGCAAGCTCTCCGGAGGTCAGCAACAGAGAGTGGCGATTGCCAGATCTGTCATCGCAACCCCTGACATCATACTGGCAGATGAGCCTACCGGTAATCTGGACAGCAAATCAGGCATTGAGATTATGGAGTTATTCAAAAGAATTAATGATGAGAAGAAGATTACGATCCTACAGGTAACTCACTCCGCAGAGACAGCGGGCTACGGGCGCAGGATCATCCGCCTGAAGGATGGCAGAATTGAGCAGGACCGGCAGGATTAGACATTAAATGATATCATATAGAACAATTAGAAGGATCTATGTTATAATAAGGGCTAAGTAAGGATAAGAAAGCTACAGAGGAGGTATCATATGCGATTAACATTTTTGGGTGCAACTCATGAGGTGACCGGAAGCTGCTTTTATCTGGAGGCTTGCGGGAGGCACATCCTGATTGATTGCGGTATGGAGCAGGGGAAGAATGCATTTGAGAATCAGGAGATTCCTGTTCCCTCTGCACAGTTAGACGCTGTGCTGCTGACCCATGCCCACATGGACCATGCAGGTAAGCTACCGATGTTATACAGTGAAGGCTTTCGGGGAGCAATCCATGCTACCGGAGCAACCTCTGCTCTATGTGATATCATGCTCCGTGACAGTGCCCACATCCAGATGGCAGAGGCTGAATGGAGAAACCGTAAGGGCAAGCGGTCCGGGGAGAAGAGCTTTGTCCCGATCTATAATATGGAGGACGCTCTGAATACCATCCGTCTCTTCGTACCCCATGACTATGGGAAGTCCTTCACCCTCTATGAGGGAATCGAGGTCAGATTCACAGATGTGGGACATTTGCTGGGATCGGCCAGTATCGAGCTATGGATTACGGAAGAGGGAGTTACGAAGAAGGTGGTCTTCTCGGGAGATATCGGAAACCTGAACCAGCCGCTCATTCGAGACCCCCAGTACATAAAGGATGCAGATTACGTCATCATGGAATCTACCTATGGGGATCGCAATCATGAAGAGGTCCCCGATTATGTCACAGAGCTTAGTCAGATTATGCAGACAACCTTTGACCGGGGAGGCAATGTTGTCATTCCCGCTTTTGCAATCGGCAGAACCCAAGTACTACTGTATTTCATCCGTAGGATCAAAGAAGAGCGCTTAGTGAAGGGTCACGGAGACTTCAAGGTCTATGTGGACAGTCCTCTGGCGATCGAAGCAACCCAGATATTTGAGAAGAATATGAATGGCTACTTTGACAAGGAAGCCATGGACCTGATCGCCAAAGGAATCAACCCGATCAAGTTTCCTGGGCTTAAAACCTCGATCACCTCGGATGAGTCCAAAATGATCAATTTTGATGATGAACCCAAGGTAATCATCTCTGCTGCAGGTATGTGTGATGCGGGCAGAATCCGCCACCACCTGAAGCATAATCTGTGGAGACCGGAGAGTACAATTCTCTTCGTTGGCTATCAATCCGTTGGCACCCTTGGCAGGCTGCTGTTGGATGGGGCAACTGAGGTAAAGCTCTTCGGAGAGACAATTACCGTAAGTGCTGAGATCAGAAAGCTAGCCGGTATCAGCGGTCATGCCGACCGGGATGGGCTGATCCGATGGCTGCAGTCCTTCGAGAAGAAGCCCCAGAGAGTTTTTGTTGTACACGGGGATGACCGGGTCTGTGGAATCTTCACCTCCTACCTAAGGGATGAATTAGGCTACAATGCGGTTGATCCTTACAGCGGAACTGTCTATGACCTTGCTAGGAATATATGTGTAGTGGAAGGTAAGCCTATTCCCGTGGAGAAGAGGGAACCTACACATGAGAAGGTGGATACGGTATTCGAGCGTCTGGTCAATGCGGGTAAGCGCCTGCTTGCCGTTATCCAGCGGAATAAGGGCGGAGCCAATAAGGATCTCGCGAAATTTGCAGACCAGATTAATTCTCTTTGTGATAAATGGGAAAGATAAGCTTAAGCAGCTAAAAGACACAGGAAACAGTCAAATGACAGTGAGGTAGAAGAAGCCGATGAACGAACCCCTGAAGAAGTCACCCAAAACATCCTATTATATACGATTCGCAGCAGGAGCCTATCTGCTGTATACAGCCTATTCCCTAAACTCCGACTGGGCAGAGGTCAAGCCGGAGCAGAAGTTGGCAATCGGAGCGGCTATTCTACTATTTGCCTTCGTGGGTTTTATCCTTTGTCTGCTAAGTGCCCTCAGCCTGAACAAGCTTAACAAAATGCAGACTGACGATGAAGAGGATACCGGGCCTGTTGGCAGTCAGACGGACCACCGGCTCTTCTCTACCAAGGAATTCGAAGAGCGCTATACCTATGAGGGAAATGACCTTGGAGCTGTGTGGACGGAGGATAAGACAAGCTTTCGCCTATGGGCTCCGACAGCGGAGCAGGTCAGCTTAAAGCTATATCATAAAGGATCGGAGGAAGAGGCGGCAGGGACAGGAGAAGAGGAAGATCTGATTAGGCAGGTGCCCATGAAACGTGATGTCAAGGGGACCTGGACTGTGGAGATTAGTGGAGATCTGAATCGGACCTATTATACCTACGAGGTAACTGCCGAGGGAAGGACCAGGGAAGCTGTAGACCCCTATGCCAGAGCGACAGGAGTGAATGGCAACCGGGGTATGATACTGAACCTGTCCGTTACGGACCCGGAGGGCTTTTCTTCCGAACAGAGGCCTAAGGTGCTCCCACCTACGGATGCTATTATCTATGAGCTGCATGTCAGAGATTTCTCGGCTGATGACAGCTCGGGAATGAGCAATAAAGGAAAATTCCTGGCCTTTACAGAGCAAGGAACCAGGAATAAGCATGGGGAAGCAACAGGGATTGATTATCTGAAGGAGCTGGGAATTACCCATGTGCATCTGTTGCCGGTGTTCGATTATGCAACCGTGGATGAGGCCAAGTCATTAAAGCAGGGCATGGAGCCCTTGGATGTGGACAGGTATGTCAATGAAGGCGGGAATGCGAAGGAGGATGAGCCTCAATACAACTGGGGCTATGATCCCAAGAACTATAATGTTCCGGAGGGCTCCTATGCTACGGATCCCTTCGACGGAGCAGTGAGAGTGAAGGAATTCAAGCAGCTGGTGCAGGCGCTGCATGCCAGGGGAATCCGTGTTATCATGGATGTCGTGTATAACCATACCTATAGCTTAGAGGATTCCGCCTTTCAGAAGTGTGTTCCCGGCTATTATTACCGGAAGACGAGTGAAGGCAGTTATTCCGACGCTTCTGCCTGTGGGAACGAGCTTGCTTCGGAACGGTCCATGGTAAGAAGGTTCATCGTGGATTCCGTGGTATATTGGGCCAAGGAATACTATATCGACGGCTTCCGTTTTGATCTGATGGGAGTTCATGACTGCGAGACCATGAATCAGGTCCGCAGGGCCCTGGATCAGATAGACCCAGGCATCCTGCTTTATGGAGAGGGTTGGACTGCGGGGGCTTCTCCCCTGCCGGAGGAGCAGAGGGCAGTAAAGGCAAATATGAGTAAGCTGGACACCCGGATCGCTGCCTTCAGTGATGATATGCGGGATGGCATCAAGGGAAGTGTATTCATAGAAGCTGACCAGGGCTTTGTCAATGGAGGGGAAGGGAAGGAGGAGATGATAAAATTCGGTATCACAGCCTCCACACCCCATGACCAGGTAGATTATAACAGGACACTGTCTGCACCCTGGGCGAAGGAACCCTCCCAGACAGTCAACTATGCTTCGGCCCATGACAACCTGACCCTATGGGATAAGCTGACCCTATCAGCGCCGGACAGCAGCCGGGAGGACAGGCTCCGTATGAATCTTCTGTCGGCAGCAATCGTCCTGACCTCCCAGGGGATTCCCTTAATCCATGCCGGTGAGGAGCTGCTGCGCAGTAAGCCTCTGGATGAGAGCGGAAGACACTTTGATGAGAATAGCTACCGGTCCCCTGACCGGGTGAACAGCATCAAATGGAATGACCGTACGGTCAATAAAGAGGTGCTGGAATATTATAAAGGTCTGATCGCTTTCCGGAAAGCTCATAAGGCCCTCCGTTTGGAGAGGACAGAGGAAATCAAATCCTGCCTCCGGTTTCTTGATATGGAAGAGCCTAAGCTGATAGGCTACGTGATCGATGCCGGTAAAACCGATACAACCTTATGTCTGATCTTCAACGGAAATAAGGATGAGAAACAGGTACAGCTTCCTCCGGGCAGCTGGAAGG
>JAEZNB010000016.1 GCA_023441965.1 Bacillota bacterium
ATTCCCCTCCTGGCTTACCTTATAAGACGTCCCGGTATCCATACCCAGAATCATCTGAGTCTTCTCGGTAAAGCCCATCATATAAAACATATTTAAGCGCTTCGCCTCTACCATAGGGATATTGAGATCGCCGATCTCATTGACTGTATACTTGAAATCCAGGGAAAGTATGCCTCCCTGTTCATTCAAAATGACCGATAGCGGGTCCACTGACGTTATTGTCATATAATCACCCAGATCATTGGTTCCGATCGTAATTCCGGTGATACTGTTATAGTAGAAGGTGACAAATACAATCCGCTTATCATCTGAAAGCGAAAGCTCATAGTTATAATTCTCAGCCATCATCAGAAAATCAATGTCAGTCCGGTTAAGCTCAGGCTGATTTGCTGTGGTAATCGTATTCACAAGGAAGCCGCTTGAACCATAGATCTGATACTGATAGTTCATGGCCCTTTTGTTCCGGGCAGTGATCCTAAGCTGCAGTCCGTTTTTATCCGAGGTAACCTCTTCAAAGGCCGAATCTGCGACAATCATATAGGTTTCCGTATTTGGCTTCGTGTTTACATAGTCACGGGCGACCAGATAAACCAGACCATTCTCGCTGCTGCTATTCATTCCTTCATTCAACTGATGAACTCCGGAGCTTCTATCGGCTGCCTCGGTCTTCCATTCATACAAGGTTACTCCTGTTGCAGTCATACCGGAATCACCCAGCTCAGGAGCTGTTTCTCCGCTGTTCCCCGGGGTCGTGTTACCTCCCGGTGTCGTTCCGCTGTTGCCAGGGGTATTACTGTTATTGCCGGAGCTTGTACCGCTACTGCCCGGTGCTGTGTCATCCTTTCCCGGTGCTGTATCATTTCCTCCCGGTGTCGTGCCACTGTTTCCCGGTGCTTCAGGCTTCGCACTGCTCATATTCGTCGTAATAACCGAGGTAAGCAGGGTTTTATCCCAGCTATAATTAAGACCTAAGCTGCAGGCTGTATTATTACCGGGAACCATGACATAGGAGGTATTGACCTCATGATTGCAGACGATCATCGGAGCCCGGTCCAATTTGATACCGGTCCCATTCAGATAGGCTGCTGTGCTGCCGATGGTCATAACAAGCGTATTGCCGTTTGCCATCAGGGTAATGGTCTTGCTTTTCTCGTCATAGCGATAATCTGCCCCGATCGGGGAATCGGCAAATACTCTTTTTGCCCGGAGCATGGCAGTGTTATTATTGATAATGCTGGGCATATTACCAAGACTGATATACTCCCCATCGATCATGACTGCTCCCTGAGTGCCTGTATAGCTGAATTTGCTCCCATTATCATAGGACAGGGACAAGGAATTCACCTTGCTCTCGGACTTTTCAGTTTCCTTCACGATCTCCACCGTACTCTTACCGCTGTTCCAGG
This sequence comes from Bacillota bacterium, assembly GCA_023441965.1. GTDB lineage: Bacteria > Bacillota > Clostridia > Lachnospirales > Lachnospiraceae > Mobilitalea. The sequence continues at coordinate 1,407 of JAEZNB010000016.1, forward strand.
TATAACCGAGACCCAGGTTCTGGCAGACAAAGCGGGAAGGGACCAGAATCTTCGTTACATTGGCATCTTTGAAATTGATTTTGACCGGAGCTACCGGCAGGGTAACAGCCTTACCGTTCACGGTGCCCTTCAGGCTGCCAATCTTCATCACAATGGTGGTTCCGTATTTAGAAATGGTAACAGTCCCCTGGGCTTTATCATAAACACAAGTTGCTTTGATTTCAGACTTAGCAAATATATCCTTATAGGATACCAGAGCGATTCCGTTCTCCAGTATACCGGGCGTACTGTCCACACTGATCTTCTTGCCGCTAAAGGTAACCTTCACCTGGGTATCCTTATAGGTGCTTGTTTTCTTCGTTGTATAGTTATAAAGCTGCAATCCTGAAGCTCCAAGAGTCTCTCCGGCGGGTAGACACAGGAGCAGAAATGCAGCCAGCAGTATGCAGCATACACCATATATTCTGCGGGGTTGTGCCACCCTATTCTGATTCCCAAGCTGTATCAGCATCTTCCGTACCTTCTGTAAAATTAATCTCATGTAATGTCCTCAACTCCTATTGCATGTCGGCTTCATCCTTCAGTTACTATAAATATTACAGTAATGTTAATTCGTGTTAAAAGTGTGTCATCCTAGAAATTTTACATAATAAATCAAAATAATTTGGTACTTTCAGTAATAAACTCTATGATTTAGTCTCATAAAAATCCCGAAGAATCCGCTGCAAGGTCCAAAAATCATTATGTTACATCTGTAGAAAACTTCGCCTGTCATAGGTCGAGTATATTCTACAGCGGTCGACCATTTCAAACAGCTTATTAATTCGGAGTTATTGCCAATTGTTACATAAAGATTACATTGTATTCTAGCTCATTAGTATGATTCAGGGTAAATGAGCTTCAAATATTTTCATCCGGACATTTCATTTAGGGGAATAATATGCTATAATAGAACGAAGTGAGAATATGCTTGTCTGTTCCGATGAAGGACAAAACAGCATAGGAAGATCTAAGGAATAAAGGACGGTTACATACCTATGAAGCTGCAGCATTTGCTTGGATATACCAGAAGGGCCATTGATGATTACAGGATGATTGAAGAGGGTGATAAAATTGCAATCGGAATTTCCGGAGGCAAGGATAGCCTGACCCTCCTCTATGCCCTGGCGAATCTAAGACGTTTTTATCCGAAAAAGTTCGAGCTTGTGGGTATCACTGTCAATATGGGTTATCCTGATGCTGATTTTTCCGCTGTGGCTAAGCTCTGTGAGGAGCTTGAGGTCCAGTATACAGTTGTAGAAACACAGATTGCAGAGATCATCTTCGATTATAGGAAGGAAAGCAATCCCTGTTCCCTCTGTGCCAAGCTGCGAAAGGGTGCCTTTAATAACAAGGCCGGTGAGCTGGGCTGCAATAAGGAAGCCTATGCCCATCATTTTGATGATGTGATAGAGACCATGATGATGTCCTTGATCTATGAAGGAAGATTTAGCTGCTTCTCTCCTGTCACCCATCTGGACCGGGCAGATCTTACCCTGATCCGTCCCTTGATCTATGTCAATGAGCAGGATATCAAGGGCTTCCGTAATGCTTATCACCTTCCAGTTGTTGCGAATCCCTGTCCGGTTGACGGATACACCAAGCGGGAATATGTGAAGCAGCTGATTAAAACCCTGGGGAAGGAAAGCCCGGGCCTAAGGCAGCGCCTCTTCCATGCGATCCTCACCGGAAACATCGGCTGGGAGAAGCCGGAATATAAGGACTGAATTCTATTCATAGGAATGATAACCAGAGGAAAAATGAAAGATGATCGGCTGAAGCTGCTTAAAATAAGAAGTTAGGCCGGATGAAGATATGTATATTCTAAGGAAAGGTTCGTGATATCCTATGGCTGAACGCAATTACCATGATCAGGTGAATATCGATAACGCAGAGAGATTGCGGGCTCTGTTGGCTGAGTTACCGGGCTTTTGCAAAACCTTTTTCCGTGGCATTGAGCCCACCACCTCTTCCAGGACCAGAATCGCCTATGCCTATGATCTGCGGGTATTCTTCGACTTTCTGGCAACGAATAACCCCTCCCTGAAGGCAACTCCGATTACCGAATGGAAGGTGGATATTCTGGATCTGATTAAGCCGGTGGACATCGAGGAATATTTGGACTACCTGACCTATTATAAGACAGAGGAGATCGAGCGGATCAATACAGAGAACGGCAAGAAGCGCAAGCTGGTATCACTGCGCAGCTTCTATAAGTACTTTTATAAAAAGGAAATGATCACTACGAATCCTGCCTCCTTCGTCAGCGTTCCAAAGCTGCATCAGAAGGAAATTACCCGTTTAGAGATCGACGAGGTGGCAAGACTGCTGGATGAGGTAGAAAAGGGAGAAAGCATGACCAAAACCCAGCAGAAATATCATGAGAAGACCAAGGTCCGTGACCTGGCTCTCATGACTCTCCTACTGGGTACCGGTATCCGTGTCAGTGAATGTGTGGGTCTCGATCTCAATGATGTGGATTTTGATAATAACGGCATTAAGATCCGCCGCAAGGGCGGCTATGAGGTAGTGGTTTATTTCGGTGACGAGGTAAGGGAGGCTCTTATTAATTACCTGGAAGAAAGAAAACAGATCGTCCCTGAAGAAGGTCATGCCAATGCCCTCTTCCTCTCCCTCCAGCAGAAACGGCTGAATGTCCGTTCCGTAGAAAATCTGGTCAAGAAATATGCCCAGACCATCACCAAGCTGAAGAAAATCACCCCCCATAAGCTCCGCAGTACCTATGGCACCAGCCTCTACCGGGAAACCGGTGATATCTATCTGGTGGCCGATGTTCTCGGACACAAGGACGTCAATACAACAAAGAAGCACTACGCAGCGATTGAAGACAGCCGCCGCCGTAGTGCCGCCAATGTGGTCAAGCTAAGGGAGTAGGTCACTCCCGCGATACATTTTCTAAAATGTACCTTATCGTTCAATTCCTTATCCAACAAGGATATACTGTATTTAATATAATAATTACCAGCTTTATTTAAACAGTAAATTATTGCAGGCCTCACAACGGTCATTCTGTATATTATTCATTGTTTTGCAGAACATACATGGAATTTCCCTGTCCTTTGATTTGTCATACTTTTCATAACGAAATGACAGCTGTGGATAATAACGGACACGGTCGCCGACATTCAGATAATCATAATAATCTCTATAATCGGGGCCATCGTTGGAGTTGGTAACACTATACTCCTTTTTGCCGCTGTCGGTACGAAAATAGACTGTATATCGGATATAATTTTCCACACAGCCATCACGAAATCGCCTGCTTTTGTTTTTCATCTGTTTATCAATTACAATACCGTCCCAACCGCGCTTCGCATTGCTAAGATAAGAGGCAAAAAGGAAAAGCAGTAATAATACAAGGGATATGCCGCCGCCGAACACAAGTGCATCCTTTGTGCTTACCTCCTCGGAAGTGAAACTGACAATCAGATAAATAATGAATGGCAGCAGAATACCAATGACAATGCAACCATTTCCTTTTTTCTTTCTTTCCTCCAGCTCCTTTATGACCTCCGGGTGGTTGATACGCTCGGAAAAGCCGACTCTGCCCGACATATGATGCCTTGCTGCCGGGCCGCTGTTGTGGCTTTGATTTGCCACCGGATTACCGCAATTTCCGCAAAATACGGCTTCATTCCTTATCTCTGCTCCACAATTTACACAGAATCTTCCCATTGATTATCTCCCTTCATCCTATCCCAATCGTTTTTTTATACTCATATCCTAATCTTCCGAACTCAAACTCCGAAGCATATCATAGTGAAACACCATTTCAAGAGGAGCTGTTCCGCTGCCAAAGGTCATTGATATCGTAAGGGAGCCTTTGAGCGCGTAGCTGCCGGTGGGATTATTGTAAGAAAAGATGTGTGAAAAAGCATCATTCAAACGGGTGATTTCACTTAAAAAAGGCCCTCACCCAATGGGTGAGAGACCTGTTTTACCCCTGCATGAATAGGCTATGCCTCAATGACATTTACCGACAAAATTACCGACATTTTTCCAGTGAAATAATAGCGAAAATTGCAAATATCTGATATAATAATTTTAACTATTTTATGGTTTTGTCAGTACTGCTTTTTACTTCATTGTACTATTATCATTGGAGGGACGATAACATGAAGCAACCGGTTACGAAGAAAAGCTACTTTTTCCGCCTATGTACCTCTCTTTTCAGATTGTGGCGCTTTAAGGATGATCTAAGCATGAAAAATGTACGGGCAAGCCATTTGCATTATCTGCTTGCCCTGCCCTTGGCACTTGGTTTTGCAAATGCACAGGAGTTATTGTTCCATTCCGATGTGCGATTAATGGGTCTGGACGGGCTTACCATAGCCCTCAGCGCCTTTTGCATCGGGGCAGGGCTGTTATTTGCCCTTGTCAGTGTCCGTAACATGAAAGTAATCGTCCTTTCTTCAGCAGCCTTCGCTCTGGCCGGCTTTATCCCATGGATCTTCATGGCTGACGGGACAGCTTCCGTGCTCCTTGCTGCCTTGTTCATGTTTGGTATGGGAGGAAGCGTATCCTGTGCAGTGTTCGTATTTACCTTTGTTCTGAACAATCCGGAACGCTTTTTGGGGGCGGTCCTCCTCTCGCTATTCACAGCCACTGTTCGATTCGCTGCCGGGCTGCCGGAGTTACCTGACCTTATAAATAAGGCGATCATGCTTCTGCTGATCGCAGGCACTGTGATCTGCCTGATAAAATTTAAAACGAAGGATTTCGAACATTTGCCATCGAAAAAAAATGTAAGCTTTAGCCCTCCGATTCTCCTTGTGCTCTATTTCTTTATTGCCAGCTTCTGCGTGGACTACTTTTATTTATATCTGCCCGGAACGAGGGAGCCAGATGCAATGATGATATCCGGTCTGTCCGGTGTGGTGGCGGTATGTCTGACAGTCGTAGTGCAGATCACCATCAAACGCAGCGTATGGCATATGTGTAACCTGTTTTTTCTTGCAATGGCTTGCTGTTATGCTCTGTTTTATTCCCCTGAGAATTCGGTTTTTCGGGATGCTGCCATCTTCGTGTACGGATTCCGGCTGATCGGTTATGCCCTCATGTTCTATCTGTTGGGCGGTGTATTTAAGAAGCATGGCAATTTTCGGATCTTTAAGCTCTGCGTGGTGGTCATATTGACAGCCAGCGTACTGGTATTTATCATACCGGATGCGATTTCAAAAAATGCACCTGGGCTTCTACTGCCAACAGCAACGGCAGTATCAGGTGCTCTCTTCCTCGTATTTATGCTCCTGTCTCCATCCTATGCGAGACATTTATTTTCGGATGACGCTTTGGAGGATTTTCGTAGCCTGGACATGAGTGATGCCGAGAAAAGAGTTGAAACAATCGACCAGCTGGCAAATCTTAATCTGACCCTGAGGGAAAAGGAAGTGGCGGCCTTCCTGCTGAGCGGTATGACGATCCGGCAAATTGCGGGCGAACTGAAAATATCCTATCATACCGCCAACTTCCATATCAAAAATCTGTACAAAAAGCTTGGCATCAACGGGCGCATTGAACTGTACTCCCGTTTTAAAGCAATTTCATAGAAATAAAAAAATAGCGTTTTACAGTGTTTTGTCCCCTACCTACTATAGTTAGCAGGTTGAAAACCGTGGTTTTCTCACGTAAAATGTAAAAAACAGCTTCACCGGCGCATTTACTGTGCCGGTTTTGCTCTGGTAAAGAAAAAGGGGGATAGAAATGAATAAACCTGTGTTCTCTTCACTTGTCATACTCATGTTCGCTGCCTTATTCTAAAACAGATGTGCCCCTGACCCGGTCAACCCGGTTACGGTTCCATCTGTCACTCCTGAAGCCACAGTGACACCTACAGCAATGCCTACCTCCTCTCCCACACCATCAGCCATGCCTGTTACCACACAATATGAATTCCCACGACCACGCACCGATTACCGCCTTGATTTAGTGGATGGCGGTACTGCCGTAATCGAGCGTGAGAGCGGAGAAACTACAGTGGTTCCGTTCGGAGAAAGGATGTTCTTTCAGGGCGCAATGAAATATAGCAGGGATACGGACTTTATCATTCATCATGTGCGGTCTCACGCAGAAACCTATGAGTCGTGGAATGAGATAGCTTCCTTGCCTGTTGATTTTCTGCGGACCTGTGTTTACTGGATTTTTGACGATAAGACAGCGATCCAATCCATGGATGACCGCTTCCATTCCCCACACCGCTTTCCTGACCAAATAGGCAAGGTAATTACCTCTTATATATGTATCGCAGAATTCGGTGCAACAAACGCAATATAGGATGCCTCCTTCGATCCTGCTTGGGACCTCTACGGCGACGCTCTCATTGATGAGAATGCCGGTCCTTTACCTGATTATGTGGATTTACAGGTTTATAATAACGGATGGAAGAACTATGTGGCAAAGTATTGGACAGAAAGCTGGCGTGAGGAACTGAAGAAAAAGATTGACCTGGCAGCCGTACAACATTTTGACGGGATTATGCTGGATGTCATGACCGGCTATTGGTCCTGGCTTGAGGCCTATCCTTCCATGAATATAGACGAACTCAGACAGCGCTATATAGAACTCATAGCTTGGATCTCCGGCTATGCCGAAGAACAGTATGGGTCAGCCTTTTTAGTCACAGCAAACCTTGATCCTGATGTGTATCGATACTTTGATGATCTCAGTTTATATATAGATGGCGGATATTATCAAAACGCCTTTTTCAAATGGGAAGGTTCGGGTATCATAGACGGCTATGGCCGCTCCGTCTCCGATCACCGGTTTGAAAATCCCTCCATTGATTTTGCCCGTTCGCAGGGGCTATCGGTACTCGATATGGATCACCTTGGGACCGGGACAGTCACAGAGGGCTTGGATTTCGAAGATTATAACGACAGAATTACCGACGATAAGCTTCTCCTCCTCTTCCGTTGGGCAATCGATTCAGGAAGTACGCCCTATGTTTCTGAGGTTTTTATGGATAAACCATATAACAGCGGCATTCCCCGTTTTTCACGAATTTACGCCGACATGCCTCCATTCTCCGATACCCCCTACGCGGATTGGGTGCTGGGCAGCGATGCTTCCGATGAGTTCTCTACAGGCGCAGGTAAGGATCTGGTTTATGGTGGCCCAGGCGACGATAAAATTGATGGCGGAGCGGGCAGAAACGATGCAGCCTATTACCTTGGTCCGCGCAAGGATTATGAAGTTGTCCGAGCGGGCGAGTCTATCATCGTCACCGCGCAAAAGGGCGACGAAGGCAGGGATGTATTGATCAATATCGAGAAGCTCATCTTCTCGGATACGACGGAGGCAGTTCCGTGACATACAAGGACAGGATAAGGAGGGTTTCATTATGAATTCTTTAAAGGGTAAAGTAGCTGTTGTTACCGGAGCCAGCAGAGGGGTTGGGAAAGGTACTGCACTGGGCTTGGCTGAAAGCGGTGCTACTGTCTATGTTACCGGTCGTACATATGAGCTGAATATGTCTGACCGCTTACCGGCATTCGCTAAGAATACTACCATTCAGAGAACAGCGGAGGAAATCAATCAGCTTGGTGGGATCGGCATTGCCCATAGGTGTGATCACAGAAATGATGACGAGGTGAAGGCTTTATTTGACAGAGTGATACGGGAGCAGGGAAAAATTGATATTCTGGTTAATAATGTCTGGGCAGGATATGAACATATCCCGGGAGGCTACTTCTTTGGTACACCCTTTTGGAAACAGCCCGTCTCCTTGTGGGATGACAGCATGGATGTCGGTCTAAGATCTCACTATGTGGCAAGTAGGTTGGCGGCCCAATCGATGGTCAAGCAAAGGAGCGGGATGATCGTAAACATCTCCTTTTACTCCGGAAGGCGTTATATGAGTAACGTAACCTATGGTGTATGTAAAGCCGCCTTGGACAGACTCTCCCGTGATATGGCTTATGAATTGGAGGATTATGGCATACCGGTATTTTCGCTATATCCCGGTCTGGTCAGAACAGAAGCTATTTTAGATGCAGCCAAAAATGATCCCACTTTAGATTTAGAGGATTCTGAATCTCCCCGGTTTATTGGCAGATGCATCGCAGCACTGGCGCAGGATAAAAATTGCATGTATAAAACAGGTGAAATCCTGATCAGTGCTGAAGTAGCCCAGGAATATCAGATCAAGGATGTTGATGGCAGAATACCGAAATCTTATAGGAAGGCATTATGGTAGCAAAAGCATGCAACAGGAGCGTTTCTGTGAGCATTCCTGTCAGCGTCAGGAAGCGTTTGATTCCGATCCTATTTATGCTGCGTGACTGAGCTCACGATCCTACGGAGCTTATTGAGATAGAAGGGGAATAGAATAGAAGCTCTCGTCCGAATGTATAGACGAGAGCTTCTATTCTATTCTATTCTATCAGATAAATCCCCTCAGATAAGTAGGGCTAAATCAGCCCTTTGTCTGTCTTCTTCACATGCTTGAACACTTCTTCGAAGCGGTTCAGAGCTTCGTCAATTATTTCCGGTGTATCCGCAAGAGAGGTATACAGTCTGCTGCCGGCAAGGGTTACAATTCCGTTTGCCATATAGGCTGCACCCATTTTCTCCATAGAGTCTTTTCTTACATACATCATCTGCTTATGCTTCAAGAGTCCGAGAGCAGATTTGATAAAGGCCATGGAGGAAAAGTCGAAGCTCATGGCTCCAGTACATTCTAAATGTACGATTGAGCCTTGATTATAGGCTACGAAGGGCAAGCCATATCTGTCGATCAATTCCTTTAAGCCATCGCAAAGGCGGTCTCCCATCCGACCCGCGATTTCACAGGCATTGGTTCTGTCAATTTCCTGAATGGCCGTATAGCCTGCCAGACAGGAAAGAGGATTGGCCGCCAGGGTTCCGCCGACATAGGCCCTGTGTTTTCCTGTGGCAAGGCCTGCCGCCATTAGCTGCGCGTATTCTTTCTTACCACCAACACCACCTGCAGCCGGATATCCTCCGGCAACAATCTTACCAAAGATCGTCAGGTCAGGAACGATTCCAAAGAAGCCCTGGGCCCCGCTCATGGCAACCCGGAAACCAGTCACTACTTCATCAAAGATCAACAAGGCTCCGTAATGATCACAAAGCTCCCGTACTCCCTTGTTGTACTCCATTGCAACCGGTCTTGTCCCGCTTTCAGGGCCTACCGGCTCAATCAGGACGGCAGCGGTACCACCGGATAGCCGGTTTCTCTTCAGCATTTTCTCAAGCATATGCAGATCGTTCGGACGTACCTCATCCGTATATTTGTAAGCGCTCTTCGGGATACCGTGGGATTCCAGCAAGGCCCTGCTTCCTGGAATCTTCAGGCCGTAGACCATCTGATCCGACCAACCGTGATAAGCACCGCCGATTTTGATCACATGCTTCTTCCCTGTTGCGATTCTTGCGATTCTAAGGGAAGCCATGACCGCCTCTGTACCTGAACCAAGTGCGCGGAACATCTCGACATTGGGCATGTGCTTATTGATCTCCCTGGCAATCATAAGCTCTGCTTCATGGAGCAGACCCGTTACAGGACCGCATTCCTTCAGAAGCTCGATGACCTTCTCTCTGATCACCGGATAATTACTTCCCAGGATGGTCGGTCCTCCCGCCTGCAGGAAATCGATATACCTGTTTCCATCCTTATCGTAGAGATACGCGCCTTCCGCTTTTGACATACACATGGGAAAGGGCTTGTTAAAGGCCAGATTATGCTGAACGCCTCCGGGGATATAGTTTTGGGATTCCTCATAGACTGCCTTGGAGGCCTTACACTTCTCATTAAAATAGGTTAGGACGACACCGTTATAATAGTCATCGTCTACTTCCCATATGACCTGACCGGTAAGCTGCTTCAGCTTCGCATTGATTTCCGCAGGATCATCCCATCTGCTGATTCCACAATTCTTCATCTCCTTAACCTCCTTATTCATCGTTTTAGTTGGACTTAGACCGGTGATTCGTATCGATGGATTTACCGAACACAAAAAACCTATCGTAAAAATACTCAGTTGTAAGATTAAGGGCCATATTGATCCCCGTTACCAGATACTCATTCCAGCTCAAATCCTCTGCCAGGTAGTTTCCGAGTATGGTCGTAACCGGTGTAAAGATGCAGTAGAAAATTGCGACCTTTATCATGGCAACAGGTACATTGGATGCCGACTGAAAGGTAAAATTCCTGTTAAGTGTAAAATTCCATAGAACCGACAGGGTCAGTGCAATGAGGTAACAGGGCCAGTATGTCCATCCCGTCAGTTCATTGAGCAGGGCAAAGGCCCCGATTTCGATGACTCCTGCCGATACCGAAAACAAGAAAAACTTAACAACGCGGGTTACTTCCTTTTTCTTCTCATTCTTCATAGGCCTCTCCTAAGCTTTTTGCTTTGAATACTTCATCTGATAAACAAGCTTCATTAAGAATGCGTCAAAGCTGCCGATCCTCGCTTTTACCCTACAGGCAGCCGTATGGAGACTGCATACTGCCGCTTTCTCTACCAAGAGCTTTAGAGCCATCATATCATCCTCGGCTGCAGATCTCACTACAGCACCGATACCCGGAACCAACACAGCCTTTACCCTCTCAAGGGCTTGGAGAACCTTCGCTGTATTGCCGGGTATGACGGTGATTCTCCTGCCTATCATCTGGGCCATATCATCCACCTGTGCATAGATCGGAGTCCCCCTGTTAGCACAAGCCAGAACAGCGGGGGTCTGCACCAAAGCTGCATATCGGTATCTCTCTCCTACTGCCATTAAGAGGTCCTCTGCCTCCGCGAATCTTATTTCCTCGGTTCTTAAGTCCTCTGTTCTTCTTCCTTCGTCTCCTATTTTCTCGTCCTCTATTCCCTCAGCTTTTGTTCTCTCAACTCTTATTTCCTCGGCCTTTAGTCCATCAGCCTTGGTTCCCTCTGCCCTGATTCCCTCTGTCGCCACAATGTTTCCTTTGATATTTCTCTTACAGATTTCCTCCAGTAGAAGCGCCTTGCTCATGGTCTCTTCCTGATTACTGCCGCAGAGCAGAACACCATGGTGAAGCATGAGCACCACCTTCGCTCCTGTTTGGAGCGCTGTCTTTACTGCCCTTGTTATTTTCTTCGTTCCGGGAAGGCCATAATCTGCCGGCATGATACCGCCCAGCCTTTCCCTTTCCTCCTCTGTTATGTCCAAATGAGCAAAGCCTGCCAGACCCAGAGCAGTGGCGTAGGTCTGATGGGTGTGGATCACAAAGTTCACATCCGGAAAGACCTGATAGGCAGCCATATGTACCCCTCTTTCGCCTGAGGGCTTATGTATGCCCTGCCACTCGCCGGTCGTAAGGTTCATCTTAACAATATCCTCTTCCCCTGTCTTCGTGTAGTCGAGTCCGCTGGGTGTGATGACAAAGCTGTCCACATCCAGTCTGCAGCTTACATTTCCCCAAGTCCTGGCCACGAGTCCGGATTGTAACAGCTCCCTGCCCGTGTCCACCAGCTGCTTTCTCGCTTTCCTTTCCTCCATCTCTCACGCCTCCTTCTTCATCCCATGTAGCATAGCAAAGTTCTTCTTATTGCTTTGATAGAGCTTCCGAAATACCCGGTAATTTGTATCGTATATGTTCTTGTTGTCCATATTCGGCTGATATCGCTTCTTCACAGGAATCAGATCCTTGAAGGAGGACAAGCCCGGCAGACTGCCGGATCCCACCGCTACCAGCATGGCTGCTCCTACTGCACCCACATCCTTTGAGACCTCGACAGTTTCTATCACTCTGCCCGTAATGTCCGCAAGAATCTGGCAGGTGACTTCGGATAGGGCACCGCCACCGACAAAGCGTATGATCTTTGAAGTATTGATCTTCTTGTCCTGACATTCAAGCATCCAGCGAAGGTGGAAGCAGATACCCTCCAATACTGCCCGGATCAGCTCTGTCTTCCCTGTTTCCAGCTTTAGGTTAAAGAACATACCGGCTGCATCGGGATCTTCAAAGGGACAGCGATTTCCATGAAGCCATGGAGTGAAGATCACACCACCCGACCCCGGTCCGATTTTCGATATGGTTTCTGACATATAATCATAAAGGCTTTCATATACCTTTTCCGTACTCTCCGTGATATTGGTCTTCTGCAGGTAGATCCCGATTTCGTCCAGTACCAGATGCTCCTTCACCCATTCAAAGCATTTTCCTGCTGTCTCCATCTCTGCAAAGTAATTGAATCTGCCTGCTTCCACGCCAATGATTGAGGCTATCATAGAGAAGATGTCCACGACCTGTCTCTCTGTTACCGTATTGACCCAGCCGGAGGTTCCGCAATATATGTGGGTATCACCAACATTTACGCAGCCTGCGCCGACACCGATCAGAGTCGCATCTCCGCCCCCGCCGTATACCGGAATTCCAGACTTCAGTCCCAGGTCCTGTGCTGCCTTATCGGTAAGCACTCCCGCCTGGTCCGAGCTGTCTATCACCTTCGGAAGGTGCTTGGGATCTATGCCATACATTTTACATAAGGACTTGCTCCAGCCCCACCTTCGGGGCCTGGTATCATAAAGAAAAGTAGCATAGGCAGAATCCTTGGTCATCACAAATTGATCCGTGCAACGGCAGATCAAATATTCCTTTACGTCCAACCATTTATGTACCTTGGAAAAGATCTCTGGCTCATGCTTTTGAACCCATTTATACTTCCAGATCGGGTCCTTGACACTGGTTGATGCAGCATGGGTAATGGCCAAGCTTTTCAGAAGCTTATGTACATTGACACCGGAGATGGTAAGACCATGCCCCTGACACTCCTTCATTTCAGAGGCAGATCTCTGATCCATATAGCTCATCGGCCGTCTAAGGGCTTGACCCTTATCGTCCACCAGCACCAGTCCCTGCATCTGGGAGCAGAAGGATATTCCGCTGATCTGCTCCGGAGTGATGTCCGTCTTCTCAAAGAGTCTGCGGGTGGTAGCGCACATGGCCCTCCACCACTCCTCTGCATCCTGTTCCGCTCCGCCGTTGTCCAGAAGGTATAGTTCATATACCTCATAGGCGCTGGCTATCAGATTCACCGTATCATCAATACGGAAAAGACAGGTCTTGACACCGGTAGTACCAAAATCATAAGCGATTACATACAGCAAAGGCATTCTCCTTTCTCAAGCTCATCCCTCTCTACTGTCGAAAACCCAAGGCTGCACTGATAAAGGCGATGAATTCTTCAGCGACTTTCTCATCCTGATCCAAAATATCTTCACCACAGAATATCTTCATTCTTTCCTTATAATAATCGCAGCTATGGGAAAACTGCAGCATCATTAAGAGATTATCGAAAAAGAAGGCAAGCATGCCGGAATTGATGCTGCTCCCCCCGCCTGTCGTCCGCTTTGCTTTCTCCATAAGCTGCTCATAAGCAAATGCCGTGGTGCTTTCTATTTCCTTCGCCAGGATAGCCGCATACCGTCTGCAGCTCCCCGCCGTAATCTCATTGTACATCACATTATAATTGTTATGCTTCTTGGAGTGCTCCAGCAAAGCATAGACAAGCCGCTTGATGCTGGTCATTACATCCGTCTCATCCGAGATTGCATCCCGTAACACCTTTTCCAGAAGCTTCAGACTGTGACGTACACATGCCAGGAAGAAATTGTCCTTATCTCCGTAATATTTATAGATGACACCCACGCTGACACCGGATTTCTTAGCAATTGCATTGATATTTGCCCGATCCAGACCCTTGTCGGCAAATTCATCTATCCCGGTTTCAAGTACGCTAATTATCGTATCCTCATCCAGTTTTTTATACATATTCACACCTACTTATTTGATTACCTTATAATGTCGTGAGTCACTGCTCACATCTTGAGTTAATTATACACCTTACACCAAGCATTTTCAACAAATATATTTGCATAATTCAAAAATTATCATACACTTTACACAAACATAAAATGTCTAATGAACAAAAAGGCTCCCGGTAATCGATGTTTAGACCGATGATCCGAAAGTCTTTTGATTTGCATCATTATGGATCTTTTTATCAATGTATTATCAATATATTATCAATATTTTTATATATCTAACCAATTTTCTTTAATTTATGGTACCTTTCCTTTAATTATTTACATATTTTCCTATGGTACTTTCTTCCTTTCTGTAATATAATTTCCTTAAGCATGCATGGCTTACCTTAGTATCGTATTCATCGAAGCTATGGAAACCGGCATAAAATCATAGTGAAATGGGGGTATTTTATGATTTCAACTGTTCAATATTTGTCCCAATGTGAGACCTTCTTCCTTGCTACTTCCGAGGATGACCAACCAAAGCTGCGGCCCTTCGGAGCGATCGCCGAAATAGAGGGAAAGGCGTATCTTTGCACCAATAATACCAAGAATGTGTACAAGCAGCTTCTGAAGAATCCCAAGGTTCAGATTGTCGGTATGCTGAAGGATCGCACCTGGATCCGGGTAACAGGGAAGGCTGTTCCGGATCATCGCAGGGAAGCCAGAGTGGCCTTCCTGGAGCTACTTCCGGGCATTAAGAGAATGTATACACCGGATGATAACCTCTTCGAGGTTTTCTATCTGGAGGATGTGATTACAGAGCTTGCCACCTTCCATGTAAACGGTTATATCATGAACAGAGTTTAATTCCATAAACAAGCTCCCCCGCATATGCGCCCTTCAGGTTCTGGCTATGACTCTTACCTTCAGCTAAGCTGCTGATCTGCAAGATATCATAGCTATCCCAGAGAGCTGATATGCGGGGGATGTTTTTTCATCTTCATCTCCTTGAGTGCTGCTATTCAGAGGATGTCGAATTACTTTTATATCCTTAGGCGCTGCTTCTCGGAGGATGTCTATTCATCCTCATATCCTTGAGTGCTGCTATTCAGAGGATGTCTATTTATCCTTGTATGTTGTTATCTTGAATGTCGCTGTTCGGAGGATCTCCATCTTTATATATCTACCTGATCCATTCTATCTTCACAATTATTCCTGAACAAAGATCTTATAGATTGCTCTGGTTGCTTCCTCGAAGTCTTCTTCGGATACGCCGATGATGATATTCAGCTCTGAGGAGCCCTGGTCAATCATCTTGATATTGATTTTTGCCTGAGCCAGTGCGGTAAATATCTTTGCAGCAGTACCTCTGGCCTTCCTCATACCACGGCCAACGACAGCGATCAGGGCCAGATCATCCTCGATCTCAATGTGATCGGGCTGAGTACGGGAAATGATTTCATCCAATACTGCTCTTTCCTTACCACGAATCGCATCGGTGCTGACGATGACACTGAGCGTATCGATACCGGAGGGTATATGTTCAAAGCAGATGTTATTCTTCTCAAGAGAACGAAGTACGTTTCTGCCAAAGCCGACCATGCTGTTCATCATATCCTTCTCAATATTGATAACGGAAAAGCCCTTCTTACCGGCGATACCTGTAATGGTAAAATCACTTCTGTCCACAGACTGGGCAACAATCATGGTACCCGGATCCTCCGGATGGTTGGTATTCTTAATATTAATCGGGATACCCTTCGTGCGGACAGGGAATATCGAGTCCTCATGCAGAACGGTTGCTCCCATGTAGGAAAGCTCTCTAAGCTCCCGATAGGTAATCGTGGTGATCGGCTTGGGATCCTTTACGATTCTGGGGTCACAGATCAAGAAGCCGCTGACATCCGTCCAGTTCTCATAGAGCTGGGCATCCGCCGCTCTGGCTATGATAGAACCGGTGATATCAGATCCGCCGCGGGAGAAGGTCTTGATGGTATCGTTCGGCATGGAACCATAGAAACCGGGTATCACAGCACACTCCATCTCACTAAGCTTGGGAGCCAGCTTGGTGATCGTCTTCTCCAGATCAAACTCTCCGCTTTCATTAAAGCAGATCAATCCGACCATATCGAGGAAGGGGAAACCAAGGAAGCTTGCGAGCAGCAGACCATTGAGATATTCACCGCGGCTGGCAGCATAATCTCTTCCTGCTCTATGGGTAAAGGAATATTTCATGTGCCTGAACTCCTCCTCAAGGGATAGATCCAGGTTCAGATCTTTGATAATGGAATAATATCTGTCTTCAATCGCTTGGAATTCAGCGTCAAAGTTCAGACCCTTACTTGCTTTATCATAGCAATCATATAGCATATCTGTAATCTTCGTATCAGCGGAATGCCGTTTTCCCGGTGCTGAGACTACGACAAATCGTCTGCTTTTATCCGCATGAATGATTTCTGCTACCTTGCGAAATTGGTTTGCATCGGCTAATGAACTCCCGCCAAACTTAACAACCTTTATGTCCTTCATAAGTATTCCTCTTTCTGCACCTGTATCTGTGCCGTTATGATTGAGATTTTATGTATCATTATATTATATAATGTTTAAATAATCAATTATGGATTAAAAAAAGTATAAATTTTCATCATAGCCTTTTATCTGATGTATAAATGCAAAAATGAGGATGCAAAAATGAGAAACAAATCGTATCGGATTCCATACGGTTCATTTCTCATTCTGCGACTATTTATAAAAAGGAGTAACTAACTATCTTAATGCATCAGCATAGTAAGGTACAATGATGTAGCTGCCTGCATGGATCGTATCGGTGGTAAGGCCGTTACTCTCCTTCAATTCATCGATATAATCAGAGATATCATCATATTCCTCTGTCAGATAGCTGCTTGCGATACTCCATAAGCTATCTCCCTTCTTCACCTCAACACTGGTTACAAGCTTCACTCTCTCCCGGCTTCCCTGGGCTGTAACAGTCCTGGTAAAGAAGAACATGGACATGAGGATCAGTAAAAGCAGAAGCACTCCTCCGATCACAAACATTCTTATCTTATTCAGGATACTTCTATCCCTTCCGTTAACTCTCATCGTTCTGTTCATTCGGTATACCTCCCAAATCTCAATCATATATCACTGATCCCTACCATGCTGCTGTCCTTCCGGGATCCTATCGTCTTGTGTTGTTATCATTATAGTATGGGTCAGGGTCATCCGATGTCCGTTCTGAAAAAAATATATAAAAATATTCCTCATTTATGATATCCATCATACATTAATCGAACATATGATGCGAACATTTGTTTCTATATTTTGATTATAAGGGATAAATGATGCCTTGTCAACAGAAAAATTCGAACATTCGTTTTATTTTACAAACATTTTTTCGTTTTTCAGAACATTAGTTTTGCATTTTTATGACAGGTATGTTATAATCTACTCAACTGATAAGGTGTTACATACATGCTTAGAATTCATCTGATAAAGATTATGATAATGGAGGCTGATTGAATGGGTTATGGAAGGATAAGCAATAAGCAGAAGGAAATACTGGAATACTTAAAATCTCAGATCATTAATAAAGGATATCCCCCGGCAGTACGTGAAATCTGTGAGGCTGTCAAGTTAAAGTCCACCTCATCCGTACACTCCCATCTGGAGACACTTGAGAAGAATGGGTATATCCGAAGAGATCCTTCTAAACCCAGAGCAATTGAGATCATCGATGACGAATTTAACCTGACCAGACGGGAGCTGGTGAATGTACCGATTGTCGGAACCATCACAGCAGGCCAGCCGATTCTGGCAGTTCAGAATATAGACAGCTACTTCCCTATTCCATCGGAATATATGCCGAATGAAGAGACCTTCATGCTGATGGTCAAGGGCGACAGTATGATCAATGTAGGCATCTTCAATGGTGACAAGATATTAGTTCAGAGACAGTCCCATGCGAAGAATGGTGATTTTGTCGTTGCTCTGATTGAGGATGAGGTTACCGTGAAGACCTTCTATAAGGAGAATGGTTATTACAGACTGCAGCCAGAGAATGATTCCATGGAGCCGATTATCGTCCCTGAGCTTCAGATCCTTGGTAAGGTCATCGGACTCTTCCGTATCTTCAACTGATCCGCCAGATACCCAGCCCGAAATTACTTTAATATAATAAGATAAGGCAGATAACAGGACATATCCTATCGGGATATACTACCTGCCATCTGCCTTTTGTATTGTATTCATGTACAGCCTGTATCTACCGGAATAACTCCTTGTACAGGATGCATTAAATCGCTATTCTTCCCAGAAGCTTAGTCCTTGTGCGTCAGTCCCAGCTGTTCCTTACCGATGGTCTTACCATCTCTCCAGATTCTCTCCAGATTGTAAAACAAACGGTCCTCCTTAGAGAAGACATGAACCACCACATCGCCGTAGTCCATCAAAATCCAGCTGGCAGACCGTATTCCTTCGATCCGCTTGGGCTCATGCCCCAGCCTGCCGAGTACATCCTTTACATTGGAAACCAAGGCATCTACCTGCGGGGCATTGGTTCCGTTTGCAATGATAAAATAATCTGCAATAATGGATATATCTTTTATTTCAATCACCTGGATATCTTCGCCCTTTTTCTCCTCCAGTGCCTCATAGACCAGCTTCGCTATTTCCTTCGAATTCTCCACAATATTCCTCCTTTACTCTCATCAGAAGAGACAGCTAGCCTCCTCAAACCAGGCTCATGCTTCTTTCCGATGTTAATGCTTTATAATATTCATAAGTATCCTCGGTCAATGTATCAATCACAGAATCGGTATTCTTAAGATAATTCAGTGTACATTCCGAAATCAGTATCAGGGCCTGATCGAGATCTGCATAAGCTTCCCAGCGGATCTCCTCCATTCCCGGTAAGGGCCACCGATTGGGTTCAATATAATCGGCGATAAAAATGATTTTCTCTAATATGCTCATCCCGGGTCTTCCGGTTGTATGATAACGGATGGCATTCAGAATATCCTCATCCTCGATGCCAAAGATGTCCTTGGCATAAGCGGCTCCTACCTTACCGTGGAGCAGGGAAGGTTTCACCCATTCCACCTCACTGACCGGCAGCTGATAGCGAAGGCATTCCTCCCTCAGCTCCTCGTCAGATCTATCCTTTGCACAATCATGAAGAATTCCTGCAATAGAGGCCTTCCTCATATCACAGCCATAAAGCAGGGCCAAATCACAGGCTACCTCTTCCACACCCAGTGTGTGCCGATATCTGCGCTCTCCCATCCAAGGCTTTATGCTGTCCCTTATTTGCTGCAATTCCATCAGTATTACCTTCTTTTATCAATCATTATATATTGCAGGTCATGCCACAGACTTAATGCTTCCACCTCTTAGGAAAGAGATTAAGCTGTCGGGCAGCCGTACAGACCATGCTCTTTGATGTAGCTCCGGACCGGTTCAGGTACATAATATCTTATGGACTTCCCTGCTACGATCCGCTCCCGGATCTCTGCGGAAGAGATATCAATCGTCGGCATATCCAACAGAATTATACTG
>JAEZNB010000095.1 GCA_023441965.1 Bacillota bacterium
TTGGTACCCTGACCGATGGAGGATCTGATCGGATCATCGTCCGAGACCTGCGGAAGCAACTCATTCAGCTCCACACCGGAGGTGGTATCCAGACCGAACATGGAGGCGTATTTCTTGATCTTCTCCAGGCCCAACTGCTCATTATACTTCCCTGATCCGTCGATACTTAAGCGGAAGCCCACCTCGTAGAAGAAATAGTTACAGGATACCTTGATTGCATTTGAGATATCTACGGAACCGTGGGTCCGGGGGTAAGTATGACACTTTGCCGGAGGCTGAATCTTTTCAAATATGCCCAGGTCCGTAATCTTCTCATAAGGTCCCACAGCACCCTCCATCAAGGCAGCGAAGGAGGAGACCATCTTAAAGGTGGAACCGGGTGCGGTTCTCTGCTGCATCGGACGGTTCATCCAAGGCAGGGATTTATCAGTAAACAGCCAGTTATAGTACTTAGCATCTACTTTATTCGCCAATTTATTATTATCATAGCTTGGATAGGTAACCATAGCCAGTACATCGCCGGTCTTCACATCTGTAATCACCAAAGACCCGCTGCAGGGCTCTAGGGCAAGCATAGCTGGTGTAATTTCCAGAGATTTCAGCTTATCCTTCATGAACTGATAGGCAGAAATTGTTCCGTTTTCCAACGCTTTCTTGTCTTCTTCATTATATTCTAACACACCTTGCTCGAATAATAAAAGACAAATTTCTTTTCCCGATAATTTGTACGAAAACACCAAATCTCGGTATATTTTTTTATTGAAAGTGCCATCCTTCTTCAAAATGTCCTTTGTTGTGTTAATCAGCATCCGATATAGTTCGTCAGAGGTATAGTAGTCTTCCTTATTTACTCCAAGCTTGGTAAGATCGATATAATTCCGGGAGATAGCATGCTTTAAAAAGCTGTTCAGAGAGGTCTTATTGTTCAGATAGGACTTATAGACCTCGTCCTCAGCCGGTATGGCCTTTTTCAGCAGGATTTCTTTTTTTACCAGAATATCATAGAAGTATTTCAGAAACTCCTCCATCTCTCCTGCTTTATTATCCAAAACGGTGTTTTCCGGAGCAAGAAGGGCATCCAGCTCCCGGAAAACCTCCTCCAGCTTCAGACTATATTTTTCCTGGGTCTTCTTCTCCAGCTCCTTGGCATCCGGAGCATTAAAATGGGAGATATCGATGATATCATTATTGATCAGAGCATAATACACCTCATAGATCGGGGTTGTTATGTCACTGGCACTCTCTCCCTTGGAGCCATAGTCCATGTCCGGAACAATCTTGGACAGGAGGATTCCCGCAATCTTCTTTTCCAGAATATGAAAGGTGGATTTTTGCAGATCGCTGTCTATGGTAAGGTAAATATCGTTTCCTGCGGTGGGTTCCTTGCGGTCCACCACATCGATCACCTTATTTCCTGTATTTACGGTAACTGTCTCGGTGCCCTTCTCCCCTCGCAGATAGGCTTCATATTCCTTCTCTAAGCCGGTTTTCCCGACGATATCCGTGGAGTTATAGTATTCTGTATCCTTATTCAGAAGCTCCAGCTCCTCGGCACTGATCTGGCCGGTATAGCCCAGGATATGGGCAAAGTAAATGCTGTCATGATAGACCCTTCTGGTCTGCTGTTGGATCTCCACTCCGGGAAGATCAGCACTGCTCTCCATGACATGGGCAACGGTATTGTCATTCACATGGTCGGCAACGGTTATTTTTAAGAACTTGGGGTAGTTACAGTGTAGGGCATAGCGGACACTCATGATTTCCAGGGCTTCGGCAACGGTGTAATCGTCGGAAATGCCGAACATCGTGGTATAATCAGTTCCGGTTCCGTGCTTCAGGAATTCATAGACATCCCTTGCCGTAGCCGCCTGCTGGGCCTCTGTCAGCTGTTTATTCTTATCCAGAACAAAGGTATAGACATTCTTTTTGAATCTGGTCAGGGCTGTGCCGGAGATGGTAAACTCCAGCTCATTTTCTCCGGTCTGTATGATGGGAAAGTCGTTATATAGGGTATCGCCGCATTTTTTAATAATATTCACCAGCTTATGAATCACGGCATTTCTTTGATCATTGCTTACGATTTCCGTACTGTCCTCCATGGTGACAGAATAGGTCAATACATTGGAGGCCAACAGCTTACCGTTGCGGTCATAGATATTACCGCGGGTACTCCTGATTTCACGCTGCTGAGTTTCCCTGAAGTTCTCCTCCTCGGCAATGACCGGACCCTGCACGATCTGCAGCACAAAGAGACGGTGTACCAACACCACGAAAAGTGCAACATAGATCAGGGTAAGCGGAAAAAGTCTTGATTTTATGATACGTTTCAGGAAATCCAGAAAAACATCTAACATAATAACCTCCAAAATATAAAGGGATTAGTTCCCTACTCCTCCTTCACGGAACGGTCCAAGCGGTTGTTAATCATATGTAACAGCTTATAGAGCAGAACCGAGACTGCTACGGTATAGATTACCTCCGGAAGGATAAAGCGTCTGAAATAATACAGAAGACTCAGTTTACCTCTTAACAGGAACTCGAACACATAATAGAAAAAGCTATAGAAGAAATCACAGACAGCCACAAAGATTATGGGCAGTGTAAAATCGTCGTTCGAATAAAATTTGTTAAGAAAGCCGATAAAATAACCAATCAGCAAATACAGCAGAGCATATAGTCCAACGACCTGGCCAAAAATCAGATCAACCAGAATTCCGCTGAAAAAGCCAACCAGAAGACCTGCATTCCTGCCCCGCATATAGGCTGTGGATACCACCAGAATCAAAAGCAGATTTGGCATGATTCCCGCCAATCTGACATAATGGAACATGGCGCTCTGCAAAACAAAACATATAATAATTTCTATGAAATAGACAATAACCCTCTTCATGAGTCTCCTGCTCTTCTATTCTGTGATTGGTTCCTCAGGAACAGAGGGAGCCTGATCCAGTAAGGGCTCCTTCAGCTGTGTGATAATCAGAACCTCATTTAGTCTTCCGAAATCCACAACCGGTGTCAGATATGCTGTCTTCTCCATGTTACTGGAATCCAGCCTGATATCGCTGACATAGCCGATCAGGATTCCCTGAAGGAATTTATCACTGATATGGGAGGTGACAACCTCGAAATTATCCGTTATCTCTGCATCCTTACTGATATGCTCCACACGGATCTTTCCCTCGTCCATCAGCTTCAAGTCACCGGTAACGATACAGGTGTCCGAGGTCTTGAGAAACATACCGCTGACATTGCTTTTATCATCAATGATGGAACGGACCTTGGAATGATTGTAATTTGCTTCAATGATAATGCCTGCCAGTCCGTTTCCGGCTAAAACATTCATATCTACGGCGAGACCATCCCTGGTCCCTTTATCGATTGTGAATACACTGTACCAGTTATTTGTGTCCTTACTGATGACCCGGGCAGCCACCTTGGGATAATCCAGATATTTTTTATCCAGTTCATAAAGCTCCCTAAGCTCATCCAGCTCGTATTTGTCCTGAAGTAACAGCTTATTTTCATAGGAAAGCAGATTGACCTGGTCTGTTAATCTTTCGTTTTCCTCCAGTAAATCCTTCATACTGGTTAGGATATTCATTTTGTCTGAAATATAGCTGCCGACCACGTTGATCCCCCGCTGCATGGGGGTAACAAGGGTACCCGCAGCATTTCTTACCGGTGAGAGTACCCCGGCATATCGGTAGGATATGAATATCAGACCGAAGCAAAGCACAACCAGAACAATCAGTACGTGCTTGGGATTTATATGGATCTTAGTCCTGCGTCTCATAATATCTCCTACGTTAATTTACAAGAGTTTTTGGCCGTAAGGCATCGGCTAGGGAGGCAAGCTTATGGTCCTCCATAATCCTGCCAAGTCCCTTCACAACAGTGTTGGAGGGATCCTCACAGATATTGATTTTCAGATCTGTTTCCTTACGGAGCAGATCATTCAGACCGAAGATCTTCGCTGATCCGCCTGTAATATAGATACCGCTGTCAATGATATCCGAGGAAATCTCAGGAGGAGTACGCTCCAGTATAATACGGATGGCATCGGTTATGGTATACATATATTCGGATATAGCTTCATAGACCGTACCGGAATCCACTTCCATCTCCACCGGAAGACCGGTAACCACATCCCGGCCATAGACCTTGACACTGGCTTCCACTGTGGGAAGGGCGCAGGCCAGCTTCTTCTTGATGTTCTCTGCGGTCTTGTCTCCGATATAGAGGTTGAATTTACGCTTTACGATATTCTTGATGGCTTCATCCAGCTTATTACCGCCTACGGGGATTAATTTACTAAGAACGATACCTCCTAAGGACAGGATGGAAACCTCGGTTGTATCGGCACCGATATCCACGATCATGACTCCTCTGGCCGTCATGATGTCAAGTCCTGCACCTACGGCATCCGCCACAGGCTTTTCCACGATCTTGATATGACCGGCCTTCAGATTGGAGCTGGCAATCAGATCATAGAAGGACCTGCGCTCCACCTCGGTAATGTCAGTCGGGGTAGCAACGATATAATCGGCTGTGCCGGGCTTTTTCGAGCTGCTGATCCTCATCATGAAATGCTGTAACAAGGACATCATATTCGCTACATCGGCAATGACACCGCTTCTGACCGGATAGGTAACCTGGATGTTAGAGGGTGCCTTCTCATACATATCAAAGGCGTCATTACCGGATGCAATGACAGTTCTCCTATCGGCAATTGCTATGATATTACGCTCATCCAGTACGACTCCCTGGCCCTTTTTATAGATTTTTATCGTACTGGTACCGAAATCAATCCCATATACTTTTGATGCCATGATATAGCTACCTCCTATGAACATAAGTTGTCAGATAAATGTATGTTTTTGGAACGTGTATGACTATAAGAGCCCCTGCTCCTTCAGGCTGATATATCTATTATCGCCAATAATAATATGATCCATAAGCGAAATACCCACGAAATTCCCTGCTTCCCTGATTCTCTTTGTCACCCGGAGGTCTTCGGCGCTGGGGGTGGGATCTCCGCTGGGATGGTTATGGATCAGGATGATATTCACGGCTTCCTGCTTCAGAGCCTGAACAAAGATTTCTCTGACAGGCATGATGGAGGTGTTTACCGTGCCGGAGGAGATCACCAGGTCCTTGATCAGCTTACTCTTAGAATCTAACATCACTAAGAGAATCTGCTCCCGGCATAAGTGTCTCATATCCTGCATGTAGTAATCGGCCACACTTTTCGGGGTGGCCAGCCTGAAGCTGTCCCTGTGAATCTCTTTCGCCATCCGCTTGGTCAGCTCCGTGAGACAGAGCAGCTCGATTGCCTTCACCCTGCCGATCCCCTTAATCTTGGTCAGTTCCTTCAGCGTCAGGTAATTCAACCCCTTTAAGCCGGAGTTCGCTTCCCCATAGTTCAGGACCTTCACAGCCAGATCAATGGCTCTTAGCTCCTTTGTACCTGTACGCAGGATCACTGCCAGCAGCTCCGCATCGGACAGATAAGCAGCGCCGTTTTTCTCGCACTTCTCATAGGGCCGCTCGGAAAGAGGCAGGTCCTTCACCGTTAAATAATGTTCCTTCATGGAATCCTCCTAACCTCTCTCTCCAGGAAATCAGTCGGTCCATGTATCTATCCTAAAGCTTCTTATATGCAAATACAGCTCCGATAATGCCCAGGAAGCTTCCAACGGAAATACGGATTCTCAATCCGAACTGAATGGCGATATCTCCGAGACTGACACTGACAATCCCGCTTCCGTCCGGCTTTCCGATTGCAAAATCAAAGCCGTAATTGATCCAGGCCAGAAAATCTATGCTCTTGGTAAGATGGCCCAAAAAGCTTCCAAGTACGATGCCTGTAAGTATGAGCAGGAAGAGCGCCCACTTATTCTTATGATTGATTTTTGCCATAATATCCTCCATAAGTACCTATGAATTGAGCCCTTTATTAGGAGCTGACCATCCCCTTGCGGTATGAGCAAGGAAGACTTGTCCCCATCCCTTGGACAGAACAATTCATATAACATTTTAACATAAAATGTATGGATTGTATACTGAAATCAAACAGTTACCTGCTTATATTGTGATAAGCCCCTTCTCTAATAATTTCTGTAAGGACAGCAAAATTCCGTACTTCGCATGGTACCAGGTGAGGCCGCCCTGAAAGAATACGGTATAGGGAGGTTTAATGGGTGCGTCGGCGGATAGCTCGATGGAGGAGCCCTGTACGAAGGCACCGGCCGCCATGATTACATCACACTGATAGCCCGGCATAGCCCAGGGCTCGGGATCCACATAGCTGTCAACCGGTGCGGCAGCCTGTATCCCCTTACAGAAGGCAATGACTCCTTCGGCAGAGTTTAAGGTTACAGCCTGGATGATATCATATCTCTCCTCTGTCCCATTCGGATGGACGCCAAAGCCGAAATGCTCATACAGCTTTGCAGCGAAGATGGCCCCCTTTATGGCTCCGGATACCACCTGGGGAGCTAGGAAGAGTCCTTGGAAAAGCTGAGCATTGAGTCCGAGGGTTGCTCCCACCTCCTTGCCCAGTCCCGGTGCCGTCAGGCGATAAGCTGCATTCTCCACATACTCCTTCTTCCCCACGATATAGCCACCGATCGGTGCCAGTCCACCGCCGGGATTCTTAATCAAGGAACCGACACAAAGATCGGCGCCGACATCCGTCGGCTCTAGCACATCTACAAATTCACCGTAGCAATTATCCACCATACAGATGATGTCCGGCTTACATTCCTTTAAGAAGCGGATCAGCTCACCGGTCCGCTCCACGGACAGAGTCGGTCGGCTGGCATAACCCTTGGACCTCTGGATCGTTGCCAGCTTGGTGTTGGGACCTATGGCTGCCTTAATTCCTTCATAATCAAAGCTACCATCAGCCAATAAGTCTACCTGCCGATAGCTGATGCCATACTCTGCCAGTGATCCCTTGGTCCTGCTGATGCCGATTACGCCCTCCAGTGTATCATAGGGCTTACCCACAGGGGATAGAAGCTCATCTCCAGGTCTAAGGTTCCCGGATAAGGCAACGGTCAGGGCATGGGTCCCGCTGATCAGCTGGGGCCTTACCAGAGCATCCTCAGCATGGAACACATCCGCATAGACCCTTTCTAAGGTATCTCTGCCCATATCATTATAGCCATAGCCTGTGGTAGCTGCAAAATGGATATCACTAAGTCTGTTGGCCTGCATGGCCTTCAAAACCTTCAGCTGATTATATTCTGCAACCTGATCGATCCGGGCGAATCTCTCACAAAGCTCCTCTTCTGTTTCTCTTCCCAGTCGAAGCAGCTTGGGATCAATACCCAGCTCCAGGTAAATTTGTTCTGTCTGATTGATTGACACTGTAATCCTCCTAAAGTATGTTAGTTTACATAATATATTTATGGATATTATAATATTAAATGACGCCTATATTAGTATTCTGAGTGCTATCTTTTGCATGAAGATAATGTCATTTCAAAGCTGTTACTCATAATTCTGATGAGATATCAGCGAGTGGAATATCTGATATCTATCCTTAGTCTGTATATATCCCTGTCTCCCTCAACCTCTGCAAAAGGAGGTTTAGGATCTCCTCCTCCGATGTAAAAAGGTCCTTATCTACCCAGAGAACATCCCGCTCTCTTTTGAACCAGGTAAGCTGCCGTTTGGCATAGTGCCTGGTATCTCTCTTGATCAAGGTGATGGCCTCCTCAAGACTGCATTCTCCGGCCAAATAAGCAAGCAGCTCCTTATAGCCCAGTCCCTGCATAGAGACCAGGTCAGCAGTATAACCTCTCTCGGCCAGACCTCTGACCTCCTGCTCAAGTCCCTGCTCCATCATCAGATCTACCCGTTGATTAATGGTCTCATAAAGCTTTGCTCTGTCCTTGGTCAGGACAAAATAACAGTAGTTGTAAGGGGATGCCTTCTCCCTCTGCTCCTTGTTATGGACGGATATCTGTTCTCCCGTTAATCTGGCATACTCCAGGGCCCGGATGATCCTCTTGGCATTATGCGGGTGAATCGCCTCTGCACTCTCCGGATCAACCTCCCGTAGCATGGAATGAAGATATTCACTGCTCTTTTCCTCTGCCAGCTGCTCCAGCTCCCTGCGGTAGGAGTAATCCGTATCATTCTCGGTAAAGTCTATATCATAAAGCACTGCCTGCAGATAGAAGCCGGTCCCGCCGACCAGGATTGGAATCTTACCCTTTTCGTGTATTCTACTAATGTAGTCCTTAGCATATTGTTGGAATTTCACCACATTGAATTCCTCATCCGGCTCGAATTCACTGATCAGGTAATGGGGAACTCCTCCCATCTCCTCCGGGCGAATTTTTGCCGTTCCGATATCCATATATTTATATACCTGCATGGAATCAGCAGAGATAATCTCACCGTCCACAGCCTTCGCCAAGGAGATGGACAGGGCTGTTTTACCGACTGAGGTGGGTCCTGTTAAGATGATTAAGGGCTTCTTGTCCATAATATGATCCTTACTATGAATTATAATTTTTGATTCATCTATAATATACGCTTAAACTTCTTCTCCAGCTCATAACGGCTCATGGAAATGATGACCGGACGCCCATGGGGACAATGATAGGGATTCTCCAGCGTAAGCAGCTCCTTAATCAAGCTTTGGGCCTCTGCCTCTGACAAGGTATGGTTGGCCTTAACTGCAGCCTTACAGGAGAGGGACGCTGTCTTCTCCAGAATGGAGTTGACATTAAGACCATGCCCCATGACTTCCTCGGCCATGGTATCCAGGAACTCCTGGATCAGCTCCTTCTCTGACAAGCCGTACAGATCTGCAGGAACAGCCCGGACGGAAAACTCATTACCGCCGAAATGCTCGAACTCATAGCCCAGACCGGTCAGAACCTCCTCATATTGCTTTAGCACCTCCTGCTCCCTTAAGGTCAGGGTAAGCACAATCGGAGGCAGCAGCTGCTGGGAAGCAAGGGTCTTTTTTTCGGCGGCTGCAAGGATTCTCTCATATAACACCTTCTCATGAGCAGCGTGCTGATCAATGATATACAGCTCCTTCTGATATTCCACCAGCCAATAGGTAGAGAAGACCTGACCGATGATCCGGTGTCCCTCCAAGGCCTGTTTCGATAGGAAGGGGGCTTGCACCTGCTTCTCATCTGAAAAGAGGTTAAGCTGCTCTCCTGCATCCACCTGAGTATTATGAGAGCCCTGTTGCTCCTGAAATATCTGTGAGTCCCGCTGACTCTGTTGCATCTGTGAGTCTTTCTGACTCTGTAACACCTGTGAGTCCTGTTGACTTTGTGAGAGATGCGAGTCCCGCTGATCCTGTAGCTGTATTAAGTCCTGCTGACCTGGTTGCTGACCATATACATCAGAAGAAGACTTCTTACCCTGTTTGTAAACTACATAATTATCAGAAGCAAAACCTGAAGTCATTGGAATGGAAGCTTTGGTATCCGGAAGGTGATAAGAGACCTCCTCTCTAATTACCTTATCCGATGGCAAGGAAGGATCTTCAGAAAGAAGCGCTTGTACTTCTTCCTCGGAAAGCTTCTCATAGGCCTGATTCTTAAGGGATAGCAGAGCCTGGGCTTCTTCCTTGGACGGCTTCTTATGGGCTGGATACTTAAGGGAATACATCGCTTGTATTTCTTCCTTGGAAAGCTTCTCATGAGCCTGGTTCTTAAGGGAAAGCAGAGTCTGGATCTCTTCCTCGGAAAGCTTCTCAGGGGCTAAGGTCTTCAGGGCTTGAAGCTGCTGCTCCCTACGCTTCTCCTCAAAGGGCTCGGGAAGTCTGGGTCTATTCTCCCTCCCCTGCTCCTGCTTGTGAAGGACCACCTTGGGAATCAGCTCCTTGCCGGATAGGGTTGACCGAATCAGGTTCAGAATGGTCTGAAAGACCTCTTCCTGATTCTTAAGCCGCACCTCCAGCTTCTGCGGGTGGACATTCACATCAATCAAGGAAGGGTTTATCTCGATATACAGTGAGGTAAAGGGATATTTATGCTGCATTAAGAAGGGCTTATAAGCCTCCTCGATGGCCTTTGTGATGATATTGCTCTTAATATACCTGCCATTGATGAAATAATTCTCAAAGTTACGGTTTCCCCGATTGATGATGGGCTTACCGATAAAGCCCCTGACGGACAGATCTGCTGAAGTGTATTCCACAGGCAGCAGTTCCTTGGATACATCTCTGCCATAAATCTGGTACAGAATATCCTTCGTATTATTATTACCGGAAGATTGCAGCTTAACTTGATTGTTGACGATAAATTTGAAGGAGATCTCCGGATGGGATACCATCAGACGCTCCATCAGGTCGCTGACATAGCCGGTCTCAGTCATGGAAGTTTTAAGGAATTTACGTCGGGCAGGAGTGTTATAGAAGATATTCCGAACGATGATTGTTGTCCCTCCCGGACAGCCAATCTCCTCTAAACTCTTCTCCTCTCCGCCTTCTATCAGATAACGATAACCATGCAGAGAAGCCGGTGTCTTGGTGATTAGTTCAACCTGAGCGACTGCGGCGATGGAAGACAGAGCTTCCCCCCGAAAGCCGAGGCTTGTTACACTCAGAAGATCCTCTGCGGTTTTGATCTTACTGGTCGCATGCCTTTGAAATGCAAGCGGAATATCCTCTCTGGCGATGCCACTGCCGTTGTCCGTAATCCGGATCAGGCTTAAGCCACCCTCCTTGATCTCCGCCGTGATTGCACTTGCCCCTGCATCCATGGCATTCTCAATCAGCTCCTTGACCACGGCACTGGGACGCTCCACAACCTCACCGGCTGCGATCTGATTTATGGTCTGTTCATCTAATACATGGATCAATGACATAGGAACCGCCTTTCTGCATGTTAAGTAATATAATCAATCAGATTCTGTCCTTGATTTTCTTCTGCATCTGGTAGAGCTTATTGATCGCATCAATCGGTGTCAGTCTGGCGATATCCAGGTCTCTAAGCTCTGCAATGATATCCTCATTGCCTGACATGGAGAAGAAGGAAAGCTGGTCCATTGCCTTTTGCTTCTTCCCGCTTTTTGCCGGTTTGACCGGCTCCTCAGCAGCTAAGTGGAGGAATAATTCTTCCTGTACGAATTCTTCCTTTGCTTCCTCCGGTGCAGACAGATTCTTTGCCTTTAAAGCCAGGTCATTGCCGGTCAGCTCATTCACGATTTCTGAAGCCCGCTTCAGGATACCGGCAGGAACTCCTGCAAGCTTGGCCACCTGAATTCCGTAGCTCTTATCTGCGCCACCCTTCACAATCTTTCTTAGGAAGACGATGTCCTCCCCCTGTTCCTTGACTGCGATACAATAGTTATTTACACCCTCCAGTCTGCCCTCCAGCTCGGTAAGCTCATGATAATGGGTCGCAAACAGCGTCTTGGCGCCCAGCAGGGAGGAAGAACTGATATGCTCCACCACAGCCCAGGCGATGCTTAAGCCGTCAAAGGTGGAGGTTCCTCTGCCGATTTCATCCAGAATCAGCAGGCTGTTTTTCGTAGCATTTCTTAAGATATTGGCAACCTCGGTCATTTCTACCATGAAGGTACTCTGACCGCTGGCCAGATCATCCGAGGCTCCAACCCGGGTAAAGATCCGATCCACAATACCGATACTGGCACTGTCTGCAGGCACGAAGGAACCGAGCTGAGCCATCAGCACGATCAAAGCGGTCTGTCGCATATAGGTGGATTTACCTGCCATATTGGGGCCGGTAATAATGGATACCCGGTTATTCTTATTATCCAGCATGGTATCATTGGAGATAAACATGTCGTGAGAGATCATTTTCTCCACCACCGGATGTCTTCCGTTTTTTATGGTAATGGCACCATCCGTATTGATCACAGGTCTGCAATAATTGTTTTGCTCCGCTACCAAGGCCAGAGAAGCAAAGGTATCAAGTCTGGCGATGGCCTTTGCGGTCTGCTGTATCCGTTTCACCTCCAGGCCAATCTGATCACGGATCTCACAGAAGAGGTCATATTCCAGAGAGAAGAGCTTATCTTCGGCACCCAAGATGATATCCTCCAGCTCCTTCAGCTCCGGAGTGGTATAACGCTCTGCATTGGCAAGGGTCTGCTTACGGATCCAATTGGAGGGTACCAGGCTCTGATAGGAGTTCGTAACCTCCAGATAGTAACCGAAGACCCGATTATAGCGGATTCTAAGATTCTTTATCCCTGTAGCATCTCTTTCCTTGGTCTCCAGGTCCATGAGCCAGTCCTTGCCCTCGGTCTTCGCCTTTCTTAACCGGTCCACTTCCTCATGATAGCCTTCCCGAATGATGCCCCCCTCCTTTACGTTCAAGGGTGGTTCATCGGCGATTGCCCGGCTGATGAGTCCGGCGATATCCTCCAGAGGATCCAGCTCCTCATGGATATTCTTTAAGAGTCCGGTCTCAAAGCCCTGTAGCAGGAATTTGATATGGGGCAGCATAGACAGAGAGGAGCTGAAGGCAATCAGATCCCTTGGATTCGCACTGCAGTAGCTGATTTTCCCCATCAGACGTTCCAGGTCATAAATGGGATTCAGGTACTCCCGTAGCTCCTCTCTGGTTATCATATTATCCTTTAACAAAGCAACCGCTTCCAGCCGCTCATTGATCAAATCATAATCAATCAGGGGCTGCTCCAGATAGCTTCGCAAAAGTCTGGCGCCCATGGCTGTCTTTGTCTTATCCAGGACCCAGAGCAGTGAGCCTCTCTTCTGCTTCTCACGGATGGTCTCTGTCAGCTCTAGGTTCCTTACCGTAGAGCTGTCCAAAAGCATGTATTTCTCATAGGTATAAGGGGTAAGCTTGGTGATATGGGATAGAGAGTTCTTCTGAGTCTCCCTAAGGAACTGCATGATGCAGCCTGCGGCGATGGAGCCGATCGAAAAATCCTTCAGTCCGATACCCTCCAGAGCCGCCACCTGAAAATGCTCTTTTAAGGCACGGACACACAGGGCATCATCAAAATACCAGGGTTCCAGCGGGGACAGAGATAGATGATTGATGTTTTTTAAGGCTTCGATATCGATACCGGATACCAGGAAGGTATCATTACAGATGATTTCCGAGGGGGACCATTTATAGATTTCATCCATCAGCTTACGGGTGCTGTCCACCTCAGTAACAAAATAATCTCCGGTTGTAACATCTACAACGGAGATGCCATAAGAATTGGTGGTATGTATGACTGCCATCAGATAATTGTTTTTGGTCTCATCCAGCACCTGAGTATTCAGATTCGTACCAGGAGTAACGATGCGGACCACTTCTCTTCTAACAATACCCTTCGCTGCCTTGGGATCCTCCACCTGCTCACAGATGGCGACCCGGTAACCACGGCTGACCAGCTTACTTAAATAATTCTCGACCGAATGATAGGGAACCCCGCACATGGGAGCTCTCTCCTCCTGTCCGATATTCTTGCCGGTCAATGCGATCTCCAGCTCTCTTGAGCACACCTGGGCATCCTCGAAAAACATCTCATAAAAGTCGCCCAAACGGTAAAATAAGATACAGTCTTTATATTGTTCCTTGATCTGCAAATACTGCTGCATCAGGGGAGTAAGTGCGGTCATCATGTAAATCCTCTCTTTGCTTTGGCTTTCGTACTGCTCCTTAAACATGAAAATAGAACATGACTCCGTGCCGATACATAACCCTCAGAGTAAGTTCTATTAAAATTATGTTCCCTTGCTTTATGATAAATGGGATTACGATACATTTAATTATAACATACCGATACTGTTTTGCAATGGTTTCAAAGACCCTCTTTCGACAAATTCATTTAGGGAAACCATTCATACTCCAATCTCATCCTCCAATAAGTCACTGCCATCTGCGGCCATCGTAGCCAGCGTATCACAGCGCTCGTTCATGGGATGGCCGTTATGCCCTTTCACCCAGACAAAGGATACCTCATGAGGCTCTATCGCTTTCAGCAGACGTTTCCAGAGGTCTACATTCTTCACAGGCTCATTCTGCCCCCGTTTCCAGCCCTTTTTGATCCAGCTCTCCAGCCAGTGTTCATTAAAGGCCTTCACCAGATATTGAGAATCGGAATACAGAGTAACCCGGCAGGGCTTGGTCAGGGCTTCCATTCCGATAATCGCCGCCATCAGCTCCATCCGGTTGTTGGTCGTTTTCTTATAGCCTGCGCTGTATTCGCGAACATGCTCCTGACCTTTTGGATCTACATAGACAAGGATGGTCCCATAGCCTCCGGGGCCTTCGGGATTTCCTCTGGCAGCTCCGTCTGTATAAATACTTACATGCATAGGATAAACCTCCGTAATAATTATATAATCATGTGAATGATAAAGCTAATTTTCTAATGACTGGTCTGATTTGATGGGTAGGAACACATAAATCATCTCCTCACAACTGCTTACGGTAGCTTCTTCCACTCTCCGTCCCTTAAGAATTCCTCGGCTGCAGTCTCCGCATTCTTGATGATATCAGGACTGTATCCCAGTAAGGACAGAAGCTTGATGGCATTGCTGGACTGGGCCCTGCCATGGTAGAGCTTATAATCGAAGAGAATCTGATGGTTTGAAATCCTCTCCTGAAAATGATAATTGGTATAATGCTTCTCCAGAATATGAGTCAGCTCGATATCATGGGTAGCGGCAAAGCATAATACATTCAGCTTTGCCAGGGACAAGAGTATCCTGGAGGAGGCTGCAATTCTCTCTAATGTATTGGTTCCCCTAAGAACCTCATCAATCAGTACCAGCATAGGATATTTGGGATTGACACAATCAAGGATTCTCTTCAGGGATTTGATTTCCACGATATAATAGCTTTCGTTCTGAAAGAGGCTATCCCGTAAGGCCATAGAGGAAAAGATGGTAAAAAATGACCCTCTGTAGCTCTTACTGACCGAGGTATAGATGGTTTGAGACAGTAAGGCGTTGATGGCCAGAGTCTTGATAAAGGTAGATTTACCTGAGGCATTGGAACCGGTTATCAAGACACTTTGCTTCTCCGAAATGGAATTTGGTACAGGGTCGGATATGAGGGGGTGATAAAGCTCGGTCACCTGAAGCTGTGGGGTCTTACCGGCGATAAGCTCCGGAGTACTGTAATAGGGAAGTCTGCCTCGGAAGGAGGAGGCTGCCATACAGCTATCCAGAAAGCCGATTGTCTTATAAATACTGTTCAAGGAGTCTCGGTTCTTCTTGAAAAAGCTTAACATGGAGTTGTATTTGATCAGATCCACATGAAAGAGCATGCGGATATAGTCTAAACCAGCGTCCATCAGGTCCCCATTACCGCTGTTTGGAAGCAGGAAACCGGCGCCTCTTCTGAACTTACGAAACACCTGCAGCTCCCTCTTAAGAACAGCCTGATATTCGGCAATTTCGGGGATATCCTGCTTGGTCACAGGCACAGTATAAGCCAGAAGACGAAGAATATAGGAAAACACGATCAGGAATTTCTCTATCTTTGCTTTACCGATAAAATACCGGTAGATATTCAGACAGATAAAGAAGATGGTAGAAAGAGCACCGGGTCCTGGATAAAGGAAAATCAGCAGAATGGACAGAATTAAGCCCAAGGCCATCAAATAATGGGTTATATTAGAAGAAGGCTTTTCCTCTCCCAACCGGTTCATATATTCATATACCGAGATCGTGTTCACCCGGCCGATTCTATTCAGGCTTAGCTGCAGCTCAACCCGCTTCTCTTCATTTTCATGAAAGTAATCCATCAACCGTTTCCGTTCCGCCAGCTCCTCTTCTGAAAAGCAAGGCTTCCGTAAAAGGGCATAGAGGTATTCCTCACCGATGGAGCATTGGGTATTATTCATCTGCTGATATAGCTCATCCAGGTCCAGATCATTCCATGTGATATCATCCACATCCAGCCTGTCGTCCCGTATCGTTTGATAGAATTCCTTAATGGACTGCAGCTTATCAGAGTTATAGTCCTTCTCCGGAGGTAAGCTCCATTCAACCTTCAACTGCTCCTTCGTTCTTTTCAAGATCATTCTTTCGTTTAGTAAGCTCCATACGACCAGAATCAATATGGCTATCAAGAAATAAAAGAAATAAGTCATAGGTTTCGCTCCTGTCCCTTCTTTATCCTCTTATTGTAATCAAAAAGCAACGTCTTGTCTATCCCGAAAATTCATGACAGTATCAGCCCATGTTTAACTATGTATATATTGGCCACCAAATGATTAACAGCATAAAAAGAGATAGGTGATGAAACCTATCTCAAAATGTACTGCCTCTGTCTTCTTCAAGGAATGAAAATAAACGAGCGATATCTGGGACCATATTATATAAATAAGAAGCTCCGGAAGAATATCAACTGATTTTTACGAATGAGTTACTAGGCATAT
Organism: Bacillota bacterium; assembly: GCA_023441965.1. Lineage (GTDB taxonomy): Bacteria > Bacillota > Clostridia > Lachnospirales > Lachnospiraceae > Mobilitalea. The sequence goes on from JAEZNB010000095.1 coordinate 16,357, forward strand.
TCTCTATGTTGGAGAATATTTTTTTAACATCTCTAACAGACATTTTTGCTCCGTGTGCAATACGCTTTTTTGTCTTTTCATGTTGCATTATATTATCAATAGCAGCACGTATAATCTTTACGCTCTCTATATCCGCATTATTACTCATGCCCAGTCTAACCAATTGTGAATTTAATCTAACTCTGTTTACAACGATCTCGTCATCATCATTAAGTAAAACAACATCAGCAGGCGATATTTTTTCCAGCAATAAACTTCCTCCAAAATTATTGTTCTTACTCATTATATTCTCCTTCTTTTATTTGGCTATTCAATAGGTTGTTTTTTTATATAATCCAGATAATTTTTATAGTCAACAGAGAAAACTCTCATAAACTCATCCAGTATGTCGGAAATATAAGTATCTATCTTAAGAAACTCCATAATATATAATATCTCAGACAATTCCTTTTTACAAGGCTGATTATTTACTACAGATACTCCAAAACTAATTTTTGGTCTCCTTATGAAGGAACGAGGCTTTTCTCTTTTCTCATATACATAATTTAAGAATTGAGGTACTATGGTTAAAAAATCATCCCATTTTACAGGTTCGTGGTTGTTATACTTCGGATTTACAGAGTAAATTAATGTTTTTCCGGAGGTAAATGCCTGTTCTATCAACCCTCCCCACTTAATTTCACTCAACACAGGTCCTGTACATTCTTCTATACTGGAATACTTACATAATTGATAATACTTATCAGTATCCTCATTATACCAGCGGAAATGGACTCTTAAGTTTGTGTTCTCATCAAATTCGTTTTTAAATGCTTCAACAAAATAATTCGTTACATCTTGCAGGTAGGTTGTGAACAACTCAAATGTTACATCGGGGGACTTCTGAAAGATTACATCATTTTCTTTCGATAAGTCATCTTTAGATTCAAAGAAGTGGTCATAAAGTATATTAAACGCTTCTTCATACTCAGCACTCTCTTCATCATAATAATCAGCTATTCTTTGAAGGTATTCTAATTTATACCGCTCGAGAACTTTTAGACAGTTCTTGTAAAACTCAACAATGTCGGTAGAAATCCTTTGGATTTTCTGTAAAATATTATCGTTAAGACTGAGAAACTTTGCTTCTTCATCCTTAGGAGTATTCAACTGTAAGAAGGGATATGTATTTTCGGAATTTCTTATTGGATAACATAATTTTTTAAATGATTTTTCTTTATCCCGTGTATAGATCGAGTAATTGTAATCAAACTTCCCATTTTGCTGAGTCTTTCTGGTAACTATTTCACATGTGTTTTTATCAATATCAATGTGATATAAGGAATATCTATGATTATCCTTCTTATCTGCTTGTTGATCCGATATATTCTGATGATCCCATCCGATGCCTGTTACCAAAGTCATAACGGAATGCTCATGATTGTTCCAGTTTTCTATTTCCATATCATGAATATGACCACACATAAAAATATCTACATTGTATAATTCATCATCGTTAAAGAATTTTTTAATCCATTCCTCTTCCGCAGGTTTTAGCCAATTTAATGGATGATGAGCAATTGCGATCGTTAAGTCAATGTTTTTGCTTTGAACTGCTAAGGTATCCTTTAATGCCTTATATTCATTAAGCAAACTCTCTCGCTGATACTTACCAATGATGAGCTTCTTTTTTTCATTATTACCTGCATTCGTTCCCCATGTCGTATCCAGTTTAATAATACTTATGATCTTGTCTTCAATTAAATCATGTTCTACTCCAAAAGTATTTGCAGCTTTGTTTTTAACACGGAAGATTTTGTATATCTCCTTCAGCATATCCATGTAATCTTTGTAGTTATCTTTTAGTAATTCCCAATTGCTTTTATCAAACTCGATTTCTGCTATCTGTGAGAATTGTGAATGTATGCTGCTGCTTAAGCTTTTGAATTTATCATGATTGCCGGGTATAATATGCAGGTTACTAATTTTATTTTATAGTATATCATATAAGGATTGAAAGAAATTTATAACCCCATCAATATTTTTGTAATCACCTTTATTAATAATATCGCCTGTAATAATGAGAATCACTTTATCGCTATCAGATATTTGCTCACGGATATCTTCTAATAGCTTTTTATGTGTACCGGATATAGCTTTACTTGAGATATGTAAATCAGATAAATGTAAAATACTAAAGGCTCCCATAAATACTCCTTCATTTTAATGATTATATCAAGATGTAGTGATCAACAGACAATCATATACTAATTATACCACAGAAGTAAATAATTACAATATATTTCCACATAAATAGTAATTAACGTTGAATGAAAAACTTAATTCCATTTTATAGTAATTAGAGTGGAGTTTACTCTTTCATAAATTCCACTTCTCCTTTACAATGAGATTGGTTTCCCAATCCGCAGTGAAAGGAGTTTATTTATGTGT
>JAEZNB010000049.1 GCA_023441965.1 Bacillota bacterium
GACATCATACTGGGCGGCAACCCCGACTTTTCCGCCAGAGCCGATATGCGCCTTGAAGACTTTTCGGAAGAGTTGATTGAGCAGGCGGTTGGCCATGCGCCCACTGACGACGAAGATATATTGAGGGCACGCAAACGTTATGCGGAGTTACTCGATAAGCATAAGAAGGCGATGCTTCCCGAGCATGACGAGGTTGTCAGCTTAGGCGGCTTGCACATCGTGGGTACGGAGCGGCACGAATCCCGACGTATCGACAACCAGCTTCGCGGCCGCAGCGGACGTCAGGGAGACCCGGGTTCGTCAGTGTTCTTCATTTCACTGAGCGATGATTTGATGCGTTTGTTCGGCGGAGAGCGTGTTCAGGGCATCATGGGTGCCGTCAGCAAGAATGACGATATTCCGATCGCGGCGGGGCTGCTGACGCGTCAGATTGAATCGGCACAAAAGCGTATCGAAGCGAGAAACTTCGAAATCAGAAAGAACGTGCTTCAGTACGATGATGTCATGAATAAACAGCGTGAGATCATCTACTCACAACGGCGTATGGTGCTTACAGACGCGGATATACGCGAGCACATCGTGAGCCTTATGACATCGCTGATCGAAGAGATCACAGCTGTTTATTGCCCGGCCAATGTTTACCCGGAGGAGTGGGATATTGCGGGGCTAACAGAATATTTCTATAAGGTGTTTTTACCCAAGGGAGAACAGCTATTTAAGCAGGATGAGATCGACGACCTGACACCTGAGACCGCAAAGCAGAAGATACTTGAAAAAGCACTGGCGTTTTATAAACTCAAGGAAGAGGAGATCGAGCATGGCGGCCAGAGCATGCGTGAGATCGAGCGTATCATACTGCTGCGCGTGGTCGATGAAAAATGGATGGCGCATATCGACGCGATGGATCAACTGCGGCAGGGCATCGGCCTGCGTGCATACGGTCAGCGCGATCCTATCATCGAGTACCGTAATGAAGGCTTTGATATGTTTGAAGAGATGGTAAGAGAGATTCAGCAGGATACGATCACCATGCTGTTCCATGTCAAGCTCACATCTAAGCCGACTCATCGCGAAGCGCCTCGGGTTGTGGAAGCGCCCAAGAAAGTGCTTGATTCCAGCGGCAATAAGGTTGGCCGCAATTCGCCGTGTCCGTGCGGAAGCGGCAAGAAATTTAAGAACTGCTGTGGACATGCGGAGTAGGGGAGACTATGCTGACAACAGACGAAGCCAAGCTGGCATTATCAGAAATACGCACACTCGCCAAAGAGGCCGAAGCGGCGCTGGGGCTGGATGCACTAAAAAAAGAATTGGGTGAGCTTCGGGAGAAAATGGAAGCTCCGGGGTTTTGGGAAGATATCAAAGAGGCTCATAAGGTTAACAAAAAGCTTAAACCCATTGAGGATAAATTGGAACAGTTCGGAAAGCTTTCACAGCGATTGGATGATGCGGCTGTGCTGCTGGAGCTTGTGGAGGAATCGGGTGACCCTGACATGGGCGAAGAACTCACAGCGGAATTGATATCATTAAAAAAGGATGTTTCCGAGCTGCGGCTTAAGGCGCTGCTGCGCGGCGAATATGACAGCAACGGCGCGATACTCTCGCTGCACGCGGGTGCAGGCGGCACAGAGGCACAGGACTGGGTGGAGATGCTTTACCGAATGTACACGCGCTGGGCGGAACGTAAGAAATATGCTGTTCGTGTACTGGATTTCCTTGCCGGTGATGAGGCAGGTGTGAAAAGCGTCACCATGGAGGTGACCGGACTTAACGCTTACGGTTACTTAAAGGCGGAAAAGGGCGTACATCGGCTGGTGCGCATATCGCCTTTTGACTCATCTGCACGACGTCACACGTCGTTTGCATCGCTGGATGTGATGCCTGATTTGGATGATGATGAGGCAGATATCGATATTAACCCGGACGATTTACGTGTGGATACTTACCGCTCATCGGGTGCGGGCGGCCAGCACGTCAATAAGACAGAATCGGCAATCCGCATTACCCATCTGCCTACAAATATCGTTGTGCAGTGCCAGAACGAGCGATCACAGATTCAGAATCGAGAGACGGCAATGCGCATGCTTAAAGCCAAGCTCATCGAAAAACGTGAAAGCGAAAAGATGAAGGAAATACAGGAAATAAAGGGTGAGATGAAAAAGATCGAATGGGGCAGCCAGATACGCTCCTATGTGTTTCACCCGTACAGCCTTGTTAAGGACCACCGCACCGGCGAGGAGACTGGAAATGTGGGCGCAGTCATGGACGGTGAAATTGACGCTTTCATAAACGCCTATTTAGCGAACTCATAAGCCTATGTATACGGCAGTTGTTTTCTATTTCAGCGGTACCGGAAATACGTGGTGGGTGGCGGATAGGATCAAAAGGCAGCTTGATGCGAAAAACATCAATGCGTCCGTTGTTTCGATCGATACGCTGAACCCTAAAAAAGCGGATTGGTGGATAAAAACCGCCGATCTCGTTTTGTTTGGCTGGCCTGTTTACAGTTCTGATTTGCCTTTACCATTTAAGCGTTTCATTGAAAGCTTGCCGATATCGGGAAAGAAAAAGCATATCCACACCTTCTGCACTCAAATGGGTGCATCAGGCGACGGCGCATGGATATCGCGCAAGCGTTTCCTGAGCAAGGGGCTTATTGTTGATACGGCGGCGCATTTCACGATGCCGTCTAACATGAGTATGTTGCATAACTTCCTGGGTACACCCGATGAAGAGAGTATTAAGCGGATCATGGCGAAATGCGAGCAACAGGTCGCGTGCTATGTTGAACGGCTGTTGACAAGCCGGGCACGCGTAACGGGACGCTATGGTTTTTTGCTTGGCATGATCCAGCGAGGCATGTATCGTTTATCTGTGCGAAAATCCCAAAACAGGATTGGTGTTGACAAAGACAGGTGTACGGCTTGCGGCCTTTGCGTGAGCCTGTGTCCGATGCATAATATCATACTCA
>JAEZNB010000027.1 GCA_023441965.1 Bacillota bacterium
TCATCAGCGCGGCCCAGACCAGCCGCAATACAAAGGAAGAAATGATAGCCCAGCCCAGCATGAAGGGCATTAAAGGCTTCGGCTTCAGCATGAAGGAATTCGTAAGCCAAGGCTGGAACTTCCTGCGTAGCGCCGTGATCGGCATGTGGATCGGCATCCTGCCCGGCATCGGCGGCGGCACCAGCAACGTGCTGGCCTACACCGTGGCCAAGAACAATGACAAGCATCCCGAAGAGTTCGGCACGGGCCGAATCGACGGTATAGTGGCCCCCGAAACGGCCAACAACGCCACCATCGGCGGCGCCATGGTGCCGCTGCTGACGCTGGGCATCCCCGGAGATACCACCACAGCCATGCTACTGGGCGCCTTGACCCTGCATGGCCTGATCCCGGGACCCCTGCTGTTCCAGAACCAGGCAAACGTCGTGTATGGAATCTTTGCCGCCATGCTGGTATGTTCCGTGGTGATGCTGTTCATGGAATTCTTCGGCCTGCGCGTGTTTGTGAAACTGCTGCGTATCCCCAAGTACATCCTGCTGCCCTGCGTATTTGTGCTGTGCGTCATCGGCGCATACGCCCTCAAGAGCAACATGAGCCAGGTCTTTGCCTGCCTGATCTTCGGCGCCATCGGCTTTGCCTTCAAGAAATTTGATATACCCACCACGCCGTTCATTCTGGGCTTCATCCTGGGCCCCCTGGCCGAGGTCAACTACCGCCGCGGCATGATCCGCAACGGCGGCAGCTTTGTGCCCTTCCTCACCGCCCCCATCAGCGCCGTGTTCCTGGGCATCGCCGTCCTGGTGCTGGTGATGTACGCTCTCAAGCCCCTGCGTGAAAAGCGCAAGGCGGCAAAACAGCAACTATAGTAAATTGTAGAAACTGCTTGACGCGGCCTGCAAGGGCCGCCGTCGAGCTGAACAGCCAATCTGGAGAATAAATTGGCACGGGCAGCCTGATGGCCGGACGTGCATAGCAGGGGAGGTGGATCGTTGTGACAGAGAACCGGCTGGAGGTTCAACAAACACAAAAACTATCCCAAAGCCTGCAAATGGTCATTCGCTTCCTCTCCCTGGACCTGGATGACCTGAGCAGTGAAATGCAGAAAGCCTTACAGGAAAACCCCGCGCTGAAATTTGTACCGCCAAAAAAATCCGCCCATGATTATGCCCTGATGGTAAAAAGCAAGTACCATGGCGGCCGGGGAGAGGCGGACGACATGCCAGATATCCCCGATGCAGGGGATACCGTACTGAGCGATCTGAAGCAGCAGCTGCGTCTAAGCGGTCTGGAGGAAAACGTTCTGCGTTTGGCAACAGTCATACTGCATATGCTGACACCGCGAGGATATTTTACCCAGGAGCTGGACGAGCTTGCCGCCGAGGCCGGTGTGCCACTAGAAACTGCTTTGCGGGCGCTGGAGGCAGTGCAGGCCCTGGAGCCTGTTGGCATCGGCGCGCGGACGGTGGAGGAATACCTAGAGTTGCAGCTGCGCACAAGAAGCAACGTTGATCCGCTTTGCTATGATCTGATTCGTATGTACCTGCTGGAGATTGTCAAGGGCAACATGCGGCAGATCGCTAGGGAAACCGGGGCGACGCTAGCCCGTGTTCGCCAGTGTGTGGATACCATCCGAAGCTTATCACCCGCACCCTGCTCACTGCGGGAGGAAGCGGCAAGCTACATCATGCCCGAATTCTCAGTGGAGCTGGGCATGGACAATACGCTGAACATTCAGTTCCACAATGATTATTATCCCACAGTGCGGCAGGATGAAAATTTTCGCCGCCTGGCCGAAACCCTGCAAGGTGACGAGCTGGCCTTTGCACGCAAGATGCAATCTTCGGCAAACTTGCTGATCCGCGCTGTGGAAATGCGCCAGGCCACCATGGAAAAGGTAGCCCGCATCATCGTACGCGAACAGCATGCGTTCTTCTTGGGCCAATACAGTCTGCTACCCCTGCGCATCGATCAGGTGGCACAGGAGATCGGCGTGCACGAAACCACGGTGTACCGCGCCATACAAAACAAATACCTGTATTGCGCCAGGGGCACCTACCCGCTGAGCCACTTTTTCCAGAAGGAGGTTGCCGGCGGCACAAGCACGGCCCACGTGAAGGAGATCATTCAGGAAATCTGCCGTGAAAACGGCAAAATGTCTGATCGCGCCATTGCCGAGGCGCTGGAAAAGCGGGGGATCACCCTGTCACGGCGTACGGTGGCCAAGTATCGTGCTCAGATGGAAATAGATTCCAGCTTTGGCCGGAATGCGAAACTATGAGGAGAGACCATGAAGTTCAGAAATGACGGAACGGTATCGCGGCTACTTAAGGATGTCCCGTTGCCCAGAATGTTCCACGCATCGCAAAAATTCCCAGATGCACACATCGAGCGGAAGGACATCGAAAAGGCAATTTTTGATGAAATCAGCCGCTCTAACGTAGGCGAACGCGTAAATTCCGGCATGCAGATTGCCATCACCGCGGGCAGCCGTGGCATCCGCAATGTGGATGAGATCACCCGGTCTGTGGTGGCCTGGGTCAGATCCCGCGGGGCTACGCCCTTCATTGTGCCGGCCATGGGAAGCCACGGAGGCGCCACGGCCGAGGGGCAGAAAGAACTGCTGGAGAGCTATGGCATAACGGAAGAACGGATGGGCTGTGAGATCCGCAGCAGCATGGAAACTGTGATGCTTGGCCACAGCGAGCTGGGCAAACCCGTCTATATGGACAGGAATGCCTACGAATCCGACGGCGTGATCGTCTCCTGCCGTCTCAAGCCCCATAATGCCTTTCGCGGCCCCATTGAAAGCGGCCCCTGCAAGATGATGACGGTGGGCCTGGGCAAGCAGAAAGGCGCGGAGCAGGTGCACTCCGACGGAATGGATATTATCTCCAAAAACATTCCCTCCATGGCTAAAGTGACACTGGGCACCGGAAAAATCCTGTTTGCCATCCCTTGCCTGGAAAACGCCTATGACCAGACCCTGATGTTTGAGGCCATTCCGGCGGAAAAAATTTTGGAGCGGGAGCCGGAACTGCTCAAAATTGCTTTTGCCAACATGCCCTTCATCCTGGTTAGGGAAGGGGATGTGCTGATCGTGGACCGCATCGGCAAAAACTTCAGCGGCACGGGTGTGGACCCCAACATCACCGGCACTTTTTCAACGCCCTATGCCAGCGGCGGTGTGCAGGTGCAGCGCACCTGCTTCCTCAGCCTTACTGAGGAAAGCCACGGCAACAGCCTGGGTGTGGGTCTTGCCAGCGCCATCACCCGCCGAATCTTTGATCAGATCGATGCGGACGCCATGTATACCAACTGCATCACCAGCACGGTGATTAAATCGGCCATGGTGCCCTGCGTGCTGAGCACAGACAAGGAGGCGGTGCAGTTCTGTATCCGCACCTGCAACCGGGTTGACAAGGAACATCCCCGTGTGATCCGAATACAAAACAGCCTGCACATCGGACAGGTGATGCTGTCCGAAGCCTATTATGCGGATGTGAAAGCAGGCAAATACCCCGGTCTTTCTGCGCTGGACGTGCCTGAAGATATGATGTTCAACGATGAAGGCACGCTTATAACGCAATGGCTGCCGTAAGAAAAGGAGAGAAACAATTATGAGCTTTACCCCCAAAGGCATAGTTGTACCGATTGTTACCCCACTGACCGCGGAGGGCAAGTTTAACGAAAAGGCCTATCGCGGCCTGATCGACTATCTGGCGGATAATGGCATCCACGGTGTGTTCCCCTTTGGCACTACAGGTGAATTCTATTCCTTTGACCAGGGTTTCTACAACAACGTCTTGGAAGTGACCAAGGACGCAGTGGCTGGCCGCATGGCGATCTATGCCGGAGCCAACCACATTACCACAAAAGGCGCGGCGCAGATTGCCAAGGCTGTCGAAAACGTGGGCGGCATTGATGCACTCAGCGTGCTGACCCCCATGTTCATCAGCCAGACCCAGCATGAGGTGTACGAGTATTACCGTGAGATTGCCAGCGAAACGAGCCTGCCCATCGTTATCTACAACAACAGGCCCAAAACCAACGTGACAGTTGAGCCCGCCACCGTGGCCAGGCTGGCTGAGATTGACAATATCGTCGGCGTCAAGGATTCTACCGGCGATATGACCAACACCGAGGAATACCTGCGCCTCACCCGTGGCATGGATAACTTTCATGTGATGATGGGCCGCGATACCCTGATCTACGCTGCCCTGTGCT
>JAEZNB010000036.1 GCA_023441965.1 Bacillota bacterium
GGCCATCCTTGAGATTACAACCAATAATGTAAGCTACGTCCTGCCCGCGGCGCAAATCAACATCGACAGCGTATGGTCCCAATTTGGCCGGCAGGTTGAACTTAAGGACATCCTGATCGATGTCAAAATCGCCGCGTCCACCCTGGAGGCAGCCGCTCAGAACAACGATCAAATGGTAGTTGATCCGATAGAATTCGTGATAACCGCTGCAAATGCAGGTAAGACAGTGGAGATTAGCAAATTCAACGCCTACGTAGAGCGGATCATCGCCCTCCCGGAAGGAGTCGATGCGAGCGAAATTACCACAGGCGTCGTGTTCAACCGCGACGGAAGCTTCTCCCACGTTCCGACGGAAGTGCTTGAAAAGGATGGAAAATGGTATGCCAAACTGAACTCCCTGACGAATTCAACCTATTCAGTCATCTGGAACCCGGTAACGGTGAGTTCAGTGGAGAATCACTGGTCGAAAGCCTATGTTAACGACATGGCATCCAGGCTGGTCATAAAAAATCCTGAGAGCTTCATCCCGGACGGACAGATCACGAGGGGAGATTTTGCGGAGTACGTTGCCAAAGCCCTTGGTATATACAGAACGGGAGTAGCCAAAGCGGGAGAGTTCTCTGATGTGTCGAGTGGCAACGAACTGGCGGATGCCATTACGATGACGGCCGAATATGGAATCATCGCCGGATATCCCGACGGAACCTTCAGACCGGAAGCGAAAATCACCCGGGAAGAAGCGATGATCATGTATGCAAGAGCCATGGACATCGTAGGATTGAAGGAGAAGAGCAACAACAGAATCGAGAACTATCTAGACAAACAGGAAATAAGTGGCTGGGCCTATGAGGGCGTCAAGAAAACCGTCAGCGCCGGAGTATTCAACGGCAAAACGGAAGCGGCCATCGACCCGAAGGGAATGCTCACCTATGCGGAAGCGGCCACAGCCATCCGCAACCTCCTAACAGAAACGAAAATGATTAACAAGTAACAACTGTAACCGTAGCGGCAGGCCGCGGCGCATTGACCGGTTTGCTATAAAATACAAAGAAGTCTTCTGATAGTGAGTGCAATTTGCTGTCAGAAGACTTTTTTCTCTTATTTCCAGGGGCGGAATAAGTTTCCAGAGGAATAGCTGACCCAGTAATTGTTCCGTGAGGCAGAGGGAGAAATATTGCTGACACAAGAATAAAATGGAATCCAAAACAACCGGGGATAAGACTGTGAATGGATGTTTATAAAGTTTGTTTCCAAATAAAAAAGGAAGAATACATATAAATATTGAAATAACAAGTAAAAATTTTGTTTTAAAAAATAGTGAGCGCTTGTGAAATGGATGCCCGGATGGACAGCGTCTTTGAACAGACTGAGAGACTCCATGCAACAGTGAAGATGATACAAAAACACAGGCCGGCTAATCATTTGCCTGCAAATAATGAGGAGACTCGATGTGAGAAAAAGAACGATCTATTCTTTCCTGAGCGTGGCTTTTTCCCTTGCCATCGCCCTAGGATTGCTTTTTTTTGCCCTTGAGCGGGATGATTCCAATGCGCCAAGGGCCGTTAAGGGCGTGCTTGACGCCAGAGAGTATGATTTTGACGCAGAGGGACCGCTTCCGTTAAATGGCCAATGGCAGTTTGTGGCCGGCAAGCTGGCAGATACTGCCTACCTTGAGCATCAAGACATTCCCCACTACGTACCCGTTCCTTCCGAATGGACCCGCTATGAAACAGACGGGCGCCCGATGCCCCCCTACGGCAGCGCCACCTATCGCCTGCGCGTGCAATTGCCTGAGATGAACGAGGTCATGGGCGTAAAGACGAATAATATTCGCATGTCCAACGCTGTGTGGATCAATGGAGAAAAGGTGGGTCAAAGTGGAATCCCGCAAGAAGACGCTTCCTATCAAGCCCGTAACACGCCGTACGTTACTTTTTTTCCGCACGAAGGCAATGAACTGGAGATCATTGTTCAGACGGCCAATTTTCACTATGGTACGGGCGGGGGCATCATCAGTTCTTTGTATCTGGGTAATGAGCAAAGCATCCTCCGGATCCTGGATCTTCAACGCATGTATGACTGGGTGATGCTAGTATCTTTTCTGACCATGGGAATTTATTTTTTTAATTTTTACTTCTTTTTAAGGAAATATAAAGAATTGCTGTTTTTTTCCTTAGTCTGTTTTATGTTCGCCCTTTATACCGCCACCCATGGCGAAAAACTGTTGCACACCTATTATCCTCAACTGCCATATATTTTATTTTTAGGATTGCAAAGGCTTTCAGGCGTCCTCATGGGCATGTTCCTTTCTTTGTTTTTTTATTTCCTTTTTCCCCGTCTTTCTCATCAAAAAATTCTCTATGCCGTCCTAGCCATCGGCGGCTTAATGCTGGTTTTGATCTGCAGTCCTGCTCATTTCAACATGGGCGCGCAAGTGGAAGTGCTGAAACTCAATATCCTTTTCCCACTTGCCGTATTCATCCACATTTTCTATATTCAGGTGAAAGCCGTGCAAACGCGGGCAGCGGGGGCTTCTTTTCTTATTGTGGCTTCTTCGGTCACCATCCTGTACATCGCTGTGGGCATTTTGAATGTGTACAACCAAATGAACCCGTCAATCCTGCCGCCCCTCATACCCTTTATTTACTTGCTTCTGCTCTCCCTGTACATGTCCAATCGCTTTGTGAGCATCTACAAGCAGAATGAGGCGCTATCTGACCGGCTTGTGCAGGCGGATCGCTTCAAAGACGAATTTTTGGCCAAAACATCTCATGAGTTTCGCACGCCGCTGCATGGCGTTATGATGTTGGTTCAATCCATGCTCACAAACCCTGCCTCCGGCTCGCTGACCCCGGAACAAACCAATAAACTGTCGCTTGTTACGGCGATCTCCAAACGATTGGCCTTTTTGGTGGAGGATATTGCGGATCTTTCCAAACTTAAACAAGGGCAATTGAAAATCCAACCGCAAGATGTGGACCTGCACACGGTCTCCCATCTGGTAACGGAAGTTTTTGCCCATGTCCTGCCCGGTCACATGACGCTGCGCAATCTGGTTCCGCCGCACATTCCTTATGTGTGGACTGACGAAAATCGGCTCCGGCAAATTCTGAACAACCTGATTGACAACGCAGCCAAACATGCCGGCGCCGGTAGTGAAATTGAACTTTCGGCCCGGGAACAAGCCGGCTTTGTGGTGGTGTCCATCAAAGATGCGGGACCGGGCATTGCGCCGGAAGAATTGGAAAAGATTTTTGAGCCTTACCAGCAAGGGGCAATTCCGTCCCAGAGGCCTGGAGGCGTCGGCCTGGGATTAGCCATTGCTAGGCAATTAGTGGAATTGCAGGGAGGACGCATTTGGGTCCAATCAGAACAAGGAAAAGGTGCCGTCTTTTCCTTCACCATCCCTGTGGCAGCCACGGAAAAGGTCCGCCCAATTGACATTTCCCTCCAGGAGCCGGCAGATTTCCGGACGGCTCCGGTTGCATTCTCGATGTCCAGAATGGTTGAAAAGGGCCACGGCAAAAAAATCATCATTGCCGATGACGACCATACGAGCTTGCGCGTGCTCATGGAAGCGTTGGAACCGGAAGGATACTTTCTCATCGCCGTCGACAATGGCCAGGCTGTGTTGGATCTATTGGAACAGC
>JAEZNB010000080.1 GCA_023441965.1 Bacillota bacterium
TGCATATCCAATGTCGGACCTGGACTTGGCGCTGTTGGGCCTGTGGGGAACTATGCCGGGTACAGTGGGCTATCCAAACTAATACTATCTGTAATTATGCTTGCAGGCAGGCTTGAATTGTTTCCCATCTTTGTACTTTTTCATATAAAAGTTTGGAAAAGGCAATAGAAGAATACTCAAAATCGAGAAAGGCAGGGAACTCAAGGGTTTCCGGACTTTCTCATTTATCTAAAACACATCGTAGACATGCATAAACAAAATGATAGTAAACGTGAAGCCTAATCATCATTGCGCTAGCGACGGATCATTGATATAATACCAATATTCAAAAACCCAGTAAGGATGCGGTAATGTGTCAACATCTCTGGTCGCTCCCGTTTATTCCCAAATTGCGCTGGATATTGCCCTACGTATCACAAAGGGCGAACTAAAAGAGAATACGAAGGTATATGGCCGATCCGTAATGGCCTCGGAATATGGCGTTTCACCGGAAACGATTCGGCGGGCGATGAAACTACTATCAGATATGGAGATTGTGGACATACGCCATAATAGTGGCGCTATAATTCTTTCCCGCGAGAAAGCACGTCAGTATGTGGAAAGATTCGGATCACGAAACGATATTCGATCTCGGCAAAACGAACTGCAGCAATTACTTTCAAAGCAAGCAGATCTGAACAAGCAGATTGCGGATGTAGCAGGGTCAATTATCCGAATCAATGAGCGGTTCTCCGCTACCGCCCCTTTCCCAAACTATGAAGCAGTAGTTCCGGGAGGCTGCCCCCAGATTGGCAAGAACCTTCAGGAACTAAAATTCTGGCAACAAACAGGAGCTACGGTAATCGCCATACGCCGTGGCGATCGTATCATTTTGTCTCCCGGCCCCTATGCTGCTTTGGAAGAGCGGGATATCTTGATGTTTGTCGGGAATGTAAACAGCCCGGACGCTGTGGATTCATTTTTAAGAAAAGAGTAAAAACTCTACAACATGATTGCTGGGTCAAGAGTAGCTTGGCCTATTCAATATATCCTTTTCCGTATCAACCTAAAAGAGCATATTCGATTCAAGTCTCTTTTTTTCTTTATTCTTTTTTATTGACAAACTGACAACTTCATATATATAATTAAGTTGCTGCTAAAAAATGGAGATAAAATGGTATGGAAAGGATGATGATCTGATCATATATGTCTCTTTGTACAATCGTTACTGACTTGTGTTTGTCCTTCGTGACATTCCGGAAAATGGAGGAGCAGAATGATCAGAAAATCTATCACTTTCGTCCTGTCGTTTTTGGTACTCCTTACTGTTGGATTGCCTGCTCTGGCCGCAGAGAAAGACTTAACAGCATCCATAACCGTCTGGTTCACACCTTTGACCAACACCATGGAAGAAGATATGGAAAAAATCCTGCTGCCCAAATTTGCAGAACTCTACCCGAATGTTGAGGTGGAATATCAGTTACTTACCTGGGAGGGTGTGGCAGAAAAGCTTGAGATTGCCATGAGCACTGGCACAACACCCGACGTATTTCTAGACGGCACAGCCCGAACATCCAAGTTGCCGGCTACAGGGCTTGTGGAGGATTTATCCGATGTGGTTGCAGGCTTTAGCGACTGGTATGACGCGGTGTTATCCATCGGTCAGATAGACGGTAAGCAATACCTGGTGCCTGCCTCCACCATTGCCTGTTCCGCCCTCTCAGTAAATGTGACACTGGCTAAGGAATTAGGGGTATACAGCTTGCTCCCGGAAGACCGTGAAAGCTGGACGTTTGATGACCTGTACAACTTCATCAAGGCAGCAGCTATTGCCGGGAAGGATAAGGATATCTATGGTACTACGTTGTACGCTGGCTCACAAACTAGCGACGATATCATGTATACACTAATGCTATGCAACGGTGGCCAAATTGTCAGCAGTGACAAAACCAAGTGCCTGGCTAATAGTCCTGAATGCGTTGAGATTGTGGAGATGCTTAAGAAGATCAACGACAACGGATACTGTGTACCGGGAGCGGCGAGCCTCGAAGCTGATACCACGTTCTTCCTCAGTGAGAAGGCTGTACTATGTTTTAATTCACCAGCCGCCAACACCATGATCCAGATGAAGCAAAGCTTTAACGAGGGTTTGATTGACCGGGTTCCAGAGATCAGGGATTATGCGGTGCCCACAGTTGACGGAAAGCCGGGCATGAACAGCGCATCCTGGGGCGCAAATTGTTTTGCAGTGTTCACCAACAGCGGCGACGCGGATACCATTATCGCTTCAAAAGCGTTTGTGAAGACGTTCATGGATATACCGGAGATGTCACTGGCAATCTGGAATTACACCCCCACCTATACACCGGTACGGGATATAGGGCTTAAATATGAAAACGAAGATGAATTGATCGCAAGGGAAGTTGCAATCCGTGCCGAATGGTCAGGGAAATACAGTAACTCATCATTTGGGATTTTGGAAAGCTACTGGCCACAGGTCAGAACCTGTTTCTATCCGGAGATGCAGGCTGTATATGCCGGTACCAAAACGCCACAAGAAGCCATGGATTCCTTCAAGGCGAATGTAGATAAAATCCTGTCCGCCCGGTAATGGAATCACAAAGATAAGATGATGGAAACGGATAAGAGATGAGTTTCTCTTATCCGTTTCCGGTTCACGAAAAGGATGATTATATAATGATAGTCCCCCAAATGTCTTTGAAAACAAGACAAAAGAGAAGGATCAAAAACAATATCGTCTGCTATCTGTTCCTGATGCCATGGCTTGCGTTTTTAATTGTGTTTACTGTCTATCCTTTTATTTACGGCTTCGTGATGTCACTTTTCAATGTTACCTATAAAGCCAGTATTTATGTTGGCTTTTCAAATTTTACAGAGCTATTCAGCAATGCTATGTTTTTGGACGCCATCGGGGCCACGCTGAAGATGTGCGCATTCATTATTCCTGGGACAGTGATAGTATCACTTTGGATCGCCAGGACCATACAGGACAGATCCCGACATTTGCAGCGTTCCGCAAAGATGGTGTTTTATATCACATCCATCGTCAGTCAAGTTGCACTGGCAATAGCCTGGAAATTCATGTTTAATCCTGGATACGGCCTCTCCGCTTCTTTGATGGACTTGCTGGGTTTGCCGCGAGTAGACTGGTTTGGTAGAAAGGACTTGGTGATCCCGTTGGTTTCGGTATTGGTGATGACCTTTTCTATTTCTCAGCCCATTATACTGTTCTCTGCAGCCATGGACAACATCCCTAAGGATTATTATGAGGTAGCAGAATTGGAGGGGGCTACACGTACGAGACAGTTTTTTACCGTCACGCTGCCGCTGATTCGTCCTACATTGACATTTGTAAGTATTACAGCGATTATTGCGAACCTTCAGGTATTTGTTGTTCCATATTTGCTTACAGGTGGCGGCCCAAACTATAAGACCACCACAATACTGTACTTGGTTTATAGGAATGCATTTGAGTTTGGACGATATGGATATGCATCTGCCATGGGGATTATATTGTTCGCGATCATCGGGATACTGGTACTTTTCCAGTATCACATGACTAATTCCAGTGAGCAGTATTGAAAGAGGTGGAGTCTGCATGATTCGGCTAAAAAGACAATTGACATTTTCATTGGTTCTTCTACTGATAATGATGACGCTAAGCCTTCTGCCGTTTTATCTGATGATCACTGGCAGCTTTAAACCCAGTATGGCATTTTTTGTTGTGCCCATGGATATGAATCCCTTTACCAACCTAAGTCTGAATAATTACTTTACCGTCTTTAAAAAGGTGGATATGTTCAAGGCGTTTGGAACAAGCCTTTTTATTACTGGTATGACTGTCATGATCACCGTTTTCATCTCCGCTTTGGGCGGCTATGTATTTGCAAAAAAGAGGTTTGCTGGAAAGCGATTTTGGTTTGCGGTATTAATGGCCACTATGATGCTGCCAAGGCAGCTTCTAATGGTACCAAATTTTGTAGTTGCCAATTCCCTGAGTCTGGTGAACAAACCAATGGGCGTTGTTCTTACCAGTGTGAACGCTGCCTATGGCATTTTTCTTTGCAAGCAGTACATGAGTTCCTTGATGGATGAGATGATTGAGGCTGCCGTTATCGACGGTTGTGGAGAGATCGGAATCTTTACAAAGATCATTTTACCGTTATCAAAGCCTGTGTTCGGTGCACTTGCGATCTTTACTTTTATCAGCAACTGGAACGATTTTATCTGGCAGAACATCATGCTAACCAGCAAAGCCAATCGAACGATTCCGTTGGCTCTTAGCTACCTCATCGGTCTTGCAGACGGTGTATCAACAATCGGACCGCAAATGGCGGGGGCTACTCTTTCCGCAGTACCCGTGATTGTGTTCTTCCTTTGTTTACAGCGTTACTTCATTAAAGGAATATCAATTGGTGCGGTCAAGGGGTAGTTTCAAATCACCTTCCTGCATTATTATTTTGTTTGGTTGAATAATATTATAGATAGGATGTGATTATTTTGGGATTTTCAAAATCAATAAAGGCTAGGTTACATGGTAATTTACAAGAAGAATGTAATCTTCTATTGAAAAAGCTTATTATATCAATATATGAACTTGATGAATGTTATAGAGATGAATGCACGTCTAAAAAGTATATACTATCATATCGGCGCCTTTTGCCCGGCGATTGGCTGGAAGAAACAAACAGGCGAATTAATAATTCGATAACATTCGTTATCAGAAGCTCCACAATGATGCATAACAGACCTCATTTTAAAGTCATTATAAGAGGTAAAGGCGCTGGCTTATACAGCTTAGAAACTCTCCAACCCATCCAAACCAGCATAGAAAAAGGAGATGAAGAGGAACTGCTAGCATGGGCAAGAGAGCATAGAAGTGATATGCTCGATGTATGGAATATGTTTACTGGCCACAGGATTATTGTTGAATAACTGCTGGAGCAGAAGATAACACGCAAATGATGACACGATTCCAAAAAT